>NZ_PRDA01000010.1 GCF_002964845.1 Thermus tenuipuniceus
CTGGGGTAAGATGTGCGTGTCCTCTGCACCCTTCAAGGATACAAGACTTTTACGACAGCCTCTCAGAAGCTACGGGTGGGAACTTCTCGGCATCAGCCTCCTCCTTGTCTTCGCCCCCCTTTCCCCTTGGCCACCCCTTCTTGGGGCCTCGGCCTTTTTCTTTTACTTCAACGGGTTTAGGCCTTGGGGCTTCCTTCTAGACCGGCATCCCTCGCAAAACCTCCTCGCCTGGAAGGGGCGGGGGGGAAAGGCTTTGCTCCTCATGGCCCACGTGGACACCGCCAAGACCTTCTTCCTCTACCATCCCAAACGGGTCCACCACTTCCGCACCAACTTCCTCCTAAACGCCCTCTTGGCCCTTCTGGCGCCCCCGCTTGCCCTCACCCCCCTGAAGTGGCCCGTGGGCCTCTACTTCCTGGCCCAAGCCGCCCTCCTCCTCCACCGGGAGCTTTTCGCCCCTTACGTGGAAGGGGGCAACGACAACGGAAGCGGGGTGGCGGTGGCCACCGCCCTTTTCCTGGAAACCGAGCCCCCGGAAGGGTGGCGCCTCGGCCTGGCCCTCACGGGGTGCGAAGAGGTGGGGGCCTTAGGGGCTAAGGCCCTCCTCCCCCACCTGCCCCCGGGCACCCTGGTCCTGAACCTGGACAACGTGGGCCGCGGGGAGCTCTTCTATGCCGAGGGGGAGGGGATGCTCCTCTACTTCCCCTACCGGGGGGCGCTCCTCGAGGCGGCCCGCAGGACCCCGGGAGCCAAGCCCCTCCGCTACCGCCTGGCCTACTTTGACACCCTTCCCCTGGCGCAGAGGGGTTTCCCCTGCCTTACCCTCATCCGCCTGGAAGGGGGCCTCCCCTCCAACTGGCACTGGCCCACGGATACCTTCGCCCAGGTGGACGAAGACGCCCTGCAGGACACCCTGGCCTACGCCCGGTCCCTTTTGCCAAGGGCCTTCGCTTCGGGGTAAGCTCTTGACAAATGTTCCGCGTGGGCATCCTGACCGTATCCGATAAGGGCTCGAGGGGGGAACGAGAGGACACCACCCACCTGGCCATCCGCGAAGTCCTAAAGGGGGGGCCCTTCGAGGTGGCAGCCTACGAGATCGTCCCCGACGAGCCTCCCCTGATCAAGAAGGTCATCCGGCTTTGGGCCGACCGGGAGGGCCTGGACCTCATCCTCACCAACGGGGGCACGGGCCTGGCCCCCCGGGACAAGACCCCCGAGGCCACCCGGGAGCTTTTGGACAAGGAGGTACCGGGCCTTGCCGAGCTCATGCGCCTAGCGGGCCTTAAGAAAACCCCCATGGCCGCCCTTTCCCGGGGCCTTGCGGGGGTAAGGGGGAAAAGCCTCATCCTGAACCTTCCGGGAAGCCCCAAAGGAGCCCGGGAATCCCTGGAGGCGGTGCTTCCCGTCTTGCCCCACGCCCTAAGCCTCGTAACCGGCAAAGCCTGGCGGGAGGGGCACCATGAGTAGGGTTCCTGAGGCCTCGGTCTTCCTGGTGGTGGATGAGGCCAAGAGAAAGGCCCGGGAGAAGGGGATCCGCCTCATTGACCTCTCCATCGGCTCCACCGACCTCCTGCCCCCTTCCGAGCCCCTTCAGGCCCTGCGGGAGGCCCTTTCCGACCCCAGCACCTACGGCTATTGCCTGAAAAGCTGCACCCTTCCCTTTTTGGAGGAAGCCTCCCGCTGGTACCAAGGCCGCTACGGGGTACGCCTGGACCCCAGGCGGGAAGCCCTGGCCTTGATCGGTAGCCAGGAGGGCCTAGCCCACCTCCTCCTGGCCCTCACCGAGCCAGGGGACCTCCTCCTCCTGCCCGAGGTGGCCTACCCCAGCTACTTTGGGGCGGCCCGGGTGGCCTCCTTAAGAACCCACCTCATCCCCTTGCGGGAAGACGGCCTGGCGGATCTCTCCCGGGTGCCGGAAAGCATCTGGAAGGATGCCAAGGTCCTCCTCCTCAACTACCCCAACAACCCCACGAGGGCTCTGGCGGACTGGGGCTACTTCGAGGAGGCCTTGGCCCTGGCGGAAAGGCATGGACTTTGGCTGGTCCACGATAACCCCTACGTGGACCAGGTCTACCAGGGGGAGGCCCCCTCCCCCCTGGCCCTTCCCGGGGCCAAGGAACGGGTGGTGGAGCTCTTTAGCCTCTCCAAAAGCTACAACCTGGCGGGCTTCCGCTTGGGCTTCGCCCTGGGGAACGAGGAGGCCATAGCCCGGCTGGAAAGGGTGAAGGGGGTCATGGACTTCAACCAGTATGCCGGAATCCTGCGCATGGGGATTGCTGCCCTCAAAACCCCCCGGGAGGTGACCCGGGGCTTCGCCCAGATCTACCGGGAGCGGGCCTTGGGGATGGCGGAGGCCCTAGAGGGCGCCTTAGCCCTCCTCCCTCCCAAGGCCACCATGTACCTCTGGGGAAGGCTTCCCCAAGGTGTGGACGATCTGGAGTTCGCCTTAAGTCTGGTGGAGCGGGGCGTGGCCCTGGCCCCAGGCCGAGGGTTCGGCCCCGAGGGCAAGGGGTGGGTGCGCATCGCCCTGGTCCGGCCCCTGGAGGAACTGAGGGAAGCCGCCCGCATCCTCAAGGAAGCCCTGGACTGAGGCTCTTTCGGCCCATCCCGCCCCCTGGACGCTTCTCTAAACTTGGGGGCGCATCCGCCGAGAACTCCACCCTGGCCAGGCCTGGGTGGGCTACTGCCACCTTTCCTCCGGGGGAAGCCCCAAAAGGGCCCGCTTCACCTCCCCCACCAGGTAGAGGCTCCCCGCCACCACCACCCGGTTCTCCAGGGTGAAGGCCCTTTCCACGGCCTTTAGGGGTTCTTCCTCCACCAGGGCCCCCGGGAAGAGGGGGAGGAGGGCCCTGGGGTCCTGGCTTCTGGGAGAGGCATAGCGGGTGAGGACCACAGGGCCAAGGCCCCTAAGGGCCTCCGCCATGGCGGCGTGGTCCTTCTCCCGGCTGAAGCCCAGGACCAAGGCGGCAGGCAGAAGCCCGTGGAAGCGAAGGGCTTGCCGCAAGGCCCAGGCTCCTTCCGGGTTGTGGGCCCCATCCAGGAGGAGCTCCTTCCCTCCGGGCCAAGGAAGGCGTTCCAGCCGCCCCGGGTTCTCCGCCCGAAGGAGGCCCTTTTCCACTGCCCCCCAACCCGCCCCAAGGAGCCTTCCCGATACCGCCGCCAGGGCCAGGTTTTCCGCCTGGTGGGGGCCGAGAAGCCGCGTGCGGAAGGTTCTCTCCTCCCCCCGGATCCGCAGGCGGAAGGCCAGGCCCTCCCCCAAGGCCTCCACCCCGAGAAGGGAAAACTCCTCCCCCAAAACCCAAAGGGGAGTGCCCATAGCCCAGGCCCTCTCCCGAAGCTCCTCTAGCCCCTCCCCCCTGGCGGCGGTGAGGGCCGGCACCCCCTTGCGGAAGATCCCCGCCTTCTCCCGGGCCACATCCCTTAGGGTGGGGCCCAGGATCTCCAGGTGGTCGTGGCCGATGTTGGTCACCACGGAAAGCTGGGGCTCCGCGGCGTTGGTGGCGTCAAAGCGCCCCCCCAGGCCCACCTCGAGGACCGCAAACTCCACCCCCTCCCGGGCAAAGTGGAGGAGGGCGAGGGCGGTGGCCACCTCAAAGAAGGTGGCCTCCAGGGATTCAGCCTGGGGACGGATCTCCTCCAGAAGGGAAAGAACCACCTCCTGGCTTATGGGCTGGCCCTGGATGGCCACGCGCTCCCGGAAGTCCACCAGGTGGGGGCTGGTGTAAAGCCCCACCCTCAAGCCCGCCTCCTCCAGGATGGCCGCCAGGGCCCGGGCCACGGTCCCCTTACCGTTGGTTCCCCCAATGAGGGCCACAGGGTAAGCCTCCAGGGGATTCCCCAGGCGGGCAAGGAGAGCCTGGATGCGCTCTAGTCCCGGCTTCACCCGGCCCTGCCGGGCGTAAAGCCAGGCCAAGGGCTCCATCAAGATGGCCCTCCGGGCCGACCTAGCCCTTAAGGGCTGCCTTGCAGGTGGGGCAGAGGCCCTTGTAGGTGACCTCCACTTCCCTTACCTCCAGCTGGGGGTAAGCCTCCTGGACGGGGGTGAGGAGGTCGGGAAGATCCACCTCCAAGTCCACGAGGGCCCCGCACCCCTGGCAGACCAGGTGCAGGTGGGGGTGCAGGTTGGCGTCGTAACGGGTGGCCTCCCCCGCCTTGGTGATGGGGATGAGGTAGCCCTCCTCCACCAGGGCCTCGAGGGTGCGGTAAATGGTTCCCAGGCTCACCTTGGGCACCACCTTGCGCACCTCCTGGTAGATCCAGGCGGCGTCGGGGTGGTTGTGGGCCCTCTTCACCACCTCCAAAACAGCCTTACGCTGGCGGGTCAAGCGCTTAAGCGCCATCTACCCCACTATACCCTAGGCCGGGGGAAAACTCCAGCAAACCTATCGGCTTTGGGCAAGAATCTCCCGCCCTCCCTGCTCCAACACGTCCTGGGCCAGCTCCAACCCTAGCTCCTCGGCCTCGGAGGCGTCGCCCTCGATCTCCGCCCGGATGAAGCTCTTGCCGTCGGGGGTGAGGACCATCCCCTCCAGAAGAAGGGTCCCGTCCTCCCCCACCTGGGCCAAAGCCCCCACGGGGGCCAGGCACCCAGCCCCAAGCCCCTTCAAAAAGGCCCGCTCCGCCCGCACCCGGTCCGCGGAAGGGTGGTGGTGGAGGGCGTAGCAGAGCTCCTCCGCCAGATCGTCCCCCACCCGCACCTCCAGGGCCAAGGCCCCTTGGCCAGGGGCGGGGAGCATCACCTCGGGCTCCAGGAACTGGTCGATGCGGTTGCGCAGATCCAGCCGGATGAGCCCCGCCGCCGCCAGGATGATCCCGTCATACTCCCCATTCCCCAAGGCAGCCAGGCGGGTGTCCACGTTGCCCCTCAGGTCCCTCACCACCAGGTCCGGGCGGTAGGCCAGAAGCTGGGCCTTGCGCCTGATGGAGCTCGTTCCCACCACAGCGCCTTCAGGGAGGTCCTCGAGGCGCTTATACACCTTGCCCAAGAAGGCGTCCCGGGGGTCCTGCCTGCGGGGTATGGCGGCGATCTTGAGCCCCGGGGGTTCCTCCGTGGGGAGGTCCTTCAGGGAGTGCACGGCAATGTCGATTTCCCGGGAAAGAAGGGCCTCCTGAAGCTCCTTGACGAAGATGGCCTGCTCCATGGGGTTCGCCCCCTGGTCCCCCCGGGTCTTGATGGTCTTCACCTTGAACTCCGCCTCGGGCCAGCTTTCCTTAAGACGCTCCACCACAAAGCGGGTCTGGGCCAGGGCCAAGGCGCTGCCCCGGGTTCCCACCACGATGACGCGCATACTTTCCCATACTACACGAGAACCCGGGGCCGGGCACCCCCTATTCCAAGGCCAGACCCAAAGGATCCTCCAGAAGCTGGGCCAGATGGCGGCAGAAGCGGGCTGCCTCAGCCCCGTCGATAAGGCGGTGGTCGTAGGTGAGGCTGTAGGGCATGATGAGGCGGGGCTGGAAGGCTTCCTTCTCCGGATCCCACACCGGCTTCATCTGGGAACGGGAAACCCCCAAAATGGCCACCTCCGGCCAGTTCACGATGGGGGTGAATCCGGTGCCGCCAATCCCCCCCAGGTTGGAGAGGCTGAAGGTGCCTCCCTGCATCTCCTCCGGGGTGAGCTTCCGCTCCCGGGCCCGTTCGGAAATTTCCTGAAGCTCTTTGGCCAGGCGCAGAACCCCCTTTTGGTCCACATTCCGGATCACCGGCACCAGGAGGCCATGGGGGGTGTCCACCGCCACCCCGATGTGCACGTAATCCTTGTAAAGGATCTCTCCCTTTTCCGCATCGATGGAGGCGTTGAACTTGGGGAAGGCCTTCAGGGTCAAGGCCAGGGCCTTGAGGAGGAAGGCGGTGAGGGTGAGCCGAAAGCCCCTTTCCTCCGCCCGCTTGGCGTAGCGTTTCCTTAAGCCCTCCAGCTCGGTGATGTCCGCCTCGTCAAAGTGGGTGACCATGGGCACCTGGGCCCAGGCCTGGGCCATGGAGCGCAGGGTGGCCTTCCGCACCCCGCTCATGGGCTCCGTGCGCACCGGGCCCCAGCGGCTGAAATCGGGGAGCCTGGGAGTCGGGAGGGGGCTTATGGCCTCCGCCGGCAGGGAAGGGGGAACCTGGCCCGCGGCCCGTCTCACATCCTCGGCGGTGATGCGCCCCGCAAGGCCTGTCCCCCTCACCTGGCGGATGTCCACCCCGAGCTCCCGGGCTAACCGCCGCACCGAGGGAGCGGCGGGGATGAGCCGGCCTTCCTCCTGCCCTGCAGGGGCCGGCGAAGGGCTAGGGGCTCCTGAAGAAGGTGCTGCCTGGACCTTCTCCTCCCTGGGTGGGGGAGACACCTCCTTGGGGCCCCCTACCCCCAAAGGCACCGCCTGGGGCGAAGGCACCTCCGCCTCCCCAGGCTCCAGCTCCAGGAAGGGTTGCCCGGGACGCACCTCGTCCCCCACCTTCACCAAAACCCGCTTCACCACCCCGCCCGCCTCGGCGGGGACCTCCATCACCGCCTTGTCGGTTTCCAGCTCCAGGAGGGGGTCCCCCAGGGCCACCCGGTCCCCCTCCTTCACCAGCACCCCCACCACCGTGGCGGCGCTCACGTTATCGCCCAGTTCGGGAAGCTTCAGCTCCATCTTGCCCTCCAGAATACCCCCTTACCTCCTGTGGGGCGGGGTTTCCAAAAGCTCGAGCCCAAGCTCCTTGCGGGCCTTGGCCAGGGTCTTAGCCGGCACCTTGCCCTCCTCGGCCAAAAGGGCAAGGGCCGCGTAGGCGATGTGCCGGGCATCCTCCTCAAAGAAGTCCCTTAGGGCCTCCCGGGTATCCGAGCGGCCAAAGCCATCCGTGCCCAGGGCGCAGAAGGGCCGGTCCAGATACCCCCTTATGAGGTTGGGCAGGGCCTTGAGGTAGTCGCTGGCGGCCACCACGGGGCCCTCGTGACCCTCCAAAACCTCGGCCACATAGGGCTTGCGGGCCTTCCCCAAAAGCCTCCGTTCCCTTTCCGCCTCTATGGCATCCATGTAGAGGGCCTTGTAGCTGGTGGCACTCCAGACATCCGCCACCACCCCGTAGCCCTTCAATAACTCCTGGGCCTTCGCCGCCTGGGGCAGGATGGGCCCCGAACCCAAAAGCTGCACCCTGGGGCCCTCCCCCTCCCCCGGACGGAAGAGGTAAAGGCCCTTGAGAATCCCCTCCTTCACCTTCTCCCTGGGCTCGGGCATGGGGGGGTGGGGGTAGTTCTCGTTCTCGATGGTGATGTAGTAGAAGACGTCCTCCCCCTTGGCGTACATGCGCCTAAGGCCGTCCTCGAGGATCACGGCGAACTCGTAGGCAAAGGCGGGGTCGTAGGCCAGAAGATTGGGGGCAGCCAGGGCGTAGATCTGGCTCTGCCCGTCCTGGTGCTGCAAACCCTCCCCCTCCAGGGTGGTCCGCCCGGCAGTGGCCCCAAGGAGGAAGCCCCGGGTGCGCTGGTCGGCCGCCGCCCAGACCAGGTCCCCGATGCGCTGGAGGCCGAACATGGAGTAGGTGATGAGGAAGGGGATGGTGGGGATGCCCCAGTGGGCGTAGGCGGTGCCGGCAGCGATGAAGTCCGCCATGGCCCCCGCCTCGGTGATGCCCTCCTCCAGGATCTGGCCCTCCTTGCTCTCCTTGTAGGCGGTGAGGGTGCCCGCGTCCACGGGGATGTAAAGCTGTCCCTGGGGGGAGTAGATGCCCACCTGGGCGATCAGGGCCTCCATGCCAAAGGTGCGGGCCTCGTCGGGGACGATGGGGACGATGAGCCTGCCGATCTTGGGATGCCGGAGGAGCTTAGCCAGGATGCGCACGAAGGCCATGGTGGTGGAGATCTCCCGGCCCCCCGTGCCCTCGTAAAACTCCTGGAAAAATTCCTCCCCCGGCACCTCCAGGCCCCCGGTAAACCGCACCCGGCGCTCAGGGACAAAGCCCCCCAGGGCTTTCCTGCGCTCCAGGAGGTACCGCACCTCGGGGGAGTCCGGCCCCGGGTGGTAATAGGGAAGCTCGGAAAGCCTCTCCTCCGGAACCGGGATGCCCAAGAAGGCCCGGGCCTCCTTCAGGTCCTCCTCGGTGAGCTTCTTCACCTGGTGGGCCACGTTCTTGGCCATGGCCGTGGGCCCCATGCCGTAGCCCTTGATGGTGCGGGCCAGGATGACCACGGGGCTTCCCCGGTGCTCCACCGCCGCCTTGTAGGCGGCATGGATCTTCACCAGGTCGTGCCCACCCCGGCTTCGGGTGAGCTCATCCAGCTCCTCGTCGCTCAGGCCCTCGATGAGCCGCTGGAGCTCGGGGGTGTTGAAGAAGCGCTCCCTGAGCTCCTTGGCCCCGAAGGCGGCGTACCGCTGGGATTCCCCGTCCACCAGGGCCTCAAAGCGCCTCAAAAGGTGGCCCTCCTTATCCTTGGCCAAAAGTCGGTCCCAGGCGGAGCCCCAGACGATCTTGATCACCCGCCAGCCCGCACCCCTATAGAGCCTTTCCAGCTCCTGGATGATCTTGGAGTTGCCCCGCACCGGCCCATCCAGGCGCTGCAGGTTGGCGTTCACTACGAAGATGAGGTTATCCAAGTTCTCCCGGGCCGCCAGGTGCAAGGCCCCCACGGTTTCCGGCTCGTCGTGCTCCCCGTCCCCCAAGAAGGCCCAGACCTTGGCGCTGCTCCTGGGCTTCAGGCCCCGGTCCTCCAGGTAGCGCATGAAGCGGGCCTGGTAGATGGCCTGGATGGGGCCAAGGCCCATGGAAACCGTGGGGAACTCCCAGAAATCCGGCATCAACCAGGGATGGGGGTAGCTGGAAAGCCCCCGGCCTCCCGCCACGGGGGGGTGCACCTCCCGGCGGAAGTTCTCCAGGTCCGCCTCGCTTAGCCTTCCCTCCAGAAAGGCCCGGGCGTAGATGCCGGGGGAGGAGTGGCCCTGGAAAAAGACCAAATCCCGGTCCAACCCCGCCTCCGCCCCGCGGAAGAAGTGGTTGAACCCCACCTCGTAAAGCTCGGCGATGGAGGCGTAGGTGGAGATATGTCCCCCGATCCCCTCCGCCTTCTTGTTGGCGCGGGTGACCATCATGGCCGCGTTCCAGCGGAGAATGTTGACGATGCGCCTCTCCAGCTCGAGGTCCCCGGGATAAGGGGGTTCCTGTTCCTTAGGGATGGTGTTCAGGTAGGGAGTGGAGAGGCGGTTTTGAGGGGAGAAACCCTGTAGGTAAAGGAACTCGTCCAGAAGGCGCAAAAGCTCCTCCACCCTGGCGAAGCCTTCCACCCGGAGCACGTACTCCAAGGACTCCCGCCACTCCCGGTTTTCCTCCTCCTTGAACCGGGCCATTTCCCCTGGGGAAAGGGCCTCTAGGGCCTGCTTGAGCGCATCCGCATTCACTGCCGTCAACCTCCCTTTTACGCAAAACTACACTACACCGACTCCTCATCCCAGTCTGGAGCAGATGAGGCCCTTTGTCCAATAGAAAAGCCTGGGTCGTGGTGATAAGCTAACCTTATCATGAACCTGCGCCGCCTGCGGCTTTTCCTTCTTCTGGCCGAGGAGAGGAACTTCCACCGGGCGGCGGAGAAGGCCTACCTCTCCCAGCCCGCCCTTTCCCAGCAGATCCAGGCCCTGGAGCAGGAACTCGGGGTGAAGCTCCTGGAACGCAGGCCCTTCCGCCTCACCCCGGCGGGGGAGGTGCTGGTGCGGGAGGGCCGGCAACTTTTGCAGGAGGTGGAGGCCCTGAAGGCCAGGGTGCGGTGCGCCAATCGGGGTCAGCCCGGGAAGGGCTATCTTGAGGAACTCCGCTTCGGGGTGCCGGAAAACCTCCTTCCCGACCTCATGCCCCTTTTGGACCACCTGCGCCGGGGCTTGGGCCAGCCGGTGGAAATCCTGGAAATGCACACCCCCGAGCAGGTAAAGGCCCTCAAGGAGGGCCAGCTGGACTATGGCCTGGCGGGGCTTAGGGTGGAGGACCCCGCCATAGGCCAGGAACCCCTCTTACGGGTACCCATCGTGGTGGCCCTGCCCGAGGAGCATCCCCTGGCCTCGAGGGAACGGGTACCCCTCAAGGCCCTCGAGGGGGAACCCTTTCTCCTTCTCCCCAAGGAAATCCTGCCCCCCCTTTACGAGGCCTTCATGGAGGTGTTCCGCCGGGCGGGTTTCACGCCCCGGGTAGCCCGGGAGGTGGCCCGGTTTTCCCAGGCGGTAAGCCTGGTGGCCGCCGGGGTAGGGGTCTACCTCACCCTGGCCCCTTACCGGGTCTTTCCCCATCCCGGGGTGGTGCTCAAGCCCCTGGAAGAGGAGGCCGCCTTACAGGTCTCCCTCATCTACCGCCTCACTCCCCCACCCCCCAGGCTTCTGGAGGTGCGGGAACTCCTCAAAGCCCTGGTCTTTTAGGCCTGCAGACCAGGAGCCTCCGCCTCCCCCCAGGCCAGCTCCACCAGGCCGATAAGCTCCTCCACCGGCAGGCCGTAGTCGCGGGAAAGGCGCGTGATCTCGTGCCCCAGCCTTCTCAGATGGGCCAGCTGGGAGGGGCTGGCCTCCCGCGCCAGGTCCAAAAGCCAGGAAAGAAGGGTTTGCGCTTCCTCATCGGTGAGGCCGTCGGTGAGGGTCTCATCCTCCAGAAAGAGTGCCGCCGGGTCTTCCCTCATCGCCTCCTTAGTATCTCCTCTTGCCGCACAAAACCCAACCTGCGGACCAGGGCCTCCAGGTAAGCGGGATCCTTGGCCGCCTTCATCTCGGCCTCGAGGCGGGCCACCCGGGCCCCCGCCTGGCGCAGGGCTTCCTCCAGCCTGGCCCGCTCCCGGGCGAGCTCATACGCCCTGACCCCCTCCTGCCCCAAAAGGAAAAGGGCATGGGCCAACCCCAGGGCGAAGATCAGGTGCAGGATGCGGTAGATGGGCCGGTCCAAGATGGGTCCATTATACCGCGGACAACCCGTTGCCTCGGACAAGGGTATGGCATAATGGAAGAACCTGGAACTTTACCTAAACCTGGGGAGGACCCCCTGAGAAAAACCCTTTCCAAAAGGGGAGGGGAGGTCTCTACCACCTTTTACCCAATTTAGGTGTTGCATTTGCACATGGTCTGTGTATACTGGAATTGAAAGGAAGGAGGAGCCATGCCAAGGATGAGGGAAAAGGAAAACTACCGGGCGCGGCTAAAGGCGGTTGGGCTCAGGCACACCCTGCCCCGCGAGCGGATCCTGAGCTACCTGGATCGCAAGAACGTCCACCCCACCCCCGAGGAGCTCTACAACGGCCTTAAGAAGCGGGGCTACGACATCGGGCTTTCCACCGTATACCTGAACCTCCACGTCCTGCGGGAGCATGGCCTCATCTACGAGTTCCGCGACCCCAAGGGCCTGACCCGCTACGACGGCTACAATGAGCCCCACGTGCACCTGGTCTGCACCTCCTGTGGGAAGGTGGAGGACCTTCTCTTGAAGAACCTGCCGGAGCTGGACCTTTCCCAGGCACAGAAGGCCGCCGCCGAGAAGTCTGGCTGGGCTCTGGAAAACTTCCGGCTGGAGTTCCGGGGGCTTTGCCCCAACTGCCAGGAGTAAGGTTCGATAGGCTTCCCCCCTGCCCGGAGGCAGGGTGGGGCTTTTTAACCTTCGCTCAGCCCTTGGGCCACATTGAGGACCGTCCTCACCCCAAACCCCGTGCCCCCCTCAGGACCCAGGGCATGGGCCTTTTTGGCAAAGGCCGGACCGGCGATATCCAGGTGCACCAGGGGCACGGTTACGAACTCCGCCAGGAAAAGGGCCGCGGTGATGGCCCCGCCGTTCCGGTCCCCCACGTTCTTAAGATCGGCCACGGGGCTTTTCAGCTTCTCCCGGTAGGCCTTCTCCAGGGGCAGGGGCCAGACCTTCTCCCCCGCCTTCCTCGCTGCCTCCTCCACCCACTTCCCCCAGGTTTCCTCCGTGGCGAACAGGGCAGCCACCTCCTCCCCCAGGGCCACCACCGCCGAGCCCGTGAGGGTGGAGAGCTCCAGGATCCGCTTGGCCCCCTGGCGTTCCGCATAGGCCAGGGCATCCGCCAGGGTGAGCCTTCCTTCGGCGTCGGTGTTCATCACCTCCACCGTCTTCCCGGAAAGGGTCTTGAGCACATCCCCAAGCCGGTAGGCCCGGCCCGAAACCATGTTCTCGCAGGCGGCGATGTAGCCCCGGATCTCCACGGGAAGGCCCAGGAGGGCGGCGCTCTTCATGGCCCCGAGGACCGCCGCCCCTCCCGCCATGTCCCCCTTCATGGTGGCCATGCCCTCCGTGGGCTTGAGGGAGTAACCCCCGGAGTCAAAGGTGAGCCCCTTGCCCACCAGGTCCAGCCTCTCCCGGGCGCCCTCGGGAGCGTAGCGCAGGGCGATGAAACGGGGTGGGTTCTCCGAGCCCTGGGCCACCGCCAGGAAAGCCCCCATGCTCAAGGCCTGGATGGCCTCCTCGTCCAGAACCTCCACCTCTATCCCGAAGGCCTTAAGGGAAAGGGCCGCCTCCGCCAGGGCCTCCGGGGTGAGGACGTTGGGAGGCTCGTTCACCAGGTCGCGGGCCCAAAAGACCCCTTCCGCCACCTTCCTGGCCCTCTCCACCTCCTCCGGTCTAGCCCCGGAAAGCTGGATGGCCAAGGGCTTTTCCTCCCTGGAGCTCCTGTAGCGGTCAAAGCGGTAAGCCCCCAAGAGAATCCCTTCCGCCAGGGGGTAGGCCTTTAGGGCCTCCACCAGGACCTCGGGAAAGGCTAGCTTCCCAAGAGCCTGGGCCAACCTTCCCCCCGTGGCCCGGGGATCCTCGTCTAGGCCGAAGAGGAGGAAATGCCCCTCGAGGGAGGAAAGCAGGAGGTTCTCCCCCGCCTCCCCCTTGAACCCCGCCCCGGCCATGGCCCGCCTTAGAAGCCCTCCTAGCCGGGCGTCCAGGGCCTCCCCTTGGGGGGTAAGCTCCCCCTGCTTAACCCACACCACCTTCAAAGGAGCCTTCCCCTCCGCCAACGTGGCCTCTACGGCATGCAAAGTGATCACGCTTGGAAGATACCACACCCCCGTGGCAGAATAGGAGGGATGCGGCTTCTTTTGCTCGCCAAGCAGGTGGCCCTGGGGGGTTCGGCGGCCCTCGAGGGGGTGATGATGAAGGCCCCCTGGGCCTGGGCCCTGGCAGTGCGCCTTCCCGACGGCCAAATCCACGTGGAACACCACGAGGAGCCCGCCCTAAGCCAGCGCTACCCCTGGGCCAAGCTCCCCCTAATACGGGGGGTGGTAGCCCTTTTTGACGCCCTCTCGGTGAGCTACCGGGCCCTGGCCCGCAGCGCCGAGCTGGTGGGGGGCGAGGAGGATATGCCCAAGGGGGCCCTCTGGGGAACGGTGGCGGTGAGCCTCCTTCTGGGCATCGCCCTTTTCATCGTCCTGCCCGGGTTCTTGGCCGGTCTGATCCTGGACCCCGCCCGCCTTCCCCTCCTCTACAACCTCCTGGCGGGCCTCATCAAGGTGGGGATTCTGATGGGCTATCTCCTCTTCATCGGACGCCTGCCAGAGATCAAGCGTTTCTTCATGTACCACGGGGCGGAGCACAAGGCCATCCACGCCTTTGAGAAGGGGCTTCCCCTCACCGTGGAAAACGTCATGGCCCAACCCCGCTTCCACCCCCGGTGCGGCACCACCTTCATCGCCTTCGTCATCGTAGTTTCCATCTTGGTCTACAGCTTTATTCCCGCCCCGGAGGTGCTTTGGTGGCGGCTGCTGGCCCGGGTCCTCTTCCTGCCGGTGGTGGCGGCCTTGGCCTTTGAGCTCCTCTACTTCTCCGCCCGGCACAACGATCCCGTTTCCCTGTTCTTGAGGGAGCTTGGCTTCCGCTTCCAGGCCCTCACCGTGGCCGAGCCCACCCCGGAGATGGCGGAGGTGGCCATAAGGAGCACGGAGGCCGCCCTGGGCGAACGGGTGGTGGCATGAGCCTTTCAGAAATCCCCACCCTCCTCGAGGCTCTCCGCAAAGAGCTCCAAAGGCGCTTTGGGGTTAAGGGGAAGCAGCCCGCCACCTTCCCGAAGGACTTCGCGAAGGTTATCCAGAGATCCCTTGGCGCCGGGTAATGGGTCTGCGCAACGTGGTGGCCCACCCGTACTTTGCCGTGGACCCCGAGGTGGTTTGGGTGGTGGCCAAGGAGCAAGCGCCCATGCTAAAGGGCATCCTGCAGCGTATCCTGGAGGAGGAGGGGGAGGAGCGATGCCTAAGCCCAGGGTTCTGGTAGCCATGTCCGGAGGGGTGGACTCCTCGGTCACCGCCTACCTCCTGAAGGAGGCGGGGTACGAGGTGGTGGGGGCCATGATGCGCTTCTGGCCCGAGGAGCCCCCAAGGCCCACCCTGGACGTGCCCCACAAGGGGCGGGCCTGGGAAAGCTGCTGCACCCCCGAGGCCGCCTACGAGGCCCGCAGGGTGGCGGAGATCCTGGATATCCCCTTCTATCTCTTGGACTACCGGGAGACCTTTGAGGAGGAGATCATCCAGCCCTTCCTGAAGGACTACGCCCAAGGCCGCACCCCCAACCCCTGCGCCCGCTGCAACACCTTCGTGAAGTTTGGCGCCCTCCTCAAGCAGGCCCGGCGCCTAGGCCTGGACTATGTGGCCACGGGGCACTACGTGCGCCGGGAGGGGGAAAGCCTTCTTCGGGGAATAGATCCCCTGAAGGACCAGAGCTACTTCCTCTGGGGAACCCCAAAGGAGGCCCTGCCCCACCTCCTCTTCCCGGTGGGGGGGATGACCAAGGCGGAGGTGCGGGCCCTGGCGGAAAGGGCCGGGCTGCCCACCGCCAAAAAGCCCGAGAGCCAGAACCTCTGCTTCGTGGCCGGGGACCTGAAGGAGTTCCTGAAGGAAAGGCTAAAAGCTCGCCCTGGCCCCCTGGTGGACGCCCTCACGGGGGAGGTGGTGGGGGAGCACCAAGGGGCAAGCCTCTACACCATCGGCCAGCGGAAGGGGCTTGGGCTTTTCAAGCCCCACCTGGAACGGTACGTGGTGGGCGTGGACCCTCTGGCCAACGTGGTCTACGTGGGACCAAGGGAGGCTACCCTTTGGCTTGGGCTCGAGGGGGAGGAGGCCAACCTCCTGGCCGACCTTCCCGAAGAGGTGGAGGTGCAGGTGCGCTACCGCACTCCTCCTGTGCGGACCAAGGTGGAGTCTCTGAACCCCCTGCGCCTTCGCTTCCAAAGCCCTGTCTTCGCCGTGGCCCCCGGACAGAGCGCCGTCCTTTACCAGGGAGAGAAGCTCCTTGGCGGAGCGGTTATCCGCAAGGGGCTCTACAACCTGGCGGGCCTTGACCAGGGGCTGAGGGGGAAGGTCTTGACCTTCTCCTGACAAAGGGTTGTCAGAGTACGAGTGGGAGGTTTAGGGATGAAGAAGCTGTACGGTCTCCTGCTGTTAGCGCTCGCCGGTGCGGCCATGGCCCAGATCCGGGCGGATGGGTCCTCCACGGTCTACCCCATCACCCAGGCCGTGGCGGAAGAGTTCGTGACCCGCAACCCCCAGGTGCGCATCTCCGTGGCCTTCTCGGGCACGGGCGCAGGCTTCTCGAAGTTCTGCCGCGGGGAAACGGACATCTCTAACGCTAGCCGCCCCATCCGCAAGTCGGAGATCGAGGCCTGCCAGAAGGGGGGCATCCAGTTCATCGAGATCCCCATCGCCTACGACGCCCTCACGGTGATGGTCAACCGGCAGAACACTTGGGCCCAGTGCCTGACCACCGCCCAGCTCAGGTCCATCTGGGAGCCCAACGCCAAGGTGAACTTCTGGAAGGATCTGAACCCCGCCTGGCCCAACCGCCGCATCGTTCTCTTTGGCCCCGGTACGGACTCCGGCACCTTTGACTACTTCACGGAGGCCATCATGGGCCGGGCCGGTTCCAGCCGCAAGGACTACTTCCCCTCTGAAGACGACAACGTGATCCTGCGCGGGGTCACGGGTAATCCCTACGCCATGGCCTATGTGGGTTACGCCTACTACGAGGAGAACAAGGACAAGGTGCGGGCCCTGGCTATCGACGGGGGTCGGGGCTGCGTGACCCCCAGCCGGGAAACCGTTCTGAACGGTACCTACCTTCCCCTCTCCCGTCCGCTCTTCATTTACGTGAACGCAAAGAGCCTGGAGCGCAAGGAAGTGCGGGACTTCATCGACTTCTACCTCTCCCCCGCCGCCCGCCGGGCCATCCGGGCTACGGGCTACGTGGAGCTCCCCGATGAGGCCTACCGCATCGGGCAGGCCCTGGTGACCCGCAAGAAGCTGGGTTCCTTCTTCTCCGACTTGCCCCCCGGCACCCCCTTGGCCAAGTTCATCGAGGAACTGAGGAAGGAAGTCCAGTAACCGCAAGCGGCCCTAGGGGTGGGGGGGCTCCCCCCACCCCTATAGAATGGGAGAGGCATGGAGATCCTGAAGCAACGGCCCTCAAGAAACCCCAAGGAGGTCCTTACCTTTGTCCTCCTGGTTTCGCTCTCCTCCGTCACGCTCCTCACCACCTTGGGGGTCATCCTTAGCCTGGTGGGGGATGTGGTTCAGTTCTTCCGGCGGGTTCCCCTCCTGGAGTTCCTCCTGGCCCCCGAGTGGACCCCCCTGTTCGCCGAACCCCGCTATGGCATCGCTCCTCTCATCGCCGGCACCTTCTTGGTGACGGCCATCGCCCTCCTGGTGGCCATCCCCTTGGGCCTTTCCCTGGCCATCTACCTTGCAGAGTACGCCAGCGGGAGCACCCGGCCCCGCATCAAAGGCACCTTGGAACTCTTTGAGGGCATCCCCACCGTGGTCTTCGGCTACTTCGCCCTCCTCTTCGTAACCCCCCTGTTGCAGTGGGCCATCCCCGACCTCAACATCTTCAACCCGCTCTCCGCGGGGCTGGTCATGGGCTTCGCCATCATCCCCTACGTTTCCAACGTGGCCGCGGACGCCATGGAGTCCGTCCCTCGCTCCATCCGGGAGGCAGCCTATGCCTTGGGGGCCCGCCCTTACGAGGTGGCCCTGCGGGTGGTCTTCCCCGCAGCCATCTCCGGCATCATCGCTGCCATCATCCTGGCCACCAGCCGGGCCATCGGCGAGACCATGATTGTGGCCATCGCCGCCGGCCAAAGGCCGACCCTCACCCTGGACCCTCGAGAAACCATCGCCACCATGACCAGCTACATCGTCCAGGCCGCCACAGGAGACCAACCCACAGGCTCCACCGCTTTCTACGCCCTCTTCGCCGTGGGCTTCACCCTCTTCCTCCTCACCCTTCTCCTCAACATCCTGGCCCAGTGGGTGGTGGAGCGCTACCGGGAGCGGTATGAATAGGTCCCTCGAGTCCCCCCCTCAGGCCTTCTCCACGGACCCGTGGAAAACGCGGATCGACCGGGCCTTTGCCCGTGCCCTCCTGATTCCCCTGGCCGTGTCCATTGGCCTTTTGGCGCTACTCCTGGGGGACACGGTCTACCGGAGCTTCTCCGTGCAGGTGGTGCGGGCCGATGAAGGCCCGGGAAAGACTTATCCCTTTGGGCTTTCCGCCAATGAGATCCTGCGACAAGAGCTCCTGGCCCGGGGTTATACCGAAGAGGAGATCAGCTCCTCCCTCCAAGACCCCACGGAGCGTCGGGTACTCCTTCTTCAGAACCGGGTGGAGCTCATGTGGAACACCCAAGACGGCCCCTTCCGCTACGTGGTCACCGGCCTCCGGGACGAGCGGGTGGAGGACTTTTCCCTGGCCGAGGGCCTGCGCCGCTGGAACGAGCTCAAGGCCAACCTAGGCGAGGGAGAACGGCTGGTCCTAAACCCCTGGCTCGACCAGAGCTTCCTGACCCGCCCACCTTCCCGCTCCCCCCTCACCGCGGGGATCGGCGTGGCCATCTGGGGAACGGCCTG
Source organism: Thermus tenuipuniceus (assembly GCF_002964845.1). Lineage (GTDB taxonomy): Bacteria > Deinococcota > Deinococci > Deinococcales > Thermaceae > Thermus > Thermus tenuipuniceus. Next base: position 17,812 of record NZ_PRDA01000010.1, read on the forward strand.
GGTCCTCTCTCTGGCCCTCCTCATCGCCATACCCGTGGGGGTGGGGACCGCCATCCTCCTGGAGGAGTACCTGCGGGAAGGGACCCTCAACCGCATCCTGGAGGTCAACCTCCGCAACCTGGCCGGGGTGCCCTCCATCGTCTACGGCCTCCTCGGCCTCGCCCTCTTCGTGCGGGAGTTCGGCCTTGGGCCCAGCATCCTGGCGGCCGCCCTCACTTTGGGCCTCTTGGGCATCCCGGTCATCGTGGTCACCTCCCGCGAGGCCCTGCGCGCGGTACCGGAGTCCCTGCGCCAAGCGGCCTTCGCCCTGGGAGCCACGCGCCGACAGGTAGTGTTCCGAGTGGTGGTGCCCGCGGCCTTGCCGGGCATGGTGACCGGGGTTATCCTTTCCGCCGCCCGCCTCATCGGCGAGGCGGCCCCCCCCCTCCTGGTGGGCGCCGCCGCTTACGTCCCTTTCTTCCCCAACGGCCCCATGTCGGAGTACACGGTGGTGCCGGTGCAGATTTACCTCTGGGTGTCCATGAACATCCCGGAGTTCAGCCGGGTGGCCGCTGCGGGCATCCTCGTCATGCTGGCCATGCTCTCGGGGCTCTACTTGATGGCCCTGTACCTCAGGAACCGGTTTAGGAGGGAATGGTGAGTCTGGAACTCCTGAAGGATCACGAAACCGTACGCTCGGCCCCCGTCACCGAAGCCGAGGCCTTGGTGGACGTCCGCCGGCTGAACCTCTGGTACGGGAAGAAGCAGGCCCTTTACGATATCTCCGTCCGCTTTCCCCGCAACCAGATCACGGCCATCATCGGCCCCTCGGGATGCGGCAAGAGCACCCTCCTTCGCTCTCTCAACCGCATGAACGACCTCGTCCCTGGGGTGCGGGTGGAAGGCGAGGTGCTCTACGAGGGGGTGAACATCTACGATCCCCGGGTGGACCCGGTGGCCGTGAGGCGGCAGATCGGCATGGTCTTCCAAAAGCCCAATCCCTTTCCCAAAACCATCTTCGAGAACGTGGCTTTCGGCCTGCGGCTTATGGGCTTCAAGGGGAGTGAGCTGGAGGACCGGGTGGTGGAAGCCTTGAAGCGGGCAGCCCTTTGGAACGAGGTGCAGGACCGCTTCCGGAAGGAAAGCGGGCTACGGCTCTCCGGTGGCCAGCAGCAGCGGCTCTGCATCGCCCGGGCTATCGCGGTGGAACCGCCCCTGCTCCTCATGGACGAGCCCACCAGCGCCCTGGACCCCATCGCCACCCAGGCCATCGAGGACCTCATCACCGGGCTGAAGCAGCACTATACCGTGGTCATCGTGACCCACAACATGCAACAGGCCGCCCGGGTGTCCGACCGCACCCTCTTCATGCACCTCGGGGTTTTGGTGGAAGAGGGACCCACCGAACTGATCTTCACCAAGCCCAAACACCCGTACACCGAGGCCTACATCACCGGCCGCTTCGGATAAACTCTAGGGCATGTCCCCTGTAGGCCTCCTCTTCCTGACCCTTTTCAACAGCATCCTGGGGCTTTCCATCCTCTTCCCCATCCTGGGGCCTTTGGGCCGGGAGCTTGGGCTCACCGAGGTCCAGGTGGGTTTTTTCTCCACTGGCTACGCCCTCATGCAGTTCCTCCTTTCGCCCCTCTGGGGGAGGCTGAGCGAGAAGGGCAGGAAGCCCATCCTCCTCCTGGGCATCCTGGGCTTTGCCGTGAGTTTCCTCCTCTTTGGCCTCTTTGCCCTCTTGGGCCAAAGGGGGCTGGTCTCCGCGGGCCTCCTCTTCCCCCTCCTCCTCCTGGCCCGGCTTCTTGGCGGGGCCTTCAGCTCTGCCACCCTACCCACCGCCCAAGCCTACGTGGCCGATATCACCGGGCGGGAGAACCGCACCGCGGGCATGGCCCTCTTGGGGGCCGCCTTCGGCCTGGCGGTCATCCTGGGGCCCGCCTTGGGGGCGGGGCTTGCCGCATGGTTTGGCCTCCTGGCCCCGGTGTTCTTTTCCTCCGGCATCGCTTTCCTCAACGCCCTTTTCGTGGCCCTGGTCCTGCCGGAGTCCAGGCCCCAGGGATTGCAGGAGGCAGGGCACCTTTCCCCCTGGGATGGACGGGTTTTTCCCCTTCTCCTCCTGGGGTTTTCCCTGAACCTTTCCGGGGTGGCCCTCGAGCAGACCATCGCCTTCTACTTCCAAGATCGCCTCGGGCTTTCGGGGGTGGAAACCGCCAGGAGCGTGGGGCTTGCCCTGGTGCTTTACGGGCTGGTGGCGGTCTTCATCCAGGGTTTCCTGGTTCGGCGCTTCTCCTGGCCGCCCCGAACCCTCCTCCTCCTTGGGGTACCCGTGGGCATCCTGGGCTTTCTCCTTTTGGTGGTAGCCCAAGGCTTTCCCCTTTTGGCCCTGGGCCTAGCCCTGCAGGGGGCGGGGGCGGCCCTGGCGGGGCCGGGGGTTACCGCCGCCCTTTCCCTGGCCGTGGGGGAAGGGGAACAAGGCCTGGTGGCGGGCTTGAGCGCCTCCGCCCAGGCCCTGGGTAGGATGCTCGGGCCTGTTCTGGGTACTGGCCTCTACCGGCTTTCCCCTGAGGCCCCCTACCTCCTGGGGGCTGCCCTCCTCCTCATGGCCCTCCTCGCCCTTCCCTTCCTCTTTCGCCGGGCAAGGATCTAGATGCAACTCCTCGTCCTCCGCCAGAGGAACTTCCGCAACCTGGCCTTCTCGGCCTTCCAACCCCCTCAGGGCCTTTTCGCCCTGGTGGGAGGGAACGCCCAGGGGAAGACCAGCTTGCTCCTCGGCATCCACCTGGCCCTTGGAGGCGAGGTCCGGGCCTCCTTGGCCGACCTGATCCGTTTCGGGGAGGAGGAAGCCTGGCTGCAGGCGGAGGTGGAAACCGAGCTGGGTCTATACCGGATCGAGCAACGGCTGAGGCCGGAGGGAAGGGAGATCGTGCTGAACGAGAAGGCGGTGAGCCTAAGGGTCCTTCACGAGCTTCCGGGCTCGGTCCTGGTCCTGCCTGAGGACGTGGAGGTGGTGCTGGGGAGCCGGGAGGAGAGGCGGGCCTTTCTGGATCGCCTGATCGGGCGCTTCTCCCGCCGGTACGCCGCCCTCCTTTCCGCTTACGAAAAGGCTCTACGCCAGCGAAACGCCCTTTTGAAGGCCGGGGGGAACGGGCTTTCCGTATGGGATCAGGAGCTGGCCCGCTACGGCACAGAGATCATGGCCTTCCGAAGGCGCTTCTTAAAGCGGTTCTTGCCCATATTCCAATCCGTCCACCGGAGCCTGGCCCCGGGGGAGGTGGGGCTTCTTCTGGAGGAAACCGCCCCGGGGGATCTCCTCGAGGCCCTAAGGGCCCGGAGGGAAGAGGAGCTGGCCCGGGGGCAGACCCTGGTGGGCCCCCACCGCGACGACCTGGTCTTCCTGCTTTCAGGCCGGCCGGTCCAACGCTTTGGAAGCCGGGGGGAAGCCAAAGGGGTGGCCCTGGCCCTGCGCCTGGCCGAGCATCGCCTGCTTTCCGAGCACCATGGGGAAGCCCCCCTTCTCCTGGTGGACGAGTGGAGCGAGGAGCTGGACGAGGGCAAACGGCAGGCGGTTCTGGCCTACACCCGCACCCTACCTCAGGCCATCCTGGCGGGGCTTTGGGCCCCCGAGGGGGTCCCGGTATGCTGGGTGGAAGGAGGGGTGGTCCTATGCTGACCCTTCCGGGAGGATGGGCATGCCCTGGCGGCTTAAGGAGGTGATCCCCGAGGCCCTCAAGAGGGCCGGGGGGAAGGAAAAGCTGAAGCGGGGTCTGGTGCTGGCCGCCTGGCGGGAGGTGGTGGGCAAGGAGCTTGCCCGGCTCAGCCAGCCCCTGACCCTCGAGGAGGGTGCCCTCACCGTGCGTGTGGCGGACCCCGTCACCGCCCACCAGCTCACCTATAGCCGCCTGGCCCTTTTGCGACGCTACGAGGAGCGGTTTCCAGGGGTGGTGAAGGAGATCCGCTTCGTGGTGGGGCCCCTGGAGAAGGAACCAGAGGCCCCCAAAACCCCGGGAAACCCCGAGCGCCTCCTATGGGCAAGCCGCCGAGCCTTGGAGCTGGCGGAAAAAGCCCCCCTGGAGCTACGGGAAAAGGTAGCCCGGGCCGCCCTGGCCCTTTTGCAAAAGGATCGGGGCGAGCCCTGCCCCATCTGCGGAAGCCCTAGCCCCAAGCATCCCTGCCCCACCTGCCGCCGCCTTCTGGAAAGCCCCTGGGTGCGCAAGGAGGCGGAGCGCCTCAAGCGGGGCCGGCCCACGAGCCTCGAGGGGGAAGCCCTCCTAGTGGCCCGGCACCTGGCCAGACAATCTCTTCTAAGCGAGATGGAAGCCCTTTACCCCCAGGCCTTACGGGACGAATCCCTTCGTCCCCTTCTCCGGGACCTGGCCCAGCGCTTCCAGACCCTCTTTCCCGGGGAAACCCTCCCCGAGGCGGTGCGGAGCCTCCTCGCCAAGGAAGCCTAAAGCCCATCAAATAAGCCCTCAAATCATCTTCCCCCCCTCGCTACCGAGGGGGGAAGTTTTGTGTTCCCATCGTGGTGGGCGGCAGAGGATTTGAACCTCTGACCTCTCGCTTGTAAGGCGAGCGCTCTGACCGGCTGAGCTAGCCGCCCGTGGTGACCCCAGGGGGAATCGAACCCCCGTTTCGGCCTTGAGAGGGCCGCGTCCTGACCGCTAGACGATGGGGCCTCGGTGGTGGGCCGTGCAGGATTCGAACCTGCGACCTACCGATTAAAAGTCGGTTGCTCTGCCAGCTGAGCTAACGGCCCAACAGCCTTAGTGATTATAGGCGAAGAAGGGAAGCATGTCCAGGGCAAGGCCTAGCCAAGCCCCCTTAGGCGTTCCATAAACCTCAGGCCAAGGGTTTCCTCCCGGGCCCTTCGCTTTAGGCCCTCGAGGTCCAATGGCCTCCTCGCCACCGCCTCCAGGGCCACCTTGGGCAGGAGAGCTGCCTCCAAGAAGGCGAAAAAGGCCTCGTCGGCCCAAGGGGGGACCCAGGCCCCGCTGCGGCAGAGGAACACCCGCTGGAAGATCCCTTCCACTGGCCCCCCAGGATCCTTGACCCTCTCCACAGGAACCGAGGGCTCGGGTTCCAGAGAAGGATCGCGCCAGGAAGGGTAGAAAACCCTAAGCCTGGCCCCTTGGCGGGCGTAATAGACCATCCAGTCGTCGCAGGCAGGCTCCTCCCCCAAAGGGCGGTAGCCTGCGTCGTGATGGGCGTCGAAAAGGACCACCTCCTCCACCCCCTCCCTCACCTCCGGGTGAAAGGCCAGCGCGTTGGAGTCCGCGTAGTAAAGCACCGCTCCCGGGGCGAAGGCAAACCGCTCCCAAAACCCTTCCCAGCCCCGTGCCTTGGGCAAGGGAAGGCCCCGCAGGAGAAAGGCCAGAGCCCTGCGCTCCCACACTTCGCCCAGGTAATAGGGGGTTTCAAAGTGGGCCCAGGCGTGAAGGGGGGCCAAAGGATCCTTAGGGTCTTGGGGTACGGGGAAAAAGTAATCAAAATCCACCACCAAAAGGCGCATCCCTTCCCACATAGATAGCAAAGCCCCCGCCCAAAAGGCGGGGGCCAAGACCAAGGGGATCACCAGACGTAGAAGATGGTCACGATCACCAGCCAGACCGCATCCACCAGGTGCCAGTACATGCTGGCCGCCTCGAGGGTGCCGTGGTGGTGCTGGGTGATCTTGCCCCGGAGGGCCTGGAGGTAGGCCAGGATCAGGCCAAAGCCCCCGATCACCACATGCAGGCCGTGCAGGCCCACGATGGTGAAGAAGGTGGCGGTCCAGAGGTTCTCCTGCCAGCTGGAGGCGTGGTGGAACTCGTAGAACTCGTAGGACTGGACCAGGAAGAAGAGCACGCCCAGGATGATGGTGACCAAAAGGCCAAAGCGGAAGGGGCTGAAGCGGCCACGCCTCAGGTCGTGGTGGGCAAAGTGCACGGTGAAGGAGGAGCTCACCAGGAAGAAGGTGTTGAGGAGGGCCAACCAGAGGGCAGGCCGCTCCTCGGGAGGCACCGCCGCCCCTGTGAGCCGGAGGTAGAGGTAGCCCGCGATGAGGATGGCGAAGAGGCCCACTTCCGAGACGATGAACCAGGCCATCCCCATCCAGGCGTTGGACTTGCCGGAAAGGGTGTGGTGCTCCACCGGGTGGCTGTACTCGTCCTCGAGGGCCCAGCGGATGAGGCCATAGGCGAAGAGGGCCAGGAAGACCCCCATCCAGGCGTTGGGCACGGGCAAGGCCGCCACGGAAACGAAGAAGGCGAAGAGGGTGGCGGCGGAGTAGAAGGGCCAGAAGGAGCTATTGGGCAGGTGGATGTGGCTGGGGTCTTCGGGCTTCAGCTCCACCCCCTTCTTGGGCCAGTCGTAAAGGGGCCTTTCCGAGGGGAAGTCCTTGGGCAGGGCCACGTCAAAGTTATGGGCCTTGGGGGGAGAGCTGGTGAGCCACTCCAGGGTGTACCCACCCCAGGGGTTGTCGGGGGCCTTGGGGCCGGAGCGGAGGCTCTTCCACATGGCGTAGATCCAGACCAGGCCGCCCAAGCCCAGGATGAAGGCCCCGATGGTGGAGATGAGGTTCAGCTCGGGCCAACCGGCGATATCCGCGTTGTAGGTGTAGTAGCGCCGGGGCATGCCCAAGAAGCCCAAGGCGTACTGGGGTAGGAAGACCAGCAGGTAGCCCACCAGGAAGAGCCAGAAGTGGAGCCTCCCCAAACGCTCGTCGTACATGCGGCCCGTCATCTTGGGCCACCAGTAGTAAAGCCCGGCGAAGGCCCCAAAGCCCGACCCCGCCATCAAAACGTTATGGAAGTGGGCCACCACGAAGTAGGAGTCCTGGAAGTGGTAGTCCAGGGGCGTCATGGAGAGCATAACCCCGGTGATGCCCCCTAGGAGGAAGTTAAAGATGAAGCCCAGCACCCAGTAGAGGGGGGTCTTCATCTGCAGATGCCCACCCCAAAGGGTGCCGATGAGGTTGAAGAGCTTCACCCCCGTGGGCACGGCGATGAGGGCGGTGAAGAAGGCGAAGGCGATCTGGAAGATGGTGGACTCGCCTACGGTGAACATGTGGTGGGCCCACACCATGGTGCCCAACACCACGATGCCCATCTGGGCCCAGACCATCTGCTTGTAGCCGAAAAGGGGTTTGCGGGCAAAGGTGGAGGCCACCTCCGCCAGGATGCCCAGGTAGGGCAGGAGCATCACGTAGACCGTGGGGTGGGAGTAGAACCAGAAGAACTGCTGGAAGAGAACCGGGTCACCCCCAATATCAGGGTTAAACCAGGAAAGCCCAATCTTCCGGTCCAAAAGTACGAGAAGGGTAGCCGAGGTGAGCCCCGCCAGGCTGAAGAGGTTAAGGACGCTGGCGGCGAAGACGCTCCACACGTACATGGGCATCTTCCACATGCTCATCCCCTGGGCCCGGAGGTTGTAGATGGTGGCGATGAAGTTGGCGTTGCCCAAGAGGCTGGAGAAGCCCAGGAGGAGGATGGACGCCATGTAGAAGTCCACCCCGCTACCCGACTGCACCGAGAAGGGGTAGTAGAAGGTCCAGCCCACACTGGGAGCCCCTCCAGGGAAGAGGTAGCTCATAAGGGCCAGGATGATGGCCCCCAAAAAGGCCCAGTAGCTGAAAGCGTTTACCCGGGGCAGGGCCACGTCCCTAGCCCCCAGCATCAGGGGCACCACGAAGTTGCCAAAGCCGGTGAGCCCAGCCTGGATGATGAAGAAGAAGAGCATGGTGGCCCCATGAAGGGTCAGGACCTGGTTGTACTGCTCCCCCGTAAGCAAGGTGTTGTTGGGCACCGCCAGCTGCGCCCGGATGAGGAGGGAGAAAACCCCCGCCAGGGCAAAGGCGAAGAAGGCGGTGGCCGTGTACAAGAGACCGATCTTCTTGTGGTCTACTGTGGTGAGAAGGTCCCAAAGGACCGCCCAAAAACCCGCTTTTGGCTTGGTTGCAATGGCCATCCTCTAAACCTCCCTAGAACTTGGGCAGGGCCTTGAAGTCCAAGCCCTCCACCTTCAAGCCGTCCAAGTAACGGACCAGGGCGTCCAGCTCCTGTTCGGAGAGCTGGGGGAAACCAGGCATTTTGCTTCCTGGCTTCATGGAAAGGGGATCCCGGATCCAGGCCTTTAGGGTACCCGGGGTATAGTCCACGATGCCTGCCGCCAGGCTGGTGCGGTTGCCCATAAAGGCCAGCTCGGGGCCGATAACCGCAGGGGGCATCTTGCCCTGGACCGAGTGGCAGGCCATGCAGTTCTGCTGGAACACCTGCTGCCCCTGGGCATCGGCCACGGGAGGGGTGTACGCCTGAGCCGCTTGGGCGAAGCGCTCAAAGTCCTCCTGGGACAGGACGATTACCCGGAAGAGCATGCGGGCGTGGCTAGGCCCACAGAGCTCCGCGCAAAAGCCGTAGTACACGCCGGGCTTTTCCGGTGTGAAGTGAAGAAGGGTCTTTTGTCCCGGAATGGCATCCCGCTTGCCCGCAAGCCCCGGCACCCAGAAGGAGTGGATCACGTCCTTTGAGGTAATTTCCAGCTCCACGGGAACCCCAGCGGGCAGGATGAGCTCGTTGGAGTTGCGGAAGCCCAGCTCGGGGTAGTTGAAGTCCCACCAGAACTGGTAGCCCGTCACCTCCACCTTCATGGCCCCGGGGATGGGCTTGTTCACCAGGATCAGGCTTCGGGCGGTGAGGCCGAAGAGGACGAAGATAATGAGGATGGGGATCACCGTCCAGACTACTTCCAACCGGTCATTGCCGTGGAACTGGGGTGGCTCCCCTTCCCGGCCAGGTTTGGCGCGGAACTTCCAGGTAACGTAGGCCAGAGCCCCAGCCACTACCCCGAAGACGAGCACGGAAAAGACCAAGACCCAGATCAGGAGGAAGTTGGTCTCCCGGTTAAAGGCGGACACCGGATGGGTGATGGCCACCCGGTGGGCCTCCTGGGCTAGGGCCAATCCTAAGGTACCAAGCGCCGCCACAACTCTTTTCATCCGCTTCCCTCCCTAAAGTACCCGGTCCACCGCCATGGCCACGAACAAGAGGGCCAGGTAGAGCATGGAGTATTTATACAGCGAAACCGCCGTCCTCCGCTCGGGCTGGCGGTAGAGGGCAAGGCTCTTAAGGATAAGCAAAGCATTAAGGGTGAGACTAAAGAAGAAGTAAACGAGGCCAAGCTCCCCCAAAAGGAGGGGCATGAGGGAGATTAGGGCGGTAAGCACCGCATAGAGAGCGATCTGCATCACCGTCACCCTCTCCCCCAAAACCACGGGCAGCATGGGTACCCCCACGGCCCGGTAATCCTCCTGGATCATGAGGGCCAAGGCCCAGAAGTGCACCGGGGTCCAGAAGAAGATGAGGGCGAAGAGATACCAGGCGAAGAGGCTGAGCTCGCCCGTCACCGCCGCCCAGCCCACCAGGGGGGGAAAGGCCCCCGCCGCCCCACCGATGACGATGTTCTGCCAGGTGCGCCGCTTGAGATAAAGGGTGTAGACCAACACATACCAGATAAGGCCCATAAGGGCCAGGGTGGCCGTGAGGAGGTTCGCCCCCCACCAGAGGAGCAGGAAGGAAAAGAGGGCCAGGGCAAAGGCAAAAAGGAGGGCGTCCCGGCTGGAGATGCGCTGCGTGACCGTGGGCCTTCTGGCGGTGCGGCGCATGCGGGCGTCGATATCCCGGTCCACCACCATGTTGATGGCGTTGGCCGCTCCCGCCATCATGTAGCCTCCCAGGGCCACCACCAGGAAGAGGCCCGTGCCAGGCCAGCCCTTGGCGGCGATGAGCATGGCGAAGAGGGTGGTGAAGAGAAGCAGGCTGATGACCCGCGGCTTAGTGAGGGCCAGGTAGTCCTTCCAGGTGGCGCCGCCCGTGCCCCGGTGTACCTCCTGGGTCCCGGTACCCTCCCCCAGCTCCACCTGCCGGGCCCCGCGGGCCAGGGCCGCCCCCGCCAGGAGAACGAAGATGAGCCAGACGGCATAGGCCAAAAAGAGGTGGACGATCTGCATCCAGACCGGGGCTTTGAGCCACACGTTCACCAACCCGGCCAAAAGCTGGACCCCGTAGAGGTAGGCGAGACCGTTGGCAAAGCGCTGGGTATGAGAGGAGGGGCGAAGGTGGGCCACCAGGTACCCGGCGAAAACCACGTAAAGCCCCACGCTCACCGCGATGAGGGGGTGGAGGACCCTAAGGCGCACCAGGAAGTGCTCGCCCGGGGTCAGGGAGCGCTCCAGGGCCTCGAGGGTGTTCCGGACGGGGAAAAGAAGGTCGCCCAAAGCGGTCACCGCCCCGCTCATCCCCAGGAAGAGCAAGGCCAGAAGTCCCAGGAGCAGGGCCGCCCCCACCGCACCCTGCCCCCTAAGGCGCAAGGGAGCCCCTCCAGAGGCCCACCAGGCGGTGAGGGCCAGGGAGGCCAGGAGGAAATAGGTGTTGGCCAGGTGGACCATCTGCACCACGGCCCGCTCCGCACTGACGTTGTGCGCCGTCCAGCCGAAGAGGACCAGGGAAGCCCCTACCAGGCTCTCCGTCACCATGAACAGGAAGGAAAGGCCGGCCCCCAGGCGAGCGGGGTGCCCCTTGGGAAGGAGGCGCAAGGCCAAGAGGAGGAGAAGGAGAACAGAGAGGAAGGCGAGCCCGGAGGTCACCCGGTGGGTGAACTCGATGAGGGTCTCCACCTGCGGGCTCCGGGGAATGATCTCCCCATTGCAGGTGGGCCAGTGGGAGCCGCACCCCGCCCCCGACCCCGTGGCCCGCACGTAAGCCCCCCAGAGGGCCACCAGGATGTTCCACCCCAAGACTCCCCAGGCGTAACGGCTAAACCAAGCTTGGCTCATAGGACACCCGTCCCCCAGACGGTAGTGCTTACCATTCTGCCAGAAGACCTCCTCCAGGGGTGAAGTACATTTGTCCCTTCCATTACCTGCCACCTAGGAGACTAATACCCCCTGGCCCTACTTGGCAAGGAGCTGGGCAGAAAGCCCAGCCCCACATGAGGATAAGGGCTACCCTACCTTTGGTCCTGCCCGGCGTATGGTTTCCCCCACCCCGTCCGCATATCTCTGGAAGTTTTCCTGGAACAGGGCGGCTAACTTCCTGGCCTGCCGATCGTAGGCCTCCTTGTCCTCCCAGGTTTCCCGCGGGTCTAAAAACTCCTTGGGCACCCCCGGCACCTCCAGGGGGACCTCAAAGCCAAAGACGGGATCCTGGCGGTAAGGGACCCCCTCGAGGGCCCCGTTTAGGGCCGCCTGCAAGAGGGCACGGGTAAGGGGAAGGGGGAAACGCCGGCCCACCCCGTAAGGCCCCCCGGTCCAGCCGGTATTCACCAGGTACACCCTGGGGCCATGTTTCTCGATCTTCTCCCCCAGCATCCGGGCATAGACCCCGGGGTGGAGGGGCAAAAAAGGCGCCCCGAAACAGGCGGAGAAGGTGGCCTTAGGCTCGGTGACACCCCGCTCGGTGCCCGCCACCCGGGCGGTGTAGCCGGAGAGGAAGTAGTACATGGCCTGTTCTGAGCTGAGGCGGGCGATGGGGGGCAGGACCCCGTAGGCATCGGCGGAGAGGAAGAAGATGGCCCTGGGGTGCCCGGCCATGCCGGACTCCACCACGTTTTCCAAATGGGCCAGAGGATAGGAGGCCCGGGTGTTCTCGGTCTTGGTGTCGTCATCCCACTCCACCCAGCGGCTTTCCGGGTTCACCACCACGTTCTCCAGAATGGCCTCAAACCGGTTGGAGGCCTTATAGATAAGGGGCTCGTGCTCCGGGGAGAGACGGATAACCTTGGCGTAGCACCCTCCCTCAAAGTTGAAAACCCCCTCCTCGCTCCAGCCGTGCTCGTCATCGCCGATCAAAGGCCTCTCCGGGTCGGTGGAAAGGGTGGTCTTGCCCGTCCCGGAAAGACCGAAGAAGATGGCCACATCCCCCTCCTTCCCCACGTTGGCTGAGGCGTGCATGGGGAAAACCCCTTGTTTAGGCATGAGGTAGTTCATCACGGTGAAGATGCTCTTCTTGATCTCCCCGGCGTACTTGGTGCCCACGATGAGGACAAGCTTTCTCTGGAAGCTGATGCCCACGAACACCTCGCTCCGGGTTCCATCCCGCTCGGGGTCGGCCAGGAAGTAAGGGGCGTGGATCACGGTGAAGCCGGGAGCGAAAGGCTCCACCTCGTCGTCCTCGGGGAACCGGCGCGGGAGGATGAACATGTTGCGGGCAAAAAGGGCATGCCAGGGGCTTTCCGTCACCACCCGCACTGCCAGGCGATGGCGTTTGTCCGCTCCCGCATACAGGTCCTGAACGTAGAGGTCGCGGTCGGAAAGGTAGGCGGCCACCCTTTCCAAAAGGGCCTGGAAGGCCTCCGGGGCGAAGGGCTGGTTCACCTCACCCCACCAGATCTCCTCCTCTACCCCCGGCTCCCGCACCACGAACTTGTCGCGGGGGCTTCTCCCGGTGTAGGGGGTGGTGTCCACCACCAAGGACCCTTTGTGAGCAAGAATCCCCTCCCCCCGGGCCAGGGTATGCTCCACCAGGATGGGAGAAACCGTGTTCCAGAAAACCTGTTTCCTCGGTTTGATGCCCAAAGGCTCCAGTCGGTCCATAGAGACCCCCTTATGCCTAGGGCATCATACACTTATTTCCACGCTTCCAAGGTTAGGAGCTATACCCGGGACGCCCAAGAAGGGCAAAGGTTAACCGCTTGCCCAGCTCCACCCCGGGCTGGTCAAAGGCGTTCACCCTCCAGAGCTCCCCCAGGAAAGCGGTTTGCCACATGAGGTGCTGCAAGAGCCAGCCCACGGCGTAGGGGGAAACCTCCGAGAGGTAGAGAGTATAGACCCTCTGTCCCGCTTCCGCCAAGGCCTGGTAGGTGGCCTCGGCCTCGGCCTTCAAGAGTTGGAACAGGCCCTTGCCGAAGAGGTAGCCCGCCTCCTCCTCGAGGCCTTCCACCTGGGGCAGGAGGAGGTCCTCCGTGGCCCTTTCCGGCACCACCAGAACGATGAGCTTGTCCAAGGGGCCTTCCCGGAAGAGCTGCACCTGGGCGTGCTGGTCCTGAGGGCCCAGGGCGGGCACGGCGGTGGTGCCCACCCGGTTGCCCTCCCCATCCCGCTTGCCCAAGGACTCGTCGTGGAGCTGGACAAACCAGGCGGGGAGGTATTTGAGTCTCTCCGAGTACACCATGAAGACCGTGATGGGCAGGTGGCGGTAGAGGTGCTGCAGGAGGGCGGTCTGCAGGGGAAGGCTCTCCTCCAGGGGAGCCAGGGCTACCTCATTGGCCTTCCTGGCCCCCATAAGGAGGGCCTCCAGGTCCATCCCGGCAAAGGCCAAGGGAAGGAGCCCCACCGGGGAAAGCACGGAGAAGCGCCCTCCCACATTTTCGGGAATGGAAAAGGCCTCGAGGCCCTCCTTTTCCGCCAAAGCCCTTAGCGCCCCCCGCTGGGGATCCGTGGTGAGAGCCAGGTGCTGCCGCCAGTCCTCCCCCAGGTTCTCCCGAAGCCATTTCAGAAAAACCAGAAGAGCAGCCAGGGTTTCCGCGGTGGCCCCCGACTTGGAAACCGCATTCACCAGGGTCTTCCGGGGGTCTAGGCCCCGAAGGAGCCGAAACACGGGCTCCGGCTCCACGTGGTCCACGTAGTGGAAGCGCACGCCGCTTTCGTTAAAGGCACTCTCCAGGGCCTTAGGCCCCAAGGCGCTTCCCCCGATGCCCAGGAGGACGAAGTCCTCCACCCAGGGGTTAGTCTCCCGATAGCGGCGGATCCGCCTCAGGGTTTCCGTGTCCTCGGGGAGGTCCATCCAGCCCAGCATGCTTTGGGGATCCTTCCGCTTGGCCAAAAGAGCCTCCCGGGCCTGAAGAAGGAGGGGCCCATGCTCCTTAAAAGCCTGGGGGAAATCCGGGAGGAAGCGGGTATCCAGGCGCAGCATACCCCCATGCTACCCGGATGTAGGCTAAAGGCATGGGTTACGTGCCCCCACCCACGCCCCAGCACGGCCTCGAGGAGGGTCCCATCCTCCTCAAGGACGGGCGCACCGCCTTCCTAAGGCGGGCAGGTCCCAAGGACCTTCCTCTTTTCGTGGAGTTCCTGAGGCGGCTATCCCCGGAGTCCTTGCGCATGCGCTTCTTCTCCCCCATCTCCCCGGAAAAGGCGGCGGAGCTTCTCCTTTCCGCCAAGCCTGAGGAGGAGAAGGTAACCCTCATGGTCCTGGCGGGAGACCCCCCCAGGATGGTGGCCACGGGGGAGTACGTGCGCCTGAAGGGGGAGGACACCGCCGAGGTGGCCTTTCTGGTGGACGACGCCTTCCAGGGCAAGGGCCTGGGCACCCTCCTTCTGGAGCGCCTGGCCTTGATCGCCGCCAAGCGGGGGGTAAGGCGGTTTCAGGCCTTCGTCCTGGCGGAGAACCAGAAAATGCTCAACGTCTTCATGGAAAGCGGCTTCCAGGTGCGGGCCCACAGGGATAGCGGGGAGGTGGAGGTGGAGTTTGAGATCCTCCTGGAGGAGAAGGCGGCGGAGCGGTTTGAGTGGCGGGAAAAGGTTTCCACCCTTGCGAGCCTTCACCCCTTCTTCTTTCCCCGGGGTGTGGCGGTGGTGGGGGCAAGCCGCGACCCGGAAAGCATCGGCTACCGCACCCTGGAAAACCTCATCTTTGGCCGCTTCCAAGGCCCCGTCTACCCGGTGAACGAGGCCATCGGCAAGGAAGGGGGCACGGTGGGGCCCCTTCTCGCCTACCCCAGGGTGGAGAGCATCCCCGGCCCCGTGGACCTGGCGGTGATCGCCGTGCCCAAGGACCGGGTTTGGGAGGCCCTGGAGGCCTCGGGAAGACGGGGGGTGCGGGCGGCCATCGTCCTCACCACCGGCTTTACGGAAGGGGAAACCAGGGAACTGGCTGACAAGGCCCGGCGCCACGGGATGCGCCTCCTGGGGCCAGGCTCCTTGGGCATGGTCCACACCCACCCTGAAGTCCGGCTGGCGGCGGGTCTCGCCCCCCTCCCCAAACCCGGACCCCTGGCCATCTCCAGCCAGTCCGGCACCCTGGGCCGGGCGGTGATGGCCTACGCGGAGGGCATGGGACTTGGCATCTCCTCCTTCGTCTCCTTGGGGGCCAAGGCGGACCTCTCCTCCAACGACCTTTTGCAGTTCTGGGAGGAGGACGAGCGAACCCGGGTGATCCTCCTTTACCTGGAAAGCTTTGGCAACCCCCGGCGCTTCTCCCGCTTAGCCCGGAGGATCGGCAAGAAAAAACCCATCCTGGCGGTGCACCCCTCCCGGGATCCCTTGGTGCGCACCCTCTTCGCCCAGGCCGGGGTGATCCGGGCCAACAGCCTGGAGGAGGCCTTTGACGTGGCCGCCCTCCTCGCCCTAGGACATCTTCCGGAAAACAACCGGGTCCGCCTTATCTCCAATGCCTCCGGTCCCTCCAACCTGGCCCTCGAGGCCTTACGGGAAGGAGGGCTTGCCGTGGAACACGTGGACCTGGGCTCCACGGCCAGGGCGGAGGCGTTCGCCCGCGCCCTGGAAGAAGCCCTGGAAGGCGAGGCGGGAAGCGTGTTTCTCCTCTTCGTGCCCATGGGCTTTGCCAGCGAGGAGGAGTTCCTGGCTCTTTTGGAGAAGGCCGAAGGGAACAAGCTCCTTTTGGCCTGTGTGATGGGCTCCCCTGGGGTGCGGGCCCGGGTTATGGGCCAGGTGGCCCTCTACCGCTTCCCCGAATCCGCGGCCATCGCCCTGAGCCGGGCCTGGGCCTACCAGGCCTGGCGGAAAGAACCCCTCCACTTCCCCGACTTCCCCGACCTGCGCCTGGAGGAGGCGAGGAGGCTTCTGGAAGGGAAAAAGACCCTGAGCCAGGCAGAGGGGGCCGCCCTTTTGGAGTGCTTCGGCCTGCCCTTGGGGAAGGGGGAAGGGCTTTCCCTCAAGCTCACCGCCAAACCCCACCTCCTCTTCGGCCCCGTCCTCACCCTCTTCCTGCCCACCCCCCTGGGGGACCAGGTGCTGGGCCAGCGGCTTTCCCCCTCACCCAGAAGGACGCCCAGGAGCTGGTGGGGTCCCTAAGCCACGGGCAAAGCCCGGATCTTTCGGGTCCCCTCGACCCTGCCCCCTACCAGGAGATTGTCCTCAGGCTTTCCCGGCTTCTAGAGGAACTGCCCCAGGTGGAAGAGGTTTCCCTGGAGCTTTCCGGACCCCGGATCGCCCGCTTTGAGGTGCGCCTCCTGGGAAACCCCGAATCGAGGAACCGCCATGCGCATCCAAAGCCCCGCTAACCCCAAGGTGAAGGCCTTAGCCGCCCTGAAGGAACGAAAGGAGCGGGAGCGGGCTGGCCTTTTCCTGGTGGAGGGCCGGCGGGAGGTGGAAAGGGCCCTAGGGGCTGGCCTCCACTTAGAAACCCTCCTCCTCGGCCCCAAGGCCACCCCGGAAGACCGGGCCCTAGGGGGCCAGGCCCCCACCCTGGAGCTTTCCCAGGAGGCCATGGGGCGGGTTTCCGTAAGGGAAAACCCGCCTCCCGTCATCGGGGTCTTCCGCATCCCCCACAAAACCCTAGAGGCAGTCCGGCTCCCGCAAAACCCCTTGGTCCTGGTCCTTCTGGGCCTGGAAAAACCCGGCAACCTGGGGGCCATCCTGCGCTCGGCGGATGGGGCGGGGGTGGATCTGGTCATGGTGGCGGAAGGGGTGGACCTCTATAGCCCCCAGGTGATCCGGAACTCCACGGGGGTGGTCTTCTCCTTGCCCGTCTTTCCCGTGGCCGAGGAGAAAGCGGCCCGTTTCCTGGAGGCCCAAGGGCTTTTCCTGGTGGCCGCCACCCCCAGGGGGGAAAAGGTTTACTGGGAAGAGGACTACAAGAAAGGCGTGGCCTTCCTCCTGGGCACCGAGGACGAAGGCCTTCCCGAGGCCTGGCTGGCCCGGGCGGGGGTGAGGGTGCGCATCCCCATGCGGGGAGTGGCGGATAGCCTCAACGTTTCCGTGAGCGCCGCCCTCCTCCTCTACGAGGCCCTGCGTCAAAGGGGCCGGGCGTAGGTCACATTCGGGAGCCTAAGGACTAGGGTAAGTTCTCCTTATGCAAAAGGTTCTCCTGGTAGGCCTTGTAGCCTTGGGTTTGCGCCTTCCACCCACAGGAGGAATAGCCTACAGCCCTTCCCCCTCGGGTTGTGGGCTGGACGTGAAGGACTGTCCTTACCTGACCCTATAAGATGTGGGATCGGCTCCTGCCCTCATTGTACCCCTGGTGGGCGCTTCCCTCCTCATAAGCTTTGCGCCGGGGATGGGGTTCCCCCTGGCCTTGGGGGTAGGGCTCCTTCACGGGGCCAAGGCCCTTTACCCCCAGGGCTTCCTATGGTTGGCCTTCCTCCCCGGCCTTCTCCACGCCCTTGCCTCCCCGTTCCCCTCCTGGCTCCAGGGATGGGCCCTGACGTCTGGGCTCCTCCTCCTCTACGGACTTTTCCTGGCCACCAAGGCTCGGCCCCTTTCCAGCCTCTTTCTCCTTCCCCCAGCCCTTTGGCTAGGTCCCCTAGGCCTTTTCCTTCTTGGGCTCTTGCACGGGTTTAGCCTCCTCGAGGAGGCCCATCGGCGCGCCCAGGAACGGGGGGAGCCGTTTCGGACCTCCGCTTCCACCCTTTGGGTCCCGGGGATCCTGGGCCTCTTGCTTTTGGGTCTGGCCTTTCTCCCCTTACCCCTTCCCTCCCTCCCCCTACCCACCCTGCCCTCCCTTAGCCTCCAGGCCTCCCCAAAGGCCAAGCCCAATCCCGGGGAGGAGGTAGCCTACCAAGCCCCCAAGGAAGGGTTTCCCCCTTGGGTAGCCTTCCTAAACCGGGCCTTGGCCTACGCCGGACCCCTGGCCCTCCTCCTCCTCCTTTTGGCCCTCCTGCCCCTCCTGGGCCGGGGGGAAAAGCTTCCCTACCGGGGGGTTCACCTTTTACCCCTGGGGCTGGCCCTTTTGGCCCTAGGCCTCTTCCTCCTCTACCTGGGCACCCTGGGGGGTGGGGAAAGCGCATGGGGAACCAGCCCCTCAGCCCCCATGCTCACCCCTCCCCAAGAGGGCGGCCCCAAAGAGGCCGTACCGGGACCCGGGCGGTTAGGCGAGGTGGGCATAGCCCTGGCGGGGCTTTCCGCCCTTTTCACCCTGGGGCTTCTCTCCCTTCTGGCCTTCCTGGTTTGGCGCCACCGGGGCTGGGAAGAGCAAGGGGCTGCCCAGGGTATTCCGGCCAAGAGCTCCAAGCGCTTCCAAGAAGCCCTTCCCCAAGACCGGGTGCGGCGGGCCTATTTCCAGGCCCTGAAGGCCCTAAAGGCCCTAGGCCTTCCCCGCATGGCCTCCGAGGGGCCCCTGGAGTACCTGGAGAGGGTTTCCCTCCCCCTTCCCAGGTTGAGAGAACCCTTGGAGGGGCTCACCCGGCTTTACCTGCCCGTGCGCTACGGGGGAAGGACCGGGGAGGAGGAAGCGGAAAGGGCGGAAGCCTTTTTGAAGGATATCCTTAGGCTATGTTCCTCAGACGCATCCAAAGGGCCCTTTCGGGCCGGGTCCTCCTGAGGGAGGAAACCCTAAGGCTTTCCCTGGCAACCCTCCTCTCTGGGGGGCATCTTCTTCTGGAAGACGTGCCCGGCACGGGCAAGACCACTTTCGCCAAGGCCTTAGCCCGGGTCCTAGGCCTTTCCTTTAGCCGCATCCAGATGACCCCCGACCTCCTTCCCCAGGACCTCACCGGCCTCTACCTCTACCGGGAAGGAAACCTGGTATGGCAAAAGGGGCCCATCTTCGCCCAGGTCCTTCTAGTGGACGAGCTCAACCGGGCCACTCCCAGGACCCAGTCCGCCCTCCTCGAGGCCATGGGGGAAGGCCAGGTGACCCTGGAAGGGAAAACCCACCCTTTGCCCGAGCCCTTTTTCGTCCTGGCCACGCAAAATCCCGTGGAGGAGGAGGGCACCTACCCTCTCCCCGTAGCCCAGCGGGACCGGTTCACCGCCCGGCTTTCCCTGGGCTATCCCGACGAAAAAGCCCTTCTCCAGGCCATGAAAGAGAAGGATCCCCTGGAGGGCCTGGAAGCCGTTACCCAAGGGGAGGAACTCTTGGCCCTGCGTCAGGAGGTGCGCCGGGTAAAGGTGGCGGAGGAACTGCTGGACTACCTTCTGGCCCTATCCACCTGGCTTAGAACCCGGGAGGAGGTGCGGCTTGGCCCCTCCCCTAGGGCCCTCTTACAGGTGGAGCGCCTGGCCCAAGCCCTGGCCCTCTTGCAGGGACGGACCTTCACCGTGCCCGAGGACATCAAGGAGGCCTTCCGGGCCGCCATCCCCCACCGCCTCCTTCTAAAGCTGGAGGCGGAGCTAGCCGGAGCCAGCTCGGAAGGGCTGGTGGCGGAAGCCCTTAAGGTGGTACCCACCCCGGTGGAAAGGGCCTAGGGATGGAGGGGTTAGGGGGCTTTGTGGAAGCGGCCTTGGCTCTCCTCTCCTTGGCCCTCCTCCTAGCCCTTTGGCGGGCGCCCTGGTTCGCCCAGCTCCGGGTCAAAGCCCACGGCCTGGCCCCAGGTTTCCCCGGCCAGGAGGGAGAGGGGCAGGTGGAGGTGGAGGTCTGGGCCCCCCTGCCCCTCTACGTGCATCTGGAAACCCTGCCCTCGGCTCCCCTGGGCCTCAAACCCCAGAGCCTCTCTGGGGTGGTCTGGGGAAGGATGCGGCTACCGCTTTCCCTCCCTTACCGCTACCGCCGGCGGGGGGAATACCCTTTGAACCTCACCCTCCTTCTGAGAAGCCCCTTGGGCCTGGGGGAAAGGCTTGTACGCCTCGAGGCGGGTAAGGCCCTGGTCTATCCTTCCCTGCGGCCCCTACCGCCTTTCGAGCCTGCCCCCAGCTTCTTCCTGGAGGGGAGGACCGAGGCCTTTGGCCTTCCCGATCCCTTAGAGGCCAAGGGCCTCCGCCCCTACCAGCCCGGGGACCCCTTACGCCTCCTGGCCAAGAAGGCCAGCCAACGCCTGGGCCGCCCCTTTGTGCGGGAAGTGGAAAAAAGCCTCCTGGGAAGCCTCTTCCTTCACCTGGACACCCAAAGCCTCCATCCCGCCTACCTGGACCATGGGGCGAGCCTCGCCGCCTGGCTCCTCCTCCTGGCGGAGAAAAGCGGGGTTCCCTATGGTCTTTCCGCAGGAGAGGTCCTGCCTTTGGGACGGGGAAGGAGCCACCTGACCAAGGCCCTTTCCCTTCTAGCCCGCTTAGAACCTACCCAAGCCCCCTCCCTCCCCCCCAAAGCCCCTCCTGGAAGCACCTACTTCCTCATCACCCAGGCGGCGGAGGAAGCCTTCCTAAGGGCGGCCCTAAGGGGGGCTGCCCGGGCCCGGCAGGGGGTACTCCTTCTGCTCCCCGAAGGGTACTTCCTCTACCCGGGGGAAAAGGGAAGGCTGGCCTTGGGTAAGACCCCGGGCCTGGAACGGGCCCTGGCTATGCGGGGCCTTCTCCTGGCCCATGGCCTCGAGCTGAAGGTGGTGCGGGGCCACCAGCCCCTCACCTTATAAAACCCCCCTCAACCCCCTTGACAGGAACACGCGGGGGCAAAATAATAACCCTTGGTTTGACACTCTCGCCCTTTGAGCGTCAAAGGAGGGAGTGAATATGGCTGCGGAGGTGAAGACGGTGATCAAGCCCCTAGGCGAAAGGGTTGTGGTGAAGCGGATTGAGGAGGAGCCCAAGACCAAGGGCGGCATCGTGCTCCCCGACACCGCCAAGGAGAAGCCCCAGAAGGGCAAGGTGATCGCGGTGGGCTCGGGCCGCATCCTGGACAACGGGCAGAAGGTGCCCCTCGAGGTCAAGGAGGGGGACATCGTGGTCTTCGCCAAGTACGGCGGCACCGAGATCGAGATCGACGGCGAGGAGTACGTGATCCTCTCCGAGCGCGACCTTTTGGCGGTTCTGCAGTAAGGGAGGTGAGGTATGGCGAAGATCCTGGTGTTTGACGAAGCAGCCCGCCGGGCCTTGGAGCGCGGCGTGAACGCGGTGGCCGATGCGGTGAAGGTAACCCTGGGCCCCCGGGGCCGGAACGTGGTCCTGGAGAAGAAGTTTGGCTCCCCCACCATCACCAAGGACGGAGTGACGGTGGCCAAGGAGATCGAGCTGGAGAACCACCTGGAGAACATCGGGGCCCAGCTCCTCAAGGAGGTGGCCTCCAAGACCAACGACGTGGCCGGTGACGGAACCACCACCGCCACCGTCTTGGCCCAGGCCATCGTGCGGGAGGGCCTGAAGAACGTGGCCGCCGGCGCCAACCCCCTGGCCCTCAAGCGGGGCATCGAGAAGGCGGTGGAGGCGGCGGTGGAGAAGATCCGCTCCCTGGCCATCCCCGTGGAGGACCGCAAGGCCATCGAGGAGGTGGCCACCATCTCCGCCAACGACCCCGACGTGGGCAAGCTCATCGCCGACGCCATGGAGAAGGTGGGGAAGGAGGGGATCATCACCGTCGAGGAGTCCAAGAGCCTGGAGACCGAGCTGAAGTTCGTGGAAGGGTACCAGTTTGACAAGGGGTACATCTCCCCCTACTTCATCACCAACCCCGACGCCATGGAGGCGGTCCTCGAGGACGCCTTCATCCTCATCGTGGAGAAGAAGGTCTCCAACGTGCGCGAACTCCTGCCCATCCTGGAGCAGGTGGCCCAGACGGGCAAGCCCCTCCTCCTGATCGCCGAGGACGTGGAGGGCGAGGCCCTGGCCACTCTGGTGGTCAACAAGCTCCGGGGCACCCTGAACGTGGCTGCGGTGAAGGCTCCCGGCTTCGGTGACCGCCGCAAGGAGATGCTCAAGGACATCGCCGCCGTCACCGGTGGCACCGTCATCTCCGAGGAGCTGGGCTTCAAGCTGGAGAACGCCACCCTCTCCATGCTGGGCCGGGCCGAGCGGGTGAAGATCACCAAGGACGAGACCACCATCGTGGGCGGCAAGGGCAAGAAGGAGGACATCGAGACCCGCATCAACGGCATCAAGAAGGAGCTGGAGACCACGGACAGCGAGTACGCCAAGGAGAAGCTCCAGGAGCGCCTGGCCAAGCTGGCGGGGGGCGTGGCGGTGATCCGGGTGGGGGCCGCCACCGAGACCGAGCTCAAGGAGAAGAAGCACCGCTTTGAGGACGCCCTGAACGCCACCCGGGCCGCGGTGGAGGAGGGCATCGTCCCGGGCGGTGGCGTGGCGCTTCTTCGGGCCATCAGCGCCGTGGACGAGCTCCTTAAGAAGCTGGAAGGGGACGAGACCACCGGGGCCAGGATCGTGCGCCGCGCCCTGGAGGAGCCCGCCCGCCAGATCGCGGAGAACGCCGGCTACGAGGGCTCCGTGGTGGTGCAGCGGATCCTCTCCGAGACCAAGAACCTCCGCCTGGGCTTCAACGCCGCCACCGGGGAGTACGTGGACATGGTGGAGGCGGGCATCGTGGACCCCGCCAAGGTGACCCGCTCCGCCCTCCAGAACGCCGCCTCCATCGGCTCCCTCATCCTCACCACCGAGGCGGTGGTGGCGGAGAAGCCCGAGAAGAAGGAGTCCACTCCTGCGCCTGCGGGCGGCGGGGACATGGACTTCTAAAGCCACCCCAACCTGGCTTCGCCAGGTTGGGGCCCCGGCAAAGGGGCAAGGGAGCTGGGCCTAGGCCCAGCTCCCCTTTCTAAAAGGGCACCACCTCCTCCTTGGGCCCACCCCCACCATTCCCCTGCAAGAAGGCCTCCCGGTCCGGCACCAGGTAGGCGCGGAAGCCCTCGGCCTCGAGGGCTTCCAGAACCCCCTCCGCCACCCGCACCTCCCGCATGGCGAAGATGGCCTCTCCAAAGGGCCCTTGCACCCGCAGGTAGAGGGGAAGGGTGCCCGGGTGTTCGTCCAAGAGGCTTTTGAGGAGGGCGATCCCCTTCTCGTCCAATAGGGCGTGGTCCACCTCCACCTCCAGGGCCTTGGGGGCCTCGGCCACCTCCTCGTAGGTCCAGGCAGCCTGGGCCATGATCCTAAGCCCCCCTTCCTCCCGCTCCACCTCCGCCAGGACCAGGAGGGGGGTGTCCTCCTTGAGCTTGGGGGAAACCCCCTCGTAGGCCCGGCCGAAAACCACCACCTCGAGGGCCCCGGTCTCGTCGGAGAGGGTAAAACGGGCCATCATGCCCCCGCTGCGGGTGGGCTTGCGCGCCACCTCCTCCACCATGCCCGCAAGGAGCACCCTGGGCCTTGGGGGAAGGCCCCGGATGAAATCGGGAAGTTCCTCCAGGGTACAGCTGGCCACCTCCCTCAGGCCTGGGTAGCGCAGCACCGGGTGGCCGGAAACGTAGATGCCCAAGGCCTCCTTCTCGTAGCGGAGCCGGGTGATCCCGTCCAAGGGTGGAACCTCCGCCAGGGAAGGCTCCTCCACCTCGGCAAACAGGCCTATCATGCCGGATCTCTCCCGCTCGCGGCTTTCCGCCGCCCACCGGAGGAGAGGGTCCAAGGAGGCCAAAAGCCGGGCCCTGTCCCCAAAGGCGTCAAAGGCACCCGCCTTGATGAGGGACTCCAGGGTGCGCTTGTTCACCACCCTCTCGTCCAGGCGCTTGAGGAAGTCCCCCAGGCTCTTAAAGGGCCCGCGCCGCTCCCTTTCCGCCAGGATGGCCTGGGCTGCCCCTTCCCCCACGTTCTTCACCGCGGAGAGGCCAAAGAGGATCTCCTCCCCCACCACCTTGAAGTCAAAACCCGAGCGGTTGATGTCGGGGGGAAGGACCTCTATGCCCATGGCCCGGGCGTCGCGGATGTACTCCGCCACCTTGTCGGAATCGTGCCGCTCCACGGTGAGGAGGGCGGCCATGAACTCCACCGGGTAGTGGGCCTTCACGTAGGCGGTCTGGTAGGAGAGAAGGCTGTAGGCGGCCGCATGGGACTTGTTGAAGCCATAGTTGGCGAAGGCCTCCAGCATGTCAAAAAGCCGGTTGGCCTCCTCCTCGGGCACGCCCCGTTCCCTGGCCCCCCGCACGAAGCGCTCCCGGTGTTTTTGCATCTCCTCCACCTTCTTCTTGCCCATGGCCCGGCGGAGGAGGTCCGCCTCCCCCAGGGAGTAGCCCGCCACCTGGGAGGCGATCTGCATGATCTGCTCCTGGTAGACGGGGATGCCGTAGGTTTCCTCCAGGATGGGCCTCAGGTACTTCTCCGCATGGGGGAATTCCACGTAGCTTACCGGCTCCTGGCCGTGGTGGCGGCGGATGTAGGTGGGGATGTGCTCCATGGGCCCCGGGCGGTAGAGGGAGACCAGGGCGATGATGTCCTCGAGGCGCCTGGGCTTTAGCCCCCGCACCGTGGCCGTCATCCCCCCTGATTCCAGCTGGAAAACTCCCTTGGTCTCCCCCCGCGCCAAGAGGGCGAAGGTCTTGGGGTCGTCCAACGGCAAGCGATCGTAGTCCAGCTCCACCCCCTTGGACTCCTTCACGATCTTCTTGGCCTCGTCCAGGAAGGTGAGGGTGCGCAGGCCCAGGAAGTCCATCTTCAGAAGCCCCAGGGCCTCCACCGCTCCCATGTCGTACTGGGTCACGGGCCGCCCCTCCTGGTCCCGCATCAGGGGCACCAAGTCCGTGAGGGGCTCTTGGGCGATCACCACCCCGGCGGCGTGCACGGAGGCATGGCGGTTCAGGCCCTCGAGGCGCATGGCCACCTCGATCACCTCCCGCACCCGGGGGTCCTTTTCCATCTCCGCCTTTAGCTCCGGCACCAACTCTATGGCCTCGGCCAGGGGCTTGGGCTTGCCGAACTGCACGGGGATCAGCTTGGCCAGCTCCTCCGCCTTCTTGTGGGGGATGCCGTAGACCCGGGCCACATCCTTGAGGGCCGCCTTGGAGGCCAGGCTCCCAAAGGTGCCGATCTGGGCCACCTTGTCCTCCCCGTAGCGCCTCCGCACGTACTCGATCACCCGGTCCCTTTCCCGGTCGGAAAAGTCGGTGTCGATGTCCGGCATGGAAACCCGCTCGGGGTTCAAAAAGCGCTCAAAGAGGAGGCCGAAGCGCAAGGGGTCGATGTTGGTGATGCCCACCGCATAGGCCACCAGGCTCCCGGCGGCGCTTCCCCGGCCTGGCCCCACGGATACCCCATTTTTCCTGGCCCAGTTGATGTAGTCCTGCACGATAAGGAAGTAGCCGGGAAAGCCCATCCGCTCGATCACGGAAAGCTCGTAGAGGGCCCGGTACAAGATGGCCTCCGCCGTCCACTCCCGCACCCCCTCCAAGGGGGGAAGCTCCAAGGCCAAGACCTCCCAAGCCTCGCCCTCCACCTGGGCCAGAGCCTGGGCCAGGGCGGCCCCGTCCCCGTGGGGGGGGAGCTTCCCCAGCCTGCGGAAGACCTCCCGGTAGAACCCTTCGGTGATGCGGTCGGCGTAGCGGGCAAGAAGCCCCAGGAAGGTGAGTTCCCGCAGGTACTGGGCCTCGGTGCGCCCCTCGGGGAGGGGGAAGCGGGGGATGCGGTAGGTCATCTTGTCCCCGATGGGCAGGTCCACGTTGCACATGCGGGCGATCTCCACCGTGTTGTCAAAGGGTTCGTCACCCCACTCCTCCTCGGGGAGCATGGCCCGCATCTCCTCTGGGGTCTTCACGTAAAACTCGTCGCAGGGGAAGCGCCAGCGCTCGGGGTCATCCAAGGTGCTCTTGGACTGGATGGCGAGAAGCACCTCGTGGGCCCGGGCATCCTCCCTTCTCACGTAGTGGCCGTCGTTGGTGGCCACCATTCCCAGGCCGTACTTTCGGGCGAACTCCCTCAGGACCTGGTTAACCTTCCTTTGCTCGGGCAAGCCGTGGTTCTGGATTTCTATGAAAAAGCGGTCGCCGAAGATGGAGAGGTACTCGTTCAGCCGGGCCTCCGCCAGGTCCAGGCGATCCTGCAGGATGAACTGGGGGATCTCCGCCCCCAGGCAACCGGAAAGGGCGATGAGCCCCTCCGAATGCTCCCGCAGGATCTCTCGGTCAATGCGGGGTTTTTCATAAAAACCCTCCAGGTAGGCCCGGCTCGCCAGGCGCACCAGGTTCTGGTAGCCCCGGAAGTCCTTGGCGAGAAGGGTGAGGTGGAAGTACCCCCCGTCCAGGCCCTTGCCCCTTTTGCGGTCAAAGCGGCTTTCCGCGGCCACATAGGCCTCGTAGCCGAGGATGGGCTTCACCCCCATGGCGGTGGCCTTCTTGTAGAACTCCACCGCCCCGAAGAGGTTGCCGTGGTCGGTCATGGCCAGGGCAGGGTCCTCGGGGGAAACCCTCTTCACCCACTCAAGAAGGTCGGAAAGCTTCGCCGCCCCGTCCAGGAGGGAGAACTGGGTGTGCTGGTGCAGGTGGGCGAACTTAAGGCGGCCCATGGGGTCCAGTCTAGCAAGCGCCCTGCACCCCCCGGCCAGGCATAATGAGGAGTGCCATGACTGAGGGTATCGGCACCCGTTCAAGGCTCACCGGAAGGCGTTACCGTGCCCTATTTAGAAGCCCATGACCCTGGGTCAGCTTAGGGAAGAAGTCTGGAACACCCTGGCCCGCTACGACCTGGCCCTCCACCCCACACCTCCCCACGGCCACCACCCCAACTTCCTGGGAGCCAGGAAGGCAGCGGGGCTTCTCCTCCGCACCCCGGAGTTTCAAAGGGCCAGGCTCATCCTGGCAGGCATGGATGCGGTGCTGAAACCCTTGCGGGAGGAGGCCCTGAAGGTGGGAAAGGCCCTGATCCTCCCCCACCCCGATCGGCCAGGGGAGTTCGTGCTCCTCAAGGACCTGGACCCCAGGAAGCTCAAGCGGGTGCGGGAGGCCTACCGCTACGGGGTGAAGGTGGACCTAAAGGGCCAGCCCATAGACCTGGTCCTCATCGGGGCTGTGGCCGTGGACGAGGAAGGGGGGTGGGTGGGGAAGGGCTACGGCTTTCCCCAGGCCTGGCTTGCCGTGGAGGCGCCCTTCGCCACCCTGGCCCACGCCCTCATGGTCTACCCCAAACTCCCCGTGGAGCCGGAAAGGCGGGTGGACCTGATCGCCACACCCCAGCGGCTCATCCGGCCCTAGAGGGCGAACTCCTTGAGGAGCCCTTCCAGGTCCAAAGGTTCCCGTTGCCCCAGGGCGGGGTAGACCTCGGGGTAGCGGGGGAGGTAGGCCCTGAGGCGCTCCTCAAAGGTGGGCACCTCCGCCTTCCAGAAGACCCCTATGGGGATCCGTTCCCCCCACTCCGCCGCCTTCTCCTGGAACTGGGCCATCTTACGATCCAGCTCCTCCGGGGGCAGGCCTTCGGGAACATGGGGGTCGTATCCCTCGTCCTTGAGCTTATAGAGCCTGGGGGCGAACCACTCCTTGGTGTGCAAGTCGTTGTAGGTGGGGCAGGGCTGGAGAACGTGCAGAAAAGCCAGGCCCTTGTGGCTAAGGCCCTCCTTGATGAGCTCCTTGAGGCCCTTCACGTCGTAGGCGTAGCCCCGCCCGATCCAGGTGTAGCCAGCGGCGAAAGCCAGGAGCAGGGGGTTGATGCGCCCTTGGGGGTTGGGCTTGGGTAGGCTTTTGGTCTTCTCCCCGAAGCCCAAGGTGGGCCCCGCCTGCCCCTTGGTGAGGCCGTAGACCTCGTTGTCGTAGAGGATGTAGAGCATGTCCACGTTCCTGCGCCCTGCGGCCACGAAGTGCCCCGCCCCAATACCCAGGCCGTCTCCGTCCCCGCCCACCGCCACCACCGTGAGGTGAGGGTTGGCCAGCTTGGCCCCCTGGGCCACGGGGAGAACGCGGCCGTGGAGGGTGTGGACCCCGTAGACGTTGAGGTAGTGGGGGGTCTTGGCCGAGCAGCCGATCCCGGAGAAGACTGCGGTTTGGCTGGGGTCTTTCCGCAACTCAAAGAGGGCCATCTGCAAAGCCGAGAGGATCCCGTAGTCCCCACAGCCCGGGCACCAGTCGGGTTGTTTCTCCGCTTTGTAATCGGCGAGCTTGAGCTCCAGCATCCTAAACTCCTTTCCTGAGCACCAGGCGCTCCGGCGCCTCTTTTGCCAGCACCGCCCGCAGCACCTCCACCGCCTCGTCCAAGGTGATGGGGCGGCCGCTATACTTGACCACGCGGTGGTGAACCCGTTTTAGCGTCTCCTGCTGCACCAAGTCGGCAAGCTGCCCCGAGTAGTTGTGTTCCACGGTGACGATCCGCTTCCCCTCCAGGAGGTCGGCGATCTTGGGGAAGGGCCAAAGAAGCCTGAGGTGCAAATACCCCACCCCAGGG
The DNA here is from genome assembly GCF_002964845.1 of Thermus tenuipuniceus. Classification (GTDB taxonomy): domain Bacteria; phylum Deinococcota; class Deinococci; order Deinococcales; family Thermaceae; genus Thermus; species Thermus tenuipuniceus. Next base: position 45,890 of record NZ_PRDA01000010.1, read on the forward strand.
AGGTGGTCCAGGGCCTCGAGAAGGGTGCCCTTCACCGTGCCCCAGCCCAGGACCAGGACCTCTCCGTCCCGGAAGAGGGTGTACTGGTCCTCCAGGGGGATCTCCTCCTGGGCGGTCTTGAGCTTCTGCATGCGCTTTTCCATCTGGTACTCCCGGAGAACGACATCCTCGGTGATGTGCCCCTCGAGGTCGTGCTCGTCAGAGGTCATCCAGTAAAAGCCCCCAGGGGTACCGATGGGGATGAAGGGGGAGATGCCGTCCTCCGAGGGAGCGTAGCGCTCGTAAGGGGCAAGCCCCTCCCGCTTGGGCAGAAGGCGCTTTTCCCCGTCTAGCTGGAGCACCCTAAGGGCCTCCTTGGGAAGGCTTTGGGCCATGGAGGCCAGGAACTTGTCCAGGAGGTGCACCACCACCGTCTGGTAGCGCCAGGCCCAGGCCAGGGCCTTCTGGGCGTCCAGGAAGGCGTCTTCGATGTCCCCGGAGGCCAGCACCAGCCGGGGGTACTCCCCATGCCCGCCCCTGAGGGCAAACTGGAGGTCCCCCTGCTCCGTGCGGGTGGGCAGGCCAGTACTGGGCCCGCCCCGCTGGTAGAGGGTCACCACCAAGGGCGCCTCGATCATGCCGGCAAAGCCCATACCCTCGGCCATGAGGCTGAAGCCGGGGCCGCTGGTGGCGGTGGCCGATTTAGCCCCGGTGAGGGCCGCCCCCACCGCCATGGTCACCGCGGCGATCTCGTCTTCCGTCTGGACCACGGCCACGTCGGCCCCAGTAAAAGCCGTGTGAGCCTCGAGGTAGGTGGACTCGTCCGTGGCCGGGCTTATGGGGTAGTAGGTCTGGAAGCGAAGCCCGCCAGCCAGCTTGCCCAAGGCCGCCGCCTGGGCCCCGGTGAGGTAGACCCGGCCCGGCTCGTACCCGTTTAGGTGAAGCTGGAAGGAAAGCCTAGGCACCTCCTCCCGGTATACCGCCTCGGCCACCTTCTGGTTTAGCTCCAATACCTTACCCCTAAACTGCAGGGCCAGGGCCTCCAGTAAGGGCTCCAGGGGGAAGCCCAGGAAGTGGAGGCTCGCCGCCACGGCGATGGTGTTCAGGGTGCGCCGGGCTTGAAGGGAAGGGACACCCAGCTCCGCCCCGATCCGGTCCGCCACTTCCTCAAAGGGGTAGGGCAGGGGCTGAACCCCCGACTCCACGTAGGCGGCAAGGAGATCCTTCAGGCTGGGGTCCAGCTTGCCGAAGCGCTCCGAAAGAACCTCCGCCACCCGGTGGTCCAGCATGGGCAGCTTGTGCACCGTGAGCTCCAAAACCCGGGGATCGTAAAGGATCACCCCCCCAGACCGAACCTCGTCCAGGTGCCGGGCCAGGGTCTCCCCGTCCAGGGCCACCAGCATGTCCACCTTTTCTCGGAAGGCCGCCACGGGTTTTCGCGCGAGGCGCACATCCAAGTAGGAATGCCGCCCCATGATGTTGGAATGGTACTCCCGCTTGGTGGCCACCCACCAACCCCCCTTGGCCACCGCCCGGGCGAAAAGGGTGGCCGCCGTCTCTATCCCGCCCCCTTGGGGGCCGCCCACACGCCAGGTGAAGTCTTCCATAAGCCCTCCTTCGCTCTTTGATACCCTACTCCTTAAGGGTCCGGCTTGGCTAGGGGCATTTGCCCAAAAGGGGGGTTTATTCCTCCTGGTCCGCCTGATGAAGCCTTTTGCCCCAAAGGCTCTGGGGGCGATGGTGCTCCAGTACTAAGGTCCGCACCTCCGGGTCCTGAATGCGCTCCGCCGCATACAGGGGGTGGTGGCGGCGCACCTGGAAGGCCCCAAAGATCCCCTTGCGCAAGGGATAAGGGGGTACGGGGAGGGCGTAAAGCCCGGTAAGGATGCGTTCCAAGGGACGGTAGGGCCTCAGGGCCTTTCCCGCATCGTGAAGAAGGGCAGCCCGGATGACGAAGGCAGGGACGTCAGGGTAGTGCTTCAGGAGCCGGCGGGCCACCCGCACCGCATGGGCCCGGTCCCTGGGATCCATGGAAAGGTAAAGGGTGCGCTCCTCCCCCCGCAAAAAGGCCAGGGCGAAGGCATCGTCCGGCTCCTCCCCTCGAGGAAAGAAGGCCTGGAAGAGGCGCCTAAGCCTCTTTGGCACCCTCCCGAACCCTCGTCCTAAGCCCTGGCTCCTGCGGCCCAGCAAGGAGCTAGATGAACTTCTTCAGCATGGTGGCGATCTCCTCGGGCTTTTTAGGGTCCACCTTGCCCTCGGAAACCTCGGCGGCGCAGATGTTGAGGAACTCCTCCAGGATCAAGCTGGCCGCCGCCTCCATGGCCTTTTTGGTGGCGGTCATCTGGGTGAGGACCTCATCGCAGGGGCGCCCCTCCGCCACCATCTTCTGCAACCCTCTCACCTGGCCTTCGATACGCCGTAGCCGCTTGAGGATGTTCCCCACGGTCTCTTGCCCCAGCTCGGTGGTCTTGGTCATGAGGGCATTATATACCAGTACCCCCTATGTCGTCTTCGCTCACCGGTTCCTCGGCCTCAGGAAGCCTGGGCCTGCGCACCCAGAGAAGCCGCGCCCCCAAGAGCCGGGTGATCTCCGCTAGGCGCCGGTTGGGATCCTCAGGGGGCCTAAGGGGTTCCTCCGCCGGGGTGTCTTGACCGGCGGGGTCCACCCCCCCTCGCCAGGGAGCCTCTGCGGAAGGTGGCCTTTCGGCTGGCTCGGGCAAGGCATCCCACGGCTCCTCCTCTCCTCCAGGAAAACCCCTGGCCTCCTGGACACCCCCTTCGGGCAGGGCCGGGGAAGCGGGCTCGGAGGCCCTGGGCTCTTCCGAACGCCCACGTTTTTCCCCGGGCAAAGGAAGGTTCCGGGAAGGGGGTCTAGGGTCTAGGCTTTTTTTTTCCAGGAGAAAGGCCACCTCCTCCACCCCGAAGTGGGCCCGCACCAGGGGGAGAAGGGTGGCCCTTTGCTCCTCAGCCCGCTTGTGGTGGAAGGCCTTGCTCTCGGGGAAGCGCAGCACCAAGCGCCCTCCTTCCAGGTCCGGCCGGGCCTCCCTGAGGAAAGCCCTCAGGGTGGGCTTCAGGGCCTCGAGGAACGCCCGCCACCTCCCGGCCAGGTCCCTTGGCATCTCCCCCGAAAGGTCTGCTTCCCTAACACCTGGCGGCACCAAGGGCTTGGTGGGATGGAACTCGGGCAGGTCTTCCTGGGAAGCCCCTTGCCTACGCAAATGGGCTGGCTTTCCAGGCAAAGCCGTCCCGGCCCGCACCCCTTCCCCGAAGGAGGGGCTGGCCGCGGGCTGAACCTCCCCGTTGCCCGGCTGGAACGAGGAGGCCGCCGGGAAAACCCTGGCCGCCTGCAACAAGGCTGCCTCCAGGGCCAGAAGGTCTGAGCGCTTGGCAAGGCGCTCCATGGCCTCGTCCAAGGCGGTGAGGGCTCCCAGTAAGGCTTCGGGAGGAGCCTCGAGGCCCTCCCCCGGCAGGCCGTGGGCGGCGTAGAGGGCCTCCCGGAGCACCTCCATGAGCCCTCCCACCAGGCTCCTTGGGGCGAAGCCCTTGGCGTAAAGCCCCCTGGCCTCCGAAAGCACCCCCTTGAGGTCTCCCCGGGCCAAGCCCCGGGCCAAGCGGGAAAGGGCCTCCCTTGGCGGAAGGCCCAAGGCCTCCTCCACCTGCTTTCGGGTCAAGGGACCTTCCAGGAGAAGCAGGCGGTCCAGGAGGCTTTCCGCATCCCTAAGCGCCCCGTCCGAAAGCCTTGCCACCAGGAGAAGGGCGTCTTCCTCCGCTTCCCTCCCCATCTCCCTGAGGATGCGCTGGAGCTTAAAGGCGATCTCCTCCTCCGTGAGGCGGCGGAAGCGGTAGTGTTGGGTGCGGGAAAGGATGGTGGGGGGCATCCTCTCGGGCTCGGTGGTGGCGAAGATGAAGAGCACGTGGGGCGGGGGCTCCTCCAAGGTCTTGAGGAGGGCATTGAAGGCGCTTTTGGAGAGCATATGGGCCTCATCCAGGATGAAGACCTTCCTGGGGGCGGAAAGGGGGGCGAGGAGGATCCTCTCCCTAAGTTCCCGCACGTCCTCCACCGAGTTGTTGCTGGCGGCGTCGATCTCCACCACATCGGGGTGGGCCCCCTTCTGCACCGCCTGGCAGTGGGCGCAAACCCCGCAAGGGCGCTCCACCCCCTGGCACCCCACGGCCATGGCCAGGAGCCGGGCGGTGGTGGTCTTCCCCACCCCCCGGGGGCCGGAAAAGAGGTAGGCCTGGGCGAGGCGTCCTTCCCGGACAGCCCGCATGAGGGGCTCCTTCACGTGCTCCTGGCCCACCAGCTCCTCAAAGGTGAGGGGGCGGACCCGGCGGTAAAGGGCGCTCACAAGGGCTAGTATAGGGCTTGGTGCGGAGCTTTCTCTCCCTCCACGTAGAGGCCCCGTTGGCAAGGGTGGTGGCCTGGACCCGGGAAAGAACCCTGGGGGCTGGGGTCTACCTGGTCCCAGACCCCCCCTGGGTGAGCCTGTACCATGAGGCCCTCGAGGCCCAGGAGGACCCCCAGGCCATCCGGGCCTTCCTGGAGGAGCTTTCCCAACTGGGAAGGGTCCTGGCCTTCCTGGTCCTGGCCGAGGAAGAGCTTCTCTTCCTTCTGGCCGAGGGGGGAAAGGTCCAGGCGGAGCTGGCCCAGGGAGCGGAGCTAGGGGAAAGGCTCATGGCCCCTTCGGAGCTGAGACCCCTGCTCGAGAAGGCCAGCCGCATGCCCCCCGTAAACGCAGTCCAGGCCCTGGCGGCCCATTTCGGCCTCCACCCCGACCACGCCGCCTTGGGCTTTTTGGACCTCCTGGAGGCCGAGGAGGAGGGGGACCTGCCCGAGGAGGTGATCTACCTTGAGTGAACCCTTGCTGGTGAAGGTGGGGGGAAGCCTAAGGGGTGCCGAAGCCCTGCTGGACGAACTCGCCAGCTACCCTGGCCCCCTGGTCCTGGTGCACGGGGGTGGGCCGGAGATCGGGGCCTGGCTTACCCGCCTGGGCTGGGAAAGCCGCTTTGAGGGAGGCCTGCGGGTAACGCCTCCCGAACACATGGAGGTGGTGGAGATGAGCCTGTGCCTCACGGGAAAGCGCCTGGCGGAGGGACTTTCCCGAAAGGGGAAAAGGGCCCTTTCCCTTTCCGGGCGGGATGCCCTCTGCCTAAGGGGGAAGGCCCTCCCCCACCTGGGCCGGGTGGGGGAGGTGGTGGGGGTGGAAGTGGGCTTGCTCCTGGACCTCCTGGAAAAGGGCTACACGCCCCTCCTCGCCCCTATCGCCCTGGACGAGGAAGGCCCCTTGAACGTGAACGCCGACACCGCCGCCGGGGCGGTGGCCGGGGCCTTGGGGTGGCCCGCCCTCTTCCTCACGGATGTGCCCGGTGTCTTAAGGGATCCCAAGGACCCCACCACCCGCTTCCCCCACCTCACGCCGAAGGAAGTGGACGACCTGAAGGCCCAGGGGATCCTCCAGGGGGGCATGATCCCCAAGGTGGAAGCTGCTTTAAGCGCCCTTAGGACAGGCGCCCCCTGGGCTGCCATCGCTCGAGGGGAAAGGGGGGTGGTGGCCGGGGTTTTGCAGGGGGAGAGGGGAACCCGGTTCACCCTTTAGCCAGAAGCTCCAAAAAGGCTAGGACGAACCCGGGCAGGTCCTTGGGCCCCTGGGCGGTGACCAGGTTGCCATCCACCACCACCCCCGTTTCCTGGTAAAGCCCCCCGGCGTTCTCCAGGTCGTCCCGGATGGAGGAAAACCCCGTGACCCGCCTGCCCCGCACCAGCCCGGCGCTGATGAGAACCCAGCCCGCATGGCAGATGGCCCCGAGGGGCCTTCCCCCTTCCGCCACCCGGCGCACCAGGGCCAGCACCTCAGGGCTTCTTCTCAGGTAATCGGGGGCGAAGCCTCCGGGGATGAGGAGGCCCGCCAGCTCCGGCGCCTCCCGGGCGCTTACCTCCGACTTCCAGGAAAAACCCGACTTGGCCCTGTACTCCCGGGCCTCAGGACCGATGACCATCGGAGTATACCCGGCCTCCTGCACCCGGTAGTACGGGTACAGGAACTCCCGCTCGTCAAAAAGGTCCGCCAGAAGAATCCCCACTCGCTTCACGCCACACCTCCAGGAACTCCTTAAGGATATTCCCCGTCACCCCCCAGATGTCCACCCCTCGCCAGGGAAAGTGCCAGACGGTGCGGCCATGGCGCACCTCGCTCCAGGGGGTGATTTGGAGAAGCTCCCTTACCGGAGCCAAGAAAACCTCGGCCACCTCGAGGGGATTGGGCCTTAGGAGAGGAAGATCCTCCCGGAAGACCACCACCGGCTGGACCAGGAAACCCTGGGGGGAAAGGGCGGGGGAAAGGAAGCCCAAGGGCTCCACCCCCAAAAGGCCCACCTCCTCCGCCGCCTCCCGCAGCGCCGCCTCCACCGGCGTCTCCCCCGGCTCCACCGCCCCCCCGGGAAAGCTCACCTGGCCCGCGTGGGTGGGCAGGTGGGGGCTCCTTAGGGTAAAGAGGAGGCTTTCCCCAAGAAGGGGCACGGCCACCGCCGCCAGGCGGAAGCCCTCCGGGAGGGCTAGCTCTCCCGGCAGGCCCTGAGGGAGCGCCTTCTTAAGGCGGTCTCGGGGTCCAGGCCCCTCTTCGCGAAAAGCCCCACCAGGTTCCAAAGCGCCTCCTCGAGGTCCCCTTTCTCCAGGGCCGCCCTCAGGCCCTCCTCGCTTCCCGGATCCACGCCCTTTCGCTGGAGTTCATAGGCCCGAAGCAGGGTGGGAAGGTGCTTGGGTAGCCCACAGGGCTCCTCCTCCTTCCCCTCCTCCGCCTTCAGTTCCTCCCAGCGGGCCTTCACCTCCTCCGGGGTCTTGGCCGTGCCCTCCCCAAACACATGGGGGTGGCGGCGGATGAGCTTTTCCACGATGCTTCTTTCCACGTCCTCGTAGGAGAACCGCCCCTCCTCCTCGGCGATGACGCTGTGAAAGGCCACCTGCAAAAGCACATCCCCAAGCTCCTCCGCCATCTCCTGGGAATCCCCCTTCAAAAGGGCATCCGCCGCCTCGCTGGCCTCCTCCAAAAGGTACGGGATGAGGCTTTCATGGGTCTGGGCCCGGTCCCAGGGGCAGCCCCCAGGGCCCCTGAGGCAGCGCATCACCTCAAGAAGCCGCTCCATGCCCCCCATTCTCCCTCAGGAGGAAGCCTCCCGCCAGGGAAAGGCCCACCAAGAGCAGGGAAAGGGGGTCTACCGGAGCCTGCTCCAGCACCCACCCCCCGGGCCCCGGGGCGGGTAGACCCGTGGTGCGGGTGAGGAGGAAAAGCCCCCCCATCACCCCCACCAGGTACCGCCCCAGGCGCCGCCAGCCCGGGCCTATGGGCACCTCCAGAAGGGGCAGGAGGAGCAAGGAGAGGCCGTAGCCCAGCTCGAAGGCCAACAGGCCCATGAAGAGAAGGGCGTACCAGAACCCCGGGGTCTGGAAGGCCAGGGCGGGGTTTTGCACCAGAAAAAGCTCCCCGCATAGCCCCCCGCCCAGGGGGGTCTTCCCGAAGCCCAGAAGCTGGAGGAAAAAGGGAAGGATGAGCAAAAAGGCCGCCAGACGGAGGCGCATGCCCTATGCTACCGGTCCCTGCGGGCAAAGACCAGGGCGCCCAGCAGGGCCAGGGCAAACCCCGAGAAGGCCAGGTAAAGGAGGCCCAGCCAAGGCCCCACCTCCCCAAGCCGCTCCGCCACCAGGTACCCTATGGGCCCGGTGAGCACCGGGGCCTTCAAGCTGGCCAGGAGCCCCACCCGGTGGATCTCCTGGGGGTTGAGAAGCAGGGCCAGGGTGAGGAGGCCCTCCAGGGGATAGTCCTTAAGGCGCACCGCCAGGGCCACCACCAGGGGTCCATAAAGGATGTTCAAGAGGCCGAAAAGGCCAAATCCCAGGCCCAGGGCCCGCTTTTCCTCCAGGGTCAAGGCGGAAAGCAGGGCGGCAAGGCCCACCCAGAAGGCCAGGAGGCCAAGGCCGGAAAGCAAAAGCCATAAGAGGGCCTTTCCGGAAAGGCCCAAGAGCCCTGCCCCCAAAAGAAGGCCAGGCATAAGGGGGAATCCTAACCCCAGAAAAACCCCCAAGACCCCTTGGCCAAAACCCGAGAAGGCCCTCACGGGAAGCCCAAGGAGGAAGGCCCACTCCTCCCTCGAGGCCAAAAGGGGAAGGGCCAGGGCCAGGACCAAGGGGGGAAGGAGGAGGAGCAGCCCCGAGTAGAGCCCCACCAAGCCCACCCCTTCCCCCCGGCCTAGGAAGCCGAGGGCCAAAAGGGAAGGGAGAAGGAAAAGGCCAAAGGACCAGGGGTTCCGGGATATCTCCTTGAAAAAGAAGGGGCTCATGGGGCCTTGGGAGGGGGAGGGAAAAAGTCAGTGGGCACCCAGGTACGCTTCTTCCCCTCCTTCAGGGCCTCCGCCCAGGTGAGCACCCGTCCCCCCGCCCGCTCGGGCCGCTCCTTGAGGTGGCGTTCCAAGGCCTCCTGGCTCCCGAAGGCCAAAAGCCCCGAGCCCATGGGGGTGCGGATCCGGGGGTTGTGATAGAGGAGGGCCTTTTCCGCCGCCACCCACTTGGGCGCGGTGCGGGAGCTTTCGGCGTAGTCCGCCAGGTAAACCTCCTTGGCGACGAGGCTTGGCCCACCCCAGCCGTTCAACTGGTCCAGGAGGCAGGCGGGGTCGTCGTAGAAGAAGGCCTTGCCCTGCGGGTTCACCGCCTGGGCCGCGTGGCGGGCGTCCAGGATGGTCATGAAGCAGTAGGGGCAGGCCTCCACCCCCACCCGCAACGGGCGGGGGGCGGCCAGGGCCCGGGCAAGGAACACCCCGGACGCCAACCCCGCTAGGAAGCGTCTACGGTCCATAGGGGAAAGTCTAATGGCCCCCGTGGTCCCCGCCCCCCAAGAGCCCCGCGTGCTGGGCCAGCAGGGCCACCAGGTTCATCTCCGGCAAGGGGGCCAGATCCCAAAGGGTCTGGAAGCTATAGAAGTTCTGGCGGCCGTGCTGGGCCTTGTTCCTCTCGGCAAACTCTTGGGCCGCCTTCGGGCTGGAAAAGGCCAAGAGCTTGGCGTTCATCACCACCATCATCCTCTCCCCCCAGTAGTAGGTAGCCTGGCGGGCGGGGATGAGGCGCACGCTCTCCTGGGGCCTCCCAGGGTCGTAGGCCCCCCGGTCGGTCACGTAGAAGGTGGCCCCTTCCCCGTCCTTGAGGCCGTGCACCCAGGCGTAGTTCACCATGCAGGCGATGCTCTCAAAGTGCAGGGCCTCCACCACCTGCTTGGGGTCGTGGGGGGCGGGCCGGGGCTTTTCAAAGGCGATCTGGGAATAGGTCTGCTCGAAGAAGCCCTTGGGGAAAGTACGCCCCCGCCACTGCCCCTCGGGGGTCTGGATGGGCATGCCGCAGAAGGCGCAAGCGCCATCCGCCCAGGGGATGGGCCTGGCGGGGATCACCGCGCCCGCGGAGGCGGTGGGGGCCGCCCCACCCATCGCCCCGTGCTGGGCCAGCACCGGGCCCGCCACCACCAAACCGCCCAAAACCTTCAGCACCTCACGCCGGTTCCTCATAGAGCACCTCCATCAGCCAGGGAACGCGCTCGTCCCTTAGGCCCAAAACCGCTTCGGGTGGGCCCTCTTCCAGGACCTCACCCCCCTTGAGGAGCACCAGGCGATCCGCCCGTCGGGCCTCCTCCACGTGGTGCAGGGCCAGGAGGACCACCCCCTCCCGCTTGGCCCCCACCCAGGCCCAGAAGCGCTCCCGCCCCTTGGGGTCCAAGGCGGCGGTGGGCTCGTCCAGAAGCCAGATGGGGGGGTCCCCCATGAGGGCTGCGGCCAGGGCCAGGCGCTGGCGCTGCCCTCCAGAAAGAACGGCCACAGGCCGGTGCAGAAAACCTTCCAAGCCCATGCGCCCCACCGCCTCCTCCAGGGCCTCTTTGCCCAAGCCCTTTACCCGCCTGGCTCCCTCCAGGACCTCGAGGGCCCTGAGATGGGGAAATAGCCTGGGAGCCTGGGGCAGGTAGGCCCTTAGGGGAAGAACCCTGGGATCCCGGGGGGCATGGGAGAAAAGCACCGCCTTGCCTCCATCCGGCTTGAGCCGCCCCGCCAAAAGGGCCAAAAGGGTGCTCTTCCCCGCCCCGTTGGGGCCCAGGAGGCCCACCACGCCCCCTTCCGCCCGGAGGCTCACCCCCCGGAGCCGCCCCTGCTTCCTCAAGCCCTCCACCGCCACCATAGGACACCTCCCAAAAGACCCAGGAACAGCCACCCCCCATGGGGAAGGGTTTCCCTGGCCAGGGGTTCCGCCTTGGGGTCGGCCAGGGCCACCAGCCTTAACCCCGGCACCTGGGCCTCCGCCGCCTCCCAGAGGAGCACCCCTGGGGAAAGGGCGAAGAGGGAAAGCTCCGGCTGGCGGGCCAGGAGGAGGGCGAAGGAGCCCGTGGGCAGGTGGGGCACGGGCAGGCCGCTGGCCCGGTCGTAGCGGTTGCCCACCACCCTGGCCTCGGCCTCGGGGTCATCCACCAGGAGGTCGTAGAGGTTCCCTTGAAACGCGTTCCCCTCCACCCGGGCGGAGTTCCCGCCCCGCTCCCGGGTGATGCGCAAGGCGGTGCCGTTTTCCCGGAAAAGGTTCCCCCTCACCCCGACCCCTGCCGCATCCATGAGCACCAGGCCGAGGGTGTTCCCGTGGAAACGATTCGCCTCCGCTACGCTTTCCCTCTCATCCTGGAGAAGAAGGCCATAGGCCACTGGGCTCGTGTGGGCCTCGAGGCGGTTCCCCCGCACCCGGTTCGCCGCCCCGTGCATCACCGCATTGCCGATGCCGTTTGCCCGGCTTTGGTTCCCCTCCACCCGCACCCCCCAGGAAAACATCACGTGGAAGCCGTAGCGCCCGTTCCCCTCCAGAAGGTTCCCTCGGATGACCATGTCCGGGCTGTACTCCACGTAGATGGCGTCCATGTAGCCAAGGAGGTGGCTTCCCTCCACCCGCACCCCAGGGCTCCCGTAGACCAAAACCCCGGGAGACTCCCCCAGGCCTTTGGCCCTCAAGCCCCGCACCACCGCCTTTGGGGAGTCCTCCATCCGCACCGCCGCGGGGGCTTCCTCCACCACCACATCCTCCAGCAGGCATCCCCCGCACCCCCGCAGGTAAATGGCGGCGTCGGGCTCAAAAAAATCCTCCTCAGGCCCCGCCCCCACCACCTTGAGCCCCCGCACCCGTATCCCCGGGGCCAGAAGGCTTAGGGTGTGACCCTCCTTTCCCCGGAGCACCGCCCCCTCCCCCTCCACCACCAGGCCCGGGATGGTGAGAACCAGGGGTCCCTCCACCTCCCCCCTCAGCTGAAGGACCGGTGCGGCCAGGGCCATGCCCAGGAAAAGAGGCCACCACCCCAAAGGGCGCATCACCCTAAGGGTAGGCCTGGGGAGCGGGACATTCGTACTCCCAGGAAATGTGCCCTAAACCACGGAGTACATTTGTCCCCCTCCCGATTGGTAAGGTAAACGCATGAGGTGGCTCCTGATCCTGCTGGGAAGCCTGGCCCTGGCCCAGCCCGTGGTCACCCCGGGCTGGGTCCGCCTGGTGCCCCCGGTGGTGAAGGACACCGCCGCCTACCTGACCCTGGAAAACCGGGGCAAGACCCCCTTGCGCCTGGTGGGAGCCGAAACGGAGGTGGCCGAGCGGGTTTCCTTCCACCAGGACCATAGGGAACACCGAGGAGGCCAGGTGGTCTTGGGCATGCGCCCCCTTCCCTACCTGGACATTCCCCCGGGAGGCCGGGTGGAGTTCCGCCCGGGTAAGTACCACCTCATGCTGGAAGGGCTTAAGCGCCCCCTGAAAGCAGGGGAGAAGGTGGCTTTGGTCCTGAGGTTCCAAGACGGCAGCAGGCTCAAGGTGATCCTGCCGGTGGAGATGCGATGAAAGGGAAACTCCTCTTGCCCGTACTCCTGGTCCTCGCCCTGGTGGGGGTGGCCTACCTCCTCCTGCCCAAGGGCTCCCACGCCTTCTACGGCACCCGGCTTCTGAATCCCAAGCCCGTGGACTTCACCCTCGAGGGGCCCCAGGGCCCGGTACAGCTTTCCCAGCTTAAGGACAAGCTGGTCCTCATCTTCTTCGGCTACGTCCACTGCCCCGACGTCTGCCCCACCACCATGCTGGCCCTGAAACGGGCCTATGAGAAGCTCTCCCCTAAGGAACAGGAAAGGGTCCAGGTGGTCTTCATCAGCGTGGACCCCGAGCGGGACACCCCGGAGATCGCCGACCAGTACGCCAAGGGCTTCCACCCCAGCTTCCTGGGCCTCACGGGAAGCCCTGAAACCATCCAGGAGGTGGCCCGGACCTTCGGGGTCTACTACCAGAAGACCCAGTACCGGGGCCCGGGGGAGTACCTGGTGGACCACACCGCCACCACCTTCGCGGTGAAGGAGGGAAAGCTGGTCCTCCTCTTCAGCCCGGACAAGGTGGAGGAAACCCCGCGGGTGGTTGACGACCTCAGGGCCTTGCTCTAAACTAGTGCCACCATGGATTTCAAAGGGCTTTTGCAGAAGGCCAAGGAAGCGGCCCAGTCGGCGGTGGAAGGGGCGGAGAAGCGGCTCCAAGAGCTCCGAGAGAAGCTGGACCAGGACAAGGACGGGAAGCCTGATGTGGTGGAAAAGGCCCTTCAGGAAGCCAAGAAGGCCCTGGAAGAGGCCAAGACCCGCCTGGCGGAGCTGGACCAGGACCAGGACGGAATCCCCGACAAGCTAAAGGACCTTGCGGAGAAAGCCGCCCAGGCCGCCGAGGCCGCCAAGGCCAAGGCGGAGGAAGCCGCCCGCCTCCTCAAGGAACGCCTGGGCAAGAGGGATTCCCAAGCCTGAGGAAGGAATCAACCCAGGGCCACATCCAGGGCCATCATGAGGGCGAAGCCCGTCATCACCCCGAAGGTGGAGATATCCCCGTTGCCCTCCGCCTGGCTTTCCGGGATGACCTCCTCCACGATCACAAAGACCATGGCCCCTGCCGCCAAGGCCATGAGGTAGGGCAACAGGTAGAGCATCTGCGTGACCAGAAGGGCTCCCAGAAGGGCTCCTAAGGGCTCCACGATGGCGGAAAGCTGCCCATAGAACCATGCCCGCCCCGGGCTGATGCCCGCCCGCCTTAGGGGCCAGGCCACCGCCAAACCCTCGGGCAGGTTTTGCAGGCCGATGCCCACCGCCAAGGCGATGGCCCCGCCCAGGGTGGCCGCCCCCGTGGGGTCAAGCCCCGCAGCCCCAAAGGCCACCCCTACCGCCAAGCCCTCGGGAAAGTTGTGGAGGGTGATGGCCAGGATCAGCAAGGTGGTGCGCCGCCACAGGGTGCGGATCCCTTCCTCCTGGGCCCCTGGAACCAGGTGAACATGGGGGAGAAACCGGTCCATTAGGCGCAAAAGGGCTCCTCCCAAGAGAAAGCCCACCACGGCGGGCACCCAGGGAACCATGCCCTGGGATGCGGCCATCTCCATGCCCGGAAGGAGGAGGGAGAAGACGCTGGCCGCCAGCATAACCCCCGCGGCAAAGCCCAGCATCCCATCCAGAAGCTTGCGGCTGGGCTCTTGCGCCAGGAACACGCTGGCCGCCCCCACCGCGGTAAGCCCCCAGGTGAAGAGTCCCCCTAGGAGGGCATAGAGGAAAACCGGGGTTTCCATGCCCCCCAGTTTAGGCATACCTAAACCTGAAGGCAAGCCTGGGTTGGAGTATCCTGAGGTAAGGTATGCTGGATAAGCTAGCACGGCTAGAGGAAGAGTACCGGGAGCTGGAAGCGCTCCTCGCCGATCCCGCGGTCCTCAAGGATCCCAAGCGCTACCAGGCCCTTTCCCGGCGCTATGCGGAGATGGGGGAGGTGATCGCCCTCATCCGGGAGTACCGGAAGGTCCTCGAGGACCTGGAAGGTGTGGAGGGCCTCCTGGAAGACCCCGAGCTGCGGGAGGTGGCCAAAGCCGAGAAAGAAGCCCTCCAGGCCCGCAAGGGGGAACTTGAGAAGGCGCTGGAGCGCCACCTCCTCCCCAAGGATCCCATGGACGAGCGGGACGCCATCGTGGAAATCCGCGCCGGCACCGGGGGCGAGGAGGCTGCCCTTTTCGCTCGGGACCTCCTGGAGATGTACCTGCGCTTCGCCGAGGAGATGGGGTTTGAGACCGAGATCCTGGACTCCCACCCCACGGACCTGGGAGGCTTCTCCAAGGTGGTCTTCGAGGTGCGAGGACCCGGGGCCTACGGCACCTTCAAGTACGAAAGCGGGGTTCACCGGGTGCAACGGGTACCGGCCACGGAAACCCAGGGGCGGATCCACACCTCCACGGCCACGGTGGCGGTGCTGCCCAAGGCGGAGGAGTCCGACTTTCAGCTCAACATGGACGAGATCCGCATCGACGTCATGCGGGCCTCGGGGCCTGGGGGCCAGGGGGTGAACACCACGGACAGCGCGGTGCGGGTGGTGCACCTGCCCACGGGCATCATGGTCACCTGCCAGGACTCCCGCAGCCAGATCAAGAACCGGGAAAAGGCCCTGATGATCCTGAGAAGCCGCCTTCTAGAGATGAAGCGAGCGGAGGAGGCGGAAAAGCTCCGAAAGACCCGCCTGGCCCAGATCGGCACCGGGGAGCGTTCCGAGAAGATCCGCACCTACAACTTCCCCCAGTCCCGGGTCACGGACCACCGCATCGGCTTCACCACCCATGACCTCGAGGGCATCCTCTCGGGGCACCTTCAGCCCCTCCTGGAAGCCCTCAAACGGGCCGACCAGGAACGGCAGCTGGAGGCCTTGACGGAAGCGTGATGCGCCGCGAGATCCTGGTGGTGGCGGCCATCCTGTTGGACCGCCAGGGCCGGGTCCTCCTGGTGGGGAACGACTGGGGCAGGCGGGGTATGGTGCGCTACACCCTTCCTGGGGGCACCGTGGAACCCGGGGAAACCGTTCTGGAAGCCCTGGTGCGGGAGGTGCGGGAGGAAACCGGCCTGAAGGTGAAGGCCATTGAGCACCTGGCCTACGCCATCCAGGTGGAGGACCGCCGCAAGAACGAGCGCACCCTGGCCATGGCCTTCAGAGCCAGCTACGAGGGGCTTTTGAACCCCCGCGACCCCGACGGCCACATCGTGGAGGCCCGCTTCTTCACCCCGGAGGAGGTAGCAGCCAGGCTTTCCGGCCACCGCCCTCTCCTGGAACCCCTGCTGGACTACCTGGGGGGGGAGCGGGGCCGGTTTTACGCCTACACCGGCTGGAGCCAGCCGGGAACACGGGTCTAACGCCACCCCACCCTGGCTTCGCCAGAGGGGGAACCCCAGCGAAGCCCTTGCCTAAGTACCCCCTCGTGGCTTGCGCCACGACGGGGACCCCAAAAGGCCATGGGCACGCTGTGTCCACCCTTGCTGATGAAGCAACCTTCCTGCGTGAGCGCTTAGGCCATCTGGGGATGGAGCGGGAAAGGGCATAACCCAGGATTAAGGACCCAGTTTCCGCTTCAGGTAGGCGGTGAGCTCCTCTATGGCCTTGCGCAGGGCCCGCTGTTCCTCCGCCAGGGCCTCGAGGGGGTCCTTGGCTCCCTCCGACGCGGAAAGGGTCTTGAAGAGGAGGGTAGGGTTGCCGCACCGGGGGCAGACGAGGCCCGCGGGGCGGACCGAGGGAGCGTAGAAGACCCGGGTGCGGCACCGGGGGCACAAGAGGTACTTGACCCCCGAGGCCTCCCCCTTGCGCACCGCCTCCTCCAACTCCAAGGCCTCCTCCCGGGAGAAGCCCAGGAAGAAGTCCTCCCCCACCTGAACGGACCCCGGATCCTCCCGGGTGGGTTTGAGCTCCCCCTGCCCCCCCTCAGGGGTTTCCCAGGTAAACCCGTTCCAGCGGAAGTGGCGAAGGTGCTTTCTCCCTTCCAGATCCTCAATCTCCACGATGAGCTGAAGGACAGGATCCCTGGGATAGTAGTAGAAACGCACCGCCCGCACCCCGGAAAGGCCCTTGCTGCGGGGCAGGGTATAGGCCAAAGGACCCTCCCCCTTGGCGGGGTAGCCCACCAAGCGCTCCAGGTCGTAGAGGGTGAGGCCGGGGCGCTCCATATCCCCGAATAGGAGGCTTTCCACGTAGCGGAAGGCAGCCGCCAGGTCGGAGCCTTGCCCCTGACCGAAGCCGGGGTCCATAGGACCAGTTTATCCCCAAAAACAGGTGGGGAGACCCGAGCCATTCAGGGGAGGGGCCTCTTCCCGGGAGGCTTTCCTTCAAGGACACCCCATAATGGAGGCATGGTCTTGCTCTTCACCCCCCTGGAACTCCGTGGCCTCCGGCTGAAAAACCGCCTGGCCATGTCCCCCATGTGCCAGTACTCTGCCACCTTGGAGGGAGAGGTAACCGACTGGCACCTCCTCCACTACCCCACGCGGGCCCTCGGAGGCGTGGGGTTCATCCTGGTGGAGGCCACCGCCGTAGAACCTTTGGGCCGTATCAGCTCCTATGACCTTGGCATCTGGTCGGAGGATCACCTTCCGGGCCTGAGGGAGCTGGCCCGAAGAATCCGGGAGGCAGGAGCGGTGCCGGGCATCCAGCTGGCCCACGCGGGGCGCAAGGCGGGGACCGCCAGGCCCTGGGAAGGAGGGAAGCCCTTGGGCTGGCGGGTGGTGGGGCCCAGCCCCCTGCCCTTCGCCGAGGGCTACCCGGTACCCGAACCCCTGGACGAAGCGGGGATGGAGCGCATCCTCCAGGCCTTCGTGGAAGGAGCCAGACGGGCCCTTAGGGCAGGCTTTCAGGTGATCGAGCTCCACATGGCCCACGGCTACCTCCTTTCCTCCTTCCTCTCCCCTCTCTCCAACCAGCGCACCGACGCCTACGGGGGAAGCCTGGAAAACCGCATGCGCTTTCCCCTCCAGGTGGCCCAGGCGGTGCGGGAAGTGGTACCCAAGGAGCTTCCCCTTTTCGTGCGGGTCTCCGCCACGGACTGGGGGGAAGGGGGATGGAGCCTCGAGGACACCCTGGCCTTCGCCCAAAGGCTTAAGGAGCTGGGGGTGGACCTTTTGGACTGCTCCTCGGGCGGGGTGGTGCCCAGGGTGCGGATCCCCTTGGCCCCGGGCTTTCAGGTGCCCTTCGCCGACGCCGTGCGCAAGAGGGTGGGCCTGCGAACGGGAGCCGTGGGCCTCATCACCACCCCCGAACAGGCGGAAACCCTCCTGCAGGCGGGAAGCGCCGATCTGGTGCTTCTGGGCCGGGTTCTCCTCAGGGACCCCTACTTCCCCCTAAGGGCCGCCAAAGCCTTGGGCGTGGCCCCGGAGGTGCCCCCCCAGTACCAAAGGGGGTTTTAGCGCTACCCCAACCTGGCAGGGCCAGGTTGGGGGCCCCGGCCAATTCCTAACGCGGCAGCCCAAACCGCTTAGGGACAGGGTAAGGGCGGGGCGGTGAAGGAGCCGGCGCACCTCCCGCCTGAGGGTCTCGGCAAAGCGGGGGCTTCTTTCGGACAGGGCCTGCCACTCGGCCAGGGTATAGACCAAGGCCTCCGCAGGCACGGGAAGCTCCTCCAGGGGCAGGCTTAGGGCCCGTTGCCAAAGAGGATTCCACCACCAAAAGGAGATCCGGGTCGCTCCCCACCCCGTGGTCACCCCGGGCGTAGGAACCGAAGCAGCCCAGGGCCAGGAGGCCGGGGATAGGGTGGCGGACCATCCAAAAGGGCACCTTCCACTTCTTCCCGGCTAAGTACCCCGTCGTGGCTTGCGCCACGACGGGGACCCCAAAAAGGCCATGGGCACGCTGTATCCACCCTTGCCGATGAAGCAACCTTCCTGCGTGAGCACTTAGGGCATCTGAGCACGGCAGAACTCAAGGATTTCACGGGCATAGCGCACCGCCTCCTGGCTTTGCAAGGGGCCATAGTGCTCCGCAGAGGGTCCCTCGGGAAAAGCATCGGGGTATCGGGTGGGTATGTAGAGCCCATCCAGGTAGCGGGCCTTTTCCACCGGGTCTTGAGGAACCTCCAAGGGCAACTCCTTGAGAAGCCGGGCCACCACATGCCCCCAAGCCTCCTGGTCCAGGTGGAGGTGGGGGGCTTTCACCGCCTTCGCAAGGTAGCCTTACGGACTGACCTGCGGCCTGCTGGGCGGCAAAACAGGCCCACTCGTGCCGGCCTTCCGGGCGATCCCAGCCATCTCCAGGTCCCTTTCCACCTGGAGAAGCCAGTCCTTAGCCCGATTCACCCCTCCGGTTTACCGTAGACTGTTCCCCATGAAGGCCGTACGGGTGCATGAGACAGGCGGGCCGGAGGCCCTGGCCCTCGAGGACCTCCCCATCCCCGAGCCAGGGCCAGGGGAGGTTTTGGTGAGGTTGTTGGCCATCGGGGTCAACTACATCGACACCTACAAGCGGAAGGGCCTTTACCCCATGCCCCTTCCCTTCACCTTAGGGGAGGAAGGAGCCGGGGTGGTGGAGAAGGTGGGGGAAGGGGTGGTGGGGGTGCGCCCTGGGGACCGGGTGGCCTTCGCCAACGTTCAGGGCGCCTACGCCCAGTACCAGGTGGTGCCCGCGGAGAGGCTCGTACCCGTGCCCGCAGGGCTGGATCCTAAGCTGGCGGCAGCGAGCCTCCTGCAGGGCATGACCGTCCACTACCTTCTGAAGAGCACCTACCCCGTCCGCCCTGGGGATCAGGTCCTGGTCCATGCGGGGGCCGGGGGGGTGGGGCTTCTCCTCATCCAGTGGGCCAAGCGCCTGGGGGCCACGGTCTACGCCACCGCCAGCACCGAGGAGAAGCGGGCCCTTTGCCTCGAGGCGGGGGCGGACTACGCCCTGCCCTACGAGGGCTTCGCCCAGGCGGTGAAGGCCCTTTCCGGAGGCGGGGTGGACGTGGTCTATGACGGGGTGGGGCAGAGCACCTTTGAGGGAAGCCTCGAGGCCTTAAGGCCCAGGGGCTATCTGGTCCTCTTCGGCCAGTCCTCGGGGCCCGTGCCCCCATTTGACCCCCAGGTCCTGAACCGGAAAGGAAGCCTCTTCCTTACCCGCCCCACCCTGCACCATTACACCGCCACCCGCAAAGAACTCCTCTTTCGGGCGGGGGAGGTCTTTGAGGCCATCCGGGAAGGGTGGCTACGGGTGCGCATCGGGGCGGAGCTCCCCTTGGAAAGGGCCAGGGAGGCCCACGAGGCCCTAGAGGGGCGGAAGACCACGGGCAAGGTCCTCCTCATCCCCTAGGTACCGGGCCTTCCAGGACCTGAGCCCCCTTTCCGGAAGGTAGGCTCCCCGCACGGTGCAGGCCAGGGCGGATAGGGCGACGGCGCCCCCCAGGATCTCCTTTAGGTCTGGCAAAGACAGGTGGGGAAGATTCCCCTTACCGTAGCCCTTTCGGAGAAGAAGGGCCAGGAGCCCCGCGGTGAAGGCATCTCCTGCCCCCACGGTATCCTTCACCCTCACCGCCTTTCCGGGGAGGCGCACCGCCTCTTCCCTCAGGAAGGCCACCGTCCCTTCCCGGCCCAGGGTGAGGACCTTTAGGGGTACATCCAAGGCCTTCACCGCCCCCACGGGGTCCTTAGGAAAAAGAAGCTTGGCGTCTTCCAGGGAAAGCTTCAACAGGTCTATCCGGTCCAGGTAGGCTCTTATCCGTTTCCTTTCCTTGGGGGTAGGGGAACGCCGGAGGTTGGGGTCGTAGGAGACCAAGGCTCCCTCCTCCCCCGCTTCCTGCAAAAGGAGGCTCAAGCCTTCCTCCACGCGATCCTCGAGGGCAAGGAGGGAGCCGAAGTGGAACACCTTGGCTCCCCGGAGGCTTTCGGGTCCTGGGCGGTAGGGCAGGCCAAAGGGGCGGTGGAAGCTATACTCCCCATTTCCCTCCGCATCCAGGCGCACCAAGGCCAGGGGCATGGGGGCGGGATGGCGAAAAAGCCTGAGCTCGAGGCCCCGCCTTCTCATCTCCTCCTCGCTCCAGGCGGAAACCCAGTCCTCTCCCACCTCGGAAAGGAAGCGCACGGGAAACCCCAACCGGGCCAGGGTGGTGGCGGCGTTGAGCGCCGAGCCCCCAAGGACCCCCCTGAAGCGCAGGGGGTCTTGGCCTTCCTGAATGAGGTCCACCAGGACCTCCCCCAAAAGGGCCAGCATGGCTCCATTATGCCTGTCACTTTCTTTACATTCCTCCGGGGTTTGGATGGTATAATTCGCCCGAACCTGGGCAGCGGTCTGTGGTCTTCCTGGCAATGGGTGTCTTTCCCTTTGGCCCAAAAGGAGGTAAAGGATGCTCGGTGGATATGCCCATAAGCTCGCCCGTATTAACCTCTCGACAGGCCAGGTGGAGTACTTCGCCCCCGACCCCAAGGACCTGGAGATGTACGTGGGGGGCCGGGGGCTTGGGGTGAAGTACGTGTTTGAAAACGGGCCGAAGGTGGACCCCTTTAGCCCCGACAACCTCCTTTGCATCATGAACGGCCCCCTCTCCGGTACCCGGGCCAAGATGTCGGGGCGCCTGGCGGTGGTCACCAAAAGCCCCCTCACGGGCACGGTCACGGACAGCCACATGGGGGGCTGGACCGCGGCCAAGCTGAAGTGGGCGGGGTTTGACGGCCTCCTCATCCGGGGGGCCTCGGACAAACCCGTTTACCTGCTGGTGAAGGATGGGGAGGTCTCCATCCACGATGCCTCGGACCTATGGGGCAAGACCACCCACGAGGTCCACCGCATCCTGCGGGAACGCCACGGGGAGGATGCCGACGTGATGGCCATCGGTCCCGCCGGGGAGAACCTGGTCCGCTTCGCCAACTGGATCAACAACGACGAGCGCGCTGCCGGCCGAGGGGGCACCGGGGCGGTGGCGGGGAGCAAGAAGCTCAAGGCCATCGTGGTGGTGGGCAAGCAGGAGAACATGCCCCAGCCCAAGGACCCTGAGCTCTGGCGAGAAGCGGACCGCCTGGCCTCGGCCACCATCAACGACCCCAAGAACGTGACCGCCCCCAAGAAGGGTGGGCTTTCCCTCTACGGTACCAACGTGCTCATGAACATCACCAACGTGATGGGAGCCCTGCCCACCTTCAACGCCCAGCATACCTGCATTGATGGGGCGGAGAAGATCTCCGGGGAGTACATCCGCGAGCACCGCCTCATCAAGGACAACACCTGCCACGCCTGCCCCGTGGCCTGCAAGAAGATGGTGGAGGTCCACATCAACGGCAAGGCCATCCGCTTTGAATCCTACGAGTACGAGTCCGCCTGGGCCTTGGGGGCCCACTCCGGCCACACGGACACCGACTGGACCGGGTACGCCATCTACCTCTGCAACGCCTACGGCATGGACACCATCGAGACGGGCAACGCCATCGCCGTCCTCATGGAGGCCACGGAGAAGGGCTACTACCAGGGCCCCGACGGGATCCGCTTCGGGGACAAGGAGGGGGAGGCCCGCCTCATTGAAGCCATCGCCTTGCGTAAGGGGGTAGGGGATGGCCTGGCGGAGGGCCCAGCCCGCTGGGCCAAGTCCATCGGCCACCCGGAGATCGCCCTCGAGGTCAAGGGCCAGTCCATCCCCGCCTACGACCCCCGGGGCCTCAAGGGCATGGGCATCGCCTACGCCACCTCCAACCGGGGGGCCTGCCACCTTCGGGCCTACACCCCCGCCTCGGAGATCCTGGGCGTGCCCTACAAGACCGACCCCCTGGCCTGGGAGGGGAAGGGCAAGCTCACCAAGCTCTTCCAGGACCTCTCCGCCTTTACCGACTCCTTGGACCTCTGCAAGTTCAGCCAGTTCGCCGAGGGTCCCGAGGAGTACGCCAAGCAGCTTTCCGCCTACTGGGGCCGGCCTGTGACCCCCGAGGAGATCCTCCTCATCGGGGAACGCATCTACAACCTGGAGCGCTACTACAATAACCTGGCGGGCTGGGCGGAAGGCTCCGACTACCTGCCCGAGCGCTTCCTCAAGGAACCCTCCGACTGCGCGGGCTCCAAGGGCCAGCTCACGGAGCTGGACCTGATGTTGCAGGAATACTACCAGGAGCGGGGTTGGGATAAGGGGGTGGTGCCCCCGGCCAAGCTCCAGGCCTTGGGCATCCTGTCCGCTGCCGCGGACGACTAGGGAGCACCCCCAGGAGACCCGGGTCCTCGCCCCCGGGTCTCCTTTACACTTTTCCTATGCCTAAGGTGAACCTGTACGCCACCTTCCGGGACCTGGTGGGCAAGGGCCAGGTCCAGGTAGAGGGAAGGACGGTTGGGGAGGTTTTGGAGGCCCTGATTAAGGCCTACCCGGCCCTGAGGGAGGAGCTCTTTGAAGGCGAGGACCTAGCCGAGCGGGTCTCGGTTTTCCTGGAGGGCCGGGACGTGCGTTACCTAAACGGGCTTGCCACCCCCCTGACGGAGGAAGCCACCTTGGACCTCTTCCCCCCAGTGGCAGGCGGAACCTTTGCCCAGCGCTTCGGAGCCTTGCCCGCCTGGCTCTTGGAAAGGTACCTCAGGGAATGGGGCGGGAGGAAGCTGGAGGAGGGAGTCTACGCCCTCCCCGGGGCCCGGGTGCGCTTCGCCGAGGTAGAACCCTTAAGGGTGGGAAGCCTTTCCCTCCCCCAGATCGAGGTGGCGGTGGAAGGGGAGGCGGCGGAGGCCTGGTTCGGCCGCCTCCACCTGGCGGCAGCCCGGGGGGGCGGTTAAGGAAGCAACCGCCCCTCCAAAAAGGCCTGGCTCCTTGAGTCCTTTGGGCTTTGGAAAAACCGGTCCACAGGAGCCTCCTCCACCACCTGGCCCTGGAAGAGGAAGACCACCCTATGGGCTAGCCTGCGCACCTGGAAGAGGTCGTGGGTGGCCAGGACCACCCCCCGGCCTCCCCTGGCCGCCTCCTGGAGCAAGGCCTCCACCTTCAGGGTGTTGGCGGGGTCCAGGCTGGCGGTGGGCTCGTCCAGTAGCAGGGCCGCAGGCTCCACCAGAAGCGTCCTGGCCAGGGCCAGGCGCACCGCCTCTCCCCCGGAGAGGAGATGGGCGGGCTGACGGGCCTTGCCCTCCAAACCCACCCGTTTCAGGAGCCCGTCAGCCCGGGCCAGGGCCTGGCGCCGGGGCACCCCCCGGAGCAACAGGCCAAAGGCAGCGTTTTCCAGGACGCTACGCCGAAGAAGGGGTGGGGTCTGGGGCAGATAGGCGCGGAACCCCCCTTCCACCTGGCCCTCCTCCGGGGACAGGAGGCCGGCAAGGAGGCGGAGAAGAGTGGTCTTGCCGCTTCCCGAAGGCCCCAGCACCGCCAGGATCTCCCCGGGGTGCACCTCGAGGCGGGGAACCTCGAGGCGAAAATCCCCGTAGCGGTGGACCAACCCCTGGGCCCTCAAAACCGTACTCATTCCCGCTCCAGGATAACCAGCAGGGCGGTGACCAAGAGGGCCACCCCCAGGAGAATGAATCCTAAGGCCAAGGCGCTTTCCAGCTCCCCCTTTCGGGTTTCCACCACGATGGCCGTGGTGAGGACCCGGGTGTGGTGGCGGATATCCCCGCCCACCAAGGTGGCCGCCCCCACCTCGCTGATGGCCCCGCCGAAGCCGGCGGCCAAGGCAGCGGCCAGGGTGCGGCGGCTTTCCCAGAACAGGGTGGGAAGCACCTGGCCCTCCTTGCCCCCCAGGCTCCTCACCAAAAGCCGCACCTCTTCCACCCTACCCCTGGCCCCCGAAAGCACGAAGGCGGCGATGAGGGGAAAGGCCAAGACCGCCTCCGCCAGCACCATGGCATAGGGAGTATAGAGGAGGCCCAAGGATCCCAAAAGTCCCGAGCGGGAAAGGAGGAGGTAGAAGAAAAGCCCCACCACCACGGAAGGGAGGGCAAGGCCGGCGTAGAGGAGAATCCGCCCGAAAATCCCCCCACCCCCCTTCAAGGCCAGCCAAAGCCCCAAGGGCACGGCGGGAAAAGCCGCCACCAAGGTGGCAAGCCCCGCCACCCAGAGGCTGCGCAAGGAGATCTCCAAAAGCTCAGCGGCCTCCACCCCTGGGGATGATACACCGCCCCCTCAAGGCCTTAAAGAGCGGGGTCCCCTCCACCCGCAAACCCTCCACCAACCGGGCCGCCTCCTCCGTAACCAGGAAGCGGCGCAGGGCCTCCGCCTCACTGACCTTCGCCCCCTGAGGCACCAGGTAGTAGGTGTACTGGTTCAGGAGAAGGGGATCCTCCCGTTGATAAAGGGCCTCCAGGCCCCGTTTGCGGCCCACGGTGAGGTAGGTGGCCAGGTCGGAGAGGGTATAGGCCCCCTTCTCCACCGCCAGAACCAGCGTCTGGCCCATGCCCGCCCCCGACTCCAGGTACCAGCCTCCTTGGGGGGTGAGGCCTGCCTTCCGCCAGAGCTCCAGCTCCTTCAGGTGGGTGCCCGAGCGATCCCCCCGGGACACGAAGGGAGCCTGGGCCCGGGCAATCCGCCGCAAGGCCTCCAGGACATCCCCCGCCTCCCGGACCCGGGCAGGATCCCTTTTTGGCCCCACCAGAAGGAAGCTATTCTGGGCCAGGCAGAAGGGCTGGGCAACGATACCGCGCTTCAAGGCTTCCCCCTCGAGGTCCGGGGCATGGACCAAGACCGCATCCACATCCTTACGCTCGGCCAGCCGCAAGGCCTGCCCTGTGCCCACGGCCAAAACCTCCACCCGAACCCCCGTGGCCCTCTCAAAGGCTGGCAAAAGCCGGTCCAAAAGCCCCGAGTCGTAGACGCTGGTGGTGGTGGCCAGCCTAAGCCCCAAGGCGGGAACCGAAGCCAGGGCAACCACCAGGAGGGCCAGGACAAAGCGCATAGCCCCAGTTTAGCCTTAAGGCGTGGAAGCCTTGGGCGAGGCCTGGCATCTTTTTCTAGAGGGTCAATACTTTGAAGCCCACGAGGTCCTAGAGGAAGCCTGGCGGGAGGCGCAAGGAGAGAAGCGGCGCTTTTTGCAGGGGCTCATCCTCCTGGCGGCGGCCCTGCACCAGGCCAAGGCCGGGCGAGGGGGCCTGAGGAACTTGAAAAAGGCGGAAGGGAAACTCCTGGGCTTCCCCTCCCCCTACCTTGGCCTGGACTGGCGGCCCCTCCTTGAGGAAGCCCGGCGTAGACTTGGGGCGTGAACGCCTTCGTCCACGCTTACCGCGGCGAACAGGTGGAAAACCGGCACCGGGTTTCCCTGGCCATCCACGGGCAGGAAGGCCTACTGGCCTATGCGGGAAACCCCGGGTTATGGGCCTACATGCGCTCCTCGGCCAAGCCTTTCCAAGCCCTGGCCCTCTTCCTCACGGGAGCGGTGGAGCGGTTTGGCCTCACGGAGGAGGAAGTGGCCTTGGCCACCGCCAGCCACGACGGCACCCCAAAGCACGTGGCCGTGGCCGCCCGCTTTCTGGAGAAGCTGGGCCTCGGCCCCGAACACCTGGCCTGCGGGATCCACCCCCCCTTCTCCCGGGAGGCCCGGCGGGCCTTGGAGGAGGCCGGTCTAAGCCCCACCCCCCTCCACCACAACTGCTCGGGGAAGCACGCGGGCATGCTGGCCGCCGCTCTGGCCCTGGGAGCTCCGGTGGAGGGGTACGAGCGGCCAGACCATCCGGTGCAGCTCCTGAACCGCAAAACCCTGAGCGAGCTTTCCGGGACCCAGCCCACCCATGCCACCGACGGCTGCAGCGTGCCCACCTTCGCCCTGCCCCTCGCCCGCGCCGCCCGGGCCTTCTACCTCCTAGCCCGCCCAGAGGAGGCCCCCGAAGCCTACCGGGAACCCCTCCTCCGGGTGCGCCAGGCCATGCGCCGCCACCCGGAACTGGTGGCGGGGCCGGGAAGCATCGACACCCTTCTCATGGAGCGGCTTCCCCTGGTGGCCAAGCGGGGAGCGGACGGGTACTACGGCCTGGCCCTCTCGGAAAGCCCCCAGGGGGCCTTGGGGGTGGCCCTGAAGGTGGAGGATGGCTCCTCCCAGGCCCGGGAAGTGGCGGTGGTGGCCCTCTTGCGCCTCCTGGGGCTGGACCCCGGCCCCACCCCCTGGGACCGACCGGAGGTGCGGAACCACCGGGGGCTTGTGGTGGGCCACCTCGAGGCCCAGCTGGAACCCACCTGGGTGTAAAGGCCAAGGGAACCCTCCGGCTGGTTCCTCCTTCCCCTGCCCTTCCACCACACCCTCACTAGGCCAAGGGGGGCATGGGATCCCTCATCCCCGGACCACCCCAGATGGCAAGAAAGGCTGCATATTCGGAATAGAGCATCCCAGGACGCCCTTCCCTGGGGTGCTCCTGGCATTGCCCCCTTTCCCGCCATAGCTCCGCCAAGGGGGCCGCAGAAGCCAGAAAACGAGCCCTTCTTCTGAGCTCCCCCTTTGAGTTCAGACAAAATGGGGCTGTATGAGGAGCTTGCCGTTTGGACCGG
>NZ_KZ672959.1 GCF_002964845.1 Thermus tenuipuniceus
CGAAGTCGTAACAAGGTAGCTGTACCGGAAGGTGCGGCTGGATCACCTCCTTTCTAAGGAGCATGAAGCCTCTGCTCTCCCCTTTTTGAGGTCCTTTGGGGGCGCCTTCGGGCGCCCTTTTTTGTTGCCAGGAGGCGGAACAGCGTGCTGAGGAAGCGTCAGGTCCGGGTGGCCAGGAGGCGGGTGGTGTCCGCCGGGGGCGTGGTCCTTCGGGGAAAGGTTCCCGAGGTATTGGCGGTGTCCCTGAAGGGAGGGCGGGTGGTGACCCTTCCCAAGGGGCAGGTGGAGCCCGGGGAGCGTTACCCGGAGACGGCGGTGCGGGAGGTGCGGGAGGAAACCGGGGTGGAGGCGGCGGTGGTTTCCCCCTTGGGCAAGGTGCGCTACTACTTCACCGTGCGGAACGGAGGAGAACCGGTCACGGTGAGCAAGGAGGTGCACTACTTTCTCATGGCCTATCGCGGGGGCGAACCCAGGCCCCAGCTCACCGAGGTGGAGGAGGCCTTCTTCCTGCCTGCCTCGGAGGCCCTGGAGCGCCTTTCCTATCCCAACGAGCGGGAGATGCTCTTAAAGGCCTTGGCCCGCTGGCGTCCCTCCCGGCAGGATTCCTCCCCGGAGCCTGGGACCTAGGGGTGGGTCTTCGGGTCCAGAAGGGCCAAGGCGGCTTCCTCCGGGGAAAGTTCCCCCCGGGCTACCCGGGCTACCAGGTCGCCTGCGCCTTGGGTCCTCTTCCGCCCCCACTCCTGGATGACGCTTTCCACCTCAAAACGGGCCCGCTCCAGGCGGTGGGCCTCGAGGAGCCCGTGGGCCACGAGGTGCTGGTAATGGGCCTCCAGCCCCTCAAAGAGGGCCTCCACCCCTTCCCCGGTGGCCGCCACCGTGGGGTAGATGGGAGGGTGCCATCCCCCAGGCCGGGGAGGGGCCAGCTCCAGGGCGCTTTTCAGCTCCTGGATGATCCTCTCCCCGCCGGGTAGGTCAAACTTGTTCACGGCGAAGAGGTCGGCGATCTCCATGACCCCAGCCTTGAAGGCCTGCACCGCATCCCCCGCCGCTGGGGTGAGGACGAGAAGGGTGGTATCTGCCACCCGGGCGATGTCCACCTCGCTTTGCCCCACCCCCACGGTTTCCACGAAGATGCGGTCAAAGCCGAAGGCCTCCAGAAGGGCCAAGGCGGCCACCGTGGCCCCCGCCAGGCCCCCCAGGGCTCCTCTGGAAGCCAGGGAGCGGATGTAGACCCCAGGGTCCTGATGGTGGCGCATCATGCGGATCCGGTCCCCCAGGATGGCCCCCCCGGTGAAGGGGCTGGAGGGGTCCACGGCCAAGACCCCCACCCGCTCCCCCCGCTTCCTGGCCTCCAGGATCAGTCGGTCGGTGAGGGTGCTCTTGCCGGCTCCCGGGCTTCCCGTGATGCCCACCACCTTGGCCCGGGCCTGTCCCCGCAGGCGCTTGAGGAGCTCCTGGCCCAAGGGGTGTCCCGATTCCACCAGAGTGAGGGCCCGGGCCAGGGCCCGCACATCCCCTTGGCGGAAGCGATGGAGAAGCTCTTCCGCGTGGCCTTCCTGGACCGTCATAACGATATTGTACGCTTTTTTGCCCTCGTGCCTTAATCCGCCAGGGCCACGCAGGCCACCTCCACCCGGACCCCCCTGGGCAAGGCCTTCACCGCCACCGTGGCCCGGGCCGGGTAGGGGGGCGAGAAATAGCGGGCGTAGACCTCGTTAAAAAGGGGAAAGTCCTCCATGTCCGAAAGGAAGCAGGTGGTTTGAACCACCCGGGAAAGGCTGGAGCCTGCGGCCTCGAGGATGGCCTTTAGGTTCTCCATGACCTGCTCCGTTTGGGTGCGGATATCCCCCTCCACCAAGGCGCCGTCGGGCCTTAAGGGGATCTGGCCGGAGACGAAGACCAACCCCCCGGCCCGCACCGCCTGGGAGTAGGGGCCGATGGCCTGGGGGGCTTTGTCCGTGCTCACCGCTTCCATGCTCCTATCCTACGCCAAAGCGGAAGAGCTTCCCCGCCAGGTTGGCCACCAGGATCTCCTGGGCCAGGGGCAGAGGCGGTACCTGCACCGCCCCCAGGCCCGTGGCCTCAAAGACCACCTGGCCCCTTTGGTCCACCGCCAGGAAACGCCCCTCCTCTGTGGCCACGTATACGTGCCCGGCAGCATAGGAAAGGCCGGCCGTCACCTTGCCCACCTCGAGGCTCCACACCTCCTCCCCCGTGGCCTGGTCCAGGGCCCTTAAGACCCCGTCCCAGGGGGCCACATAGACCCGTTCCTCGTCCAGGGCTAGCCCGCCCCAGATCTCGCCCTCCATGGCGGTGTTCCAGAGGGTTTCCCGGCTCAAGGGGTCAAAGGCGTAGATCTCCCCCTCCCAGGTGGGGATGAAGAGCACCCCCCGGTAGGCGGCCACGGGGGCGTGCACAGGGCTGGTTTTCACCTTGTAGCGCAAGGCGCCCGTGTCCGGGTCCAGGGCGTAGAGGAACCCGTCCTCCGAGGCCAGGAAGAGGAGGCCCCGGTGGAAGGTGGGGCTTGCGGAAAGGTGCCCCCCCGCCTGGAAGCGGTAGAGGAGGCGGCCCCGTTCGAAGGCGTAAAGGCTTCCGTCCCGGCTGGCCACGAAGACCCGCTCCCCCAGGACCAGGGGGGCGGCGGTGATCTCTGCCCCCGTGTCAGCGCTCCACTCCAGGGCCTGGGCCTTGAAGCGGCGCACCCGGCCGTCCCAGGCGGCCACGTATACCCCACCCCGCACCACCGGGGGAGCGGTGACCTCCTCGGGAAGGTTTTCCCGGCGTACCGTTCCCGAGAGGAGGTCCACCTCCACCAAGCCCCGCCCTGCCCCCAGGTAGACCCGGCCGTGGGCGTAGACCATCTCCCCGGGCCAGGCGGCCTCCCCTCCCAGGTCCACCTTCCCCTTCAGGGAAAGCCTGCGGGGGTCAGGGGCCAGGGGGTAGTGGCCCGAGCGGCTGGACCCGGCCCGGGGGGTGGCAAGGCGAAGGGCCTGGAACTCCTGCAGGGGGCTCTTGAAGAGGCTGGGGTGGGAGGGTCTTTCCTCCGGGTGCTTGGCCAAAAGGGAAAGCACCGCCTCCGCCACCCCAGAAGGGATGGTGGGGTTCAAAGTTTGGGGAGGCTTAGGGGGCTCGTAGACGTGCTGGAAGAGGATCGCCTGATCATTTTCCCCCTCGAAGGGGGGTTTGCCGGTGAGGGTGCGGTAGAGGACCGCCCCCAGGCTGTAGAGGTCAGCCCGGGGGGTAAGGGGCAGGCCCTTGGCCTGTTCCGGGGCCATGTAGGTGGGGGTGCCCAGGGTGTACCCGGTGCGGGTCAGGTGGCGGCTTTCCTGCAAGAGGTAGGCCAGGCCAAAGTCCATGACCTTGGGATGCCCCTCCTTGGTGAGGAGGATGTTCTTGGGGGTGAGGTCCCGGTGAAGGATGCCCTGGGCGTGGAGGTGGGCCAGGGCTTCCATCACCTGGATGGCCGCCTTTAGGATCCTTTCCCCTTCCGGGCCCTCCTCAAAGGGGCCGAGGCGGTCAAAGGTACCCCCCTCCACCAACTCCATCACGAAGTAGGGGCGCCCCTCCACCTCTCCCAGGTCCAGCACCTGGACGATGCCCGGATGGAAGAGGCGGGAAAGGGCCCGCACCTCCAGGAGAAACCGCTCCCTCTCGGGGGGAAGGGCTCGGGGGTGGAGGAGCTTCACCGCCACCTTGCGCCCCAGGCGCTCGTCCACCGCCCGCCACACCTCGGCCATGCCTCCAGAACCCAAGGAGGCCTCGAGGCGGTACCGCCCGCCTAGGACCATGCCCGTCATTTTATTCCTCGGGCTCCAGCTGCTTCAGGAGTTCGGCCAGCTCCTCCTTGTTGCCCTCCAGCTCCTGCACGATCTTGGCGATGGCCAGGCGCACCACCTCCGACTTGGAAACCAGCCTTTCGGGGCTGGAAAGGGCGTAGGCCGCCCGGGTGAGGAGGGCGTCCTGTTCCTCGGAGATGACCACCTGCAGCCGCTTCTTCTCCTTCTTGGGCATACCTTCCCTTGAAAAAGTGTAGCAAAGAGCGCATGCCCTTGACAATCTTGACAATGTGGATGGTCCCTTTTATCCTCACCTTGAGTAAGGTGTGTATGATGCTCAAGGACTCTCGGCGGGGCAGCAGGATCTTGCGGATTGAGGGAGGCCAGCCCCTTTCCGGCGAGTTGCGCATTTATCCGGCTAAAAACGCTGCCTTGCCCATCCTGGCGGCCAGCCTTCTCACCCCCGAGCCCATCACCCTCCTGGAGGTGCCCAGGCTGAGGGACGTGGAGGTGATGCTGGAGCTTCTTTCCCACCTGGGCACCCGTTACCAGTGGGAAGGACGCACCCTCCACCTGCACACCCCGGAGATCCGGAACACCCATGCCCCCTATGAGCTGGTGGGGCAGATGCGGGCCAGCTTCATCGTCTGGGGGGCCCTCCTTGCCCGGGTGGGGGAGGGGCGGATCTCCCTGCCGGGGGGCTGCGCCTTTGGGGCCAGGCCCGTGGACCAGCACGTGAAGGCCTTGCGGGCCCTGGGGGCCGAGGTGGTGGAGGAGGAGAACACCTTCTACGCCCGCAGGACCCGTCCCCTGGCGGGGAGGGTGGTCTTCGACCTGCCCACGGTGGGCGGAACCGAGCAGGCCATGCTGGCGGTGGCCCTTGGGGGTGAGGCCACCGTGGTGCAGGCGGCCATGGAACCGGAGGTGGAGGACCTGGGCCACTTCTTGCGGATGCTGGGGGTGGAGGTCCATGGCCTGGGTAGCCCCATTTTGCACATCCGGGGTGCCAGGCAGCTTGGCGGGGGTACTTACCGCATCATTCCCGATCGCATAGAGGCCGGCACCTACCTCCTGGCGGCGGCGGCCACCCGGGGGTCCATCACCCTAAGGGAGGTGTGCCCCGACCACCTGGATGCCCTTTTGGATAAGCTTCAGCAGTCCGGGCACCGGGTGGAGGTGGGGAAGGACTGGGTGCGGTTCTGGGCCGTACCGGATCCCAAGCCCTTCTTCGTGGAGGCCCGGGAGTACCCCGGCTTCCCCACGGATCTTCAGCCCATCGTTACCGCCTATCTGGCCACGGTTCCCGGGCAGAGCGCCATCACGGACCGGGTTTACCCGGACCGCTTCACCCATGTGGGGGAGCTGGCCCGGATGGGGGCCGAGCTTTACCTTCGGGACCGTACCCTCCTGGTGAACGGGAAGCGGTTGCACGGGGCCCAGGTGAAGGCCCTGGATATTCGCGCCGGGGGCGGGCTGGTGGTGGCCGCCCTGAGCGCCGAGGGGGTTTCCGAGATCGAAGGGGTCTACTTTATGGAACGGGGGTATGAGCACCTGGAGGAGCGCCTGAAGGCCTTAGGGGCCAGGGTGAACCTGGCGGAGGTACCCTTGGCCCTGGCGGCGGACTAGGGGATTAGGCCCTATGCTTCAGGAAAGGAGGCGCAAGGCTTCCGGGAAGTGGAAGATGAGACGGTCCCGCTCCAGCTCGGGGCTGTATCCTTTTTCCACGTAGCCCGCCAGTCGTAGGGCCTCTAGAACCTCCTGGGCCACGGCCCGATCCCCTTCCAGCTTTGCGGTAAGAAAGGCCAAGACCTCCTCTTCCTCATCCCCTTCCCCCACGAACTCCCGGTACTCCTGGTCCAGGGTTCGCATGAGGGCGGTGAGGTCTAGGGGCTTGGAGAGGAAGACCCACCGGCCTTTTTCCCCTGGAAGGTAGTGGGCGTAGCTTTGGGCCTCGAGGGCCTCGGCAAGCCTCTCGGCCTCGGTGGGGGAGGTTCCTTTTTCCGCCAGGGCGCGCACCAAACCCTCCCGTTCCCCGTCCAAGCCCTTAGGGAAGCGGGCACGGAGTTCCTCCACCAGCCGCTTCAGTTCCATAACCTACCCCCTTTTAGCTAGCATAAAATATGCGCGTGATAATGTAAAGTGTCCTTGTGATTCCCTGCTGAATCCCCTATACTGGAGAAGGTATGGACCTGGACCTTCTCGCCACCCGCTTGGAAAGCCTTCGGGGGTATCTTTGACATCCCCGGTAAGGAAGCCCGTTTAAAGGAGTTGGAGAAACGCCTGGAAGACCCGGCTCTCTGGCAGAACCCGGAGGAGGCTAGGCGGATAAGCCAGGAGGCCGCCCGCCTGCGGCGTACGGTGGATACCTTCCGCTCCCTGGAGAGCGACCTCGAGGGCCTTCTGGAGCTGTGGCAGGAGTTTCCCGCAGAGGAGCGGGAGGCGCTTAGGCCTGAGCTTTTAGAGGCGGCCAAGAAGCTGGAAAGCCTTTACCACGAGACGCTTCTTTCCTTCCCCCATGCGGAGAAGAACGCCATCCTCACCATCCAGCCGGGAGCTGGGGGTACGGAGGCCTGCGACTGGGCGGAGATGCTTTTGCGGATGTACACCCGTTTCGCCGAGCGCCAGGGGTTCCAGGTGGAGGTGGTGGACGTGACCCCTGGGGCGGAGGCGGGCATTGACTACGCTCAGATCATCGTCCGGGGGGAGAACGCCTATGGCCTTCTCGCCCCGGAGGCGGGGGTTCACCGCCTGGTCCGTCCCTCCCCCTTTGACGCCTCGGGGCGCCGCCACACCTCCTTCGCCGGGGTGGAGGTGATGCCCGAGGTGGACGACGCCGTGGAGGTGGTGATCCGGCCCGAGGACCTGCGCATCGACGTGTTCCGCTCCCAGGGGCACGGGGGCCAGGGGGTGAACACCACCGATAGCGCCGTGCGCATCGTTCACCTGCCCACGGGGATCACCGTCACCTGCCAGACCACCCGGAGCCAGATCAAGAACAAGGAGCTGGCCATGAAGGTGCTCCGCTCCCGGCTTTACGAGCTGGAGTGGAGGAAGAAGCAGGAGGAGCTCAGGAAGCTCCGGGGCGAGGTGCGGCCCATCGAGTGGGGGAGCCAGATCCGGAGCTACGTCCTGGATAAGCAGTACGTGAAGGACCACCGCACGGGCCTCATGCGCTTTGACCCCCAGAACGTCCTGGATGGGGACCTTCTGGATTTCATCTGGGCGGGGCTGGAGTGGAAGGCGGGCCGCCGCCAGGCGGTGGAGGAGGTGGAGGCCGACTAGGCCTCCTCGAGGCCCTCTCCCAGGGCCTTGCGCAGGAGTTCCCGAACCTTTTCCTCCTCCTGGCCGAGGGCCTTCAAGGCGAAGGCCACGGGCCAGAAGGTACCCTTGTCCAGCTTGGCCAGATCGGTGAAGCCCAAGGTGGCGTAGAGGGTCTTGAACTTGTGGGCGGGCTGGAAGAAGCACAAAACCTTGCCCTTCCAGGCATAGGCGGGCATGCCGTACCCCAATCTTGGGGAAAGCCCTGGGGCCCAGCGTTGGATGAGGGCATGGAGCCTCAGGGCCAGGGTGCGGTCGGGTTCCGGGAAGGCTTCTATGGTGCGCAGGACCCCGGCCTCGGTGAGGGCTGCCTGCTCCTCGGGGGTTAACCCGGGCTTCTCGCGCGCCACGGGCCCCTCTTAAGTACCCCCCCCCCCGNCGTGAGCACTTAGTAGACGTCCTCAGGGGTCTTGTAGCCCTCGCCGGTAAGCCAGTAGATCACCCTTTCCCCCACGTTTTCCAGGTGGTCCCCCAGGCGCTCGTAGCTGCGGGCCACCCGCATGAGGGTGAGGGCCTTGGTGATGGTGCGGGGGTCTTCCAGCATGTAGGTGATGAGCTCCCGGGTCACCTCCTCGTAGAGGCCATCCACCTGGTCGTCCATCTCCACCACCTTGCGGGCAAGGCCGGGGTCCTGCTCGGCCACCGCCTTGCCCAGAGTATCCATCATTTCCAAAAGCCTCTTGCCCATCTCGGGGAGGGTGACGTAACGCTTAAGGGGGGGTTCCTGCGCCAAGAGGAGGGCGTCCTCGGCCACGTGCATGGCGTAGTCCCCGGCCCGTTCCAGGTCGGTGAGGGCCTTGATGATGGTGAAGATCAGCCGAAGGTCCGAGGCCACGGGCTGGTGCCGGGCGATGATGGTAATGGCCTGGTTTTCGATCTTCAGCTCCAGGGCATCCACCTCCTGGTCCCTGGCGATGACCTCTTCCGCTTTGGCCTTATTCCCCTCCACCAGGGCCTCGGTGGCCTCCTGGGTCATCTGCCGAACCAGGGAAAGCATCCTCAGGGTTTCCTCCACCAACTCGTTCAAGGCCTTGTCCAGTACCTCACGCATGCTGCCTCCTTGCCTCAGTTTAGGGGAAGGCTGACGCCGAAAACGTTCTCGGCTCCCTCCCTTTGGGCATAGGCCTCCCCACCCAGGCCCTGGGCGATGCGGCGCACCAGATAGAGCCCCAGGCCCTGCCCGGCGCCCCCCTGGAACCCCCGGTGACGGGGAAGGAAAAGGGCTTGGTAGTTGGGAAGCTCGGGCCCCTGGTCGCGCACCTCCACAAAAAGGCGGCCTTCTTCCTCCCGGGAGAGGAGGCGGATGGGGTCCCGGCCGTACTTGAGGGCGTTGTCCAGGAGGTTGAGGAGGATCTGGAAGAGGGCCTCGGGGTTGGTGTGGAGGGTGTGGGGGAGGTTCACCTCCACCTGCCGCCCCTTTAGCCGTTCCCCCAGGAGCTTTGCCAGACGGGGCCAGAGCTCCTCCAGAAGGAAGGTGCGCCGGGGGCCCGGTTGGGTAAGGGAAAGATCCCGCACCAACCGGGAAAGGCGGGCCACCTCCGCCTTGAGCAGGTCCAGCACCTCCCTTTCCTGGGGGGTCCTGGGGGTGAGGGCCTCGAGGAGGGGCCCCATCCCCGCCAGGGGGGTGCGGAGCTCGTGGGCCAGGGCCTGGGTGGCTTCCTCCAGGGCCTCCAGGCGCCGGTTTAGCTCCGTTTCGTCCAGGAGGTAGAGCCTGCCGGGAAGGGCCTTGGCCCGCAGGGTGCGGCCCCTTACCTCCAGGGTGCGCTCGCCCCCGTGGAGGGCCAGGGCCTCGAGGCGGTGGTCGCGAAGGGCCAAAAGAAGGGGGCGGCCCACCACCTTTTCCCGGCTCACCCCCAAAAGCTCCTCTGCCTTGGGGTTCAGGTAGAGGACCTGCCTGTCCCGGTGCAGGACCAGGCCCTCCAAGGCCTCCTCCCAGGCCTCGGCCAGAAGCTCCCTCACCCCTCCTCCTCAGGAAGCCCCGGTCCGGGGGCCCGGTTCACCTCCTCTGGGACCACCTTGAAGCGGTACCCCATGCCCCGCACGGTTTCCAGAAAGCGAGGGGCCTTGGGGTCTTCGCCCAGCTTCTCCCGGAGCTGGAGCACGTGCTGATCCACCGTCCTTGGGGTACCCAGGTAGTCCTGGCCCCAGACCGCTTCCAGAAGTTCCTCCCGGGAGTAGACCCGGCCCGGGCGCTGGGCCAGGAAAGCCAAGAGCTCAAACTCCCGGCGGGTGAGGGATAGGGGCTGGCCTTCCAGGCTGGCCTCCTTGCGCTCCAGGTCCAAAAGCAGGGGTCCGCGCCGGAGCACCCTCCGCTTGCCCGAGCGTCGCAGAAGGGCCTCGAGGCGGGCCAAAAGCTCCTCGACGGCGAAGGGCTTGACCAGGTAGTCGTCGGCCCCGCGGGAAAGCCCCTCCACTCGATCCCGCACCTCGGCCCGGGCGGTGAGCATGAGAACGGGAACCTCGGGGTAGGCTCCTTGGCGCATACGCTCCAGAAGCCGGGTGCCGGGTTCATCGGGAAGCATCCAGTCCAGGACCACGGCTTCAGCCTCCCGCAATCTTGGCCAGGCTTCCTGGGCGGTGACCGCTTCCAGCACCCTGTGTCCGGCTTTCTCCAAGGCCAGCCGCACCCCAAGCCGCACCGCTGGCTCGTCCTCCACCACAAGGACCGTGGCCACGACCTTAGTCTAGCCCGAGCCTTGTCAGGGGAAGGTCAGGATCCTTGCTTGACAGGCCTCCTTGGCCCATGCTACCCTGCAAAAGGCTTGGGGGCGGCTAGCTCAGCGGAAGAGCGCTCGCCTCACACGCGAGAGGTCGTAGGTTCAAGTCCTACGCCGCCCACCAGGATGGGAAGGGAGAAAACCCGGGGGTTACCCCGGGTTTTCCGTTGTTCACCCCAATACGCCGGTTTGGCCCTTGGCTTGGTCCAGGCTAGGCAAGGGGACGCGAAATGGGTAAAACGTGGGCATGTTGCTGGCCTCCTTGGTTTTGGTTTTGGAGGGGGACGCTCCCCCAAAGCCCGCGGGGCTCAGGGGATTCTTCTACGGCCTCCTGCGAGAACTCGCCCCCCAGGTGCACGACCAGGGGGAAAACCCCTTCAGCCTGGGGGTTGGGGGAGGGGAGAGGGGGTACTGGGCCCGGATCAGCCTGTTGCGGGAGGAGCTTTATGGGAGGCTTTCCCCCAGGCTCTTTGCCCTCGAGGGCCAGACCATCCGCCTGGGCAAGCCCTTCCGGGTAAGGGCGGTGCTCCAGGAGGGGCATCCCTGGGCAGGCCTCACCACTTACCCCCGCCTCTTCCAGGCCCCCGGGGGGCCCGACCTGCCCCTACGGTTCTTTAGCCCCACCCTCTTCCGGCGCAAGGGGGTGCACTACCCCCTGCCCGAACCCCGGCTGGTCCTGGAAAGCCTCCTGAGGCGCCTGGAGGGCGTGGCCTCCCTGCCTGCCCCTGAGGGGGTGCGGGAGGCCCTCCTGGAGAGGACGGGGGTGCGTTGGTTCGAGGGGAAGACGGTGCGGGCAGAGGCAGACGTGGAGGCGGTGGGCTTCGTGGGCCGGGTGGTCTACCACCTCCCCAAGGCCACGGAGGAGGAGCTGTCTTGGCTCTGGGCCCTGGGCCGGTTTGCGTTTTATGCGGGGGTGGGGGCCAAGACCTCCTTGGGCCTCGGGCGGGTAAAGCTCTTTTCGCCCAGGAAGGAGGAGGGGTGAGGCTTTCCTCACCCTAGGACCGGTCGGATAATGGGTCCATGAAGGTCCTCATCCTTAGCGTGGGCACCACCCGGGCTCCCCTCGAGGAAGCCCTCACCCACCACGCTCCGGGCGGGGTCATCTTCGTGGCCAGCCAGCAGACGTACCCCGTGGCCGCCGAGCTCATCCGGGACTACGGGGGCTCTTTCCGCCACCACACCCTATTGATGGAGGATGCGGAGAGCCTCCTCGAGGCCTATCAGGTGGCCGTGAAGGTCCTGAAGAAGGCCCTGGAATGGGAGGCAAGCGCCATCGTGGCCGACCTCACCGGGGGCACGAAGCCCATGGCGGCCGGCCTGGTCCTGGCCCTCACGGGCCGGGGCGTGGTCTTCAGCTACGTGGGCGGGGCCAGGCGGGACCCGGAAACGGGGCGGGTGTTGCCGGGGGAGGAGCAGCTTCGCCTCCTGGAAGATCCCACCAGCCGGTTTGGCCTCAGGGAGTGGGGGGCCTTCGTGCGGGCCTGGAACGCCCTCAACCTGGGTGTGGCCCTGGCGGAGCTGAACGCTCTTTTGCAAAAGCCCCTATCCCCCTCAGAGGGAAGGTTCTACCGGGCCCTGCGGGGGGTGGTGGAGGCCCTCATGGAGTGGGACCGGTTCCGGCACCGGGAGGCCCTGGGCCTCCTCAAGAAGCACCTCCCCGTGGCCCTGGCGGTGGCGGAGGCCTGGGGGCATGGGGCCAAGGTGCGGGTGCTCAAGGGGCTGGAGGAGGGGATGGGGGCCCTCGAGGCCATCGTGGAGGCCGGCACCAAGCCCACCTTCCCCCTTCTCCAGGACCTCCTGGCCAACGCCGAGAGGAGGGCGGCCCTGGGGCGGTACGACGACGCCCTGGCCCGGCTGTACCGGGCCCTCGAGCTGGCGGCGGAGGCGGATATCCACGAACGCCTGGGCTTTCTCCTAAAGGACCCTAGGACCTGGCCCGAGGGTTTTCCCGAAACCCTTAGGGAACGCATCCTCAGGCCACGGGGACTGATGGAGCTATTGGAGGCGGCCTTTGAGCTGGACCTGGCCTTTAGCCAGCAGGGCACCTTGGCGCAGCGGCTCTACGGCCAGAAAAACCGTCTCCAGGCCCTTCTTGCCCGCCGGCACGAGAGCATCCTGGCCCACGGCACCCGGCCTGTGGAAGAGGCCGACTACCAGCGCCTTCGTGATTTCCTCGGGGATTTGGACGACCGCCTCAGGCCCCTCCCTCCCTGGCCCAAGTTCTGATGGTCCTCCACCTCCTTCACCAAGGAGCCACCTTGCGGCTGCGACAAGGGAGGTTCCTGGTGGAGCGGGAAGGCATGGTCTTGAGCTCTTTTCCCGCCCGCCAGGTGCGGCAGGTGGTGGTCTGGGGGAACGTGCGCCTCTCCACCCCGGCCCTGGCCTTTCTGCTTAGGCAAGGGGCGCCCGTGCACTTCCTCTCCCAGGATGGCTTCCTCTACGGGCTTGCCGCCTCCTTTTCTGAGCTCCCCCCCACCACCTGCGGGCCCAGCTGGCCCAAGAACCCTTGCCCCTGGCCCGGGCTTTCGTGGTGGGCAAGCTGCGCACCGCCAAGGCGGTGCTGGAGCGCCACGGCCTGCCAGGAGGGGAGGCGCTTGCCGAGGCCCTGGCTCAGGCGCAGGAGGCTCCCCATCTGGAGGCCCTGCGGGGTGCGGAAGGGTTTGGCAGCCGGGCCTACTTCATGGGGCTCACCCAGCTCCTCCGGCCATGGGGTTTCCAGGGCCGGAACCGAAGGCCCCCACGGGACTTGGTGAACGCTGCTCTTTCCTACGGCTATGCGGTCCTATTGGGGAGGGCTCTTCTGGCCGTGCGTCTTGCGGGTCTGCACCCGGAGGTGGGCTTTCTCCATGCGGAAGGCCGGCGAAACCCTGCCCTAGCCCTGGACCTCATGGAGGAGTTTCGCATCCCGGTGGTGGACCAGGTGGTGCTGAGCGCCCTCAGGCGGGGAAGGCTTGGTCTGGAGCACGCGGAGATGCGGGAAGGCGGGGTCTACCTTTCGGAGGCGGGGAAGCGAATCCTTATCTCCCTTCTGGAAGAGCGCTTCCTGCAGGAGGCCACGCATCCGCTGGGTTTCCGTAAAACCTACGGGGAGCTCCTGGAGGTGCAGGCTGCCAGGCTGAAGGCCGCCATCCTTAAGGGGGAGCCCTACACCCCCTTTTTCCTTCGGGGTTAGGTGGGTGGGGCCCAATACTGTACTTATCTGCCTTGTTGCGCTGCTAAGGATACTGCGGAATCCGTAAGTATTGGAGCGTGCGTGCTGCACGGTATTTATTTGGTATGGCTTTGACTCACTCCACCATCGCAGAGAAGTGGTATAATCCGGGTGTCCGGTTAGCCGGACGGGGATCTTGAAAGCCTGTTTTCCTCTTGCCCAAGGGCAATATGCATTTGCGCCTTCTTATCGTCCCTTCCTCCAGTGGCTTTGCAAGAGGCTAAACCTTGCGAAACCCCCCTTATTCGCCATGTGTATATTCCAAGCTTCATACTTCTCACAAACCCCCCTTCTGGGAGCATTGTCTGGGACGGTGTTCTTAGGGGGGTACAGTTGCAAGAGATGCTTCCCCGTAAGGGGATTGCGACGATGCCCTTGTGCTGCAACATCACGCCGACCTCCTCAAGTTGCAAGAGATGCTTCCCCGTAAGGGGATTGCGACCTCAGCAAGGGCCTGCGCTTCTTGACGGGACTCTTCGGTTGCAAGAGATGCTTCCCCGTAAGGGGATTGCGACCGGCAAATCCGGCCTGGAGGACAGAGCCTTGACTATCTGTTGCAAGAGATGCTTCCCCGTAAGGGGATTGCGACGAATGAGGTAGCCACCGGTGAGGGGGGCAGAGGCCCCCCAGGAGTTGCAAGAGATGCTTCCCCGTAAGGGGATTGCGACTCTTCCCCGGCAAGAGGGTGGCCCGGGTAGAGGAGCAGAGTTGCAAGAGATGCTTCCCCGTAAGGGGATTGCGACACCCGTGCGTGGCGATGGGTCCCAAGAGCGAGGCCAGCCGGTTGCAAGAGATGCTTCCCCGTAAGGGGATTGCGACTTTCTCTCGCTTAAGCTCCATCTTCTACCTCCCCCGGTTGCAAGAGATGCTTCCCCGTAAGGGGATTGCGACCCCGCATGTAGGTGCGGGAGGGGACCCTGATGGAGTCCCCGTTGCAAGAGATGCTTCCCCGTAAGGGGATTGCGACTGATCATCGCCTCACCTCCAGGCGAGGCCGGTAAACCCGTTGCAAGAGATGCTTCCCCGTAAGGGGATTGCGACGGCTCAACGCGCGGCCCTTTACGCCGCTTGGCGGGCTGAGCCTGGTTGCAAGAGATGCTTCCCCGTAAGGGGATTGCGACCTACGTCCGTGGACGCGGTAACGCCGCCCAGCAGTTCCTGTTGCAAGAGATGCTTCCCCGTAAGGGGATTGCGACTGAGCCCTTGCGGACCGCTACCGCTACCTCAGGTAGCGGTAAGTTGCAAGAGATGCTTCCCCGTAAGGGGATTGCGACCAGGTGGCCGCCCCCAGGTCCTCCTCCTCCTCGAACAGCGGTTGCAAGAGATGCTTCCCCGTAAGGGGATTGCGACATGGTCATCGCCGAGGGGGAATGGCAGAGACGCTATCGTTGCAAGAGATGCTTCCCCGTAAGGGGATTGCGACCTCAAGGTTTATCATGACTCACCCCCCTTCTCCGGGAGGTTGCAAGAGATGCTTCCCCGTAAGGGGATTGCGACGGGGGACATAAGTCCAGAGCCCGCTCACGGATTGGCTTGTTGCAAGAGATGCTTCCCCGTAAGGGGATTGCGACCGGGATCAGGGACATAACCCTGACCCAACAGGGTAGTGGTGCAAGAGATGCTTCCCCGTAAGGGGATTGCGACCAAGATAGAGGCTATTAGCCTCTTCTGAAAGTTCCACCAGTGCAAGAGATGCTTCCCCGTAAGGGGATTGCGACGGGGCCGCGCCCCCGGGAGAAAGGACCCAGAATATCCGCGTGCAAGAGATGCTTCCCCGTAAGGGGATTGCGACAGCGTCGGCCCAGACGGCCTTCACCTTATCGTTCATCCCCGAGTGCAAGAGATGCTTCCCCGTAAGGGGATTGCGACGCGGCGAAGCTCCCGCTCGTCCGCCCCCTCCTCCACGATGAGTGCAAGAGATGCTTCCCCGTAAGGGGATTGCGACAATATCCGCCTCCACCTGGTCTAGGTCGGCAACGCTAGAGTGCAAGAGATGCTTCCCCGTAAGGGGATTGCGACACGGGGAGCTTGAGCTCCCCGGCCAACTCCCGCACGAGGGGTTGCAAGAGATGCTTCCCCGTAAGGGGATTGCGACGACCTCAGGGTGCAGCACCGCGTCCCGCACCCTCCTCTCTGGTTGCAAGAGATGCTTCCCCGTAAGGGGATTGCGACATTACCTCGCGAGGAGCCTCCCCCGCGAGCCTTTCAATGGCGTTGCAAGAGATGCTTCCCCGTAAGGGGATTGCGACCCCCCGCGAGCCTCTCAACCGCGGCTTCCCACGTGGCTAGTTGGTTGCAAGAGATGCTTCCCCGTAAGGGGATTGCGACACGGCGGTGCGAAAGCCCACCACCTGCCCCACCTCCACCTGTTGCAAGAGATGCTTCCCCGTAAGGGGATTGCGACCGGAGCCACCCGAGGGCCCAGTCCACCTGCCGGGCGCTAGGCGTTGCAAGAGATGCTTCCCCGTAAGGGGATTGCGACCTTTCCGTCGTGGTCACGGCCTCGGTGTCTAGGGCATCCCGTTGCAAGAGATGCTTCCCCGTAAGGGGATTGCGACTCGGTCGCGTCCCCGAAGACGGTGACACGACCGTCCACGAGTTGCAAGAGATGCTTCCCCGTAAGGGGATTGCGACCCAGGCCACCAGCCTGGGTATTTTGTTTTTATGAAGCGCCTCTATGCCATTGCTTACGACATCCCCGATGACAACCGCAGGGTCAAGATGGCCAACCTGTTGAAAAGCTATGGGGAGCGTGTGCAGCTTTCCGTGTTTGAGTGCTACCTAGACGAGAAGCTTTTGGAAGACCTCAAGCTCCGGGCCAGAAGGCTTCTAGACTTCTCCCAGGACGCCCTGCGCATCTACGGGGTCTGGGGGGAGGTGCAGGTGCTGGGGGTGGGACCGGTGTACGAGGAGCCAGGCTTTGACGTGGTGTGAGGGCCAGGTACCCTACCGGGGCCTGCGCCACGACGAGGCCCCTAAAACAGAGCCCT
The DNA here is from genome assembly GCF_002964845.1 of Thermus tenuipuniceus. Classification (GTDB taxonomy): domain Bacteria; phylum Deinococcota; class Deinococci; order Deinococcales; family Thermaceae; genus Thermus; species Thermus tenuipuniceus. Next base: position 16,013 of record NZ_KZ672959.1, read on the forward strand.
GGCTTTCCGACCCATGTCTGGCCTGGCGCCTGCCCGTCGGTCCTCGCTACGGCAAGGGCCCCCAGTGCGCTTTGACGAGGATTTTGGGCGCTTCCCTGGCCTCACGTTCCTTCGGCTTCCAGGCTAGCCGCCCCCACTAGAGCCCGTATCTTAGGCCAAATCTGCCGGATGCGGTCCTCGAGGCTCCCTGCCGGGGTAGGGTTTTGGCGCATGCTGGCGTGGAGGGTGTCGTTGCGGATGTCGGTGAGCTCGCCCCAAAGCTGCCCCAACTCGCCAGGGTGGCCCTTGGCTCCAGCCTTAGCCTTCTTGCTCCAAGACCCCAGAAGCCCCTCGGCGGCTTCCCGTTCCCCCAGGAGGTCAAAGCCCCGCTCCAAGCATACAACGCTCACCACTAGCTCCCGCATGAGGGCCACCGCCTGGGCTAGGCTTCCCGTTTCCAAGAGGAGGTCCACCATGGCCGCTTGGGCTTGAAGGCCCTCTATGGAGAAGGGGTCTTCAACAGTTAGGGGGCGGTAGCGCGTTTCCAATAGGCGGAGGAGGAGGCCCAGGGGCCGGGACCGGGGAAGGCGGGCCAGGTCTTCCTCTACCCGTCCCAGGGCCTCGAGGAGTCTTCGGGCGTGTTTTCCCACCTCCTTCACCCGGAGAAGCTCCAGGGAAAGGCTCAGCTGGTCTAGGGTGTTGCCCATGGTGCCCAGGGTTCGTACCTGGGCTTCCTTCTCGAGCCAGCTCTGGCGGTGCAGCTTCTTGAGAAGCTGTCCTAAGGGCCTGCCGAAACCGTAGCGGGCCAGGTCCCTGGCGGCCTCTGTCCAGGAGAGGAGCTCCAAGAAGGGGGTGAGGTCAAGGAACTCCCCCCGTGCCTCCTCCTCCAGTAAGATGCCGTACACGATGCGCTCTACCCTCACCCTTTTGGCCACTTCCAGGAAGTGGGCCACTGCTAGGCCCAAGATGGGCTGGGAGCGAAAGCCGTGGGAAACGTCCAGCACCAGGTGAGCCCCCTCGGGCACCCCCTCGGCCATGGCGTTGAAGATGCCCCAAAGCTCCTCCACCGTGCGCCCGTCGGGGATGGGTACCTCCTCGTAGGCCACCCGGGCCCTCAGGGCCTCCCCGTGCCTCTCTTTGGCCTTTTGCGTGAGGAGGACCTTTAGGGTGTGGTCCGGGTAGTGCCGGGCCAGGGCCTCTTGGGTGTAGGGGGTGGTGTAGACCTCTCCGTCCAGCCGGTAGGGCACCTCCTGGTAGTTGCCGGTACCGAGAAAGGAAAGAACGACTTTCTCCACGCTTTACTCCCTTCTTAGGGGCACGAGCCGCCCCACCGCCCAGCCCAAGGGGTAGCCGTCCTTGGGGTCCTTGGTCCCTGCGGTCTTGCGGGTTTTGGGCTCCTGGCCTTCCGGGTAGTCCTCGGGGAGGAGGAGGGCGAGGCGGAGGCTGAGCCGCCCCGAGCCAAAGCCCACCCGGATGGGGAAGACTTCCTCATCCTTTAACCTCTCCTCCAGCTCCCGGTAGACCTCGAGGGCCCGCCCAAGCCCATGATCCTCGGCGTAGCCCCGCTCCCACTCCGCCACCGCCCCGTAATATTTCCGAAGGGCCTTCTTGAGCTCTTCGGGCGGCACCGCCCCCGCCACGCCTTGGTGCTGGGCAAGGCCCTTCTGGTAGCGGAAGAGGAAGCTAAAGCGGCTTCCGCGCCGGAAGGTTTCCGCCAGGATGGGCATGCCCGCCATCTGGCCATTGGGGTGAAATACCCCGATTCGGTTCAGGAAGCCTTCCCCAGGCCTCGAGTCCGTGAGCCGCACCGCGCGGAAGGGGTCGCGGTAGAGGTCCCGTTTGTACCGGCGCTTGTTCCTATCCCAGTCGGCGTAGCCCAGGGCCACCCCCTCAAAATCCTGATTGTGTTCCAACTTAGGGCTCTCTGGGGGCCGGATGCGAGGCTCCTCCCGGGTCTTCCTGAATACCCACTGCCCCTTGTCAAAGATCAGGTCCTCTCCCCGTTGCGCCAACTTCCAGAAGAGCCAGGCGGTGCGCAAGGCACCTTTCACGCTGGAGCCGGGAAGGTAGGCGCCCAGAGGAGAGTAGGGAAGGGGACGGAACTCCAGAAGCGCCTCCTGATGGGCCCCCAAAACGGTGTCCAGGAAGGCCTTGCTGGCGGGCAGGCTCCGGAGGATGGCCTCCTTGGGGATCTGCCCCTGCAGGTGGAGGTACCGGAGCACCTCCTGGGCTCCCTTGGGCCCCTCGGCCACCTTGGTCAGGAAGGCCCGCCGTCTCTCGGGGGAAAGGTGCAGGAGGAGGAGGGAGGGGTCCAGGATGTGTACGGTTTTGGTGGAGGCATCTGGGACGTAGGCGTAGGCGGGGAACGCTTCCCCCGTCCCCACGTGGACCGGGCTTAAAAGCTCCAACTCCAAGCGGTAGCTTTCCAGGAAGCTCATACCCTCACCCCCAAGGGGAAAACCTGGAGAACCTCATACACCTTCGCCCCAGCCTCTGGAGGAGGGTCAGGGGTGAGGTCCAAAAGCCTGGGCCCAGGGTCTTCCCGGTACACGCTCCCCTCCTTGGTGCGCAGGTAGGACTTCTTGAAGGGTTTGGCCCCCACATACCCCCCTCCCAGGCGGCCCCAGTAGGCCTCGAGGTCGTAGTAAAGGGCTCCCTCCAAGGGACCCGGGGCCAAGGTGACGAAGGCATTGGCCCCAGGGGCCTCGGGAAGCTCCACGTCCTCCTCCCCTACCACCTGGAAAACCCCCAGGCCCACGCTGGCGAGCCCTCCATAGCCCATTTCCCCCACAAACTCCAGTCCTTCCCGCACGGGAAAGGGGGCTTCGCCCAGGGTGTACACGGCGTACTCCCCTTGGGGGAAGAGGAGGTCTTGGGCAAAGAGAATCCCCTGCCGCGCCCCGCCCGTGCCCCGGTCCACCCCCACCCTTACCCGCCGAAGCCGCTTGGGGAGCGGGGGGGTTAGCCTGTCCTTTGGGTCGTTGGCCACCTCTGGAGCGTGGAGGAGGGCCTCCTCTCCGTTTTCCACCACCTTGGCGAAGGTTTCCAGGGATAGTAACTGGAGGGATTTCAGGTTTTTGCGCAGCCTGGTCTCCTCCACCAACAGAGGGGAAAGGCGGGGGCGGGGAAGCCAACCTCTAGGAAAGGCGCTGGAGAGCCGGAAGGAAACCTGGCCTTTCCGGTACCTTTCCAAAAGTTCTTCCAAGGCCTCGCGGCCGTGGGTGTAACGGTACCACCAGAACAGGTGGCCCATGAGGGTTGGGGCCCGGGGGAGGCTTCGCAAGCCCCCTTTGAAGCGAAGGTAAAAAGCCTTAGCCCTCATAGGGAATCAAAGGATAGGGTTTCGATCTCCAGGCGCTCTTTAATGGGAAGTCCCTCCTGCTCCTCGAGGGGCTTTTGCGGGTGCAAAAAGAAGACCTGGCCATACCCCCGGCTGATGTGCCCCCCAAGCCCGTCCAACTCCAAAAGCTCGAGGGCCCGCATCAGGTACCTTTGGAAATAATCCTCATCCTTGTCGTCCAGGATCCGGTAGGTCATGGACACGGCAAACCGGCTTCCCGCCGGCACCCTCTCCGTGGTCCGGGGGTTGGCGTTTCCCCCGAGCCTGGGGATGAACACCTCCTGCTTGATCTCCGTGAGGTACCCACCCCGGGCCACGGTGCGCTCCAGCTCCTCCTTGGAGTCTGGGGTCAGGTAGGCGTCCCGCACCAGAAGCCGGGTGGGCCCCCGTTTCCTGGCCACCTTGAGGGCCTTTTCGTCGTTTTCCGGCGCCAGGCCGAAGATGCGGGCCACGGGGTCTTCAGGGTCATCGGAGGCGAACACGTGTTTGTCCTTGGCCTTGAGGATATAGTCCCCGCCCAGGCTCCACTCCAGGAGGTAGCGGAGCTTGCCCTTCAGGCTGGAACCGGGGATATAGGGCTCGTCCGTGAGGGGGTTGCGGATTACCGGGTTGTCCAGGTCCCCGATGGCCATCTGGTCCCGGCTCATGCCAATCCTTAAACCGGTTTTGGCCAGGAGAATGGCCCGGATGCGCTTGATAGCTCTGAGCTTCATACCTCACCTCCCATGGGCATAGAAGTACGCCAGCACTGCCTCCACGTACTTCATCATGGCTAGGAAGTCCTCAGGGCTCCTTTTGCCGGCGTCTATGGCCTCGTTGAGAAAGTTAACGAAGGTGGTGGCCCCCTTTAGCGGGCCGTTGTTGCGGGTGTTGTAGGCCAGTTTGGCCTTGAGGAGCTCCAGCTCCGGCACCAGCCTCCGGAAGGCCTTGTCCGGGTCCTGGCGCCTTTCCTTAAGAAAGCGGTTCTCCAGGGCCCGAAGCTCAGCGAAGTAGTTGCGGAACTGGTTGGACTTCACCTTGCCCTCCTGGGCGATCTCCTTGGCCAACTGTTCCGCCCTTGCGAATACCCTCGGGTCTAAGAGCTCCTTTGTCCTGTCCTGAAAAAACACCAACTCTGCCATCTAGTCCCCCCTTTCCCTGTATAGCGCCCATTGTGCCCAAACGGGCAAGTGGTGCCAAGCCGGTTTTTGGTGATTCAGGAGTTCGCAGTACCATTTCCAGGTGTTGGCATCCTTCTCCTTTACCCGCCTCAGGGCGTAGGCCAAAAGGGGCTTGTAGCGCATCCTTTCCCCTAAGTCCTCGTTGGGGTCCTGGGGCCGGAAGGTGCTCCAAAACTGCCGCCACAGGCTTAGCCACCGGTAGACCTGGGCCTTGCTCACCCGGTCCCCTTTCAAGTCTTCCCGGAGGCGTTCCATCCAGTTTTGGCGCAAGTCTCTTAGGGTGTCCCAAGGCACCGCCCGGCCAAACAGGAAGAGCCGGCCCCGCCCTGCTTCCTTTGCGGAGGCCTCCGCCTCCTGTAGGGCTTGGGCCATGGAGGGGACCGGGGTTTTGCCGCCGAAGAGCTGGAAGCTCCCGGAGAGGGTCAGGGCCTCGTGGCGCACGTAGAGCCGGTAGAGCCTTTCCAGGTCCAGGGCGAAGTCCAGGAGAGCGTCCCAAGGGCCCAGGAGGAAGAGGTCGTCCCCCCCCGAGTAGACGCTGTAGAGGAGGGGGTAGCGCCGGGCCTTTTCCTCGGCCTCAAGGTCGCTCCAGCCCAGGCGCTTGGCGTACGTTTTGGGGTTGCGGATGAGCTCCAACACCTCCACGGTGAAGAACCATTCCAGGAAGCGGGAGAGGGTAGCGATGCGGCTTGGGGTGGCCAGCTCCCGCTTACCCCCTTGGCACCGCAACCCCCGGGCGAACATCTCGCCCATGCGGTCGGCGTCTAGGAGGAGTCCACCCAGGTACGGAACCCCTTGCGAAAGGGCTGCCAGCTCGCTGAAGGTGAGGGGGCGTTCGGGGGTTACCTCCTCTTCCTCCTCAAAAAGGCCCTCCTGGACCACCCAGGTCCGGTACTCCTCCAGGCTCTTTCTCTCGGCTCTCAGGGCATCCTCCACCGTGGGCAGGTGCCCCAAGAGGGGTTTCACCTCAAAGGCAAGGCCATCCGGCTCAAAGTTTGGCCTTCCCCGCTGCACATGGAAAGAACTCCCGACAGGACCGGTTCCGTCCCAAAGGGACACCTGCAGGCTGGGAAAGTCAAAGTAGGGCGGAGGAGCCCCCTTCAAGTGGAAGGTCACCCCCTGGGCCCGGGGAAGGCGGCCACCCACTTCCCGCTCCCGCTCGCATTCCCGGCAAAGGGCCCCGGGTTCGTCCTGGAGGGCTGGCCTCAGGCCGCAAGCCGCACACGGCCTAAGGTCAGGGCGAAGGGTGGCGGAGGTGGATTGGAGAAAGCACAAAGGCCGAAGCTTTGCTTCGGCGAGGGCCTGGTGCACTCTACGGAAAACCTGGTCAAAATCCTTGAACTCCTCCCCGGTAAAGGGGGTCCAGGCCAGGTGGGGGAGGAGGCTAGCCCCGTTTTTAAAGGCCCATTTCTCCCAGGCCTCGAGGTGGGCTTTGAGGTTCGCCTTCGCCTCGGGGGTGTTGGGCAGGAGCAGGTAGAACTTTCCCCCAGCGCTCATAATGCGGTTAAGGGGCGTAAGGCCCAGTTTCTCCAAAAGACCTAGGGCCATGGCCTCCGCTGCCAGGCTGACCTCGAGGCTCCGGGCCCTAAGCCGCTTGGCGATACCCCCCACGCCGGTTTCCGCCCCTGCCACGCGGTAGATGTGCCCCTGTATGCCCCCGAGGTCTCCCATCATCAAGAGGAACTTTTTCTTCTTGTCGCGGCGCAGGTCCTCCACGGAGGGGTTCTCCCCGTGGTAGAGCCAAAGGGCATGGGCGATGGCGGCGGTGAGCCGTAGGTGGTCGTAGAGGGAGACGTCCGGCTCCGAAGTGGTGTCGGCGGGGATCAAGGAGGCGCACTCCTGTAGGGCTGCCGCCAGGGAAAGGAGGAGGGCTTGAGGGCTTGAGGGGGGGGTTTGCTCCAAGGCCTGCATCCTCTTGTCGAGGAGCTCCTTGAGGCGGACATACACATCCTTCCTGATGTTGGGCGTCTTCTCCGGGTAAGGGGCCCCGGGCTTTAGGCCCTCACCCTGGGCGTGGACGGGACTGTAACCCCAGGGGTCTCCCCTCTTTTCCTCCTGGGTAGCCGTCTGGAGGCAGATTTGGGAAAAGGGGGAAACAAGGGGTGTCTCCGTTACCGTAGGACCCCCCCGGGTACCGGCCTCCTCCCTCTCCTTGGAGGCATACGTGTCGGCCAGGGCCACGCACCACTCCTCTGGAGTCTTTGGCTGGTACTGGGGAAGGTCTCTCCAGCCTTCATGGTGACGTTGGACGGTGCGTTTTAGCCACTCGGGATCCACTCCCGCCGCCTGAAAGATGGGCGCATACTCCTCCACAAAACGGGCGCTGTAGGCGGGGTGGGGTTCCCGGCCTCCTTCCCCCCACCGCGCCCGCTGGAGAAGCTTGCCGATGTCGTGGAGAAGGCCCGCAAGGGCGAGCTTTATACCAGCGGACATGTCGATGGTGATTATAAAACGGGGTGCGACCTTGGCTGTGACCCATGAACATGACCCCGTATGGGGTGGGCCGGGCAGCGTGGGGGAGGTGGTTTTAGGGGTCTTTGTCCCCACGTGCCTGCCATGCCCAAAACATCCCTTCGCACCGCTTCCCCCCTCAGGGCGGTTGCGGCGTGGCCAAGGCTACCGGCTACCATGCGCCCACGAAGCGCCTTTATACCGTTGCCTACGACATCCCCGATGATAACCGCCGGATGAAGCTGGCCAATATGGGAACTAGTATCCGGACGTTTCTACCCTAGCCTTGCCGCCTTGGCGGTGGAAGAATAGGGCTATGCCGGTTAGCCGCTATTACGATGTCAAACGGGACGAACGAGGCGAGCGGTACCTGGAGCCCTATGTTTCCGGTTTTCTTCTCCTTAGGCTTCCCCTCCTCAACAAGGGCACGGCCTTCACCGAGGAGGAGCGGAGAGCCTTGGGCCTCGAGGGCCTCCTTCCCCCCCATGTGAACACCCTCGAGGAGCAGAAGGAGAGGGTCTACCGCCGCTACCGCCTCATCCAGAGCCCTTTGGAGAAACACATCTACCTCCGCCACCTTCAGGACCGCAACGAGGTGCTCTTTTATGCCCTTTTGGTGGGCCACCTGGAGGAGATGCTTCCCATCCTCTACACCCCTACGGTGGGGGAGGCGGTGCGGGAGTTCTCCCACATCTACCGCTACCCCCGGGGCTTTACCGCCAGCACCAAAAACATCGACCGCGTTGAGGAGGCCCTGGCCAACGTGCCCCTGGAGGAGGTCCGCCTTATCGTGGCCACGGACTCCTCCGCCATCCTGGGCATCGGGGACCAAGGGTACGGGGGCATGGCCATCTCCATTGGGAAGCTCACCCTTTACACCGCCGTGGGTGGTGTGGGACCCGATAAAACCCTTCCCGTGGAGCTGGACGTGGGCACGGACCGGGAGGACCTCCTCACGGACCCCCTTTACCTGGGGGTGCGGCATAAGCGCCTTAGGGGGGAGGAGTACTACCGCTTCCTGGACCGCTTCGTGGAGGCGGTGCGGAAGCGTTACCCCAAGGCCCTCATACAGTGGGAGGACTTCGCTAAGGAAACGGCCTTTAACGTGCTGGAGCGGTACCGCAAGGTGGTGCCCTCCTTCAACGACGACATCCAGGGCACAGGGGCGGTGGCTTTGGCAGGGGTGCTCTCCGCCTGCCGCCTGAAGGGGGAGAAGCTTTCGGAGCAGACCATCGTCATCTACGGGGCTGGGGCCGGGGGTATCGGCGTGGCCTGGGCCCTAAGGGAGGGCATGAAGCGGGAGGGCCTTTCCGAGGAGGAGGCCCGGGCCCGGGTTCTGGTGCTGGATTCCAAGGGCCTCCTGGTGGAAGGCCGGAGCATGGAGGCTTACAAGCAACCCTACGCGCAACGGCGGGAGCGCATCGCCGGGTGGGAGTTTGCGGGTTCCTACCCCAACCTCTTGGAGACCATCCGCAACGCCCGGGCCACCGTGCTTTTGGGCCTTTCCGGCCAGGGGGGAAGCTTTACCGAGCCGGTGGCGCGGGTCATGATGGAAAACACCCCCCGCCCGGTGATCTTTCCCCTTTCCAACCCCACCTCGGCCTCCGAGGCCCTACCCGATGACCTCATTTACTGGACGGAGGGGAAGGCCCTGGTGGCGGCGGGTAGCCCCTTTCCCCCGGTGGGCTACATGGGGCGGACCATTCCCATCGGCCAGGGGAACAACGCCTTCATCTTTCCCGGCCTAGGCCTTGGGGCGGTGCTTTCCCGGGCCCGGGAGGTGACGGACGGGATGGTGCTGGAGGCGGCCTACGCCCTTTACGACTACACCAAGGCCCATTTCCCAGACCTCCTTTACCCTCCCGTGGCCCGCTTGCGGGAGGTTTCCCCCTACGTGGCGGCCCGGGTGATGCAAAAGGCCCTCGAGGAGGGCGTGGCCGAGGAGGAACGGGTGAAGGGCCTTTCCTTCAAGGGGCTTATGGAGTTCGTGCGTAGCCGCTTCTGGGAGCCCGAGTACCTCCCCTACCGCCCGGCCCCGGTAATCTAGGGGCATGGCCTGGCGGCTTTACGCCCTGGATCTTTCCCGCCTCGAGGGCCCCGCGGAAGGGGTGGAGGCCTCGCCTGGGGTCTGGGATGGGACGCCGGGCGCCCAGGAGGGTTACCTGGCCAGCTTCTACCCCCTGGAGGAACCCTGGGAGGCCAGAAGGGCCCATCCCCTCCCCTGGCCCGAGCCCCTTTACTTCGTGGACGGCCGGGAGCGGGCGGAGGCGGTGCTTTCCGACGGGAGGAGGCTTGCCCTCTTGGGGTGCGTGGCCGCCGGTGCCGTGGTTTATCAGCGAGGGAATATGCGCCTGCTGGAAACCAGGGTGCGCCGGGTAGGGGTGGGGTTGGAGGAGGCCTTGCGCCTGGGGAAGCTGGTGTACGAACCCCTGCCCCTCGAGGGCCCTCCGAACCCGGGGGACGTCCTTACGGCCCTTCAGGAGGGTTTGCGGAAGGCCAGGACCCTCTTGGAGGAGCAGCTGGCCGAAGCCCTCGCAGGAGGCCTTCTCGTGGTGGACGGTCCCGTGCGCTTAAGGCGGCAGGGCCCGGTTTTGGGGTACATCAAGACCCACTGGGCCCGTTACCTCCCCGAGGACAGGGAGGCCCTCCTCTCCACCCTGAAGCCCGGGGAGCGCACCCCCATGTTTAGGGTGCGCCGGAAGGGGCAGGAACTGGCCAGCTGGTACCTGCGCCTGCCCCTGCCCCCCGAGGGAGTGCGCCCGCCGGAAAGCGGGCTTCTGCGGGTGGAAACCCCGCTACAGGGGGATTTCGGCGCCTTGGCGGACCTATCCTTAAGCCTCTTTCCCGCCCTAGCCTCCCACCCGGTGAAGGACCCCAGGGCCCCGCAGAACCTCCTGCCCGTGGGGGGGCTTGAGCGGGAGCTTTCCCGCAGGATGGGAAGCCGGGAGGTGGTGGGCCGCCTCCTGGCACGGTATCTGGGAGGTGGTTGATGGAGCGCATCGGGGTGGTATTGGGTAGCCGGGAGGCCACTCCCCTGGAGTTCTGGGTGGGGGTGGAGGGGGAGGGTCTTCTGCGCCTGGACGACCTGGTGGTGGTGGAAGGGTTCCATCCCAAGGTGGGCAAGGTGCGGTACTTCGGCATGGTGGACCACGTGGCCAAGGTTCACGAGGGGGAAAGCTTTGACACGGACATCTTTTTGGCCGCGGAGGGCAAAATCCCCGTTTCCCTGGCCTACGTGGCCCACGTGAGCGTGACCCGCATCGTGCCCGAGGAGTTTTTCCCCCCAGACCCAGGCTCTGACGTCTACCTGGCCCAAGGGGAGGACCTGGAGCTGGCCCTCTACTACGACGCCATGAAAAACCAGAGGGGGAGCACCAAGCTTCCCGCGGGGTTTTTGAAAAACGGGGAGGTGGCCTACCTGAACCTGGAGTTTTTGAGCGGGGTGAAGGGGGGCCACGTGAACATCTCCGGCATCAGCGGGGTGGCGGCCAAGACCAGCTACGCCACCTTCCTCCTGAAGAGCCTTTTGGAAAGCGGGGTCCTCGAGGAGGCCCACCAGGCCAGGGTACTCCTCTTCAACGTGAAGGGGGAGGACCTCCTCTTCCTGGACAAGCCGAACCTAAGGCTTTCCGAGGAGGCCAAGGAGGAGTACCGCCGCCTGGGCCTTCCCCCTACCCCCTTTGGGAGCGTGCGCTTCCTGGCCCCGCCCAGGAAGGGAGGGGAGGGGATTCTCCCCGATGTGGAAACCCGCCTGGAGGGGGTGAAGGCCTACCACTGGGACCTGGTGCAGTTTGCCCAGAAGGGGCTTTTGCCCTTCCTCTTCACCGACAAGGGGGCCCTCACCAACCTGGGCTTCCTGGTGGCCCACGTGACGGAGAAGCTGAGGCGGCTTGCGGAGGGGCAGAAGGGGCCCCACCTCCTGGTGGCGGACTGGCTCGGAGGGGAGCTTCCCGAGGGGATCACCTTTGACGACCTGGGCAGGGTGCGGTTGAAAAGCTTTTCCGACCTGGTGCGCTACCTGGAGTACAAGCTTTTGGGCCCCGAAACGGGAGAGGGGGAGGGGGACCGGACCTGGACCGCCCGCCAGGCCCGGGGGACCCTCGAGGCCTTCGTGCGGCGCCTCCGCGCAAGCGTGGAGAACGTGGCCCACCTGGTCCGGGGAGACCGCAAGGGCAACCCCCCGGACCCCCTGGAAGGAGGGGAACAGGTCCACGTGGTGGACCTGGCCAAACTCTCCCCCCAGGGCCAGATGTTCGTGGTGGGGAGCCTTCTTTCCGACCTCTTCGCCAAAAAGGAGCGGGGCCAGTACCGAGGCCGGGTTTTCGTGGTGCTGGACGAGCTTAACAAGTACGCCCCCCGGGACGAGGAAAGCCCCATCAAGGACGTGCTCCTGGACATCGCCGAGCGCGGCCGCTCCCTGGGGGTGATCCTGATCGGAGCCCAGCAGACCGCCAGCGAGGTGGAGCGAAGGGTGGTGGGAAACGCCGCCATCCGGGTGGTGGGCCGCCTGGATGCCGCCGAGGCCGAGCGGCCCGAGTACCGCTACCTCCCCACCTCCTTCCGCCAACGGGCTCTGATCCTGCCCCAAGGGATGATGATCCTGCACCAGCCGGAGATCCCCGTACCCCTCCTCGTGCGCTTCCCCTTTCCCGCCTGGGCCACCAAGCGGGAGGAGGTCCTCGAGGACAACTCCGCCGAGGCCCTCAGGCGGGAGTTCTTCTAGTAGGATGGGGCTGCCATGAAGAAGACCCTGCTTTACCAAGCCCACCTGCGCCACGGGGGGCGCATGGTGGAGTTTGCCGGCCATGCCCTCCCCCTACAGTACACCTCCATTGTGGAGGAGCACCTGGCGGTGCGCCGGGGGGCTGGGCTTTTCGACGTGAGCCACATGGGGGAGTTCCTCATCCGGGGCAGGGAGGCCCTGGCCTTCCTCCAGTGGGCCACGGCCAACGATGCCGCCAAGCTAAAGGTGGGCCGGGCCCAGTACTCCATGCTCCCCAACGCCCGAGGGGGGGTGGTGGACGACATCTACCTGTACCGGCTTGCCGAAGAGGAGTACCTCATGGTGGTGAACGCCGCCAACATCGCCAAGGACTTCGCTCACCTGAAGGAGCTCTCCCGGGGCTTTGCCGTGGAGCTCACCGACCTTTCCGAGGAAACCGCCCTCCTGGCCCTGCAGGGTCCCAAGGCGGCTTCCCTCCTCCAGGGTTTGACCGACGCCGACCTTTCCCAAAGGAAAAAGAACGACGTGTTCAGCGCCCGGGTGGCGGGCCGTTCTGCCCGCCTGGCCCGCACCGGGTACACGGGGGAGGATGGCTTTGAGCTCTTTCTGGCTCCCGAGGATGCCGAGGCCGTCTTTGAAGCCCTTTTGGAGGCGGGAGCGACCCCGGCGGGCCTGGGAGCCCGGGACACCCTGAGGCTGGAGGCTGGGTTTCCCCTTTACGGCCACGAGCTTACCGACGACACCAACCCCCTGTGCACCCCCTGGGCCTGGGTGGTGAAGAAGGAGAAGGATTTCCACGGCAAGGAGGCGATGCTGGCCACGCCGTGCGCCGAGAGGCTCATCGGCCTGGTGCTGGAGGTGGGGATTCCCCGGGAGGGGTATAGGGTGTACTCCGGCGACCGGGCGGTGGGCCGGGTGACCAGCGGGGGTTATTCTCCCCTTTTGGAAAGGGGCATCGCCCTGGCCTATGTGGAGAAGGAGGCGCAGGAACCCTTCTTCGTGGAGGTTCGGGGGCGCAAGGCGGGAGCTTCCCTTAGCCCCTTGCCCTTTGTGCCGCTAAAATAGCGGGGGTTAGGAGGCGCTATGGATATACCCAAGGACCGCTTTTACACCAAGACCCACGAGTGGGCCCTACCCGAAGGGGATACGGTCTTAGTGGGCATCACCGACTACGCCCAGGATGCGCTTGGGGATGTGGTGTACGTGGAGCTCCCCGAGGTGGGGCGCAAGGTGGAGAAGGGGGAGGCGGTGGCCGTGGTGGAGAGCGTGAAGACCGCCTCCGACATCTACGCCCCGGTATCGGGTGAGGTGGTGGAGGTGAACACCGCTTTGGAGAAGACCCCGGAGCTCATCAACCAGGACCCTTATGGGGAGGGCTGGATCTTCCGCATCCGTCCCTTGGACATAGGGCACCTGGATGACCTGCTGGATGCCGCCGGCTACCAGGAGGTCTTGGAGAGCGAAGGGTAAGGCGGCCGGTATGGCGAGCTCTGGGCTTTGGAGTGCCCGGATGTCCTTAGCCGGGCGGCAGAGCCCTTTTGTGGCCCCGGGTCAAATGGCCCGGGGGTTTTGTTTAAGGATGATCCTATGGACTATACGCCCCATACCGAGGAAGAGATCCGGGCCATGCTGGAACGGGTGGGGGCCGGAAGCCTCGAGGACCTCTACCGGCACCTGCCAAAGGAGGTTTTAAACCCCGAGATTTCCCTGCCCGAGCCCTTACCCGAGTGGGCGGTGCTGGAGGAGCTCAAACGGCTTGCGGGAAGGAACAAGCCCGCCTTCAAAGCCTTTTTGGGAGGGGGGATACGAAGCCATCACACCCCGCCCGTGGTCCAGGCCCTGGCGAGCCGGGGGGAGTTCCTGACCGCCTATACCCCTTACCAGCCGGAGGTGAGCCAGGGGGTTTTGCAGGCCACCTTTGAGTACCAGACCATGGTGGCGGAGCTTGCGGGCCTCGAGGTGGCCAACGCCTCCATGTACGACGGGGCCACTGCCCTGGCGGAGGGGGTCCTTCTGGCCTTGAGGGAAACGGGAAGGATGCGGGTCCTGGTTTCCCAGGGGGTGCACCCGGAGTACCGGGAGGTGCTCAGGAGCTATTTGGAGGCGGTGGGGGCGGAGCTCATCACCCTGCCCCTGGAGGAGGGCCGCACCCCTTTGGGGGAGGTGCCCGAGGGTACGGGAGCCGTGGTGGCGCAAAACCCCAACTACCTGGGGGCCTTGGAGGATCTCGCCCCCTTGGCGGAGAGGGCCCATGGGGTGGGAGCGCTTTTCGTGGCGGTGGCCGACCCCCTTTCCCTGGGGGTTCTGGAGCCCCCGGGGGCTTATGGGGCGGATATCGCCGTGGGGGATGGCCAGACCCTGGGCCTGCCCATGGGGTTTGGCGGGCCCCACTTCGGGTACCTGGCCACCCGGAAGGCCTTCGTGCGCCAGATGCCTGGACGGTTGGTCTCGGAAACCGTGGACGCCGAGGGGAAGCGGGGCTACATCCTCACCCTCCAGGCCCGGGAGCAGTACATCCGCCGGGCCAAGGCCAAGAGCAACATCACCACCAACGCCCAGCTCACCGCCCTTATGGGGGCCATGTATCTGGCGGCCTTGGGGCCTTTGGGGCTTAAGGAGGTGGCCCTGAAAAGCGTGGCCATGGCCCACCGCCTCTGGGAGCTTCTTTTGGAGATCCCGGGGGTGGAGCCCTTCACCCCAAAGCCCTTTTTCAACGAGTTTGTTCTCAGGTTTCCTAAGGAACCCCAGGCGGTGCGGGAGGCCTTGGCGGCAAGGGGCTTCCACGCCGCCACCCCGGTGCCGAGGGAGTACGGGGAGAACCTCGCCCTCTTCGCCGCCACGGAGCTGCACCGAGAGGAGGACCTTTTGGCCCTTAAGGAGGCCATGCAGGAGGTGTTGGCATGAGCTATCCCTTGATCTTTGAGCGAAGCCGCCCGGGAAGGCGGGGCCTGAGGCTGGTGGAGGAGACGCCTGAGGCCACCCGCTACATCCCGGAGAAGTTCTTGCGCAAGGCCCCACCCCGGCTTCCCGAGGTGGATGAGCTCACCCTGGTGCGCCATTACACGGGGCTTTCCCGCCGCCAGGTGGGGGTGGACACCACCTTCTACCCCCTGGGCAGCTGCACCATGAAGTACAACCCCAAGCTCCACGAGGAGGCGGTGCGGCTTTTCGCCGACCTGCACCCCTACCAGGACCCGGGGACCGTCCAAGGAGCCTTGGAGCTCATGTGGCAGCTTTCGGAGTACTTGAAGGCCCTCACGGGCATGGACGCCATTACCCTGGAGCCTGCCGCCGGAGCCCACGGGGAGCTGACCGGAATCCTCATCATCCGCGCCTACCACGAGGACCGGGGGGAGGGGAAAGAGAGGCGGCTGGTTCTGGTGCCGGATTCTGCCCACGGTTCCAACCCCGCCACCGCCAGCATGGCGGGCTACCAGGTGAAGGAGGTTCCCTCGGGGCCGGATGGGGAGGTGGACCTCGAGGCCCTGAAGCGGGAGGTGGGTCCCCATGTGGCTGCCATCATGCTCACCAACCCCAATACCCTGGGCCTTTTTGAGCGGCGCATCCTGGAGATTTCCCGCATCAGCAAGGAGGCCGGGGTGCAGCTTTACTACGACGGGGCCAACCTGAACGCCATCATGGGCTGGGCCCGGCCGGGGGACATGGGCTTTGACGTGGTCCACCTGAACCTGCACAAGACCTTCACCGTGCCCCACGGGGGGGGCGGGCCGGGCTCGGGGCCCGTGGGGGTGAAGGCCCACCTGGCTCCCTACCTTCCCGTGCCCACGGTGGAGAGGGGCGAGGAAGGCTTCTACCTGAACTTTGACCTTCCCAAGAGCATCGGCCGGGTGCGGAGCTTTTACGGGAATTTCCTGGCCTTGGTGCGGGCCTGGGCGTATATCCGCACCCTGGGGCTAAAGGGCCTCAAGAAGGCGGCCGCCCTTTCCGTGCTCAACGCCCGTTACCTCAAGGAACTCCTCAAGGAGAAGGGGTACAAGGTACCCTACGACGGCCCTTGCATGCACGAGTTCGTGGCCCAGCCCCCCCAGGGCTTCCGCACCCTGGACCTGGCCAAGGGGCTTTTGGAGCTGGGCTTCCACCCGCCCACGGTCTACTTCCCCCTGATCGTCAAGGAGGCCCTGATGATCGAGCCCACGGAGACCGAGGGCAAGGAGACCCTCGAGGCTTTCGCCGAAGCCATGGGGGCCCTTCTGCAAAAGCCCAAGGCGTGGCTCGAGGGCGCCCCCTACTCCACGCCTGTGCGCCGCCTGGACGAGCTTCGGGCCAACAAATACCCCAAACTCACCTACTTTGACGAGCTGGGGATGCCCTAAGTGCCCGTGCACGAAGGGTGCTCCATTGGCAAAAGCAGAAGCGGCTTGACCGTAGCCTTTTTGGGGTCCCCGTCGTGGCTTGCGCCACGACGGGGTACTTAGGGGGGCAAAAAGGGGGCAGGGCCTAAGCCCTGCCCCCCTGGGCTTACCCGCCTACTTCACCACGGGAAGCCCCGCGTCCTTCCAGCCCTTGATGCCGCCGTTGATGTTGACGACGTTGTAACCTTGCCCCCGGAGGAAGACCAAGGCCATGGCGCCCCGGTGTCCGCCACCGCAGTAGACGATGATGGGCTTGCCCTTGGGTAGCTCGCCTACCCGCTTCGGCAGGTCACGGATGGGGATGTTCACCGCACCCTGGATGCGCTCCGCCTGGAACTCGTTGGGCTCCCGCACGTCCAGGATGAACACGTCCATGGCGTCCATCTGCTGCTTGGCCGCTGCCGGCAGGAGCATGTACCAGTTCCCCGCGGGGAGGTTGGAGAGGAAGTTGCCCACCTCCCGCACCGTAAGGGCGGAGAAGGTGGCCGTGGTGGCCTGTGCCAGAACCGGAAGAACCAGAAGGAGACCCAACCAACCGAGCTTCTTCATGCCTTTCATCGTGTACCTCCTATGCATTCCCTAGGGGTATCACCCCTAAAGGCCAAGACCTTGCCACTGGCCAGCGAAGACCAGGAGTGCCCGAAGACCGGCAGCCGCCAGGAGTCCCGCCCAGGGGGAAAGCCGCTTCCCCCAGAAGGTCCCCAGACCCAAGAGGAGGAAGAGGCCGTAGACCAAGCCTGCTTCCTCCCAGAGGTGCCCTCTGGCCTCCGTGCCCAGGGTGAGGGGATAGAGGAGGGCGAGGAGCAGGGAGGCCCCCACCAGAAGGCGCAACGGGTAAAAGGCCCACGGGCTTTTCAGAAGCGCCGCCACCCCTAGGGCCAAAACCACGGCGGTGAGGGGGAAAAGACCGGCCAGAAGGGCATTCCAGAGAGGCCGGTTTGCGTTTACCGCCAAGGCCATACCGGGGTAAGCGAGGGCCACCAGGCTAAAGGCCAGGAGAGCCCAGCTCAAGACCTTCTTTGGCCCCTTGCCCAGGTAAAGGAGCCCTGCGGAAAGGAAGGCCAAGCCAAGCCCCCAGGCTCCCCACCAGATGGGACTGCCTGGATGCACAGAGAGGAAAAGCCAGATGTGGGCGAAGCGGAAGCGGGCGGGAGACTCGGCCCAGAGGACGAAGAGGTCCAAGGCGATGAAGGCCAGGGCAAGAAGGGTGTAGCGCCGGGCCTCCTCGTGCCCCCTTAGTTGGAGGAGAGCAGCCAGAAAGGCCATTCCCCCCGCCAGCCCCACCAAGACGAAGTGCAGGGCGTTGGTCCAGTGCCAGAACTCTCCGGCGTTGGGGAGGCCGTAGAACTCAGTCATGGCGCACCTCGCTTTCCCGGGTGAGCCCCTTCTTGGAGGGGGCGTTCAGGTAGAAGAGCTTGGGCCTCGTACCCTGTTCGGGCCTGAGCACGTCCACCCGGCCCGCCTCCCTCAGGGCCTTGGACACGGGGCTTTCCGGGTCGTCCAGGTCCCCGAAGGTGCGGCAGTGCGTGGGGCAGGTTTCCACGCAGGCGGGGACGCGGCCCCTTTCCAGCCGGTGGGCGCAGAAGGTGCACTTGCTCACGTAGCCCGCGGGGTGCAGGTAGCGGGCATCGTAGGGGCAGGCGGCGATGCAGGCCCCACAGGCGATGCACTTCTTTGGGTCCACCAGCACCAACCCGTCCTCCCTTTGGTAGCTGGCCCCCGTGGGGCACACGGGCACACAAGGGGGGTTTGCGCAGTGCAGGCACTGCTCGGGACGGAACTCCACCAGGAGGCCTGGGTAGGCCCCCACCTCCCGCTCCCGGATCCAGAGATTGAAAACCCCTGGGGGTACCTGGTTTTCCATCTTGCAGGCCACCGCGCAGGCAGCGCAGCCCACACAGAGGGAGAGGTCTATGGCCATGGCGTAGCGGGGCATCACATCCTCCTTTCGTCAAAGGGCCGTTTGGCCAGCGTGTTCAGGGTGGGAAGCTTGGGCTTCTCGGCCTTCTCAAGCCGCACAAAGTTCACCCGCAGGCCTGCCCCGCCGGAGATGGGGTCCAACTTGTAACGGGTCTGCAGGTAGGCATCCGAGGCCCCCCGCCCGTTGGCGATCTTCATGAGGGGGGCCTTGTGGCCGAAGCCGTGGACGATGTAGACGCAGTCCTTTCGGATCCTTTCCGTGGCCTTCACCCGCACCGGGCCCTCCTTGACCCCGTCCTGGTTCACCAGGGTCGCGTAGTCCCCGTTCTTGAGCCCCAGCTTTTGCGCTTCCTCCCGATGGATCCAGACCTCGTTTTCCGGATCCATCTCCATGAGGACCCAGTTGTTCTGGGTGCGGGCGAAGGTGTGCACCGGGCTCCTGCCGTAGAGGAGGCGATAGTAACCCTGAGGTGGCTCCTCTGGAGGGGTGTAGATGGGGAGAGGCGAGTGTCCCGCCTCTTTAAACCTCTGGCAGTAAAGTTCGATCTTGCCCGAGGGGGTGCCGAAGGGGAGGCGGCCCTCCTTTTCCCAGTCCTCCAACCAGGGCTTGCCTCTCTGCACCAGGGTGCCCATGGTCTTCAGGGTTTCCAAGTCGAAGCCGATGCTCTGGAGGCGGGTGTTCAGGTACTCCTCAATGGTCTGCCAGGGGAAGAACTCCCCGAGGCCCAAGCGGTGGCCCAGCTCCCGGACAATCCACCACCCGGGCTTGGTGTCAAAGAGGGGTTCGTGGGCGGGCACCCGGAGCTGGATGAAGGGGGTCTTATGGGCCACGGCCACCAGGTCGTCGTAGCGCTCCAGGTAGGTGGCCTCGGGCAGGATCACGTCCGCCCACATCACGTGCTCCTGGGGCAGGACGTCGATGGCCACGTAAAGGTCCAGCCCCTTCAGGGCTTCCTTGGTACGGGGGACGCTGGGGATGGAGTGGAAGAGGTTGATACCGTAGGCGATGAGCCCCCGGATGGGGTAGGGCTTCCCCGTGAGCATGGGCTCGATCAGCTCCTGGATGGCGGTGGTGCGGGCGAAGAACTTGCCTTTGTCCGCCCTGGGACGGAAGCCCTCCGGTTCGGTGTCCGCGGCGGCCGGACCCGCGCACCCTCCGGCGGCGGGCTCGAGGGGAAGCGGCGGCGTAGGGTACTTGGGCAGGAAGGGGCTTTGGGCGATGTAGAAACCGCCCTTGCGCCCATAGTTCCCCAGAAGGACGTTCACGTAAAGGAGGGCCATCACCCGGTAGGTGTCGTCCCCGTACCAGGTGTTGTGCCGGGTGGGGGGCAGGACCGCCTGGGGCTTATGGGCCGCCATCTCCCGGGCCACCTGGCGGATGGTTGCTGCGGGGATTTCCGTGTGCTTTTCGGCCCACTCGGGGGTGAAGTCCTTCACGTGGGCTTTGAGTTCCTCAAAGCCCGTGGTGTACTTCTCCACGTACGCCTTGTCGTAGAGATCCTCGTAGATGAGCACGTGGATCCAGGCCAGGAGGAGGGCGGTGTCGGTGCCGGGCTTGATGGGAAGCCACAGGTGGGCCTTGGCGGCGGCGGTGGAGAAGCGGGGGTCCACCACCACCAGCTTGGCCCCCCGCTTCATGGCCAGGGAGAAGTCCTGGAGCTGGGTGTTGTGGGTGTCCTCGCCGATGTGGTGGCCGATGAGGACGATGTAGCGGGCGTTTTCCCAGTCCACGGGCTCGTGGCCGCCGATGGGCCGGCCGAAGACCCACTGGGAGGCCACCTCCCGGGGGGCGGTGCAGATGGCCACCGAGGGCTTGGCGGCGTTGGGGCTGCCCCAGGCGGCGGGCAGGAAGTCCACGAACCAGGAGTCCCCGGTGCCGTGGCCGAAGAAGGCGATGGCTTCGGAGCCGTACTTCTCCTTGATCGCCAGCATCTTTTGGGCCACGTAGTCCAAGGCTTCCTCCCACGTGGCCACCCGGTACTTGCCCTCCCCACGCTGGCTCCCTTCCACACGGATCAGGGGCCGCTTCAGGCGGTCGGGGTCGTAGGTGGTCTGGGGCGCGCCCTGGCCCCGGGGGCAGAGCCGGCCCCGGCTTTTGGGGTTGGCCTCGTAACCCTCCACCTTGTACACCCGGTTCCCCACCGCATGGGCTACGATGCCGCACCGCCAGAAGCATCCCTCGCAGATCTGGTAGACGCTTCGTACCCCCTGCCGGTACCAAGGGGTCTTTATGGCCTTGGCAGGGCCGCTTCCCCGAAGGGCCAAAGCGCCTGCGGCCAGGGTGCTAAGCTTGAGAAAATCCCGTCTTTGCATGGATACCCTCCTGTAAGAGGTCCACCAAGGTGGCGTAGAAGCCCGTGGGGTCGTGGGCCTTCACCTGGGGAGCAAAGCGGTCCAGCCAGGGCTTGAGGAACTCCAGGGCAAGCCTCTTTGCCAGATGGGGGTTTTTGTCCGCCAGGAGGGCGATGGCCTCCCCAATGGCGGCGATGTGGTCGGGCAGGTCCCGCCAGGTGGCCTGCACCTCGAGGCCTCCTTCCCGGTAAAGCTCCTGGAGGCGGTGGAAGGAGGGGCCGAAGAGCTCCCCATCCAGGGCATAGCCCGCATAGGGCGGGGCGGGAAGCCCCTCGGGGTGGGTGACAAAGAGGGCGGTGTAGGCGGCCTGGAGTTCCCGGGGCGCCACCTTGGGCAGGGCCACGGGGTGGCCGGTAAGTTCCTCCAGGGCTTCCTCCAGGGTGCCCGCATAGAGCTCCCGGAAGAGGGCCTCTCCCGGTGGGGAGAAGAAGCTTGCCGTGACCCAGCCCAAGAGTTCCATGCCTCACCTCCTGGGCTTAAGATAGGGCTTGCCCTCTCTTTCACAAGACAGAGGGTTTTACCTGTGTCTGTCGGAAGATTTCCTAGGGCAAATGTCCTTGGGAAGAATGTCCCAAGCGGGGTCAGGGGCTTGGGGCTGCCCTAAGTACCCCCGCGNCGTGAGCACTTAGGCTAGGCCCTGCTCCCGGGCCCAGCGCACCAGGTCGGGGGTGTCCATGAGCCCCAGCTTGTTCAGGGCCCGCCCCTTGTAGGTGGAGGCGGTCTTCACGGAAATCCCCAGGCGCTCGGCCACCTGGGAGAGGGTGTAGCCCTGGGCCAGAAGGGCCACCACCGCCCGCTCCCTGTCCGAAAGAACCTCGGGTCCCGGTTCCGCCTGCCCCTCCAGAAGCGCCTCGGTCAGGCTGGGGTGGAGGTAGCGGAGGCCCCTTCCCAGGCGCTCCAGAGCCTCCAGAAGATCCTGGTCCAGGGCATGTTTGGGCAGGTATCCCTTGGCCCCCAGGGCGAAGGCCCGGGCCACGTAGGCGGGCTCGTCGTGCATGGAAACCACCAGGACCTTGGCCCTTTTGGCCAGGAGGGGGAGGGCCTCGAGGCCCCCCATGCCCGGCAGGTTCAGGTCCAAAAAGACCAGCTCGGCCTCCCAGGGTGCGGCCAGGGCCTCCTCCGCCCGGGCGAACTCCGCCGCCACCTGGTGGCCACCTTCCTCCAGGAGAAGGCGAAGGCCCTTGCGCACCAGGTGGTGGTCCTCCACCAAGACCACCCTCATAGGGGCACCCCGAACTCCACCTCCGTGCCCTGGCCGGGCTTGCTACGCAAGGCGAAGCTTCCCCCCAGGCTTTGGATGCGTTCCTGCATGCCCAAAAGCCCTACGGAAGGAGGGGTTGTTTCGGGGTCAAACCCCCGGCCGTCATCCTTCACCATGCCGAAGAGGCGATCCCCCTCTTGCCAGAGGCGCACGGATACCCGCCGGGCTTGGGCATGGCGCAGGACATTGGTCAGGGCCTCCTGCACCACGCGGAAGAGGGCCACTTCCTTCTCCTTGGGCAGGTGGGGTAGGTCCAGCTCAGCCACCACCTGAAGGCCATGTTGGCGGTATTCCTCCAGGTAGCGGGACAGGGCTTCCTTAAGCCCTAGATCGTCCAGGAAGGGCATGCGGAGTTCCCGGGAAAGCCGCCGGACCTCCTCGAGGGCCTCCGCCACCCGTTTGCGGGCCTCGGGGAGCTTCTCGGGGTGCTTTTCCGCCACCTTCAAGGTAAGGAGGGCGGCGGTGAGGAGGCTTCCCACCCCGTCGTGAAGTTCCCGGCCCACCCGGCGCCTTTCCTCCTCCTGGGTGGCCAGGAGCCTCCCCGCCAGCTCCAGCCCCGGGCGCTTCAGGGCCAGGAGGAGGAGGGAAGGGAGGGCCTCAGGGGCTTCTCGGCCTTCGTGGAGGCTCAACACCACCACCGCCAGGGTCTTTTCCCCCTGCTTCACCGGAATGGCCACGAAGGATCCCTCCTTCACCGCCCCTCCCCGCCTTAGGGCTTCCTCGGCCAGGGGACGGGAGCGGGCCACCAGGGGACAGGTGGTCCGGCAGGCCTGCATCTGGAAAAGGGAGAGGCCTTCGCCCACCCAGTAGGCCTCGCCGCAGCGGATGATCCCCGCCTCCTCCAGGGCCGCCAGGGCGCGGCGGAAGACCTCCTGCCTCCCCCGGGCGCCCACCAAGGCCTCGGCCAAGCCTGCGCAGTCCACAACTCCAGCCTATCCGGGCCCCACCGGGAAGGATGTCCCCCGAAGGGGTCTTATGGGCTACCTAGAGGCCAAAGTACGCGCGGGCCGAGGCCACATCCTGGGCGATCTGGGCCTTGAGCTCCTCGAGGCTATCGAAACGTTTCTCCTCCCGCAGGCGCTTGAGGAAGGACAGGCGCATCTCCTCCCCGTAAAGCTCCCCGGCAAAACCCAGAAGATGCACCTCGAGCCTTCTTTCCCTACCGTTTACCGTGGGCCTAGTGCCCACGTTGGCCACACCCTTGTAGCGGCCAAAGGATCCCTGGGCCTCCACGGCGAACACACCTGGGGGGAGGATCTTCTGGGGGTGAACGGCCAGGTTGGCGGTGGGAAAGCCCAGCTTCCTTCCCAGCTTTTCCCCTTCCACCACCACCCCGTAGGCCCCGTAGGGCCGGCCCAGGAGGTGGCGCGCCTCCTCCACCCGGCCCTCTTGCAGAAGGGTGCGGATGCGGCTGCTTTTCACCGATTCCCCTCCCAGGGCTAAAAGGGGAACGATGCGCACCGGGGCCACCTGGGCCAGATCCTCCGGGCCCCCGCCCCGGCCCTTGCCAAAACGGAAGTCTTCCCCCACATAGATGCGGCTGGCTCCAAGCCGCCTTAGGTCCTCCAGGAACTCCCCTGCCTCCCTCTGGGCGAAGGTTTCGTTGAAGGCCACCGCCAGGATCAGCTCCACCCCCAGGGCCCTTAAGGCCTCCACCTTCTCCGTAAGGTCCATCAGGAACCCCTCGCCCCGGGTGAAGACCTTGGTGGGGGGGTCAAAGGTGTAGACCAGAAGGGGCTGGTGGAGGCTCTTGGCCTCGGCCAGGGCCTGGTGGAGCAGGTACTGGTGGCCCAGGTGTACCCCGTCGAAGGAGCCCACCGCCACCACCTTGGCTCCCTTGGGAACGTCAGCGACCTCGGAGAAAAGCATGGTAGTAAAGCACGCCCACCAGGCCGGTGGCGGAAAACTCCACCTCGCCCTTCTGGTGCATCTCTAAGGCCCTTTCCGGTTCCAGCCAGACCACCTCGATCTCCTCGTCTTCGTCCGGCGCGGCCTGGGTTTCCCGCAGGTTGCTGGCCAAAAAGACGTGGGTCTTTTCGTCGGTGAAGCCCGGGGACACGTAGTAGCTGAAAAGGGGCGCAAGGTCCCCCGCAAGCCCAGTTTCCTCGGCCAGCTCCCGGCGGGCGGCCTCCAGGGGGTCCTCCCCGGGCTCTATAAGCCCCGCGGGGATCTCCAGGGGGGCCAGGCCCACCGCCGGACGGTGCTGGCGCACGAAGAGCATCCTTCCCTCCCGCACGGCCACAATGGCCACCGCGGGCTTGTGCTCCACGATCTCGTAACGGCCTTCCAGGGCCAGGCTCAGGATGCGGCCCCGGTAGAGGTAGGTGCGGCTCACGTTCCCATGTTAAGGCCAAAAGCCCCGGGGGTGTTCCCCGGGGCGATCGTATGGGGATCACTGAAGGGCGTTCAGGGTGGCCAGGAGGACGGCCCGGGTGTAGGTGGGGTTATGCACGCCCTTGGAGCCGTCGTTTTCCAGGAGGAGGTAGTTCCAGCTGGCCCGGACGATGGGGTCCTTGGTGGCGAAGACCGGCTGGCCCTTCTCGTCCCGGATGTCCCCAAGCTGGCTGTAGAGCACGGCGCCGTCGGTGAGGGTCATCTTGAAGGCGATCTGCCCAGCAATGGAGGTGATCTCCACCCGGTAAACCGGAGCCTTGACGGGGGTGTTGGGGGTGAACTGGCCGGTTTCGGGGTTGTAGGCCCGCACGGTCTTGATGCGGTCCCTTACCGCCAGCACCCGGGCGTTCACCTTGCTGCGCAGGAGGGAGAGGAGGTGGGCGGTATTTTCCTGGACCATTTCCTTGGTGTACTTGGTGCCGTGGCAGGAAGCGCAGAGGTTTTCCGGGGTCTTGAAGGTATGGCTGGAGTACTCCCCGGTCCCCGCCAGGCTCATGTGGCAGGTGGAGCAGGCGTTCCCCGTGAAGAAGGCGTGGGGGTTGGGCCACTCCTTGGTGTCGTCCACGAAGAAGGCGTTCTTGCCCAGGATCACGTCCCCTTGGCTCGAGGCGTGAGGAGGGGTGTAGCGGCCCGGGTCCTCGGCGTTCCAGGTGATGCGGCCGTTTCGGGTGTTGTGACAGGCGATGCACAAAGCAGCGTTGCCCACGGCCGTGGCCTTAAACCCCGAGGGAAGCATGGGGGTGTCGTTGGCCAGGCGCAGATCCCCGTCCTCGTCGTGGCAGGCCTTGCAGGTGACGGGCTTGACCTGGTCCTGGGTCAGGCCCAAGGACTTGAGGTAGTCCACGGTGGCCGGCTTGCCGTCTGGGCCC
This sequence comes from Thermus tenuipuniceus, assembly GCF_002964845.1. GTDB lineage: Bacteria > Deinococcota > Deinococci > Deinococcales > Thermaceae > Thermus > Thermus tenuipuniceus. The sequence continues at coordinate 40,832 of NZ_KZ672959.1, forward strand.
ACCAGGTTCCCGGGGTTGCCCTTCTTGAGCTGGTCCAGCCAGGCGAGGAAGCCCTGCTCGCTGTGGCAGCGGGCGCAGTGGGCGGCACCCTCGGCCCGGGCTTCCACCGTGGCCACGCTCAGGGTTTTGGCCCCCATCAGCCCGTTGTTGTGGGCGCTCTGCTCCCACTCCTTTTGGATGGCCTCCTTGTTGGACAGGGCCACCATCAAACCAAGGGCCAGCAGGGCCAGTAGGGCTCTTTTCATAAACGCCACCTCCTTACGAGGAGAGTTCACACCCCTGTTAACACCTAAGTCAAGGGTAATATGTCCCGGGGAGCGGGGTTGACGGAGGGTTTCCTCGAGTCAACCCGAAAAGGGCTTGGGTAGGCCCAGCGGGTATACTGGCGGCGTGTACGGGGTGTTGGTGTGGCCCCCGGAGGACCTGAGGCGCTTCCTGGAGGAGCTTCAGGCCCTTCACGGGATCAGGGGCTTCGGCCCCCCGCACCTTAACCTGCGCCAGCCCTTTGACTGGCCCTATGAAGAGGAGGCTTTAAAGATCGCCCTTGCGGGCATCCTTCGGGGGCACGCGCCCTTTCGCCTGCGCCTCGGGGGGTGGGGGTATTTCCCCCAGGGGGTGGTCTACCTGAGGGCCTATGGGGGTACCCCCTTCCGGCGCCTCTACCACGCCCTGGAACCCTTGGCCCCGCCCCTGAAGGAGATCGAAGGGCCCAGCTACCTGCCCCACATCACCCTGGCCCTAGGGCTATCCGAGGAGGAGGCAAGGAGGCTGGCGCAGGAGCTTCCCGCTCCCCAAAGGCGCTCCTTCTTGGTGAAGGAAGTGGCCTTGGTGCGGGATGAAGACGAGGGCCACCTCCAGGAGGTGGCCCGTTTCCCCCTTGGTGTGGGGCGGGGTCTTGGCTAATCCAGGAAGTCCCTGAGCTTCCGGGTGCGGGACTCGTGGTACTTGAGCTTCCTTAAGGCCTTGTTCTCAATCTGGCGGATGCGCTCCCGGGTGACCCCGAAGTAGGCCCCCACCTCCTCGAGGGTGTGCTCCCGCCCGTCAATCAGCCCTTTGCGGAGTTTCAGCACCATGGCCTCGCGCTCGGAAAGCTTGGAGAGGGCCTTTTCCAGTTCCTCGGCCAGGAGGCTCTGGGCGGCGGCGTCTACAGGGGAGGGAAGGTTCTCGTCGGGGATGAAATCCCCGTAGAAGCTGTCCTTTTCGTCCCCGATGGGGGTCTCCAGGGAAACCGGTTCCTGGGCGATCTTGAGGGTTTCCTCCACCCGCTTGGCGTCCCAGCCCGGGCCCATGGCCTCAGCGATCTCCTCGTAGGTGGGCTCGCGGCCCAGCTCCTGTTGGAGGGAACGGGCGGTGCGGGAGAGCTTGTTGATGGTCTCCACCATGTGGACGGGGATGCGGATGGTGCGGGCCTGGTCGGCGATGGCCCGGTTGATGGCCTGGCGGATCCACCAGGTGGCGTAGGTGGAGAACTTGAAGCGCCGTTTGTACTCGAACTTCTCCACGGCCCGGATGAGGCCCTGGTTGCCCTCCTGGATCAGATCCAGGAAGGAAAGCCCGCGGCCGGTGTATTTCTTGGCGATGGAGACCACCAGCCTCAGGTTGGCCTCTATGAGGTGCTGCCTGGCGGCCTCCCCCTCGCGGGCGAGGTGCAGGTAGCGCTTAAGCTCCTTGGGAAGGCTTTTGAGCTTTTGGTCAATCTCCTCCACCGTCTTGGGGTCCAGTTTCTCCCTTAGGCCGGGGATCTGGCTGATGCGGGCTGTTCCCAGGATCTTGGCCCGCACCACCTCGCGGATTAAATCCTGGTCCAGCCCCGTGGCCTCGGAGAGCTTTTTAATGGCCTCCATGCCCTCCTCCACCTTGCGGGCCAGCTCGATCTCCTCCTCCAGGGTGAGGAGGGGGACCTGGCCGATCTCGTGCAAGTACTGGCGCACGGGATCGGAGGTGGAAACCTTGGGCAGGGCCAGCTCCTCCTCTTCCTCGAAGAGCTCCTCGCCCAGGTAGTCCGGGGAAGGGCCTTCCTCGGGAAGAAGGAGGTCGTCGGCTTCCAGGTAGCTCTCGTCCGCCATGGGATCCAGGGGCTCGTCCAGGAAGATCTCGGGGGCGAGTTCGGGCTCCTCCGCCTCGAGGTGGGGTTCTTCCGGAGCCTCCTCCAGGTAGCTTCCTTGGAGGGGATCCTTGGCCTCGGGTGCCATTTCCTCCTCGTGAGGGATTTCCTCTTTTACCTCCAGGGGGGCCGGTGGGGCCTTCTTCCGGTGTTTCGAGGTGGCTCCTCCGGAGCCGGCTTTGGCCGAGGAGGCCTCAGGGGATTTCTCCATGGCGTTTATGGATTCTTGGGTTTGGACGGTCATCCTTTCCTCTTCCCCAGCGGTAACCGGTTTCGCCTTGGTCTTGGTCTTCTTCAACGTGGACCTCCCTCCTTGGGGTTTTTATCCCCCTTTGGTCTTCTGGGCGAAGAGCACCTTGTACTCCCTCACCAGAAGCGTCCTAAAAGCGCCAAAGCGCTCTTCCAGTAGGGGCTCGTACTTGAGAAAGGGGTTTGCCACCAGAAAAAACCCACCGCCCGGCCTTAGCCGGGCCGCCGCCGCTTCCACGAAGGCCTGGGCCACATCCAGGATAACCGCTCCCCCCACGTGAAAGGGGGGATTCGTAACTATGATGTCAAATACCTCGCCTTCTGTCAAGGCCTCGTCCACATCGGAGTGGAGCACCCGGGCGGTAAGGCGGTTTTCCGCCAGGCTCCTTTTCAAGGAAAGGACCGAGACCAGGTCGTCCTCGAGGGCGGTCACCTCCCCCCCCAGGCGGGCCAGGGACAGGGTGGGGGCTCCGTAGCCGGCTCCCAGGTCCAGGATGCTTTTCCCCGTTAGGTCCTTCCCTAACTCCCCTGCCAGGGCCTCGAGGAGAAGCACCGAGGCCTTGTCCACCTTACCAGCGGAAAAGACCCCTGGCAGGTGAACGAAGGTGAAGGCCTCCCCCAGAAGCCTTGCCTGGAAGGGGTGCCAGAGGGAGGGTAGGGGTGGGGCTTCCCTTTCCTTTTCCAGAAGGGCCACCCGCACCGGGCCTTCCCGCTTGAGGACCATGCCGTAGCCCAGAAGGGCCCGGGCTTCCTTGAAGTAGCGCTCAAAGCCCTTGTTCTTATCCCCGGCCAGGTAGACCCGGCCCCCCATCCTCAAGGCCCGGGCGGCGGCCACCAAGGAGGCCTCTACGTAGGCGGTGCCCCGGCCTGCGGGCAGGGCCAGGACCACCAGGTCGTAGGCGTTTTCCTCCGCTTCCCAAGGAGGGGCCAGGCGGGCTTTCAGGCCGCTGGCCTGGAGGCAACGGAAGGCGGCCCTGGAGGTTTCCAGCCTCTCCACCTCCATCCGGCCCTCCAGGGGAAGGCTTCCCAGACCCACCCCGGGGTTGGGGTCCAGGGCCCTTTCACCAAAGGGGGCCACGGTGCTTTGCAGGAGTTCGTAGACCGGGTCCCGGTACCCCCGGGCCCCCTGCTTCACGTAAAGCATCCCCCCGGGCCGGGGCAGAGGGGTGAGGCGGTGGTACGCGGCTAGGGTCATGCCCACACGCCAAGGATACGGGGCTTGGGGGGAAGGGGCAAATGTGATAACATTCCTTTTCAAGCCGCCCCTTGGGCGGAAAGGAGGCAAGCGTGTCCCTGGTCGTGCAAAAATATGGCGGCACCTCCGTGGGCGACCTGGAGCGCATCCACAAGGTGGCCCAGCGCATCGCCCATTACCGGGAGAAGGGGCATAGGCTGGCGGTGGTGGTCTCGGCCATGGGCCACACCACCGATGAGCTCATTGCCCTGGCCAAGCGGGTGAATCCGAGACCCCCCTTCCGGGAGCTGGACCTCCTCACCACCACCGGGGAGCAGGTTTCCGTGGCCCTCCTTTCCATGCAGCTCTGGGCCATGGGCATCCCGGCCAGGGGTTTTGTGCAGCACCAGATTGGCCTCCTCACGGATGGCCGCTACGGCGATGCCAGGATCCTGGAGGTGAACCCAAACCGCATCCAAGAGGCCCTGGACCAGGGGTATGTGGCGGTGATCGCCGGCTTCATGGGCACCACCAGGGAAGGGGAGATCACCACCTTGGGCCGGGGGGGGTCGGACACCACCGCCGTGGCCATCGCCGCCGCCTTGGGGGCTAAGGAGTGCGAGATCTACACGGACACGGAAGGGGTTTACACCACGGACCCCCACCTAATTCCCGAGGCCCGGAAGCTTGAGGTGATCGGCTACGACCAGATGCTGGAGATGGCTGCCCTGGGGGCCAGGGTCCTCCACCCCAGGGCGGTGTACTATGCCAAGCATTACGGGGTGGTGCTCCACGTGCGCTCCAGCTTTTCCTACAACCCCGGTACCCTGGTGAAGGAGGTCAACATGGAAATGGGCAAGGTGGTGACGGGTGCGGCCTTGGATCTGGACCACGCCCAGATCGGGCTTATCGGGATCCCCGACCAGCCGGGGATCGCCGCCAAGGTCTTCCAGGCCCTGGCCGAGCGGGGCATCGCCGTGGACATGATCATCCAGGGGGTTCCCGGGCACGATCCCTCCCGGCAGCAGATGGCCTTCACCGTGAAGAAGGATTTCGCCCAGGAGGCCCTCGAGGCCCTAGAACCCGTCCTGGCGGAAATCGGGGGAGAGGCCCTTCTCCGCCCTGACATCGCCAAGGTCTCCATCGTGGGGGTGGGGCTGGCCTCGGCCCCGGAGATCCCCGCCAGGATGTTCCAGGCGGTGGCCTCCACCGGGGCCAACATCGAGATGATCGCCACCAGCGAGGTGCGCATCTCCGTCATCATCCCCGCCCAGTACGCGGAGGCCGCCTTAAGGGCGGTGCACCAGGCCTTTGAGCTGGATAAACCCTGATGGAAAGGCTCTTCCTGTCCTGGGAGGGGCTCCTTCGCCTGGTGCGCCACCTGGCCAGCAGGCTTCAGGGGGAGGAGTTTGACCTCATCCTGGGCATCGCCCGGGGTGGGCTCATCCCCACCGCCCTTCTGGCCCAGGCCCTGGGCGCACGGGACATCCTCACGGCGGCGGTGATGTTCTACGAGGGGGAGGAAACCCTTCCTGAGCCCGTCTTTTTGCAGTTCCCCCCAGACCCCCTGCTTTTCGGCAAGCGGGTTTTGGTGGTGGATGACGTGTGGGACTCGGGGCGGACGGCCCTGGCGGTGAAGGCCCGGGTCCGCCAGGCGGGAGGGTTTCCCCTGGTGGCCACCCTGCACTTTAAGCCCAGCCGGAACCAGGTGCCGGACGAACCCGACGTGTACGCCGAGGCCACGGAGGCCTGGGTGGTCTACCCTTGGGCCCCCGAGGCCTGGCTAAAAACCTAACCCCACTAAGCCCTAGATAAGCCCTAGGGCCTTCACCTGTTCCATCTCGTCCAGCAGCTCCTTTGCGGTGATCTCCATCCGCTTCCTGGCGAACTCGTTGATCTCCAGGCCCTGGACGATCTCGTACTTCCCGTCCCTGGCGGTGACGGGGAAGGAGTAGACGATGCCCTCGGGAACCCCGTAGGAACCATCCGAAGGAATGGCCATGGAAACCCAGTCCCCCTCGGGGGTGCCCAGGGCCCAATCGCGGATGTGCTCGATGGCGGCGTTGGCGGCGCTGGCGGCGCTGGAGGCGCCCCGGGCCTGGATGATGGCCGCTCCCCTTTGGGCCACGGTGGGGATGAACTCCTTCTCGTACCAGTCCATGTCCACCAGCTCCAGGGCGGATTTCCCGTCCACCTCCGCATGGAAGAGGTCGGGGAACATGGTGGAGGAGTGGTTACCCCACACGGCAATGCGGCGGATCCGGTCCACGGGAACCCCCGTCTTCTTGGAAAGCTGGGCCTTGGCCCGGTTGTGGTCCAGCCGGGTCATGGCGGTGAAGTTTTTGGGGTCAAGGCCCTCTGCGTTTTTGTAGGCGATGAGGGCGTTGGTGTTTGCGGGGTTGCCCACCACCAGGACCTTGACGTCCCGCTTGGCCACCTCGGCCAGGGCCCGGCCCTGTTCGGTGAAGATCTTGCCGTTCATCTCCAGGAGGTCGCGGCGCTCCATGCCCGCCTTCCTGGGGGCCGCCCCCACCAGAAGGGCATAGTCTGCATCTTTAAAGGCTACCCTGGGGTCGTCCGTGGCCACGATCCCCGCCAAAAGGGGGAAGGCGCAGTCCTCGAGCTCCATGATGACGCCCTCCAGGGCTCTCAGGGCCTGGGGAATCTCCAGGAGCTGGAGGATCACGGGCTGGTCCTTTTCCAGCATCTCGCCTGCGGCGATGCGGAAAAGAAGGCTGTAACCGATCTGGCCGGCAGCGCCGGTGACCGCCACACGAACGGGGCTTTTCATCCTTTACCTCCTTGGGCCTAAGCCCGAAAGGATTTTACCTTAAAGCTTCCGGTAGATGCGCCGTTCCGCCTCTATGGCCTGGTCCAGTTCCTGGATTTCCCGCAAGATCTCCATGCTGGGGTTGCGGTTCAGCTCCTCCTTCAGTTTGGCCCGGCGCTCCAGGTAGTAAGCCTCCCGCAAGCGGGCCAGGGTTTTTTCCAGGAGTTCTGGGAACCTGGGCTCGTCCACAGAGGGGACCAGCATCAACCTTTCCAGAAGGATGCCCCCCGCCTCCTTGCGGCTTAGCACCTGGCGCAGGTAGTCGCGGCGGGATCCAAGGTAGCCTTGTGGCTGACCGCGGCCGGCCAGCTCCAGGAACTCGGAAAGCAAGGAGCCTTCCGGGGGCCAGACGTGAAGGGCCGTGTGGTGCACCCACTCGGCCAAGCGTTCCTCCGGCAGGGAAAGGAGGAGGGCCATCACGTCCAGCTCCAGTAGGAGCACCCGGTTTTGGGGCTCGGCCTTAGGGGGTTGGGGGGGTGGGCGCCGGCCCCGCTTGAGGCTGGCCAGGTAGTCCTCCAGCTGGCGCGGGGAAAGGCCCAACCGCTCCACCACCAGGGCCTTAAGGCGGTCGGCCACCGGGTCAAAGGGCTCAGGGGAGAGCATCCTGGGGGTGAGGGCTTCCAGGACTTTCCGCTTGTGCTCGGGGCGGGTCAGGTCCAGGTTCCGGGTGGCCTCCTGGAAGCGGAACTCCACCTCGGGAAGGGCTTCTTCTAAGGCTTTCTGGAATAGGGCCGGGCCCTCGGGCAGAAGAAGGAGGTCGCCCGGGTCCTTGCTGGGCAGGCGCACCGCATAGAAGAGGAACCTCCGAGCTAGGGCCAAGTCCAGGCTCTGCAAGGTGGCCTTTTGCCCAGCCTCGTCGGCATCAAAGGCCAGGTAGACCTCCCGCACCTCCTGCATCTCGAGAAGGCGGGCTTGCTCCTCGGAAAGCCCCGAGCCCAAGACCGCCACCGCCTCGGCGAAGCCCATCTGGTGCAGGGCGATGGCGTCAAAAAGCCCCTCCACCACGATGGCCCTTCCTTCCCGCAGCTTGGCCTTGGCCTCGGGGTAGGCGAAGAGCACCTCCCGTTTGCGGAAGAGGGGGGTTTCCGGGGAGTTTAGGTACTTGGGGGTTTCCTCCCCCAAGGCCCTTCCCGTGAAGGCCACGATCCTGCCCAGGTGGTCCTTGATGGGGAAGGTGATGCGGTTCCTAAAGCGGTCGTAAAAGCGCCCGTCCTTTTCCGCCAGGACCCCGGCCTTAAGGCCCTCCTCCGGGCTGATGCCGTGCCGGCTCAGGTAGGTGAGGAGGCCGTCTCCCCTGGCCGGGGCGTAGCCCAGGCCGAAGCGGGCGAGGCTTTCCGGGGAAAGCCCCCGCCTTTGCAGGTACTCCTGGGCCTCGAGGGAAGCCTTGAGCCCCTCCAGGAAGTACTCCTGGGAGAGCTTGAGGACGTCCAAAAGCTCCCGGCGCTTGGCGGGGGCGCCCGCTTGGGGGATCTCCACCCCCGCCTCCTCCGCCAGGCGCTCCAGGGCCCCCATGAAGTCCAGGCCCTCTATCCTTTCCACAAAGGCGAAGAGGTCGCCTCCCGCTTTGCACCCGAAGCAGTGGAAAAGCCCATTCTCCTCGTCCACGTAAAAGGAGGGGGTCTTCTCCTGGTGGAAGGGGCAGAGGCCTTTCCAGCGGCCGCGGCCTGCAGGCTTTAAAGCCACGTACCGGGAAACCACCTCCTTTAGGGAGAGGCGGCGCTTTATGGCCTCAACCGCTTGAGCCCTTTCCATCCTACCCCCCGCCTACGCCAAAGCCCTAGGACCCACCTTCCCAGGATACCGTAACCGCGGAGGGGGTCTTCCGGCTCGCTCCCCGCCAGAAAGGCCTGCCAGACTTGGGTTAGGGGCACGGAGGGGGTGAAGCTTAGGAGGTGTTCCACCCTTTCCCCTTCCTCCAGAAGGAGCTGGGCCCGGAGGAGCCTCGCCACCTCCAGGTGCACCGCAAACCCCGTGCGGTGGGTCTGGTAGAGGAGGTACTGGGAGAGGGTCTGGGCCCTCCTTGGGGCCTTGGGCCAAAGGTAGAGGGCCAGGGAGGTCAGGGCCAGGTGGTAGACGTAGGGGTTGGAAAGCCTGCGGCCTTCCCGCAGGGCTTCCTTGAGGAGGGGCGTGGGATCCTGGCCCTTTTGCCAGCGGTGGTGGGCCAGGGCCAGTACCCCAAGGGCCTTGCCGTCGGGGTGGTGCAGGGCCATCTGGAAGAGATCCTCCCGGAAACGCCCCCGGAGGATCCAGGCGGAAAGGAGGGCGGCAGCCAGCCAGGGGTGGGGCATCTGGCGGTAGGCGGCCTCGCCCTCCTCCAGGGCCTCCTTTAGGCGGCCGGTTTCCAGGAGGAGGCGGATCCGGGTGGCGTGGTAGCGGGTCCTGGCCTCCAGGTCCGCTTCTCGGTAGGCGGGCGGGGGATGGGGTTCTGCCGGGAGGAGGGATTCCGCCTCCAGATAGCGGCCCAGGTCCATGAGAAGGCCCGCCCTCAGGCTTTGCCCGTGGAGCCTCAAGGAGGCGGGCACCAAGGGATGGAACTCGCTGAGGACCTCGAGGGCCTGCCGGGGCTGGAAGGCCCGCCACAAGGCCCCCGCCACCTGGAGGCGGGCCTGGGCTTCCTCCAAGGGGTAGGGCTTGAGGCCCGGGAGCAGGGGGAGGAGGGCGAGGGAGTTTCGGGCCTGCCGAAAGTCTTGCAGGATAGGGTCTTGGGACCTGGGACCTCCAGGGGCTTCCCCAGCCAAGCCCAAGGAGGCCTGGGCGTCCTGGAGCTCCTTTTCAAGGGCTTCCCGCCAAGGGGGAGGGGCAACCTCGAGGGCCTTTTGGTAAAGGGGTATGGCCCGTTCCGGCTGGCCTTGCCGCCAGGCTTCCTGGGCGAGAAGCCGGAAGGCCTGGGCGGCTTCCCGCTCCTGCATGGCCTCTCTTAGGTGGAGGGCCATGGGCCAGAAGGCTCCCTTTTCCCGGTAAAACCGGGCGGCCGTCCGGTGCCAGGCCTTGGCCTGCTCCTCAGGCACCAGGGCCCGGGCCACCTGGACCATCTCAGGCAGGGGCCTACCCCCTTGCGTGAGGCCCTCCTCCTCCAGGCGCTTGGCGGAGAAGGTCCCCGCCAGTTCCCCCAGGAGTTCCCTAAGGTGCTCCTCGCGCCGTTCCTCCCCGGGGAGGCTGGCCAGGGCTTCCTCCATTACCCCCAGGATCAAAAGGGCCTGCCGTTCCCCCGGGGGGAGGGCGTCCAAGGCGGGTTGCAGGGCCAATAGGGGAGGGGCCTTGAGGCCCTGGACCTCCAGGATGGGGTGAAATAGGGGCCTCCGGCTTTCCACCAGGACCGAGAGGTTGGGGAAGGAATGCCGAAGAAGGGCCCGCAGGATGCGGTCCGGGGCGTGGAGGTTTTTGGCCACCAGGAGGAGGGGGTGGGGCAGGTTTTCCAAAACCCTTTTCCAGGCTTCCTGGATGGCCGCCTCCAGGGCTTCCCTGTCCCAGGGGGGGCGGGCCACCCTAGCCAACCTAGCCCCTGCGGGGCCCTTTTCCTCGAGGCCCAGGCTGTAGCGGAGGGCCAGGGAAAGTTCGGGGGAAAGGTCCACCAGGCCCAGCAGGGCTTCCGGGTGGCCGAAGGCTTGCTCCACCGCCTGGCGCAGGGTGGTGCGCAGGGGGGTTTCCGGCCCCATGCGTTCCAGGACCACCACGGGGTGAGGGGACGCTTCCAAAAACTTATCCAGAAGAAGGGTCTTGCCGCTTCCCGGCGGGCCCACCAGGTTCAGGCGGGCGGGAGGGTGGGAAAAGGTTTCCTGGAGAAGGCGAAGGAGGTTCTGGCCTTCCGGGCCGAGGTCCACCCGGACCGTCCTAACCCGAAAGACTTCCACCGCCCCTAGCCCCTTGGCCTCCCGGAAGCCCAGGCGTTCCGCTTCCACCCCTGGGGCCAGGGCCAGGGTTTGGGGCTCGGTGAGCACCTCCCCAGGGGGGGCCATCTTGCTAAGCCGCTCGGCCAAGACCACCGGGGGGCCCACCGCGGTAGGCTCCCCCGCCTGGCCATTTCCCAAGGGAGCCCAAAGCACCTCCCCGCTGGACACCCCGGCGCGGGCGGGTAGGCGGGAGGTGCGCACCATCTCCAAGGCGGCCTCCAGGGCCCGCCAGGGCTCTTTGCCTCGAGCCCTTGGGGCCCCGAAGAGGACCAGGATCCCGTCCCCCAGGAAGCGGTGGACAAACCCTCCCTTGGCCCGAGCCACGCGGGCGGCTTCCTCCAAGGCCCTCTGCAGGTGATGGTAGGCGGTTTCCAGGCCGGCCTGAAAGTGCTGGCTGGAATCCACCAAATCGTAGAAGAGGACGCTCACATACCGCCTTTCCTCGGGCAGGAGGGCCCACAGGGCCCGGCCGCAGGCCATGCAGAATCGGGCCTCAGGGGGGTTCTTCTGCCCGCACTCGCAGCGCATCTCACTCCCGGAAGAGCATCAGGGGGGGCCAGAGGAGGACCTCCGCCTCCTCGGGCAAGGGGATTTCCGCATAGACCACCACGGGCACGATGGACTGGAGAAGGTAGAATCCTTCCCCCAAGGGGGTGGTTCTGCCTCCCAGGCGGTAGCTGGCCCCTTCCCGTTCCAGGAAGGCCGCTCCCTCCAGGGGCTTAGCCTGGCGCACCACCCCGTGTAACAGCACGGTCACCATCCCTGTGGGCGCCGGGGGTGCCCCGCGGTCGAAGGCGTAGAGGATCTGGCCCTGGACCATGGCCTCCAGCACCGGGCTTCCCCAAGGCTCCGGGAAAAGGTGGGCCTCCACGGCATAGGCCCGGAAACGGGCGAAGAAGGTTTCGGGGCTTTCCTCGATAACGGGGCCTTTCGGCTGGCCCAGGGAATGCGGCACCGGAGTCGGGGGGTCCTTGGGGACCATGGGAAGAGTTTAATGCAGAGTTCTTTGGGGAAGGGAGAGGGTGAGGTTTGCCGCCAGGATAAGGGCCGCCCCTTTATCCAGGTGCTGGTTGCCGTTCCCGCACTTGGGGGAGAGGACGCAACGGGGGCAACCCTCCTCGCAGGGGCAACCCTTGAGGAGTTCCAGGGCGGACCGGACCCACTCGGGGAAGCGACGGGCCGCCTGCCGGACGTAGCCCACACCCCCCGGGTAGCCGTCGTAGATGAAGATGGTGGGCCCGCTTCCCGAGGGCAGGGGCCTTGGGTAGAAGGGGTAGGAGAGGCCTCCGATGTCCTGCCTTTCGGCCAGGACGAAGAGGGGGAGGAGGCCGATCATGGCGTGCTCCAGGGCATGGATGCCCCCGGGGATCCGGTGGGGGGGGACCACCAGGGGAGGATGGAACCAAAGGGCCTCGGTGGGGAAGGAGATCCCGGGAAGCTCTAAGGGGATTTCCTCCAGGACGCTGCCTGTGTAGAAGCGCTTCTTGGCGTAGGCCACCACCCTTTCCCTCAGCACCACCTTGCCCACCCAGACCCCATGGCCCAGGCTCTCCCCCGAGAGAACCTCCAGATCGGTTTCCACCCGGGGCTCGGTGTAGTAGTCCTCGAGGGCCGGAAGAAGCCAGATCTCGCGCTTTCCGTGGTCGATGTTCCGCACCAGGTAGCTTTCCCCCCCGTGCAGGTAGACTGCCCCGGGGTGGGCCTCCCAGTAGGCCTGGCGCTCGTCCAAGTAGCCCAGGACCTCCCCCTCCGGCCCCCGCAGGGTGAAGGTGGTCCCCAGGCCCCGGAGGCTTAGCTCCCGGTGGGGGCGGCGCTTCGGGGTGTAGTAGCGGCCGTCCTTTTCCTTGAGCTCGGCCAGGGCCTCCGGGCAGATCACCTCCTCCCGTGAAAGGGGTTTTTCCCAGGCGGCGGCATGCAGGTGCAAAGGGCAGAGGACGGGGTTCTTGGGGTCGGCCACCGCCGCCTCCGGGGGAGTTCTCAGGAGAAGCTCGGGCCGATGGAGGAAGTATTCGTCCAAGGGATCCTCCCTGGGGATGTAGACCACCAGGGCCCTTCGCCTTCCCCTGCCTGCCCGGCCTGCCCGCTGCCAGAAGGCGGACACGGAGCCCGGGTAGCCCACCAGGGCCACCGCGTCCAGCTCCCCGATGTCCACCCCTAGCTCCAGGGCGCTGGTGGAGACCAGGACCCGCACCTCTCCGGACTTCAGGGCCTCTTCCAGTCGGCGCCTTTCTTTGGCGGTGTAGCCCGCCCGATACGGGCGCACCCCGGGGTGGGCGGCGTAGCGGGCGATGAGCTCGGCGCTTTTCCGGGCGTTGGTAAAGATGAGGCCCCTCAGGCCCCCCTCCGCCAAGGCCCGGGCCAGGTAGGCGGCCTCCAGGAGGGGGCTTCGCCGCCTTTCTCCTTTGGCGTCTAAGGGCTTGGGAAGAAGCACCAGAAGCTCCCGCTCCGAGCGGGCTACCTCCTCCCTTAACTCCACAAAGGGAAGGCCGGTGAGGCCTTCCGCGTGCTCCTTGGCGTTGCCGATGGTGGCGCTGGCGGCGATCACCTGGGGGTTCGCCCCATAGTGGCGGGCCAGGCGCAATAGGCGGAAGAGGATCAGGGCCACGTGGGTGCCGAAGACCCCCCGGTAGGCGTGGAGCTCGTCCAGGACCAGGTAGCGGAGCCGGGAGAGGAAGGAGGCGAACTCCCCATGCCGGGGTAGGAGGCCAAAGTGGAGCATGTCGGGGTTGCTGAGAAGGATCAGGCCCTCTTGTTTCGCCTTCCGCCGGACCTCTCCCTGGGTGTCCCCGTCGTAGGGGTAGACCCCCTTGACCCCTAGGGCCTCGGCCATGGCCTTAAGGCGCCGTAGTTGGTCGTGGGCCAGGGCCTTGGTGGGGAAGAGGAGGAGGCTGGTTTCCCCCTCCAGGGCCGCCTTGAGCACCGGCGCCTGGAAGACCAGGCTCTTTCCGGCGGCGGTGGAGTAGGCCATGACCACGTTGTTCCCTTCCTCCACGCGAAGGAGGGCTTCCTTCTGGTGGGCGAAGGGCTTCAGGCCCAAGGCCTCGAGGACCCCGGCGAAGACCCCCTGGTAGGGAACGGTCTTGGGGGGGATCTGGGGAAGCAGGCGGGCGAAGACGATCCGCCCCCGGAACTCCGGGTTGGCCTCCAGCCAGTCCCGGTAGCTTTCCCATCCCCTTAGGGCCTCGGGCAGCACCCTTTCATTATGGCCTTCTCTAAAGTTCCTTGACCCAGACCTCGTGGACCACGGGGTGGCCGTGGTAGGGAGCCCAGAAGGGGCTGGCCCGCTTGGCGTAGAGGCGGAAGCCCAGGCTCTGGTAAAGCTTCCTGGCGGCGGCGTTGGCCCGGGTGGTGGAAAGCTGCACGCCCCATACCCCTTTTTCTTTGAGGCATTCCAGGAATTCGGCCAGCAGGGCTTTACCTATTCCCTTGCCCTGGGCTTTGGGGTCCACGGCGATGTGCAGGTGGGCGGGGTAAAGCCTCTTCGGGGCCTTGGGGCTCCGGTACAGGAGGAGCCTGAGGAGGTACCGGAGGTGGGGTAAGGGCGGGCCATAGCGGCCGAGGAGGAGTTTCAGGAGGAGGAAGGGCACTTGGGGAAGGAGGTAGAGGGTAAGGGGAAGGTCCGAGCAGGCCCCCAGGATGTAGCCCAGGATCTCTCCTTCCTCCTCGGCTACCCTGTTGCAGCACCCCCGCCGCAGGTAGGGGGCCACGAAGAGTTCCCCCCAAAGCTCCCGGCTGGGAAAGACCAAGGGCCCTGCCCGGCCTAGGAGGAGGGTGCCGTGGGAAAGCCGGGTGATGGCGGAGAGGTCCTTTTCCTCGGCGGGGCGCAGGACCACGGAACCACTTTAGACCGTACAATGCCCCTTGTGCGCCGCCTGGCCCCCTGGCAGTGGCTTCTCCTCCTTTTGGCTCTCTACCTGCTTCTGGCGGAGGCCCTTAGGCTTTGGCTGGGCCTCCTCTGGGCGGAGCGGGTGGGGCTTATCCTGGCGGCCTTGGGGATCTGGGCCTTCGTCAACGGGCGCTTCATCTTCGCCTACTACCACGCCCTCGCCACTTCCTTGCGGGTGCGAAGGCTACCCTTGGCCCCGGGGCCGGGGCCAGGGGAACACCTTTTGGTCCTGGCCCCCCATCCCGATGACGAGGTGCTGGCGGCGGCGGGCCTGATGCGCCGCACCCTGGCCCGGGGTGGGCGGGTGAGCGTGGTCTACCTTACCTCGGGGGATGCCTTTGACCTGGCCGCGGGAAGCCCCCTGCCCTCCAAGGAGGCCATGCGCCGCCTGGCCTTAAGGCGCATGGTGGAGGCTTGGCGGGGCCTTGAGGCCCTGGGCCTTCCCCGGGATAGCGCCTATTTCCTCGGTTTCCCCGACCAGGGGCTTTTCGCTCTCTTCACCACCCACTACTACCTGCCCTACGAAAGCCCCTACACGGGGCTTAAGGCGGTGGCCTACCCAGGCTGCCACCGCCTGGGGCTTCCCTACACGGGCAAGGCTTTGGAGGCCACCCTGGTGGAGCTTCTCCAGGCCTTAAGGCCAAGCCGCATCCTCCTGCCGAGCCCCTTGGACGCCCACCGGGACCACCAGGCCACGGGGTATTTCGGCATGCAGGCGGCGGCCTCCTTGGGCATGGAGGACAGGCTGGAGTACTACCTCATCCACGGAGGCTACCAGTACCCCTTGCCCAAAGGCCTCCATCCCCGGCTTCCCCTGTACCCACCCCCCCGGGGTAGAGGGCTTCCCTGGCGGCGCTTTCCCCTGACCGAGGAGGAGGTTAGGCTAAAGGAAAAGGCCATTCGGGCCCATAAAAGCCAGATGCGCCTTCTCGGCCGGTTTCTTTTGGCCTTCGTGCGGCAGAACGAGCTCTATAGCCCCCTTCCCATCCCCACCCGGGAGGCCTTAGCCCCGGAGGAGGAGGGGTGGGCCGTCCTCGAGGGGCGGGAGGTCCTCTAGGCTCTCCAGGCCGAACACCTCCAGGAAGCGCTCCGTGGTGCCGTAGAGCTTGGGCCGGCCCGGGGCATCCTTTTCCCCCACCACCCGGATCAGGCCCCGCTCCAGGAGGCTTTCCAGCACGCCCTCCACGCTCTTCCCCCGCATGGCCTCCAGCTCCGCCCGGGCCACGGGCTGGTGGTAGGCGATAAGGGCTAGGACCTCCAGGGCCGCCTTGGAGAGGCGGGGAGGGCTGGGCTTGAGGACCCTTTCCACCGCCTCCAGGGCGCTTTCGTGCACCACCAGCCGCCATCCTCCCGCCACCCGTTCCAGGGCTACCCCCAGCTCCCCATCCCTTAGGTCCGCCTCGAGGGCCTTGAGGGTGCGGAGGAGGGTTTCCTCGGGGTAGCCCAAGGCCTGGAACTCCTTCAGGGCCACGGGCTTACCGGCGGCAAAGAGCACCGCAAGGAGCTCTGCCTTCAGGCTAGGCATCCTGGAGGTAGGGCAGAAGGGCTTCCTTGGGGATGGCCCCTTCCCGCAGCACCTTTCCCGTGCGCAGGTCCACCACGCTGGAGGCCAAGCCCATGGCCTCCCCCGGGAAGACGTAGTCCACGGCAAAGGCCCGGGCCTCGGCTTCCGTGCGCACCGGGGGCTCGCCGCTCCTGTTGAGGCTGGTGGCCGCGGCATATCCGCCCACCCGGCGGAGAAGCCCCCGAAGCAGGACATGGTCCGGCATCCTCAGCCCCACGGAACCATCCCGGCTGATCCAGGGGGGGATTCCCTGCCCCGGTACCACCACGGTGAGTCCTCCGGGCCAGAAGGCCTCCGCCAGACGCAGGAACTTTTCCCGTAGCTTCCCGAGGTCCGCAAGCTTAAGGGCGCTTTCCAGGTCCGCCACCAGCACCTGGAGGGGTTTTTCCTCCTCCCGCCCCTTGAGCTCGTAGATGCGCCGGCAGGCGGCCTCGTCTTCCATCCGGGCCAGCACCCCCCAGACGGTGTCCGTGGGAAAGGCCACCAAGCCCCCACGCCGAAGGGTTTCCGCCGCTTCCTGTAGCTCCTTCTGGTATACTTCTACCATGCCAGTCTACCAGTATAAGGCCCGCGACCGCCAGGGCCGCCTGGTGGAGGCCACCATCGAGGCGGAGGACCTGCGCACCGCGGCCAGGCTTCTCCGGGACCGGGGGCTTTTCGTGGCTGAGATCAAGGAGCCGGGGAGGGGTCTCCAGGCCGAGGTGCGCCTTCCTGCCCTGGAGAGGGGTCCTGGCCTTAAGGACCTGGCCATCTTCTCCCGGCAGCTGGCCACCATGCTGGGGGCGGGGCTCACGCTTTTGCAGTCCCTCTCCATCCTGGAAAGGCAGACCGAGAACAAGAAGTTTCGGGAGATCATCAAGAAGGTTCGCACCGACATCGAAGGGGGCATGGCCTTTTCCGATGCCCTGGCCAAGCACAAGCTCTTCTCCCGGCTTTACGTGAACCTGGTGCGGGCCGGGGAGACCTCGGGCGGGCTGGACGTGATCCTGGACCGCCTGGCCACCTTCCTGGAGAAGGACCTGGAGCTCAGGGGCAAGATCCGTAGCGCCATGACCTATCCCGTGATCGTCTTCGTCTTCGCCGTGGGCGTGGCCTACTTTCTTCTCACAGGCATCGTGCCCCAGTTCGCCCAGATCCTCACGGACCTCGGTTCGGAGCTTCCCCTCCTCACCCGCTTCCTCATCGCCCTTTCCAACTTCCTGCGGGCGGCCACGTTGCCCCTTCTCCTCCTGCTCGTGGTCCTCTTCTTCGTCTACCGCTGGTACTACGGCACGCCCCAGGGGCGGAGGGTGGTGGACCGGATCAAGCTTCGCGTCCCCGTCTTCGGCAACCTCAACCGCAAGACCGCCGTGGCCCGCTTCTCCCGTACCCTGGCCCTCCTCCTTTCCAGCGGGGTGAACATCGTGGAGTCCCTGGACATCACCAAGGGGACGGCGGGCAACAGCGTGGTGGAGGAGATCGTGGACACGGCCAAGCTCAAGGTCCAGCAAGGGGAGCCTTTAAACCTCACCCTGGCCCAGCATCCCCTCGTCTTCCCCCCCATGGTGAGCTCCATGGTGGCCATCGGGGAGGAGACGGGAGCCCTGGACACCCTTCTTTCCAAAATCGCCGACTTCTACGAGCGGGAGGTGGACGAGGCGGTGGCGAGCCTCACCGCCGCCATCGAGCCCCTCATGATCATCTTCCTGGGGGTGATCGTGGGCATGATCGTGGCGGGGATGTTCCTGCCCCTCTTCAAGATCATCGGCACCCTTTCCGCGCAATAAGCCTTTCGGCCACCTCCGGGGGAACCGGCATCACGGAAAGCCGGTTCCCCTTTCGCACCAGGGGGTGGTCCTTAGGGAAGCAGGCCCTGAGCTCCTCCAGGGGAATGAGGGGCCAGGCCTCGAGGAACTCCACCTCCACCGTGTACCAGCGGGGCTTTTCCCGGGTGGCCTTGGGGTCAAAGTAGGGGCTATTGGGGTCAAACTGGGTGGGGTCGGGGAGGAGAGTGCCCGCCACCCGGCAGAGCCCGGCGATGCCCGGGGGGTTGGCGTTGGAGTGATAGAAGAAGCAAAGATCCCCCACCCGCATTTGCATCAGGTAGTTCCGGGCCTGGTAGTTGCGTACCCCGTCCCAGATGGCCCTTCCCTCCCCTTTGAGGTCCAGGATGCTGTACACCTCGGGCTCGGACTTGAGAAGCCAGTAGGCCATGCCTCCAAGTCTAAAGGGGCCTTTAGCGGGGACAAAGCCCCTTTCTGAGGGGTCGGGGGAGCATAAGGGTATGCGGGGCCTTGTGCTGGTATCCCTTTTCCTTTCCGCCTGCACCCTGACCCTGGAGGTGGTCCATCCGGGCCACCGGATCACGGGCTTGAGGACGCAAGAAACCTACTGCGCCGCCGGCAACACCCGGGTGGACTTCGCCTTTGACCTGGAGGGAAGGCTGGACAGAGTGGAGTTTTTCTGGATCCCCGAGGGATTGACCCCGGACCAGGCCCGCCCTGAGGAACGGTATGCCCTCTCTGGCCCCATCCGTGCGGGACGGGTGGGGGGTTGGTTGGAGGTGACCCCCGAGGGAAAGGTGTTGGCGGTATCCCTTACCTCGCCGGGAACCCTTTCCCTGAGGCCCCAGGGGATCATCGTGGAGCCCCTGCCCGACCGGAGGCTTTGGCTCAGGGGGTATACCGGGGGCCTGGCGGGGCCCTTCGTGCGGGCGGCCAATCGGGTTCGCCCGGACTCCTCTTCCTCCTGCGACCCTGCCTGGTAGCCTTAGGGCATGGGGGTCCGGAAGATACCCTCCCTGGCCGAGGCAGTCCGCTCCGAGCTCAGGACCCTCTTTGGGCCCAGGGTTCTTCTTTCCCGCTCGGAAAAAGGGGTTTACCGCTATGACGCCATCCTGGTGGGGCCAGAGCCTCTGGCGGTGGTCCTGCCTGAATCCCGCGAGGAGGTGCAGGCCTTGGTGCGCCTGGCCCGCAAGCACGGTCTGCCCCTGGTCCCCCGGGGGGCGGGAAGCGGCCTAAGCGGGGGGGCGGTGCCGGAGGAAGGGGCCATCGTGGTGGCCTTCACCCGCATGACCCGCCTGGAGCTGGACCCCAAGGGGCGCACCGCCTGGGCTGAGCCCGGGGTGACCACGGCCCGGATCTCGGAAGAGGCTAGGCCCTACGGGCTCTTCTACCCCCCGGATCCCGCCTCGTGGCGCACCAGCACCCTGGGGGGAAACCTGGGGGAGAACGCCGGGGGGCCCCTTTGCTTCAAGTACGGGGTCACGGGGGATTACGTCTTGGAGCTGGAATTCGTGGACGCCTTTGGGGAGCTCCACCACCTTTCCCGCCAAGCCTACGACCTGCCCGGCCTCCTCATCGGTTCGGAAGGAACCCTGGGCCTCATCACCGGGGTGCGGGTGCGGCTCCTCCCCCTGCCCCGGCATCGGGCTACCCTGATGGCGGCCTTTCCTGAGGTGGGTGCCCTGGCCCAGGCGGTTTCCCGGGCCATTGCCCAAGGGGCGGTGCCCGCCAGGCTGGAGTTTCTGGACCCCATTTGCGTGAACGCCGTGGAGGACTACCTGGGCATGGGGCTTCCCCGGGGGCATGCCCTTCTTCTGGCGGAAACCGATGGGGATGACCTCGAGGTGGTCCAGGAGGAGCTTTCCCTGGTGGAGGAAACCGCGGAAGGCCTTGGGGCCAAGGTGCAAAAGGCGCGGGACGAGAAGGAGGCCGAGGCCCTTTGGCGGGCCAGGCGGAGCGTGAGCCCCGCCTTGGGCCGCATCCGCCCCAAGCGGGTCAACGAGGACATCGCCGTGCCGAGAAGCCATCTTCCCCAGGTGGTGCAGGGGATCTCCGCCTTGGGGGAGGCCTACGGCCTGGTGGTGGCCCAGTTCGGCCATATCGGGGACGGGAACCTGCACCCCAACATCCTCTTTGACCCCAAAAGGGAAAGCGAGGAGCGGGTCTGGGAACTGGCCCACGAGATCGCCCGGGTGGCCCTCAGGCATGGCGGGGTCCTTTCCGGGGAGCACGGGATCGGCCTCATGAAGCGGGAGTTCATGAGGGAAGCGGTGGAGGAAGGGACCCTCGAGGCCTTCCGCACCGTTAAGGCCGTCCTGGATCCCCAAGGCCTGTTGAACCCGGGCAAGGTCCTCCCCTAGCCGGGTTATTTTCGCAGGGTTTTCACAGGAACGGGTCTATCCTGGAAGCGTGGATGGCCGGGGCCGGCTCTTCTACCTTGCCAGCTGGGCGGGGATGGTCCTGGGCCTTTTGCTCCAGGTAAGGCGGTTTCCGCCCCAGGGTCTGGAGGCTTTCCTCTACGTTTTCTTCGTCCTCTGGGCCCTTTGGGCCATGCGCTGGGGCCCCAAGGTGGCGCCTCGCCTTCTCCTCCATCCCGTGGGGGCTTACTTGCTTTTTGAGATGTGGCGCATGGACGAAAGCTGGCCCCTGGCAGCCTTCTTCACCCCTGCCCTTTACCTGCTTTCCGGGTTCGCCTACCCTCCTTGGTCCTTGGGGTACCTTTTGGGGGCCTTTTGGGGCGGGGTTTTGGTCCTGGCTCCCCTGGTGTGGGGCCGGAACCTGGAGGCTTGGCCCCATTTTGCGGTAAGCCAGCTCATCCTCTTTAGCCTCACCTTCCTTCTCGCCCGCTTCCGGGAACTCCATGGCCAGATGCGCTTTTGGAAGGAACAAGCCCTCACCGACCCCCTCACGGACCTTCCCAACCGCCGGGCCTTGGAGATGGCCTTAGAGCGGGAGGTGGCCCGGGTGGAGCGGGGGGAGGAGCCTTTCAGCTTGGTGCTCTTGGACCTGGATGACTTTAAAAAGGTGAACGATACCCAGGGCCACCATGCGGGGGACCGGCTCCTGAAGGAGGTGGCCCAGTACCTGATCGCCCACGTCCGCCAAGGGGATCTGGTGGGGCGTTGGGGTGGGGAGGAGTTCGCCCTTCTTCTCCCCCGGACCGGGGAGGAGGAGGCCATGCGGGTAGCGGAAAGGCTCAGGGCGGGGCTTAGCCGCTTGGGCGTAACGGGAAGCTTTGGGCTTTCTGTTTATCAAGGAGACCTGCAGGACCTCTTCCAAAGGGCCGACAAGGCCCTTTACCGGGCCAAGGAGCAGGGGAAGAATCGGGTGGAGCGGGCTCCTTAGGAGACCCGGTACCCCACCTGGGAAAGCACCTCCCGGGCCCTCTCCCGTTCCTCCCGGCTGGCGAAGCCCAGCCGGATGGCCCCGGCCTCCTCCCGGATGGTGAGGACCTCGATGTCCTTGATGTTCACCCCGGCCTCCCCCAAGGCGGTGGCGATGCGGGCGATTTGGCCAGGGCGGTCCGGCACCTGCACCACCAGGTCGTGCATCTCGGGAAGCAGGCTCCGGCGCACGATGGGGAGGCTATCCCGGGTGCGCTTGGCTTCCGCCGCCGCCTGCAACAGGGCCTCGGGTTGATCCAGGAGCCCCTCCAGTTCCCAAAGGACCCCCCTGAGTTCCTCGATGGCTTCCTTAAGGGCCTCCTTGTTTTGCACCACCATGTCCCGGCTCATGCGGGGGGAGCCAGAGGCCACCCGGGTGAGGTCACGGAAGCCCCCGGCCGCCAGAAACATCAGGAGCTCCCGGTGGGGGCTATGGGCCACCAGGCGATTCAGGGCCACGGCTAGGAGGTAAGGGAGGTGGGACACCCTGGCCACCAGCTGGTCGTGGAGCCCCGGTGGGATTTCCAGAGGGTAGGCTCCCAGGGCCTCCACCAGTTTCCGGATGCCCTCCTGCGCCTTGGGGCTGGTTTGCCCTGTGGGGGTGAGAACCCAGATGGCGTTTTGCAGTAGGCCGGCATGGGCGTTTTCCACCCCGGCCCGTTCGCTTCCCGCCATGGGGTGGCCCCCCAGGAAGTGGGGCAGGGTCCCCTCGAGGACCGCCACCACCTGGGCCTTCACGCTTCCCACATCGGTCCAGAGGCTTTCCGGGTTGGCGAAAGGGGCCAGGGCCTTCCCCAGCTCCGCCAGAGCCCCCACGGGGGCCGCCAGGATGCCCAGCTCCAGCTCTCCCACCCAGGGGCCGGGCTCGGGGTGGATCCGGTCCGCTACCCCCAGGAAAAGGGCCTTCTCCAGGGCTTCGGGGTCCGGGTCGTAGGCGTGGACCTCCTCGGCCAAGAAGCGCTCCTTCAGCCCCAGGGCCAGGCTCCCCCCGAGGAGCCCTACCCCAAAGATGCCCACCTTGGTGAAAAGCGGCCTCATCCCAGAACCGGTGCGGAGAGGGTTTTGCCCAGGGCTTCCACCAGGCGGCGGGCCTTGTGCATCAGCTCGGCAAACTCGTGTTCGTGGAGCTGCTGGGCAGCGTCTGAGAGGGCCTTTTCCGGCTCGGGGTGGGTTTCCACGATGAGGCCGTCTGCCCCGGCGGCCAACCCCGCCAGGGCCAGGGGGATGACCCATTCCCGCCGGCCTGCGGGATGGGAGGGGTCCACCCAGACCGGGAGGTGCGTAAGGCTCTTGAGGACGGGCACCGCCGCCACATCCAGGGTGTAGCGGGTGGCCTTCTCAAAGGTGCGGATGCCCCGCTCCACCAGGATCACCTGCATGTTCCCGCGGGAGAGGATGTACTCCGCACTCATCAGGAACTCCTCCAGGGTCATGCTCATCCCCCGTTTAAGAAGCACGGGCTTTTTCGTTTCTCCCACCGCTTGGAGAAGGGAAAAGTTTTGGGCGTTGCGGGCCCCGATCTGCAGGACGTCGGCGTACTCCGCCACCAGCTCCACCTGGTCTGGGGATAGAACCTCGGTGACCACGGGAAGCCCCGTTTCCCGCCGGGCTTCCGCCAGGATCTTCAAGCCCTCCGCCCCCAGGCCCTGGAAGGCGTAGGGGCTGGTCCTGGGCTTGAAGGCCCCGCCCCGGAGCATGGCGGCCCCGTGGGCTTTCACGTAGCGGGCGGCCCTTAGGGTCTGCTCCCGAGACTCCACCCCGCAGGGTCCGGCGGCGATGAGGACGTGGTCACCTCCGGTTTTGCCCGTGGGGAACTCCAGCACCGTGGGGAAGGGCTGGACCTCGAGGCTCGCCAGCTTCCAAGGCTTGGAGATGGGGATGACCTCCGCCACCCCGGGAAGGGCGCGGAAGTGCTCCATCAGCTCCGGGGTAGGCCCCCGGCCGATGGCCCCCACCAGGGTGGTTTCCACCCCTCGGGAAACATGGGGGCGGTAGCCCACCTTCTCGATCTCCCGGAGGATCTCCTCCAGCTCCGCTTCCGTGTGTCCCCGCTTCATCACGATCAGCATCCTGACCTCCTAAAAGCCTTGGGCGCCCCCTTTTTGGGGGCGCCCATCTTGCGGAAAAACCCTATGCGGACCGCAGGGCGCCCCCGGCGGGATAATAAAAGCCGAAGTAGCGCCCAAAGGTCCGCATATTGCCCCTAAGCTTAGTTAAGGGGGAAACCCCTGTCAAGAGGGCGCAGGGGCCTTGGTCCCTGGATCTGAAAGGCGAACCTCTGCCCCTGTGATACCCTTTTTCCTTCTCTAAGCCCCAACGAGATGACGCCTGCCGGAGGTCCTTTCCGGGGCCCCACCCCCCCCCCCNTGAGGGCCATCTCCCGGCCCCAGGGGTCCAAGGAGGGTGTAGCCCAGAAGCCCGGTGGCCCCTGGGGGGGTTTTCTGCCTTCAGATGTTGGCTCCCACGAGGTGGTAGCCATCCCAGGCGAAGAAGAGGGCCCCGGGGTAGGTGCGCAGGGTGACTTCCATGCCCAGTTCCCCCGCGAAGAAGGCCTCGGCTTCCTCGCGGCTTTCCCCGTGGAGGTGCGGGTGGCCGAGGGGGGTCTCGGGGGGGAAGGGGGCCGGGGCTTGGAGCCTCACAAAGAAGCCTTTCCAGGTTCAAGGGGGCGGTGAACATCACGGGTCCTTTGGGCCACTCCCCCTCGGGCCGGTCCCGGTAGAGCTCGAGGCCATTCCCCTCCGGATCGCGGAAGCCCAGGGCCTCGGATACGCCGTGGTCCGCCGCGCCCTCAAAGGGGACCGGGACACTTAAGTGCTCCTGCATGAAGGTTGCCTCATCGGCAAGGGTGGATGCGGCTTGCCCACAGCCTTTTCGGGGTCCCCGTTGGGGCGCAAGCCCCAGCGGGGTACTCAGGGGCTTCCAGGCCACCCGCGCCAGGGCCTTCCGGCCGGGCAGGAGGAGGGCGAAATGGTAGAGGCCCACCGAGGGGTAGGGTCTTGGGAGGGCCTGGGGGTCGTGGAGGACCTCCAGATGAAACCCCTCCCCCTTGGGGAACAACCGGTAGCGGGGTGGGTCCGCACTTTCGGGCCCAGAAGGTTCCGTAAAAGGCCAAGGCGGCCTCCAGGTCCCGCATCCTTAGGCTCAGGGAGGAAAGCCGCCTGGGAAAGGCCATTACTGGGCCACCGCCTCCCTGGCCTCCACTGCCTCGGTGTCCACGCTGAAGCGCACCTCCTCCCCCACCAGGACCCCGCCCAGCTCCAGGGGTACGTTCCAGGTGAGGCCGAAGTCCTTGCGGTTCAGCCTGCCCTCGAAGCGGGCGGCCATGCGCTCGTTGCCCCATGGGTCCTTGGCGGGGCCGTAGGTTTCCACCTCAAAGGAAAGGGGCTGGGTGACGCCCCGGATGGTGAGTTCTCCCTCCACCCGGTACCGTCCTTCCTCCAGGGGGGTGATCCGCTCGCTTTTGAACAGGATTTCCGGGAAGTTCTCCGCATCCAGGAAGTCAGGGGAGCGGAGGTGGTTGTCCCGCTCCGGCACGCCGGTGTGGATGCTTTGGGCGTCCAGACGTGCTTCCACCCGGAGGGGCCTCCCCGTCTCGTCGGTTTCCACAAAGCCCTCTTTAAGGTTCAAGGCGCCTTTAACCGTGGCGATCATCATGTGGCGCACGGCGAACTGGATGCTGGTATGGGTGGGGTCTAGGTTCCAACGCATCTTTGAACCTCCTTGGGCCTCGAGCCCAAGGGTATAGTATCCATAGCGCTATAATCTGTCAAGCATTATCCCGGATAATAGATAGGGGAGAAGGGGAGGCCCAGGGCCTGGGCGAAGGTCTGTAGGCCCAGGCGGTCCGGCTCCTCCAGGTGGTAGCGGAAGTTCCAGAGGTAGTGCTCCATCAGGGCGGGGTGGACGCCCAGCCGCCTGGCCTCGGCCTCGGCCACCTCCCCAAGCCGGGCAAGCCCCTGGCGCCGAGCTCTCCTCAAGGCCCGCACCAGGTCCAGGGGGGGAGGGGTTTCCTTGCGGTAGGCCCAGACGGCGAAGACGAAGGGGAGGCGGGTGCGCTCAAACCAGAGCATGGAGAGGTCCACCACCTCCACCTCCCCGAAGCGGGTGGGGAGGGCGTGGGGGGTTTCGGGCAGGGCGGGGAGCAGCCGGGCGTAGGCCTGGATGGCTCGGTCGCCGATGAGGAGGACCCCATCGTACCCCGCCAGGAGCTCCAGTCCCCCCTCGCGCCGCTCGTAGGTGGGGGCCAGGCCCCGCTCGCGCAGGAGCAGCTGCAGCAGGGCCACGCTGGTGGCGCTTTCCGCGGTGAGGGCGACCCGCCTGAGCCCTCCCAGGCTGCCCTTGTGGAAGAGGTTGACGGAGTAGACCCGGCCCAGGACGGCCACGGAAAAATCCGGAAGCAGTCCCAGCTCCTCCTGGTGCTCCAGGTAGAAGTAGCTGGAAACCAGGGAAAGCCCCACCTCCCCTGAGAGGACCATGCGGTTGAGTTCCGAGGGGACCCCGTAACGGAGAGCCCAGCCATTGGCCTCCAGGAAGCGATATAGGGGAGCGGTGTTCGCGTAAAGGGGAACCCCTAGGGCGTAGGGCATTAGGCTTCCACCCGGTCCCAAACCCGCACCTCCCGGTAAAGGGCGTCCCGCTCCACGGGGATCCGCCCCGCGGCCAGGATGATGCGGGCCAGGGCCGCCTTGGAGAGCCCCTCGGGGGTGGGGCTTCCCGCCATGTGGACGATGCGCTCCTCGATCAGGGTGCCGTCGATGTCCGTCACCCCCCAGTCCAGGGAAACCTGGGCGAGCTCGGGGGTCAGGGTGGCCCAGTACCCCTTGATGTGGGGGATGTTGTCCAGGTAAAGCCGGGCCACGGCCAGGTTGCGGAGGTCGTCCAGTCCGGTGGTGAACTCCCGCTTGCCAAGCTTCTTGGCCAGCAGGTTGCCGTCCGGCTGGAAGGCCAAGGGGATGAAGCTCATGAAGCCACCGGTTTCGTCCTGGAGCTGGCGGAGGCGGTCCATATGGTCCAGGCGCTCCTCGAGGGTTTCGATGTGCCCGTAGAGCATGGTGGCGTTGGTGGGGATGCCGAGTTCGTGGGCAATCCGGTGGATCAAAAGCCACCCCGCGGCGGAAACCTTGGCCCGGGCGATCTCCTTGCGCACCCTTTCGGCGAAGATCTCCGCCCCGCCCCCGGGCATGGCGTCCAGGCCGGCCTCCTTGAGGGCCTGGAGCACCTCCTTGTAGGGCAGGCGGGCGATCTTGGAGAAGTGGTGGATCTCCGCCGCGGTCCAGGCCTTTACCTGCACCCCGGGGAAGCTCGCCTTTAGGGCCCGCACCAGGTCCAGGTAGTATTGAAAAGGCCTTTTGGGGTGGTGGCCCGCCGTCACGTGGATCTCCGTGAGGCCGGGCTGGTAGCGCGCCCGCACCCAGGCCACCACCTCCTCCACATCCCAGTCCCAGGCCCCCTCCTCCCCGAACCTTCTCTGGAAGGCGCAGAAGGTGCAACCCACGTAGCAGATGTTGGTCTGGGAAACGCGGATGGAGTGGACGAAGTAGGTCTTGTGCCCGTGCTTTTTCTCCCGCACCCGGTTGGCCAGGCGCATGAGGCCTGTCAGGTCCCGGGTTTGGTAGAGAATGAGCCCTTCCGCAAAGGTGAGGCGTTCGCCCGCTTCCACCTTTTCGGCGATGGGCCAGAGCTTAGGGTCCCGGATGCCCTTCACGAGGAGGAGTCTACCCCTTCCCGGAACCTTTGGACTAGGGCCATGACTTCCCTTTGCCTTCCCCCCACGCTCTTCCCCGGCAGGAGGCCTCGCAGGTAGCGATCGGTGAGGAGGAGGTCCACGTAAGGGTAGACGGTGGCGGCCATGACCGCATCCAGGAGGTCTGAGGGCCGGGGCTTGCGGTTTAAGTCCGAGGCCATGTGGGCGAGGAGCTCGGCCAACAGGCGCACGAAGGGCACCTCCTTGAGCCCGGTGCGCCCTTTTATCTCCTTAAGGGTACCCTCGAGGGCCTCCCGGTAGGGCAGGCCCCTCAGGGCCTCGGGCAGGCCCTGGAAGGGGGAGAGGTCGGCGGGGGCCTCCCAGCTTCCCCCCCGCCAGAGGAAGTCCTCGCGGGAAAGCCCCCGCTCCTGGCGCACGGCCACCTCCTGCCAGGGGCGCACCCAGTACCCCTGGGAAAGCTCCGCGAAAAGGCGCTCTAGGGCAGGTAGGAGGTAGCCGGCCTTTTCCGCAGGTCCCCTGATGGGGTAGAGGGTTTCCAGCACGTGGAAGGGGCTTGGAGGAGCCAGGGCCTTGCCCCGGAGGGCCAGGTAGAGCTCCCCAAAAACCTCGTGCCCCCGCTGGCCCAGGCGGTGCTTGGCCATGCGGCTGGCGTGGTTTTGATCCAGGTAGACCAGCAAGTCCCTCAGTCTTTGGCCTTGGCCAGCCAAAGGGCGGAGGCCAGAAGGGCTACCCCGCCGGCGAAGAGGAGAAAGTCCAAGGAGGTCTGAGGCTTGAAGGCCGAGGCCTTTTCAAAGAACTTCACCACCAGGATCATGACGATCACCTGGCCCAGCTTGCCCTTGAGGTCCGCCAAGCTTTCCACTGTGAGGACGTTTTCCAAGGGAAGTTCCAGCTTGCGGATGAAAAGCTCAAAAAGGCCCAGGCTGAAGATGAGGAAGACCGCGCTCAGAAGGGCCAGGTCCACGGCGCCCACCAGGACGGGAAGGGCTTCGTCCAAGGGTTTTTGCACCGCAAGGAGGGTTTCCTCGAGGGCATGCCAGGCGAAGTAGAGGGCCCCGAGGAGCATCCCCACCACGGGCAGGAACATGAGCCAGCGCAAAGGGTAAACCAGGGTTTCCGGGCGCATGGGGAGATTCTAAGGCAGGTAGGGAGCCGCAGGAGAGGTGTGGGTGGAGGCCCGTTCGATCAGGAGGGGTTCAAAGCGCACGGCCCGGGGAGGGCCTGCATAACCCTGCATCCTCTCCAGGAGAAGCTGCGCCGCCCGGGCGCCCATGGCCTCCACCGGCTGGGCGATGGTGGAAAGCCCCACCTCCTCGGTGAAGGGATGGCCGTCAAAGCCCAGAACCCGCACCTCCTTGCCCACGGTGAGCCCAAGCCTTTCCGCTTCCTCCAGGACGCCCAGGGCCACCTGGTCGGCTCCGGCGAAGAGGTTGAGGGGCGGGGAAGCCTTTTCCAGGAAGTACCGGAGGGCGAGCCTCCCCCCTTCCTGGGAGAGTCGGGTGGTGTAGAGGTGCTCCTCGGGGAAGGGGCGGCCTGCCGCCTTGAGGGCTTCCCGGAAGCCGGCCAGGCGCTCGGCGAAGACCGTGTGGTGGAAGGCCCGGTCGGGTTCCTCCTCCACCTTCACGGCGAAGATGGGGCCGGGAAAGCGCGCCAGGTACTCCCCGGCCAGGTGGCCCCCCAGGAAGTTGTCCAGGTAAACGGAGTCGTACCGGGGGTTCTTGGCGTCCACCAGCACCACGGGACGGTCGGTGGGAAGACGCCCCCCCTCAAAGTGCTCGCTCAGGTCGTAGGAGGCGAGGATGAGGCCGTCGGTGAGGAAGGCCAGGGTAGAGCTTTCCAAATACCGCCTGAGCCGGGCCTGGGAGAGGATGGGGAAGAGGGCCAGCTCGTAGCGCCTTTCCAGGAGGACGCTTTCGATGCCCTCCACGAGCCTTCGGTAGAACTCCGTGGCCACGAAGGGAAGGAGGACCGAGACCGTGTAGCTTCTCCCTCCCGCGATGCGCCGGGCATGGGGGTTGGGGGTGTAGCCCAGTTCCTCCATGGCCCGGAGCACCCGGGCCCGGGTTTCCGGCCGCACCGCCTTATGGTTGTTGAGCACCCGGCTCACCGTGCCCACGCCGACCCCGGCCCGGGCGGCCACCTCGAGGATGGTGGGTTTCTTCTTGCTCATAGCCTGATTCCCTGTTCCTGGTGGAAGCGCTTCATGGAAACTTCCATAACCAGGATAGGGCAAGGGGGAGGTTTTTGCAAGAATGTGTATTCGGCCACCACATTTGAGACACCTTGGGGAACCGACTCCCTCCGTATCTTAGCCAAG
>NZ_PRDA01000015.1 GCF_002964845.1 Thermus tenuipuniceus
GCCCTTTTCAAGTGGTCCCCTGGCGCATGGGTATGCGGGGGGTGGATAAGTGCAAGTTTTGAGCTGCATAACTTTGCGCCAAGGCGTCGCTTTTGCCTGGTACAATCAGGGGTATGCGCAGGGTAAAACCCGAGGAACTCCCGACCCTCCTGAACCAGGGGGTGAAGGTGGTGGATGTCCGCCCGAAGGACAAGCGCCATACCCCCTTGCCCTTTCCCGCAGAGTGGGTGCCTTTGGAGAAGATCCAGGCGGGGGAGCACCACCTGCCCAAGGTTCCCCTGCTCTTGGTGTGCGAAAAGGGGCTGATTAGCCAGGTGGCGGCCCTGTACCTGGAGGCGGAAGGGTACGAGGCCATGAGCCTGGAGGGTGGGCTTCAGGCCTTGACGGAGGGTAGTTAGGCCCTTAGAATGGCGGATGCTGAGCGTGGTGAGCGTAGCTCAGCTGGTCAGAGCACCGGACTGTGGATCCGGGGGTCGTGGGTTCAAGTCCCATCGCTCACCCCAACCCCGCCACCCCGCAAGGGGTGGTATTTTAAAGGGGGGCCTCGCCCTCCTTTTGCGAGGATGGCGGAACCGGTAGACGCGCCGGACTTAGGATCCGGTGGGGTAACCCGTGCGGGTTCAAGTCCCGCTCCTCGCACCACCAGGGCGGGGCCCCTTTTTGAAGCGCGAGGTGAGGCGTGGCGGAAATCCTGGAACGTTCCGGCTATCTGGTAAAGGTCCGGGTGGAGGTACCTAGGGAGAAGGTGGAGGAAAGGTACCAGGCCCTCCTTAGGGACGTGGCCAAGCGGGTGAAGATCCCGGGGTTCCGCCCGGGGAAGGCTCCTTTGAAGGTGGTGGAGGCCCGCATCGGGCGGGAAGAGCTCCTATCCGACCTCAAGGAGCGCCTGGTGGAGGAAACCTATCCCCTTGCGGTGCAGGAGCTGGGCCTCCTGCCCGTGGCGGCGAGGGTGGTGGAGGAGGAGCTGAGGGAGGGGGAGGGTTTTCGCTACGTGGCCGAGGTGGAGAACTACCCCGAGGTGCGGCTTCCCGACTGGCGGAGCTTCGACCTCCAGGTGGCCCGGGAGGAGGTCACGGAAGAGATGGTGGACAAGGCCTTGGAGGAGCTCCGCCATCGCTACGCCGAGCTGGTGCCTGTGGACCGTGAGGCCCAGGAGAAGGACCACGTTTTCGTGCGCACCGAGGAGGGGGCGGAGTTCCCCATTGACCTCTCCAAGGCCCTTCCCCATGTGAGGGAGGCCCTTTTGGGCAAGCAGGCGGGGGAGGTGGTCATGGTCCCCGTCTTGAACGAGAAGGGGGAGAAGGTGCGGGAGGTGCGCACCGAGATCCTGGAGGTGAAGACCCTCGAGCTTCCCGAGCTGGATGAGGAGTTCGCCAAGACCCTCGAGGCGGAGAGCCTGGAGGAGCTGAGGGAGAAGGTGCGGGAAAGCCTAAAGCGCCAGGCGGAGGCCCGGTACCAGGAGGCGCGGGAGCGGGCCTTCCTGGAGAAGCTCGCCGAGGGGTTGGAGGCGGAAATACCCCCTTCCATGCTGGAGGCGGAGGAGCGCCACCTCCTGGAGCACCTGGCAGAGGACCTCGCCCGGCAGGGGATTCCCCTCGAGGCCTACCTCAAGGCCCTGGAGGAGAAGGGGGAGTTCGAGAAGTTCCGGGAGGAGCTGAGGCAGGAGGCCTTGAAGCGGGTGAAGCGCTCCTTGGCCAAGGAGCGCCTGGCGGAGGAGCTCAAGCCCGAGGTGGGCGAGGAGGAGTGGCAGGCCTACCTCCAGGCGGTGGCCCGCTCCTACGGTATCTCCTTACAGGAGCTCAGGCGGGAGTTTGGGGAGAGGGGCCTTGCCCGCTTGCGGGCGGCCTACATCCAGGACAAGGCCGTGAAGGAGGCCTTGGCCAAGCTCCTGTAGGAGCGTCATGGTGGCCCAGGGGGCTTTTCCCCCTGGGCTTGCCGCTACAATGGGGACTGGTATGGTCATACCCTACGTCATAGAGCAGACCGCCCGCGGCGAGCGGGTCTACGACATCTACTCCCGGCTTCTCAAGGATCGCATCATCTTCCTGGGCACCCCCATAGATTCCCAGGTGGCCAACATCATCGTGGCCCAGCTACTTTTCCTGGATGCCCAGAATCCCAATCAGGAGATCCGCCTCTACATCAACTCCCCCGGGGGCGAGGTGGATGCCGGGCTTGCCATCTACGACACCATGCAGTTCGTGCGTGCCCCGGTTTCCACCATCGTCATCGGCATGGCGGCCAGCATGGCCGCGGTGATCCTGGCCGCCGGGGAGAAGGGCCGGCGCTACGCCCTGCCCCACTCCAAGGTGATGATCCACCAGCCCTGGGGCGGGGTCCGGGGCACGGCCAGCGACATCGCCATCCAGGCCCAGGAGATCCTCAAGGCCAAGAAGCTTTTGAACGAGATCCTGGCCAAGCACACCGGCCAGCCCCTGGAGAAGGTGGAGAAGGACACCGACCGGGACTACTACCTCTCCGCCCAGGAGGCCCTGGAGTACGGCCTGATCGACCAGGTGGTGACCCGTGAGGAAGCCTAGACCCTACTGCAGCTTTTGCGGCCTGCGCCCCCCGGAAACGGGCCGCCTTCTGGAAAGCCCCATCGCCGAGGTCTACATCTGCGAGGACTGCGTGGAGCGGGCCCAGGAGCTCTTGCGTCAGGAGAAGCGGGGGCCCAAGGGGCCAACACGCCTTCCCAAGCCCCAGGAGATCAAGGCCCACCTGGACCAGTACGTGGTGGGGCAGGAGGCGGCCAAGAGGGCCTTGAGCGTGGCCGTCTACAACCACTACAAGCGCCTCCTCCATCCGGAGGCGGAGATCGGTAAGTCCAATATCCTCCTCATCGGCCCCACGGGTACGGGTAAGACCCTCCTGGCGGAGACCCTGGCCCGTTTCCTGGATGTGCCCTTTGCCATCGCCGACGCCACCACCTTGACCGAGGCGGGGTACGTGGGGGAGGACGTGGAAAACGTCATCCTCCGCCTTCTGCAGAACGCCGACTTTGATGTGGAGCGGGCGGAGATGGGCATCGTCTACATCGACGAGATCGACAAGATCGCCCGGAAATCGGAAAACCCCTCCTTGACCCGGGACGTTTCCGGGGAAGGGGTGCAGCAGGCTCTATTGAAGATCATTGAGGGTACCATCGCCAACGTGCCTCCTCAGGGAGGGCGTAAGCACCCGCACCAGGAGTTCATTCCCGTGAACACCAAGAACATCCTCTTCATCCTGGGCGGGGCCTTTGAGGGGCTGGAGAACATCGTGAAGGCCCGTACCGAGCGTACCGCCATCGGCTTTACCCGGCCCAAGGCTAGGGAAACCCTCGAGGAGCCCTTAGAGGTCATCCCCGAGGACTTGGTGAAGTTCGGCATGATCCCCGAGTTTGTGGGCCGGGCCCCCCTCATCGTCCAGCTTCATCCCCTTACGGAAGACGACCTGGTGCGCATTCTCACCGAGCCGAAGAACGCCTTGGTGAAGCAGTACCAGGAACTCATGCGCCTGGAGGGGATCGAGCTTCGCTTTACCCAGGCGGCCCTGAAGGAGATCGCCCGCCGAGCCCTTAAGCGGGGCACGGGGGCCCGGGGCCTCAGGGCCATCCTGGAGAAGACCATGGTGGACCTCATGTTTGAGGCCCCGGGAAGCGGGGTCCGCGAGCTGGTGATCGACCTTCCCCACCTGGACCAGCCCCTGAAGGCCCTCGAGGAGGCCAAGCTCCGCCAGGCCTCCTAGGGAGCTACCCCTGGCCCAGGCGGGCCACCAGCTCCTCCTTCAGGGCGAAGAGCCTTTCGCTGAGGGAGACATGGTAGACGTGGGGGTTTACCAGGCGGCGCACCCCGGGGTCCAGGCGTTCCACGTCCCTTTGCCGCCTTTCCTGTAGCAACTCCAGGGGTAGCGGCGGAAAGAGACGCTTGCCCCGGTAGACTTCCTCCAATAGGGGCTCGAGGGTGAACTCCCCCGGGCGGAGGGTGCGGCGCTTGGTGGGGTCCGTGGGGTGGCGCAGGCAAAGGGCCTGGTTCTCCCGCACCTCCTCATCGTGGGCCGTCAAAAGGTCAGCGGTGGCCAGGCCCCGGTGGTCGTATACCCGGTAGACCTTCTTGTGCCCGGGGTTCAGCACCTTCTCCAGGGAATCGGAGATCTTTATGGCCGGGGCCCAGGTGCCGTTTTCCCGGATGGCCACCAGCTTGTAGACCCCTCCCAGGGCCGGGTAGCCCCAGGAAACCACCATCCGGGTCCCCACCCCGTAGACCAGGCGCTTGAGGAGGCGGTCCGGGTCCACCCCGTAGCGGGGGGCCTCCTCCTGGATCTGGCTTTTGATCTGCCAGATGACCAGCTCGTCCAGGTCCCCGGAAAGGACGATGAGGGTTTCTGGGAAGCCCGCCTTGTCCAACTCCTTGGCCACCTGTATGGCCAGATAAGCGAGGTCCCCGGAGTCTATGCGCACCCCCACCGGTTTGTGCCCCTTGCGCCGCAACCGCTCAAAGACCCGGATGGCGTGGGGAAGACCCGAGTCCAAGGTGTCCACGGTATCCAAAAGGAGGATGGTGTCGTCGGGGAAGACGTCGGCGAAGGCCTGGAAGGCCTCCTCCTCGGAGTGGCCCAAAGCCAAAAAGGCCTGGACCATGCTGTGGGCATGGGTGCCGGAGGAGGGAAGCCCTAGGAGGTGGGAAAGGCTCACGACGCTACTGCGGTTGGCCCCCCCGATGAGGCTCGCCCGGGTGGCGGCCTCCCCTCCTTTGGCGGGGGCGCGGCGGAGTCCGAATTCCAGCACCAGGGCTTCCCCCGCGGCTTCCCGCACCCGGCTCGCCTTGGTGGCGATGAGGGTTTCGTAGTTGATGCGGTTTAAGAGGGCGGTTTCCAGGAGCTGGGCCTGGAGGAGGGGGCCCTCCACGCTGATGAGGGGTACCTGGGGGTGGGCTACCCGGCCCTCGGGAAGGGCCCTAAGGGTCAGGCCCTGGAAGCCCCCTATCCCCTTTAGGTAGCGCAGGTAGTCCTCGGCGAAAAGGGGTTTCCCGCTCCGGCTTTTCAAGGCGCTCAGGGCGGCGAGCTCCTCCTCGCCGAAGCGGGCTTCCTCCATCCAGGTCAGGAGGGGATCCAGCCCGGCGAAGACGGTGTAACCCGCCTGGTGGGCCCCGTAGTCGGGGTTCTTGCGGTAGAAGGCCTCAAAGAGGGCTTCCCTTTCGTGAAGGCCAAGCCTAAAGTAAACCTGGCCCATGGTGAGCTGGTAAAGGTCCGTGTAGAGGATGCCGAAGGGGTCCATGGGACTAGCATAGCCCCCCTTTTTTCGCTACACTAGCGGGATATGGTGAAGGTTCACACCTGTAGCCCTGGTTGCCGCCACCACCTTGGAGGGGCGGGGTTTGGGGATGCCCCCTTGGTGCGGCTGGGTTACAACAAGGAGGCCCGGGCAGAGAAGTTCCCTTACCTTAAGGCCCTCCTGCAGAGACCCCTGGTCTTTGACGGGGCCATGGGCACCGAGCTGCAAAAGCGCCACCTCACCCCGGAGGACTATGGGGGAGAGGCCTATTACGGCTGCCCCGAGGTGCTGAACCGTACCCGCCCCGAGGTGATCCAGGAGATCCACCGGGCGTACCTCGAGGCCGGGGCGGAGGTGATCGAAACCAACACCTTTGGCGCTTTGCGCCACGTGCTGGCGGAGTATGGCCTCGAGGAGGAAGCGGAGGACCTGGCCTACCTGGGAGCCCGGATCGCCAAGGAGGTGGCCGAGCCCTACGGGGCCTTCGTGGCGGGGGCCCTGGGCCCGGGGACCAAGCTTATCTCCCTGGGCCAGATCACCTGGGACGAGCTTTTTGCTGCCTATAAGGAGGCGGTGCGGGGGCTTCTTCGGGGCGGGGTGGACCTGATCCTTCTGGAAACCGCCCAGGACATCCTGCAGGTGCGCTGTGCGGTCCTGGCAGCCCGGGAGGCCATGGCCGAGGTGGGCAAGGAGGTGCCCTTGCAGGTCCAGGTGACCATGGAGGCCACGGGTACCATGCTGGTGGGCACGGACGAGCAGGCAGCCCTGGCAGCCCTGGAGAGCCTGCCCATTGACGTGGTAGGCATGAACTGCGCCACGGGCCCCGACCTCATGGACGCCAAGATCCGCTACTTTGCCGAGAACGCCACCCGCTTCGTGAGCTGCTTGCCCAATGCGGGCCTGCCCCGGAACGAAGGGGGAAGGGTGGTTTATGACCTCACCCCGGAGGAGTTGGCCCAGTGGCACCTCAAGTTCGTGACCGAGTACGGGGTGAACGCCGTGGGAGGGTGTTGCGGCACGGGGCCGGAGCACATCCGCAAGGTGGCGGAGGTGGTGAAGGGGAAACCTGCCCCCAAACGAAAGGAAACCTTTCCCCCTCAGGTGGCCTCCCTCTACCAGGCGGTTCCTCTACGCCAGGAGGCAAGCGTTTTCCTGGTGGGGGAGCGCCTGAACGCCACCGGGAGCAAGCGGTTTCGGGAGATGCTCTTCGCCCGGGACCTGGAGGGGATCCTCTCCCTGGCCCGGGAGCAGGTGGAGGAGGGGGCCCATGCCCTGGACCTCTCCGTGGCCTGGACGGGAAGGGATGAGCTAAGGGACCTCGCCTGGCTCCTGCCCCACCAGGCCACGGCGGTGACCGTGCCCTTCATGGTGGACTCCACCTCTCCTGAGGCCATGGAGCTGGCCCTTAAGCACCTCCCGGGCAGGCTCCTCCTGAACTCCGCCAACCTGGAAGATGGCTTGGAGAAGTTTGACCGGGTGGCCTCCCTGGCCAAGGCCCACGGGGCGGCCTTGGTGGTCCTCGCCATAGATGAACGGGGCATGGCCAAGACCCGGGAGGAGAAGGTCAGGGTGGCCCTGCGCATGTACGAGCGCCTCACCGAGCACCACGGCTTCCGCCCGGAGGACCTCCTCTTTGACCTCCTCACCTTCCCCATCACCCAAGGGGACGAAGAAAGCCGCCCCTTGGCCAAGGAAACCCTCCTGGCCATGGAGGAGCTAAGGGAAAGGCTTCCGGGGGTGGGCTTCATCCTGGGGGTGTCCAACGTTTCCTTTGGTCTGAAGCCCCGGGCCCGGCGGGTCCTGAACTCCATTTTCCTGGACGAGGCCCGGAAGAAGGGCCTGACCGCTGCCATCGTGGATGCAGGGAAGATCCTCCCCATCAGCCAGATCCCCGAGGAGGCCTACGCCTTGGCCCTGGACCTCATCTATGACAAGAGGAGGGAAGGGTACGACCCGCTTTTGGCCTTCATGGCCTATTTTGAAACCCACCGGGAGGACCCGGCTCTCAAGGAGGATGCCTTCCAGGCCCTGCCCGTTCTGGAGAGGCTCAAGCGCCGGGTGGTGGAGGGAAGGAAAGGGGGCCTCGAGGCGGATCTGGACGAGGCCTTGCGGGAAGGCCATAAACCCCTGGACCTCATCAACGGCCCTCTTCTTTCGGGCATGAAGGAGGTGGGGGAGCTTTTCGGGGCAGGAAAGATGCAGCTTCCCTTTGTCCTCCAGGCTGCCGAGGTGATGAAGCGAGCGGTGGTCCACCTCGAGCCCCATATGGAACGGCGGGGCGAGGGCCGGGGCAAGATGGTCCTGGCCACGGTGAAGGGGGATGTGCACGACATCGGCAAGAACCTGGTGGATATCATCCTCAGCAACAACGGCTACCAGGTGATCAACCTGGGCATCAAGGTGCCCATTGAGGAGATCCTGAAGGCGGTGGAGGAGCACAAGCCCCATGCGGTGGGCATGTCCGGCCTTCTGGTTAAGAGCACCGTGGTCATGAAGGAGAACCTGGAGTACATGCGGGATAGGGGCTACGACCTGCCCGTCATCTTGGGCGGGGCGGCCCTCACCCGCGCCTACGTGGAGGAGGACCTCCGGGCCATCTACCCCAACGTGTACTACGCGGAAGACGCTTTTGAGGGCTTAAGGCTTATGGAGCGCCTCACCGCTCAAGGGGAGCTTTCAGCCCCCGCCCCCGCGGCCAAGCGCACGTCCAAAGCCCCCCAGGTGGCCGTCCGCTCCAGGCCAGTAAAGGAGGCTCCTCGGGTGCCCCGACCGCCCTTCTTCGGGGTGCGGGTGGAGGAAAACCTGGACCTGGCCACCATTGCCCACTACGTGAACAAGCTGGCCCTGTACCGGGGCCAGTGGGGCTACAGCCGCAAGGGGCTTTCCCGGGAGGAATGGCAGGCCCTGGTGGAGCGGGAGGCTGAACCCGTGTTCCGGAGGCTTCTCAAGGAAGCCATGGAGGAGGGCTGGCTCAGGCCCAGGGTTCTGTATGGCTTTTTCCCCGTGGCCCGGGAAGGGGAGGAGCTTTGGGTGTTTTCCTCCGAAACCGGGGA
The DNA here is from genome assembly GCF_002964845.1 of Thermus tenuipuniceus. Lineage (GTDB taxonomy): Bacteria > Deinococcota > Deinococci > Deinococcales > Thermaceae > Thermus > Thermus tenuipuniceus. The sequence goes on from NZ_PRDA01000015.1 coordinate 8,308, forward strand.
GGTTTTGGAGCGCTTCGCCTTCCCTCGGCAAAAGGGCGGAGGCCTGAGCCTGGTGGACTACTTCCGCCCCCGCTTTGCCCCTCTTTTGGCGGACGAGGAGGGGTGGCTTCCCGCCTATGAAGCGGGGGCCAGGGATGTCCTGGGGGTGCAGCTGGTCACCATGGGGGAGGAGCCTTCCAGAAAGGCCAAGGCGCTTTTTGAGGCCGGGGCCTACCAGGAGTATCTTTTCGTGCACGGGTTCAGCGTGGAGATGACCGAGGCCCTGGCGGAGTACTGGCACAAGCGGATGCGGCAGATGTGGGGCATTGCGGAAAGGGATGCCACGGACATCCGCAAGCTTTTCCAGCAGGGCTACCAGGGGGCCCGCTACTCCTTCGGCTACCCCGCCTGCCCGGACCTGGCGGACCAGGCCAAGCTGGACCGGCTCATGGGCTTTGCCCGCATCGGGGTGCGCCTCACGGAGGGTTTCCAGCTGGAGCCAGAGCACGCCACCAGCGCCCTTGTGGTTCACCACCCGGAGGCCCGGTACTTCAGCGTGGACTAGGGCCAGGTGAGGATGGTCCCGCAGTTGCCCACGGTCACGAACCTCCCCTGGCCGTAGGCGATGCCCTCGGGCTCGTTGCCTAAGGGGTAGGCCTCGTCCCAGATAAGGCCGTCCTCGGAGACGGCCACAATCCCCTCCCCGGGCCTAGGGTGCCCTACCAGGGCGAAGCGCCCATCCCCGTGGGCCACGCTGGGGAGGTGTTTGGGCAGGTGTTGGATGTTGGCCTCCTCCCAGTCCCAGCCCTTTTGGGCCACCAATACCCTTCCGTGGCCGCTGGCTATGAAGCGCCCCTGGCCGAAGGCCAGACCCTTGAGCCATGGGCGTCCCAGGGAGAGCACCCGTTCCCAGCGGAGGCCATCCCTCGAGGCGTAGAGGCTTCCCCTCTCCCCTGCCGCCAAGAAGGTGCCTTGCCCGTAAGCCACTCCCAGGAGGGTCTCCTCGCTGGGTGGGGGAAAGGCCTGCCAGGCCTTCCCGTCCCGGGAAAGGAGCACGGCCTCCCCCACCGCCACGAAGCGGTCTTCGCCGTAGGCTACCCCGAATAGCCGCTTCCGCACCGGGGTTTCTGCCCGCCGCCAGTCCCTGCTGTTGGACGAATAGAGAAGGAGGCCCTGTTCCCCTACCGCCACGTACCGCTCCCCACCCCAGCCCACCCCGAGGAGCCAGGCGGGCACCCGGGCCTCGAGGGTCCATGTGGTGCCCTCGGGGGAGAAGAGCAGGATCCCCATGGGCCCCTCGTGTCCCACGGCCACGAAGCCCTGGGGTCCGAAGCCCACGCCCCAAAGCTGCTGTCCAGCGCCGGGGTGGACGGGCTCCCAAGCGAAGCCGTCCTCGGAGGTGTAGAGGGCCAGGCCCCAGCCCGCGGCCACGAAGCGGCTTCCGTTCCAGGCCACGCTGGTAAGAAAGGGGGCGCCTTCCAGAATCCCCTTGTGCCAGCGGGTGCCGTCAGGGGAAGCCAGGGCCGTGCCCCCCTCCCCCACCACCACCCAAAGTTGCTCGCTCCGTGCGACGCTGAAGAGGCCTTTCCATGTTCCTGAAGGTTGGCGGTGCCAGCTTTGCCCGTCTTGCGAGGTGAGGATGAGGCCGCCCCAGCCCGCGGCCACCCAAAGGTCCCGGGCGAAGGCCACGGCATTGAGGATGCCCGGGGCGGGGAAGGCCTCAAAGCGCTTCCCGTCTTGGGACACCAGGATGACGTGGTCCCCCACGGCCACGAAGCGGTCCTGGGCGAAGGTCACGCCCCAGAGGTTCCTGTCCATCCCCAAGGGTACGGGCTCCCAGATCCTGCCGTCCTCCGAGGTTAAGACCAGCCCTTCCATGCCCACGGCCACGTAGCGTCCCCTCCCATAAGCCACGCCCCAAAGGTCCCTGGACGCATAGTCCTTCCTCAGGGTTGCCGCTTTCAGGGGGCCCCCAGCGGGCCCCTCCAGAATGGTGGCTTTGCTCCCCACCACCACCCGCCGCCCATCCCCCAGGGCCGAAGCGGTGAGGGCCTCGAGGGTAGGGGTGGGCACCCCGCGCCAGGAGAGGCCGTCCGGGCTCTCCAGGAGAAGGCCGTGCCAGCCCGTGGCCACAAAGCGGTCACCCTGCCAGGAGGCGTGCAGCAAGGGGGTGGAGCGCACCGACCAGCCGGCGGCAGGTCCCCGCAAGGCGAAATCGGGGATCCGCGAGGCCTTGAACATGGCACCCCCTTGTCTAAGAGAAGTCTAAAGGAAGGGGCTTTTCGCAGCAAGTTCCTGCACCCCACCTGAGGAGGCGGCCGGGGTTGCCGGTATACTCGGGGCCGTGCTGGGCCTTTACCACGCGGCCAGGTCCCTGGGGATGCGTCCGGCGCTCCTGGAGTCCCTGGGGCCGAGAACCCCCTTTTCCCGGCTTTCCCTCCTGGGGGTGCGTCCCGCCCACCGCCTCGAGGTGTGGGAGGGCCGGCTCTACCTGGACGGGAAGGGGGTGGGGGAGGCCCTGGATATCTTTACCTACCTGGAAAGGCGCTTGGGGAGGGGGTATTTTCCTGCCTGGATAGGGTTTTTTGCCTACGAGTTTGCCCGGCACCTGGGCCTTTCCACCCACGAGCCCCTTCCTGCCCTTCCCGAAGCCGCTTTTTTCTACTACCCCGAGGGATTCGCCCTCCTCGAGGGGCGGCTGGTGGAAACCCCTTCCTTCCCCTTGAGGCCCCTTCCCTACACCCCCCCTCCTCTGCCCTCCCACCCCCTGGTGTCCGACTTCCCCAAGGAGGCCTTCTTGCAAGGGGTTCTTGCAGTCCAGGAGAGGATTCGGGCCGGAGTGGTCTACCAGGTGAACCTCTCCCACCGCTTCCGCCTCCTGGGCCCCGTAGACCCCCTCCTCCTCTACGCCCGGCTCCGGGCCCTGAACCCTTCCCCCTTCATGGGGCTTCTGGAGAGGGAGGGGTGGGCGGTGGTCTCGGGGAGCCCGGAGCGGCTTTTTCAGAAGGCGGGGGCCAGGGTTCTGGCCCGGCCCATCGCGGGTACCCGGCCAAGAGGCCAGACCCCGGAGGAGGACCTGGCCCTGGAGGCGGAGCTTTTGGCCTCGGCCAAGGAACGGGCGGAGCACGCCATGTTGGTGGACCTCCTCAGGAACGACCTGGCCCGCGTGGCCCTGCCGGGCACGGTGAGGGTGCAGGAGCTTTTCGCCGTGGAGCGCTACGCCCACGTGATGCACCTGGTCTCCCAGGTGGAAGGCTACACCCGGGCCTCCCTGGGTCAGGTCTTCGCCAGCCTATTCCCGGGGGGCACCATCACTGGAGCCCCCAAGGGAACGGTGATGGAGGCCATACGGGAGCTGGAGCCCGTCCCCCGGGGGGCTTACACCGGGAGTCTGGGGTATGTCTCGGGCCGAGGAACGGACTTCAACATCCTCATCCGCTCCTTCCAGAGGGTGGGGGAGGAGGTTCTCTTTTCCGCGGGGGCGGGGATCGTCATCGCCTCGGACCCAGAGGCGGAATACCGGGAAACCCTGCACAAGGCGGAAAGCCTCCTCCTGGCCCTGGAGCGGGGCCGCCCGGGGAGGAGGTCCGAGCCTCCTAAGGCCACCGCTGCCTGGGCCCCGCCGCCGCCTCCTAGGCGCGTGCAGGCCAGGGTGCTCTTCCTGGAGAACCGGGATTCCTTCAGCTACAACCTGGTGGACTACCTGCGCACCCTAGGGGCGGAGGTGGAGGTGGTGGACCAGGAGGAGGCCCCCCGCTTCCGGGGCTTCACCCACCTGGTGGTGGGGCCAGGGCCCAAGGACCCCTTTACGGCGGGAAGGGTCTTGGAGTGGACCCGAAGGGCCCTGGAGGAGGGTGTTCCCTTCCTCGGGGTTTGCCTGGGGCACCAGGCTTTGGGGGTGGTCCTGGGGGCGGAACTCTACCGGGAAAGGCCGGTTCACGGCGAGGCGCACCCGGTTTATCACAGCGGCGAGGCGCTTTTCGCCGGGTTTCCCAACCCTTTGCCTTTCGCCCGCTACCACTCCTTGGCCATAAGAAACCTTCCCAGAGAGGTGCGCCTCCTGGCCTGGACGGAAGATAGGGTGCCCATGGCCATCTGGGATGGGAAGCGGGCCTATGGCGTGCAGTTCCATCCGGAGAGTATCCTTTCCCCGTGGGGGATGAAGCTTCTGGGGCGGTTTTTGGAGGAAGCATGAGGCAGGTGCTCCTAAAGGGGGAGCCCTTCCGCGAGCCTCTTCCAGAGGGGTTTTTGTACCATGGCCTAAGTGTTTTCACCACCCTGCGGGTGGAGGGGGGGAAGCCCCTTTGGCTGGAGGAGCATCTTTTTCGCCTACGCCGGCATGCTTTGGCCTTGGGCCTTCCCTACCCAGGGGATGGAGTGTTTTTGAAGGACCTCGAGGCCCTGGCCAAGGAGTTCGCCCATGTTCCTTGTTTCCGCCTCCGCCTCACCGTGGGGGAGGGGGTGTGGCTTTCCGAAGCCCGTCCCTACTCCCCACCTCCCCTGGCCGCTTACGAGGAGGGGGTTCGGGTTTTCCTCACCCCTTACCGGGTGCATCCGGACCTGTACCGCTTCAAGACGGGCAACTACCTCCCGTACCGCCTGGCCTTGAAGGAGGCGGAGGGGCACGGGGCCTTTGAGGGGCTTTTGCAGGATGGCGAGGGCTACGTGGTGGATGGAAGCCGCACCAGCCCCCTCCTTTACCGGGATGGGGTGCTCTTACTCCTGGAGGGGGGCCTCGAGGGCATCACCCGGAGGAAGGTGGCCGAAGCCGCCCGGGAACTGGGCCTTCGGGTGCAGGGGGCGCGGCTTTACCCCTGGGAGCTTCCCCTGGCCGCGCCCCCTCCTCTTCCCCCCCACCAGGCCCTGCGCCGCCGGGGAGGGGAGCGGGAGGGAGCGAAGGGGGTGTTGCTCCTGGCGGGAAGCGGGGTGGGGCTTTTGCCCGTGGGGCCGGCCCCCAAGGAACTCCTTCCCCTGGTGGAGCGCTTCCTTCCCGCCTGCTATACTGAATAGCGGTACCTCCAGCCCATGGCCATGGGCTGGTGCCCTTTTTACACGGAGGGAAGGAATGAAGAAGCCGGTTTACCTCACCCCAGAAGGCTTTAGGCGCCTTCAGGAGGAGCTGCATCACCTGAAGACCACCAAGCGGCAGGAGATCTCCGCCGACTTTGAACAGGCCCTGGAGGAAGGGGATTTAAGGGAGAACGCTGGTTACGACGAGGCGCGCCGGGCCATGTGGCAGAATGAGGCCCGCATTGCTCAGCTGGAAGACCTTTTGGCCCGGGCAGTGGTGGTGGAGGGGAATGGCTCCTACGACCAGGTGGCCTTGGGCTGCCAGGTGGAGCTGGAAACCGAATCCGGGGAAAGGCTTTCGTTGGCCATCGTGGGTAGCCACGAGGCGGATATCTTCAGCGGCAAGATCTCGGACGAGTCCCCCCTAGGCCAAGCGCTTTTGGGCAAGAAGGTGGGGGACGTGGTGGAGATAAGGGGCAAGAAGGGAGCCCAGGTCTACACCATCCTGGAGATCAAGCCCCTATAGTTCTGCGGTGAGCGCAGGTGTGGCCTTAAGGGGGCCAAGGGCCTCTTCCGCATGGTGTTTCAGGGCGAGGAATAGCCCCCCCAGGGGAGCGTCTTCCAGATAGGGAAGGGCCTCGCTACCCGGGAGATGGAGGATGGCCCTGAGGGCTTTCACGCCCCTTTCCCCCAGGTAGATGCCCTCCTCCTCCAGGCGGCCCGCCTTCAGGTATAACCCCGGCCCCAAAAGGTTGGGACCCAGGCCTCCCGCCTTCACCACCCGCCAGCCTGCCCATACCAGGGGTAGAAGGGGCTTAGGGTGTTTGGCGATGCCCCTTAGGCCCGAGATGAAGACGGGGTAGATCCTGGGGGCGGCCTCCGGGGAGGCCAGGCGATAGGAGAGCTCCGCCAGAAAGGAGGCCAGGAGGAAGCGCCTGGGTTCCTCCAGGCCGTGTAGCCTCCCGAGAAGCTCCGCCTGGGTGAGGGTGGGAAGGCCCTCCCCCTTGGTGTAGAGCTGGAAGCGCACGTGGTGGAACAGGGAGAGCCTGCCCGAGCGCCCCGAGGGGCGCACCCCCTTGCGGGCCACGGCTTCCAGGCTGCCCTTGGGGGTGAGGAACCGTAAAAGGAGGTCCCCTTGAAGCAGGGCCTTCCGGCCCACCACAATGCCTTCCTCCAGGCGATACCGCTCCACCTTTCCAGTGTATGCTTAAAGCATGGAACGGAACCTGCGCGACATCCTGGAATGGGTGGTTTTGGGCCTCTTGGTGGTGGTGGGGGTGCTTTTGGCCCTCTGGGTGGGGGGATGGGTCTTCACCTTCTTGGGCCGGGTGCTTCTGGCCCTTTCCGGCCTTATCTGGGAGCTTTTGCGGTTCGCCATCCCCTTGCTGATCCTGGCGGCCATCGGCTACGGGGTGGTGTACCTCTTGCAGAAGCGAACCGCATAGGGTAGCCCCTCGAGGAGAACCTAGGCCCAGCCCCTGCCTAAGGGGCTGGGTTTGCCCTTAACGTACAAGATACCCTTGACGTTAAAGATATGGGGGGTGTAAGGTATTCCCCCAATAGGAGGGAGCATGGACCGCAGGTTTCTGCTGAGGCTGGGGACGTTTCTTGGGGCGGGTTCCCTGCTGGGGGCGCGGGCCAACGAGCGGGTGGCCTACGAGGACTTTAAGAAGGAAACCCCCATGGCCGTGGTTTACCACCTGGACTTCGGGGACCCCAACCGCTTTGGGCAGATGCTGACCAACATCAGTAACCACCTCTCCGTCTACGACAACGACCCCTTCAAGGTCAAGATCGTGGCGGTGGCCCATGGGGCGGGGGTCCAGTTTTTCCTCAAGGATCTTGAGGGTACCCCTTGGGCCTCGGCCCAGTACGACCGGGAGGCTCTTTTCAGCCGGGTGAAGCAGCTGGCCCAGCTTGGAGTGGAGTATTACCTCTGCGAGATCACCTTTAGCCGGAACAATATCCCCAAGGACAAACTTCGGCCAGATGAATTCCTTAAGTGGGTGCCTTCCGGGGTGGGGGCTTTAGGGGAACTTCAGGCCAAAGGATACGCGTACATCAAGGTGGGTTGAACCTGAGAGGGCCCCTAGGGTGCGTATAATGCCCCCATGCGGGTCCTCTTCATCGGCGACGTGATGGCCGAGCCCGGCCTGAGGGCGGTGAGCCTCCACCTGCCGGACATCCGGGACCAGTACGACCTGGTCATAGCCAACGGGGAGAACGCCGCCCGGGGCAAGGGTCTGGACCGGCGTTCCTACCGCCTCCTACGCGAGGCGGGGGTGGACCTGGTTTCCCTGGGAAACCACGCTTGGGATCACAAGGAGGTCTACGAGCTCTTGGAACGGGAGCCCGTGGTGCGGGCCCTAAACTACCCTCCTGACACCCCAGGGCGGGGGTGGTGGCGGCTTAGCGCAGGTGGGGAGAGCCTTCTCTTCGTGCAGGTGATGGGCCGGATCTTCATGGATCCCCTGGACGATCCCTTCCGCACCCTGGATGCCCTTTTAGCCCAGGAGAAGGCGGATTACATCCTGGTGGAGGTGCATGCCGAGGCCACCAGCGAGAAGATGGCCCTGGCCCATTACCTGGATGGGCGGGTCACAGCCGTGCTGGGCACCCACACCCACGTGCCCACCCTGGATGCCATGCGCCTGCCGAAGGGCACCCTGTACCAGACCGACGTGGGCATGACCGGCACGTATGCATCCATCATCGGCGGGGAGGTGGAGACCTTCCTAGCCCGCTTCCTTACGGGCAGGCCCCAGCCTTTTCGGGCTGCCCAGGGAAGGGCCCGTTTCCACGCCACCGAGCTGGTTTTGGAGGGCGGCAAAGGGGTTTCCATAGGCCCTTACGTGTGGGAGGAGCCGTGAAGCCTGCGAGGGAGGATACCTTTGACCTTTTGCGGGCAGAGGTGGACCTTCTGGGCCGCCTTCTGGGCGAGGCCATCCGGGTGGTTTCAGGGGAGCGTTTTTTCGCCTTAGTGGAGGAGGTGCGTCTCCTATCCAAGGCCCGACGACAGGGGGACGAAGGAGCGAGGGCCACCCTTTTGAAGCGGGTGGAGGGGCTTTCCCTAGAGGAGGCCGAGGCCCTGGTGCGGGCTTTTACCCATTACTTCCACCTGGTAAACCTGGCGGAGGAGAGGCACCGGGTGCGGGTGAACCGCCTTAGGGCCCAGGCGGAAACCCCGGAGAACCCGAGGCCCGAGGGCTTCTTGGCCCTGGCCAGGGCGTTGAAGGAAAGGGGGCTTTCCCTGGAAGAGGTAGAGGCCCACCTGAACCGCCTGGAGCTATGGCTCACCTTTACTGCCCATCCTACAGAGACCCGCAGGCGGACCCTAAGGCACCATCTGGAAAGGCTACAAGAGGAGCTGGAGGCCCAGGACCAGGCCCGTTTGGCGGCCAGGGTGGCCCTGCTCTACGCCACCGAGGAGGTGCGCAAGGCCAGACCCACGGTGGAGGACGAGATCAAGGGCGGGCTTTACTACCTGCCCACCACCCTCTGGCAGGCGGTACCCCGGGTGGTGGAGGGCCTCGAGGCCGCCCTGGAGAAGGTCTACGGCAAACGCCCCCGCCTGAAGAGCCCGGTGCGCTTTCGGAGCTGGATCGGAGGGGACCGGGATGGCAACCCCTTCGTCACCCCAGAGGTGACCGCCTTCGCCGGTCGGTACGCCCGCCAGGTGGCCCGGGAGCGGTTTTTACAGGAGTTGGAGAACCTGGTGCGGGACCTCTCCCTCTCCGAAACCAAGGTGCCGGCTCCCCGGGGGATCCGGGAGGGAGGAGAGGGAGTGGAACGCTTTCCCGGCGAACCCTACCGCCGCTTTTTTGCCCAGCTGTACACCCGGCTGGCGAGGGAAGAGGTGAGCACTGAGGAGCTTTTGAGGGTCCTCCGGATGGCGGAGGAGGGGCTGGCCGCGGTGGGCCTAGGGCAGGTGGCCCTTTCCTTTTTCCGCCCCCTCGAGGCCCGCCTTCTCGCCTTCGGCCTGGAGCTTGCCCCCCTGGACCTGAGGGAGGAGTCCGGGAAACTCCTGGAGGCAGCGGCGGAACTCCTCAGGGTTGGGGGGGTCCACCCCGATTTCCTTTCCTTGCCCCCTGAGGCCCAGGAGGCCCTCCTCACCGAGGAGCTGAGAAGCGCCCGTCCCCTTCTGCCCGTGGGCCATGAGCCCCAGGAGGAGGCCCTGCGGGTGGCGTTGGGGGCCTTTCGGGCCTGGCGGGACAAGGGGGCCCACGTGGTGTCCATGACCCACCACCCCGGGGATCTCCTTTCCGTGTTCCTTCTCGCCCGTGAGGTGGGGCTTTACCGGCCGGGAGCCCCTTTGCCCCTGGATGTGGTGCCCCTCTTTGAGACCCTCGAGGACCTAGACCGGGCCCCAGAGGTGCTCACCCGCCTTCTGCAAAACCCCGTCTTCCTGGCCCACGCCCGGGGCCGGGGCGGGGTGGAGATCATGATCGGCTACTCCGACTCCAATAAGGATGCTGGCTTCCTGGCTGCCAACCTGGCCCTTTACGAGGCCCAGGAGGCCTTGGCCAAGGTGGGGCAAAGCTTCGGCCTGCCGGTTTTCTTCTTCCACGGCCGGGGTACCTCCACCGCCCGGGGCGGGGGGCCTGCGGGCCGGGCCATCGCCAGCCTGCCCCCCAGGAGCGTGGGGCACCGCATCCGCCTCACGGAGCAGGGGGAGGCCCTGGCGGACCGGTACAGCCACCCTGAGCTGGCCGTGCGCCACCTGGAGCAACTTCTCTTTCACTTCGCCCAGGCGGCCTTGGGCGAGGGGGTGGAGCCCAGACCTGAGTGGCGGGAGGCTTTGGGACAGGCAGGGGAGGAGAGCATGCGCCGCTACCGGGCCCTTTTGGCCCAGGAGGATTTCTTCCCCTTTTTCGAGGCCTTTACCCCCATCCGAGAGATCGGGGAACTCCCCATCGCCAGCCGCCCTGTGTACCGCCACGGCCGGGTGCGGGAGATCCGCGACCTCAGGGCCATTCCCTGGGTGATGGCCTGGACCCAGGTGCGCCTGCTCCTGCCCGGCTGGTACGGGCTTACGGCCCTGGAGGCCTTACCCCTGGATCTTCTCAGGCGGATGTACCGGGAGTGGCCCTTCTTCGCCACCACCCTGGAGAATGCCGCCATGGCCTTGGCCAAGGCGGACCTGGGGGTGGCGGAGCTTTACCTGCGCTTGGTGCCGGAAAAGCTACACCCCCTCTTCCACAGCCTTGCCCAGGAGTACCAAAGGACGGTGGCGCTTCTGGAAAGCATCTTCCAGGCCCCCCTTCTTCACAACCAAAGGACCTTGGAAAGGCAGATCGCCTTGCGCAACCCCTACGTGGACCCCATCAACTTCGTGCAGGTGGAGCTTCTCCACCGCTACCGTGCTCCTGGGGGCCGGGAGGAGGAGGCCTTGAAGAAGGCCCTTCTCCTCTCCATCCTGGGGGTGGCGGCGGGCCTTAGAAATGCGGGTTAAGATGGAGGCCGATGGAACTTGGCCAGCATCCTGACCAGCGGGTGGGCGTTTTCGTGGACACCCAGAACCTGTACCACTCCGCTCGGGACTATTACGAGCGCAACGTGAACTTCGAAAGCCTCCTGCGCTTTGCCGTGGGAGGAAGGCGTCTGGTGCGGGCCACCGCCTACGTGGTGGAAAAGGAGGGGGACACCTCCGCCTGGCCCTTCATCTACAAGCTTTCCACCATCGGCTACCGGGTGCGGCGCATGTACCTCACGGTGAAGGAGCTAGGTGAGGGCGGCAAGCCCATCTACGAGGGGAACTGGGACATGGGCATCGCCGCGGACATGGTGCGGCTTATGCCTTACCTGGACGTGGTGGTCCTGGGAAGCGGGGATGGGGACTTTGTGGAGATCCTCGAGGTCCTCATGGAGCGGGGCATCCGGGTGGAGGTGATCGCCTTCCGGGAAACCACCGCCCAAAAGCTTATTGACGCCGTGGACCGCTTCGTGCACCTTCCCGACATCCCCAACGCCTTCATGGAGCCCAAGAACGCCGAGCGATGAGCCTCGAGGCCTACGACTACTTCCTGCCCGAAGAACTCATCGCCCAGGAGGGGGTGGAACCCCGGGATAGCGCCCGGATGCTGGTGGTCCATAGGGAAGGGCCTTTTCGTGCCGAGCACCGCCAGGTCAGGGACCTTCCCGAATACCTTCGCCCGGGGGATGTGCTGGTCTTTAACGAGAGCAAGGTGATCCCCGCCCGCCTCTTGGCCCGAAGGCCCACGGGGGGAAGGGTGGAGGTGCTTCTGGTGCGGGAGCGGGCTCCGGGGCTTTGGGAAGCCCTGGTGGGGCCTGGCCGCAAGGCCAAGCCCGGCACCAGGCTCCGCTTTCTATCTCCCCGGGACCTCCGCTTGGTTCCGGACCTCGAGGCGGAGGTGGTGGGGGTGGAGGAGGATGGGGTGCGGCTCCTCCGCTTCCAGGGGGATCTGATGGCCCACCTGGAGGAGGTGGGGGAGGTGCCCCTGCCCCCCTACATCAAGGCCAAAATCCCTCCGGAACGCTACCAGACCGTGTACGCCAGGCGCCCGGGCTCCGTGGCCGCCCCCACTGCCGGGCTCCACTTTACCCCGGAGCTTTTGGCCCGCCTGAGGGGCATGGGGGTGGAGCTCCGCTTCCTGACCCTGCATGTGGGCCCCGGCACCTTCCGCCCGGTGAAGGGGGATCCCGAGAAGCACGAGATGCACCCCGAGCCCTACGAAATCCCTGAGGAAACCGCAGAAGCCATCAACCGGGCCAAGAAGGAGGGCCGGAGGGTGGTGGCGGTGGGCACCACCGTGGTCCGGGCCCTGGAAAGCGCCTACCGGGAAGGCCTTGGGGTGGTGCCGGGGATGGGGGAAACCCGGCTTTTCATCCGCCCGCCCTATGCCTTCCGGGCCATAGACGCTCTTTTCACCAACTTCCACCTGCCCCGTTCCACCCTGCTCATGCTGGTGGCCGCCTTCCTGGGCTACGAAAAGACCATGGAGGCGTACCGGCTTGCGGTGGCGGGGCGGTACCGGTTTTACTCTTTGGGGGACGCTATGCTCATCCTCTGAGCAACTTCTCCAGCCACTCCCTGGCCTCCTGTGGGCCGAGGAGAAGGGGCTTGCGGCTTTGGTGGAACCAGGTGAGGAGTTCTTGGGCTTCCCTTGGGCTTGGCCCTTGCCCCTGGGCCTCGAGGAGGATCTTGTGGTCTCCGTCCGCCAGCCACACCATGCCTACCACTTCCCCCTCCACCTGGGTTCCCGGGGAAAGGGGAGGTCCCAGGAAAACCGCATCCACCTCCTCCCCGTCGGCGGGGTTGATGAGGCCAGGAATGAGGCCATAGTTCACCGGCGCCGGTTGGTCCACGGCCACCAGGGCCAGGTGCCCTTCCTTCCAGGCATAGCGGAAGGGGCTTCCTTTGCTCCATTCCACCACCATGGAAAGCCGCATCATCCCAGGTTAAGGAGTAGGCGGGCTACCGAAAGGTAAATGAGAAGGCCCGAGATGTCGGAAAGGGTGGCCACCAGGGGGTTGGAAACCAGGGCCGGGTCCACCCCCAGGCGCCTAAGCACCACCGGGAGCATGGCTCCCACCATGTTGGCAAAGAGCACCAGAAGGAAGAGGGCTAGGCCCACCACCGGGGCCAGGAAGGCGTTGCCATCGAGGAAAACCTTGCCCAGGAGCAAAAGGGCCAGGGTAAGACCCAGGAGGCTTCCCACCATGCTTTCCTTGAGGAGTACCTGCCGCCAGTCCCTCAGGTCCAGGTCCCGGGTGGCCAGGGCGCGGATGATGAGGGTAGCAGACTGGTTGCCGGTATTGCCCCCCGTGCCCAGAAGCACGGGCACATAGAAGGCCAAGGCGGTAGCGGCATGGAGGAGGTTTTCAAACCCCTGCAGGATGGAGCTGGTGATCATGCCGGTCAGGATAAGGATCACCAGCCAGCGCACCCGGGCCATCCAGAGGGCGATGGGGGAGGCTTGGCTGTACACCAGGTCCGGCACGTCCACCGCCGCTAAGCGGTGGATGTCCTCGGTGGCTTCCTCTTCTAAAACGTCCAGCACGTCGTCCACCGTAACGATGCCCACCAGCACCCCTTCCTCATCCACCACGGGCAAGACGGTGAAGTCGTAGTCGGCCATGAGGCGGGCCACCTCCTCCTGGTCGGTGTCTGTGCGGGCGAAGACCACCTTGGGGTTCATGATCTCCGCCACCTTGGTCTTCGGGTCGGCCACGATGAGGTCCCTCAAGGACAGGACCCCCTTGAGGCGGCCCGCCTCGTCCACCACGTAAATGTAGTAAATGGTTTCCGCATCGGGGGCAGCCCGGCGCAGGAAGCGGATGACCTCCTCCACGGTCATGCCCTCCCGCACCGCCACGTACTCGGGGGTCATGAGGCCGCCTGCCTCGTCCTCCTCGTACTGGGTGAGCTCCTCCACCTCGGCCCGGGTCTCGGGGTCCAGGGCCTCTTTGAGGCGGCGGGTCAGGTTAGGGTCCTCCTCCTCCACCGCCTGGAGAGCGTCGGCTAGGTCGTCCAGGGAAAGTTCCTCAAGGAGTTCCTGCACCCGCCAGGGGGGAAGGGTTTTGAGGTACTCTGCCTGCTCCTCCGCAGGGAGGTTGGCGAAGACCTCCGCCGCCCGGTCCTTGGGCAGGAGGGTGAGGACCACATAGCGGTGTTCCCCCTCGAGGTCATCCCACACGGCCAAAAGGTCCTGGGGATGGGTTTCCTCCAGGAGCCTCTGTAGCTTTAGGGTGTCGCCTTCTTGCAGGGCTTGGCGCAGAGGGAAAAGGGTCGTCTCCACAGGCGGCCTCCTTTCGCCCGAAGGCCGCCTGCTGGGCGGCCTTCAGGGCCTAGGACTCGAGGGCGAAGCCCCTAGCATACCTTCCTTAGCCTAGGGTTCCCGGTCGGGATCGTCAACCGCGCCCACTAGAAATGTGGGAAAAATTGAGGTTGACACACTCAAGGGGTGTGTCCTATCCTAAGGCCCGGCCTGGTGGCCGGGAGGCTCATGTTTGCGAAGCTGGCGGGAAGACTGCAGGAGGCCATAGACCGCTTAAGGGGACGGGGCCGTATCACCGAGGAGGACCTGAAGGCCACCCTCAGGGAGATCCGTCGGGCCCTTATGGACGCCGACGTGAACCTGGAGGTGGCGAGGGCCTTCGTGGAAAGCGTTCGGGAGAAGGCCCTGGGCCAGAAGGTCCTGGAAAGCCTTACCCCGGCGGAGGTGGTCTTGGCCACGGTCTACGAGGCCCTGAAGGAGGCCTTGGGCGGGGAACCCCGCTTCCCCACCTTGAAGAACCAGAACCTGTGGTTCCTGGTGGGCCTCCAGGGCTCCGGCAAGACCACCACCGCTGCTAAGCTGGCCCTCTTTTATAAGGGCAAGGGGCGCAGGCCCCTTCTGGTGGCTGCCGACACCCAGCGCCCTGCAGCCCGGGAGCAGCTTCGCATCCTGGGGGAAAAGATCGGGGTCCCGGTCCTGGAGGTGCAGGATGGGGAGAGCCCCGAGTCCATCCGCCGCCGGGTGGAGGAGAAGGCCAGGCAGGAGGTTCGCGACCTGATCCTGGTGGACACCGCCGGGCGCCTGCAGATCGACGAGCCTTTGATGGCGGAGCTTGCCCGCCTCAAGGAGGCCATGAACCCTGACGAGGTGCTCCTGGTCCTGGATGCCATGACGGGCCAGGAGGCCCTTTCGGTGGCTAAGGCCTTCGACGAGCGGGTGGGGGTCACGGGGCTCATCCTCACCAAGCTGGATGGGGATGCCCGGGGTGGGGCGGCCCTCTCCGCCCGGCACGTGACGGGGAAGCCCATCTACTTCGCCGGGGTTTCCGAGCGCCCCGAGGGCCTGGAACCCTTCTACCCCGACCGGCTGGCGAGCCGCATCCTGGGCATGGGGGATGTGGCCACCCTGGCGGAGAAGGTTCGGGCTGCGGGCCTCGAGGCGGAGACCCCCAAGTCCGCCAAGGAGCTCACCCTGGAGGATTTTCTCAAACAGATGCAAAACTTGAAGCGCCTCGGTTCCTTCTCGGAGGTCCTTTCCATGTTGCCTGGGGTGGGAAAGGCCTTGCCTGCGGGGGTCCGGGTGGACGATAAGGCCATCAAGCGCCTCGAGGCCATTGTCCTTTCCATGACCCCTGAGGAGCGGAAGGACCCCCGCATCCTAAACGCCTCCCGGCGCAGGCGCATCGCCAGGGGAAGCGGCACCAGCGTGCAGGAGATCAACCGGTTCATCAAGGCCTTCGAGGAAACCAAGGCCCTAATGAAGTCCCTGGAGAAGAACAAGGGCCGGGGACTCATGGGAATGTTCAGGAGGTAGGAAAGAATGGTAAAGATCCGGCTTTCTCGTTTTGGCTCCAAGCACAACCCTCACTACCGCATCGTGGTCACCGACAGCCGCAGGAAACGCGACGGCGCTTACATCGAAAAGATCGGGTACTACGATCCCCGCAAGACCACTCCCGAGTGGCTGAAGGTGGACGTGGAGCGGGCCAAGTACTGGCTTTCCGTAGGGGCCCAGCCCACGGACACCGCCCGGAGGCTTCTCCGGCAGGCGGGGGTTTTCCGGAAGGAAGGCTAGGGGTTAGGGCCCCTGAGGGCGCCGGTGCGCTTTCCCGCCCGGTGCCTTTGCCTTAACATGGAACCATGAAGGACCTGGTGGAATACCTGGCCAAGAGTGTGGTGGACCAGCCGGAGCGGGTCCGGGTGCAGGAAAGGCGCACCCGTGAGGGGCCGGTGTACGTGGTGGAGGTGGCCCCTGAGGATAAGGGCCGGCTCATCGGCAAGCAGGGCCGGGTCATTGAGTCCATCCGTACCCTGGTGCGAGCCTACGCCAAGCGCAAGGTGGGGGTGGAGGTGCGCTAGGGGCGGGGCTTTGGCATAATGGGAGGGGATGCGCCTGGTGGAGATCGGTCGGTTCGGTGCCTCCTATGCTCTGCGTGGGGGTCTGAAGTTCCGGGGTGAGCCCGTGGTGGCTCACCTGGAGCGGGTCTACGTGGAAGGGCATGGCTGGCGGGCGGTGGAGGATTTCTACCGGGTGGGGGATGACCTGGTGGTTCACCTGGCGGGGGTTTCCAGCCGGGAGCTGGCCGAGCCCTTGGTGGGCCTCCGGGTGTATGCCGAGGTGGAGGAACTTCCCCCCCTCGAGGAGGGCCAGTACTACTATTTTGCCCTTATTGGCCTACCCGTTTACGTGGGGGGCTTGAAGATGGGGGAGGTGGTGGACATCCTGGACGCGGGAGCCCAGGATGTCCTGGTGATCAAGGGTGTGGGGGAAAGGCTTCGCGACCAGACGGAGCGCCTGGTACCCTTGCAGGCGCCCTACGTGCGGGTGGAGGGGGAGGGCATCCACGTGGAGCCCATCCCCGGCCTCTTTGACTGAATGCGCTACACTATCCTCACCCTTTTCCCCGGCCTCATACGCCCCTGGCTTTCGGAATCGCTCCTAAAGAAAGCCCAGGAGCGGGGTCTCATCCAGGTGGAGGTGGTGGACCTCAGGGCCTTTGGCCTGGGGCGGCACCGTACCGTGGACGATACCCCCTATGGCGGCGGGGCGGGCATGGTGATCCGCCCCGATGTGGCGGTGGCGGCCTTGGAGGCGGTTTTGCCTGCGGATGAGGTGATCCTCCTTTCCCCGGCGGGGGAGCCCTTCACCCAACGGGTGGCGGAGGAGCTGGCCCAAAGGGATCACCTGGTCCTTCTTTCCGGGCGGTACGAGGGGTTTGACGCCCGGGTGGAGGCCTTTGTGACCCGTTCCCTTTCCATCGGGGATTACGTGCTCATGGGGGGGGAGGTGGCGGCCTTGGCGGTGCTGGAGGCCACCGCCCGGCTTATTCCCGGGGTGATCGGGGATCCGGAAAGCCACAGGAGGGATTCCTTTGTCCGCGGGCTCCTGGACCACCCCCACTACACCCGCCCCCCGGGGTTCCGCGGGCTTCGGGTGCCGGAGGTTCTCCTTTTGGGAAACCACCTTGAGGTAGATCGGTGGCGCAGGCGGGAAGCCTTGCGGAAGACCCTTACCGTGAGGCCGGAGCTTGTGCGGGAGGCAAGGCTTGGGCCCCTCGAGGTGGCCTGGCTTGCGGAAATGGACCGCGAGGGCTAGACTTAGGTCTGTTGCCCATGAACCCCTAGGGGTTCCTCTGGGGAGGGAGGAGAACATGAACCGAGGAGCGCTGCTTAAGGTAGTGGAGGCCAAGTATACCCGCACCGATCTCCCCGAGTTCCGGCCCGGCGACACCGTGCGGGTGGCCTACCGGGTAAAGGAAGGCAACCGCACCCGGGTGCAGAACTTTGAGGGCATCGTCATCAAGATCAAGCGGAACGGGTACAACACCAGCTTCACCGTGCGCAAGGTGAGCTATGGGGTAGGGGTGGAGCGCATCTTCCCCCTAAACTCCCCCCTCATTGAGCGGATTGAGATCGTCCAGCGGGGCCGGGCCCGGCGGGCCAAGCTTTACTTCATCCGTGAGCTTTCCGAAAGGGAGATTCGCCGCAAGCTCCGCGCCGACCGCAAGCGCATTGGCCAGGACCAGGAAAGGGCCCGGGTGGCCAAGGAGGAGGCGGAAGCTGCCCAGGACGCTACTCAGGGGGCTTCCGAAGGGAAACTCCCCGCCGAGTAGACCGGGGGTTAAGGGAAGGAAGGGCAAACGCGCCCTTCCTTATTTCTTCGCCAGGAATCCCAGGGACCTTGCCTTTTCCAGGGCTTCCACCCGGTTTCGGGCCAGGAGCTTGCCGTAGAGGCTTTCCAGATGGTCCTTCACCGTATCCGGGGAAAGGCCCAGGGCCTTGGCCATCTCTTTCACGGAAAGCCCGTGGGCCAGAAGGCCCAGTACCTCTTCCTCCCTGGGCGTCAGGGTGGGGAGGTCGGGGGGTGTGAGGCGTTCCTCCCCCTGGGCCACGCGCAGGAGGCGTCTTTTCAGCTCGGGGGCCGACAGCTCCTTGGAAAAGTAGGCGTTGGCCCCGGCCAGATAGGCTTCCCGCACCAAAGCGGGCTCCTGGTAGGTGGTGAGGAGGGCGATGAGGCCGGAATACCCCTTCTTCCGGAGCATACGGGTGCACTCTAGCCCATCCAATACGGGCATCCTCAGGTCCAAGAGAACCGCTTCCGGGTTCAGGGCCAGGGTCTTTTCCATGGCCTCCCTACCGTCCTGGGCCTCGGCCACCACCACGAGCCCTTCCCCCTCGAGGCCCGCCCTAAGCCCCAGGCGGAAGAGGGGGTGGTCGTCGGCGATCAGCACGCGGAGGCGGGATCCAGGGTTGCCCATCCTGGCCTTTAGCATAGGCCTGCGGTGTGAAGACGAGGCCAAAGCCTATACTTAGGCTATGCCGTTGACCCTGAACGACCTTGCTGCCCTTCCCGGCCGGGCGTCGGAGGCGTTGCTTCGCGAGGAGGTGGAGGAAACCGGGCTGGCTCCCGAGACCATCCTGGATAAGCTTCGGGAGCGCCTTGGCATCATGCGGGATTCCATCCGGAGGGGTCTCGCCTCGGATGCCCCCAGCGTGGCGGGAATGGTGGGGAAGAATGCCAAGACCTTGTGGGAAGCCCCGGATCCCTTGCGGGACCCTCTCTTGAAACGAGTCCAGGCCTACGCCATGGCGGTCAATGAGGAAAATGCCCGCATGGGTCGGATTGTGGCTGCTCCCACGGCGGGCAGCGCCGGGACGCTTCCCGGGGCCTTGCTGGGGGTGGCGGATCACCTGGGCATCCCCGATCAGGACCTCCTCATGCCCATGGTCCTGGCCGCCGGGGTGGCCAAGATCATCAACCGCCAGATCTACATCGCCGGGGCCAGCGGGGGGTGCCAGGCGGAAATCGGTTCCTCGGCGGCCATGGCGGCGGCCGCCGTTACCGAGCTTCTCGGGGGAAGCTCCGAGGCCTCTGCCCATGCGGCGGCCTTGGCCCTGCAGAATACCCTGGGTTTGGTTTGCGATCCCGTGGGGGGGTTTGTGGAGGTGCCCTGCGTGATGCGCAATGGCTTTTACGCCGTTCATGCGGTGAGCGCCGCCTCCATGGCCCTGGCGGGGATAAGGAGCGTGATCCCCCCCGACGAGGTGATCCTGGCCATGGCGGGCATCGGCCGCCTCCTACCCTTGGAGCTCAAGGAAACAGGCCTGGGGGGGTTGGCGGACACCCCCACGGGGCGTCGGCTGGCCGCCCAGGCCCTGGGGGAGGCTTCCGAGGATTGAGCTATTCCTCCCCTTTGGCTACCGGAACCCCCACCAGGTTGCCCCACTCCGTCCAGGAGCCATCGTAGTTCTTCACGTGCGGATAGCCCAAAAGGTATTTGAGGACAAACCAGGAGTGGCTGGAGCGCTCGGCGATGCGGCAGTAGACCACCACGTCCTTGTCCGGGGTGATCCCTAGGGACTGGTACAGGGCCTTGAGCTCCTCCGCCGTTTTAAAGGTTCCATCGGGATTTACCGCCTTGGCCCAGGGGATGTTTTTAGCCCCTGGGATGTGGCCAGCCCGTAGGGCTCCTTCCTGAGGGTAGTTGGGCATGTGGGTAAGCTCTCCCCGGTACTCCTCGGGGCTTCGCACGTCCAACAGGGCGCCCTTGCCCTCTTTGACCTTGAGGATGTGCTTGAGGACCTCGTCCCGGTAGGCGCGGATGGACTCGTCCCGGTAAGCTACCCGGTAGCTCCCCTTGGGGTAGGTGGGCACCTCGGTGGTCAGGGGACGGCCCTCCTCCACCCATTTCTGGCGTCCTCCGTTCATGAGGCGCACATCCTGGTGGCCGTTGTACTTGAAGAACCAGAAGGCATAGGCGGCCCACCAGTTGTTCTTGTCCCCGTAGAGGACCACGGTGGTGTCGTTGGAGATGCCGAGCCCTTCCATGAGGCTGGCAAATCCTTCCTCGTCCACGAAATCCCGCACCACGGGGTCCCAGAAGTCCCTCTGCCAGTCCACCTTTTGTGCCCCGGGAATATGGCCAGTCTCGTAGAGCAGGATGTCCTCGTCCACCTCGAGGATCCTCACCTTGGGATCCTCCAGGTGCTCCTGGGCCCAGTCTGTGCTCACCAGAACCTCGGGATGCGCGTAACCCATACCTCACCTCCCGCCCACAAGATACCCTTGAGCGGGTGAGAGTAAAGGGGGTCCGTGCACATTCCCGTCCCGATCCTTGCCAGAAAGGGCTGAGTCTGGTATAAAGGTACCTGCGGGGAGTAGCCGCCCCCAGTGGGGGCCAGCCGGTCGTCAGTACGGGAGCCTTCCCCGGTCGGCTGGGGCGCCTAAGGGCGCATGGCGAGACCACCTGTATGGGTGGCCTCGGTTTTTGCTACTCCTCGGAAGGAGGTGGACGGGAATGGACATACTGGCGCTCTTGCTCATGGGGTTGGTCTTCGTGGCCAGCCTGGTGATTCAAGGTGGTTTACAGGCTACCTTCGCCCGATTCAGCCGGGTGGCCAACAACCGGGGGCTTACGGGGGCTGAGGTGGCGCGGGCCATCCTGGATGCCC
Organism: Thermus tenuipuniceus; assembly: GCF_002964845.1. Classification (GTDB taxonomy): domain Bacteria; phylum Deinococcota; class Deinococci; order Deinococcales; family Thermaceae; genus Thermus; species Thermus tenuipuniceus. Next base: position 28,706 of record NZ_PRDA01000015.1, read on the forward strand.
ACGGCTTAAGTCACGTCCGGGTGGAACCGGTGCCCGGGGCCCTCACGGACCATTACGACCCCCACGCCAAGGCGGTGCGGCTTTCCGAGCCCAACTACGCCTCGCCCAGCCTGGCGGCCCTGGCGGTGGCCGCCCACGAGGTGGGGCATGCGGTCCAGGATGCCCATGGCTACACCTGGCTTCGGGTGCGGGCCAGCCTGTGGCCGGCGGCCAGCCTGGGCACCAACCTAGGTCCAATCCTGGTGGTGGTCGGGTTGATGCTGGGGGCCATCGGTTTGGCCAAGCTCGGGCTTTACCTCTACCTGGCGGTGGCCCTATTCCAGCTGGTGACCCTCCCCGTGGAGTTCGACGCCTCCAGGCGAGCCCTGGAGTTCCTGCGGCGCATGGGCTTCCTCTCCCAGCAGGAGATGGCCCCTGCCCGGCAGGTGCTCACCTGGGCAGCCCTTACCTACGTGGCCGCCTTGGCCAGCTCCTTGGCCACCATCCTTTACTACGCCAGCCTCCTCATGGGCCGGAGGGAGGAGTAGATGCCCCTTCTCCTTTGCCCAAGCTGCCAGGTGGGCATGAAGGAGGTGGAAAGGCGCGGGGTCCTCATCGACGTCTGCCCCCAGTGCGGGGGGGTGTGGCTGGATAGGGGGGAGTTGGAAAAACTCCTGGCGGAAGCCAAGGAGGTGGAGCGGGCCTACGAGGAGGAGCGGGAGGTGTACTACCGTAAGGAGGGGAAGCCTTACCGCAAGAAAAAGGGCTTCCTGGAGATCTTTGACCTTTTCGATTAGGCTTTAAGGTAATCCCCCCGGGGATCCCACCCCGGGGGGTTGGGGTTTTCCTACTCCGCCTTCTTAAGGCGCAGATACCAGCGCTTGTACTCCGTGTACTCGGCCTTCCTGGCCTCGTCGGCCTTGACCTCGTCCAGGGTGGCTGGGGGCTTCACGATGGCGGGCTCACCCGGCTGCCAGTCGGCGGGGGTGTTCAAGCCGGTGCGGTCGGTGAACTGTAGGGCCCGGATGAAGCGCAGGATCTCGTCGATGTTGCGGCCAGTGGTGAGGGGATAGTAGAGCATGCCCCGGAGGATGCCGTTGGGGTCGATGATGAACACCGCCCGCACCGCAGCGGTTTCGCTGGCGGCAGGGTGGATCATGCCGTAAAGCTTGGACACCCTCATGTCCAGGTCGGCGATGACCGGGAAGTTGATGGGGATCCCGGACATCTCCTCGAGGTCCTTAAGCCAGGCCAAGTGGGAGTAGATGGAGTCAATGGAGAGCCCTACCAGCTGGACTCCCAGTTCTTCAAACTCCTTTTGACGCCGGGCGAAGGCCAGGAACTCCGTGGAGCAGACCGGGGTGAAGTCGGCGGGGTGGCTGAAGAGCACCACCCATTTGCCCTTGAGGTCGGATAGCCGAAGCTCCCCAGCCGTGGTCTTGGCCACGAAGTCCGGCGCGGGTTCGTTTAAACGGGGTAGGGTAACGGTCTCTTCCATCCTAAACCTCCTCGGCTGGTACACCAGCCGAGGGACACTATACCCTAAAGGGGTATTAGATGCAAGTGATTTTCGTTAGCGGTTGTCCCCTGAGCCCCCGATTTTTCCCCGTTCCAGCCGGGAGCGTAGCTTAGCCAGGTTGCCTTGGGCCACCTCCTCCAAGCTCACCCCTAGGTCGGTGGCCAGCTGGGCCACATACCAGAGCACATCCCCGAGCTCAGCCACCAGATCCTCCCGGGTAGCCTGGCTGAGGTTTCCTCCATGGTCCCGGAGGATTTTTTTTACCTTGTTGGCCAGTTCCCCGGCTTCCCCCGCCAGGCCGAGGGTGGGGTAAAGAAGCCGGTAGGCTTCGGGGTAAAGGGCGGTTTTCTTGGCCTCCTGCTGGTATTCATTTAGGGTCATGGGCGGCCTCCTTGCGGATGGAGAACACCCGGCTCACGCCCCCTTGGGCGGTGACCCCATAGAGGGCGTGGCAGGCTTCCATGGTGCGCTTCTGATGGGTGACCAGGATGAACTGCTTGCCGGAGTTGAGGAAGCGGGTGAAGCGGACGAGGTTGGCCTCGTCAAGAGCGGCGTCCACCTCGTCCAGCACGGCCAAGGGTAAGCCGCCCTGGAGTTCGCCCAGGGAGAAGAGGAAGGCGAGGGCCCCCAGGGTCTTTTCCCCCAGGGAGAGGAGGCGGAGGTCCTGGGTGCGCTTTCCCGCCGGGATCACCACCAGCTTTAGCCCCTGCCCTTCCCGCCTGACCTCGGCCCGGGCTCCGAGGAGGGCTAGGGCGTATTTCTGAAAAGCGCTTTGGAAAACCTGGTAGCTCTCCTTCAGCCGCTCCCCGTAGGCTTTTTCCACGGCCTTGGCCTCGGCCTCGAGGCGAAGGAGGGCTTCCGTGGCCTCCTGCACCTCTTTGGCCTGGGCCTCGAGGCGGGCTTCCAACTCCATTAGCTCCCTTTCCGCCAGGGCGTTTACGGGTCCCAAGCTTGCCCGTTCCCGTTCCACCTGGGCCAGCCTGGCCTGGAGGGCCCTGGGGGTGCCGGGCAGGCGGTCCAGCGGGGGGAAGGAGGCCCTCTCCCGCCCCAGTTCCTCCAGGAGGGCTTCCCTGCGGGCCAGGAGCAGGCGGAGGTTTTCCCGCTCGCTCAAGAGGGCGTTGGCCCGGGTGAGGGCCCGGGTTTGCTGGTCCTCGAGGTTTGTCCTTTCCGCCCGCACGGCCTTAAGGCGTTCCTCTAGCTCCTGGGCCTTGGCCAGAAGGGGCTGGGTGGCGGCGAGTTTGGCCTTCAATTCCTCCATCCTGGCCTGGATGCGGCGCACTTCCTCCTGGGATGCCGCCCAAGCCTCCCGGGCTTGGGAGAGCAGGCGCCAGCGCTCGTGGGCCTCCGCTTGTGCCAGGATTCCTTCCAGCTCCTCTCTTTCCTTCTCCAGGGCGAGAAGCCGGGCCTCCTCCCAGGTTTCCTGAGGCGGTGTGGGGGGTTGGGGAGGCGGGGGTAGGGGGGAGCGAAGCCTAGCTTGCAGGGCTCCCACCTGGGCTCGGGCTTCCTCCAGGCGGCGGTAGGGGGGTAAGGAGGCCAGGGCTTCCTCTAGGGCTTTGATCTCCCCGGCAAGCTGGTCCTGCTCGGTTTCCAGGTCCTCCAGACGCCGCCTCAAGAGAAGGGTTTCCCCACCTCCTTTTAGGCGCCCACCGGATAGGGCTCCCAGGCGCTCCAGCACCTCGCCTTCCAGGGTGACCACCCTTTCCCGGCCCAAGGCCCTTCGGTACGCCAGGGCTGCATCCAGGTCGGCGAAGACCAGGGTATCCCCTAAGAGGGCCAGGAGGATTTTCTCCTCGGGCAAGCCCGGGTGCCGGAGCCGGGCCAGGCGGAAGGCGGGTCCCAGGAGGCCGGGCGCGGGAGGGGGAGAGGGGGGAGGTGGCGGGGATAGAAGGGTTAAGGGCAGGAAAGTGGCCCGGCCCCCTTCCCGTTTCAGGAGGGCGATGGCGGCCTTGGCGGCTTCCTCGTCCTGGGTGAGGACCCATTGGAGCCGGGGGCCCAGGGCCACCTCCAAGGCCAGCTCCAGCCCCGCTTCGGGTCGCACCAGGTCCGCAACCACCCCCAGCACCCCAGGAAGCTTCCGTACCCTTCGGGGTCCTTCGTGCAGGTCGCTGCCGGCCTCCAGAAGCCGCCTGAGCCGTTCGGTCTCCCTAAGGGCTCCCTGGGCCTGGGCGCGCAGGTCGGTGAGGTGGGTTTCCAACCGCTTCCGTTCGGCCATTTTCCCCTCGAGGTCCCGAAGTTCCTCAAGCCTTTGAGCAAGCTCCTCCTCCAAGTGGGCGCGTTCCGCCAAGGCTTCCTGGTAAGCCTTCAGGCGTTCCTCGTAGCGGGCGGTTTCCGTCAGGTACCGGCGGAAGGCTTCCTCGTGGCGCTTTTTGGCGGCCAGCAGGCGGGCTTCTTCCGCTTTCAAATGCCTCAGCTGGGTGCGGAGCTCCTCGAGGGGCCGGGGGGGAGGGGGTATTGGGGGGCCGGGGTCCTCGGGTGGGGGACGGTCCAGGGCCTTGTGCAGGCGGGCGAGCTCCTTAAGCTCCCGCTCGAAGCCTTCCCGCTCCTTTAGGAGCAGGCGCACCGCTTCCAGTTCCTGGCGCAGGGATTCCTCTTCGCGGGCCAGGGTCAGGCGCTTTTTCTCCAGGGCTTGGCGCTCCCTCTCTAGGGTTTCCTCCTCCCTGGCCAGGGCCTTAAGCCGCTCCTCGGCTCTCGCCATCTCGGCTTGGGCTTCCTCCATGCGGGCTTCCACGAGGCTTACCCTGAGGGCCAGGGCCTCCAGGTCCAGGGTCTGGGCGCGCTTGGCCCGGTGGGCTTCCCCTCTAAGCCGTTCTACCTGGGCCTTAAGCTCCTGAAGTTCCCGCTCGCGCTCTTCCAGAAGGCGGTGCGCCTCTTCCAGCTCCTTCTCAGCCACCCGGGCCGCTTCCACCACCGGTTTCAGTCCGGCGGCCTCCTCTAGGTGGGCGAGCAGAACCTCTCCGGGGGCCTCCAGAAGAGCCGCCACCTCCCCTTGGCCCACGATGGCGTATCCCCCCCGGCCGAGGCCTGTGCCCGCAAGGTGGAGGGCCAGGGCCTTGGCGCTTAGGGGGCGGCCGTTTACCCGGAAGAGGGAGCGGTCCCCTTCGATGCGCCGTTCCACGGTAAGCCTTTCCCTTCCCCGGGAAAGCTCCAGGCGGACCTCCGCCATGGCCTGGGGCGGGCGGCCCTCGCCCCCGTGGAAGAGGAGGGTGCCGAGTTCCTGCCCGCGTAGCTCGTGGGCCCGGGCTCCGGTCACGAAGCGCAAGGCCTCCACCAGGTTGCTCTTGCCGGAGCCATTGGGCCCGATGATCCCGGTGATGGGATCCGGGAAGTCCAGGGCGGTGCGCTCCGCAAAGGATTTGAACCCCTGGAGGATGAGGCGGTCTATGCGCCAGGTGTCCTTCATGGTAGGCGGAAAGGCTGGCTCAAATCGAGATGTGCCAGGCCTGGCTTGGGCTCTCCCTCCACCAGAAAGCGCACCTCCTGGGCCTGGGGGAAGGTGGAAAGGAGGGTATAGGCCAGGCTGTAGAGGCGCAGGGCTTCCTGGCTAGCATCCAGACCCAGGGCAAAGTCGCCGGGAAGATCCACCACGAAAAGCTTGCCCAGCCGGTAAAGGGCCCGGGGCTTGGGGGCTTGAAGGGTCTCGGCCCAGGTGGCCAGAATCTTGCTCTCCGGCGTGTCCCCCGGGGCCAGCTCCAGGGTGCGGGTTTCCTTCCGGAGGCCTTGAGGGGGATTGGGAAGGTAAAGGATGGTGGGCAGGCTGCTTGCGGCCAGGGTTTCCTCCGAGGGCAAGGGCAGGGCGGAGGAAACCGGGTACCCTGGGCTTTGCCAGTAGACCATTGCCCCCAGGGCGAAAACGGCAAGGCCAAGGAGGTTCCAGAAGGTCAAGAGTCGGCGCATGGCTACTCCAAGTAGGTGCGGATGGCCTGGGCGATGGCCTCCGCCACCTGGTTGCGGGCCTCAGGGGTCTTGAGCCGCTCTACCCCCACCTCCAGGAGTACCCCTGCCCCGGGGATATCCGTGAGGGCGTAGGGACCCTCAGCCCGGGCCAGCACGATGCCCAGGGCAGAGAAGGCCTTTTCCAGGGCCTCCGCCAGGCGTCTGGGGTCGCCGGCGTAGACCTTGAGCAAGGCGGCTTGCTCTGCCGGGGCCGTGGCCAAGAGGGCTTCGGCGTTCTGGGCGAGGGGAGAGGTGCGGGCCTTGGGCAGGTAGAGGTTAACGGTGCTGCCCCGGGTCACGTGCAGGGAAACCACCACCGAGGCGGTTTGCGCCTGGGCTAAGCGGGCCTCGAGGGGTACGGTTTGATCCCCTTGCCGGGTGAGCCTGGCGCCAGGCAGGCGGGAGGCTACCCTCTTGGCCAGATCCAAGGTGAGGTCTTTTTCCAAGAAGCCTTCTGCCGAGATACCAGGGTCCTGCCCCCCGTGCCCTGGGTCCAGGAGCACCGTGGGCCTGGGTCTAACCAGGGAACCCCACTCCAGGACCACCTGGCCCCCACCGGGGTAGTAGAGCCGGGCGGGTGGGCTTTCCAGGGCCAGGCGCAGGCCCTGGGCCTCTTGGCTCAGGCCCGCCCCCTCTCCCTGGGCCAGGAGAAAGAGGACGCTGTTGCCCTCCACCAGGGCGTTCACCTCCCGGGAGAAGCGCAGGACCACCCGGTCTGGTCCCCGCGTCATGCCGAGAAGACGGGCCCAAGGAAGACGGAGGAGGATGCCTTCCTGGGCCCGGTACTCCAGGCCCAAGGCCTCGCCTAAGGGCCGTAAAGGAACGAAGACCTCCTGACCCCGTTTCCAAGCGGCCCCCCGGGCGGCGGCCTGGGCCTCGTTTTCCACCAGGGGGAAGGCCTTGTAACGGCTTCCCAGGCCCAGGGCCACCTGGCCTTCCCCTTGCCACAGGGCGAGCCCCAGGCCCCGGGCTAGAAGCTCCACTTCTCCATAGGACACGCCCCGCCCCCCCGGGTAAAGGGCCTGGCCCACCTCTCCCCCCACCAGGAGGGGCCTTGGAGCCTGGGCCAAGGCGAGAAGGAGGAGCAAGGCCAGCGCCAGGAACCTCATAACTCCTCCAGAGCCCGCCGCACGGCCCGCTTCTTGTCGTCTTCTTTCCTTTGATAGGCCTTTTTTCCCCGGGCCAAACCCAGAAGCACCTTGGCATAGCCCCGTTCGTTGAAGTAAATCTTAAGGGGTACCAGGGTGAGACCCTTTTGCTCCACCTTTCCCCTTAACCGGTTGAGCTCGTGGCGGTGGAGAAGGAGCTTGCGCTTTCTCCTGGGGTCCACGTTGGTGTAGGATCCCTTTTCGTAGGGGGCGATGTAGAGGTTTTCCAAGTAAAGCTCGCCGTTTTCAAACTTGGCGAAGCTCCCCGTGAAGTCCACCTTCCCAGCCCGCAGGGATTTGACCTCGGTTCCCTTGAGGACGAGCCCCGCCTCGTAGGTTTCCAGGATCTCGTAGTCGTGCCGTGCCCGGCGGTTCTCCAGCACGAAGGCCATCTTACCAGAGCCGGTAAGCCTCAGGCCGGCGGTGGCGGAGGATGGGGTAGCGGGCGCGGTACTCCTCCAAGAAGACCAGGTCCAGGTCCACCAGAAGAAGGCCCTCCTCTTTCCTCGAGGCCAAAAGGCGCCCATCAGGGCCCACTGCAAGGGAGGGGCTTCCCGTATCCGCCCGGTTGGCGAGGAGCAGGTACGCCTGATTCTCCGCGGCCCGGGCCCTGGCCAGCACCGAGAGAAGCTCTTCGTACTCCCCGGGCCAGGCTGAGCCCACCAAAAAGACCTCGGCGCCCATCAAGGCATAGCTGCGAAACAGCTCGGGGAAGTCCAGGTCGTAGCAAAGGGCAAGCCCGAACCGCTTGTCGCGAAACTCCCAGATCACGGGGCCTTCCCCGGGCGCAATCCCCTCGTCCCCCTCCTCGCCCAACGCCAGGTAAGGGTGCACCTTATCGTAAAAGGGACCCTGGGGGAAGAGGCCAAGCCGGTTCCTGGGGCCAGGGGCGAGAAAGCCAGCTGCCACCGCTATACCGTTTTCCTCGGCCAAGGTCTTAAGGGCTTGGGGAAGGGTTTCTTCCCCTCGCCTTCCCAGGATCAGCTCGGGGAGGAGAAGGGCCAGGGCCCCCTCCCCTCGAGCCTGGTGAACCAGAGGGGTGAGGGCCCGAAGAAGCTCCGCGAGGCTTTCCCGTTTGGTGATATGCCCTAGGGCCAGCCGCACCCTAACGCCTTCCCAGCCCCTTCCAGGCGGAGGGCAGAAGCAAAGCCGCCACCACCGCCTTCACCAGGTCCCCGGGAATGAAGGGGAAAAGCCCCATGGCCAGAAGGGCACCCGTTCCGGTGAACTTTCCTGCCCCCATGAGCCAGGCGGCGAGCCAGGGAAGCCCCACCAGGTAAAGCAGGGCGTTTCCCGCCAGCATGGCCAAAAGGGTTCCCAGGAAGCTCCGGTCCAGGCCGAACCGCTCCACCAGTAGCCCCACCAAGCCTGCGGCCATGGGGAAGGCCAGGAGAAAGCCCCCGGTGGGGCCGAGAATCTTGGCTAAGCCCCCTGTACCCCCGGCGAAGACGGGTAGGCCCATGGCTCCTTCCGCCAGGTAGGCCAAGAGGGACAGGAACCCAAGGCGGCTTCCCAAAGCTGCTCCCACCAGGAGGATCGCCAGGGTCTGGCCGGTGATGGGTACAGGGGTGAAGGGCAGGGGGATGCTGACCCGGGCGGCCAAGGCCACCAAGAGGCTACCCCCTAGGATCAGGGCCAGGTCCCGGGCCAGGGTGCGGCGGGGCCAGAGGGTCTTAACCAGGGGTGTATAAGGAAGAACTTCGGTGTTCATCGTGCATACCTCCTGGACCACCGGGGTGGTCGTCAACCAATTGTATGGGCTTAGGGTTGACGGATCAAGGGGGAAGGTTTGCTTAAGCCAAGTGCCATCAGTCACTTATGAAAAAGCCGGTATACTGAAGCCATAGCTCTAAACCCCTACGGCAAGGGGGCGAGGAGCCATGCTGGGAGGTAAGCTATGAAGGTAGGCATCAATGGATTCGGCAGAATCGGCCGCCAGGTTTTCCGCATTCTCCATGGACGGGGCGTGGAGGTAGCCCTTATCAACGACCTGACCGACAACAAGACCCTAGCCCATCTGCTGAAGTACGATTCCATCTACCGCCGCTTCCCCGGCGAGGTGGGGTACGATGACGAGAACATTTACGTGGATGGCAAGGCCATCCGGGCCACCGCCATCAAGGATCCCAAGGAGCTGCCCTGGGGAAGCCTGGGCGTGGACGTGGTCATCGAGTCCACGGGGGTGTTCACCGATGCCGACAAGGCCAAGGCCCACCTCGAGGCGGGAGCCAAGAAGGTCATCATCACCGCCCCGGCCAAAGGGGAGGACATCACCATCGTCATGGGGGTGAACCACGAGCAGTACGACCCGGCCAGGCACCACATCATCTCCAACGCCTCCTGCACCACCAACTCCCTGGCCCCGGTGATGAAGGTTTTGGAGGAGGCCTTTGGCGTGGAGAAGGCCCTCATGACCACCGTTCACTCCTACACCAACGACCAGCGGGTCCTGGACCTACCCCATAAGGACCTGCGCCGGGCGCGGGCAGCGGCCATCAACATCATCCCCACCACTACCGGGGCCGCCAAGGCCACCGCCTTGGTGCTTCCCTCCTTGAAGGGTCGTTTTGACGGGAGCGCTTTGCGGGTGCCCACGGCCACGGGGAGCATCTCCGACATCACCGCGGTGCTCAAGCGGGAAGTGACCGCCGAGGAGGTGAACGCCGCCCTCAAGGCGGCCGCCGAGGGGTCCTTGAAGGGGATCCTGGCCTACACTGAGGACGAGATCGTGCTTCAGGACATCGTCATGGATCCCCACTCCTCCATTGTGGACGGCAAGCTCACCAAGGCCTTGGGCAACCTGGTGAAGGTCTTTGCCTGGTACGACAACGAGTGGGGCTACTCCAACCGGGTGGCGGACCTGGTGGAACTGGTGCTGAAGCGGGGGGCTTAGATGCGTACCCTTAAGGACCTCGACGCTCGAGGCAAGCGCATCCTGGTGCGGGTGGACTACAACGTCCCCATCAAGGAGGGCGTAGTGCAGGACGAGACCCGAATCCAGGAAAGCCTTCCCACCCTGCGCCACCTCCTCGAGGCCGGGGCCTCCCTGGTGCTTCTTTCCCACCTGGGCCGGCCCAAGGGGGTGGACCCCAGGTACTCCCTGGCCCCGGTGGCGGAGGCCTTGGGCCGGTATCTTTTCGGCGTCCGTTTCGTGCCGCACAGCCCCGGTTCCGACCAGGCGCACCAGGCGGTACAGGCCCTGGCCCCGGGGGAGGTGGCCCTCCTGGAAAACGTGCGCTTCGAGCCAGGGGAGGAGAAGAACGACCCCGATCTTGCCGCCCGCTACGCCCGGCTGGGGGAGGCCTTTGTCCTGGATGCCTTTGGGAGCGCCCACCGGGCCCACGCCAGCGTGGTGGGGGTGGCGAGGCTTCTCCCCTCCTTTGCCGGCCTCCTCATGGAAAAGGAGGTGAAGGCGCTTTCCCGGCTCCTCCGGGATCCGGAGAAGCCCTATGCGGTGGTCATCGGCGGGGCCAAGGTTTCCGACAAGATCGGGGTCATAGAGAACCTCCTGCCCCGCATAGACCGCCTTTTCATCGGCGGGGCCATGGCCTTTACCTTCATCAAGGCCCTGGGAGGCGAGGTGGGGAAGAGCTTGGTGGAGGAGGACCGGCTGGATCTGGCCAAAGACCTCCTGAAGCGGGCGGAGTCCTTGGGGGTGAGGGTGCACCTGCCCGTGGATGTGGTGGCGGCGGAGCGGATTGAGGCCGGAGTGGAAACCCGCACCTTCCCCGCGGATGCCATTCCCGTGCCCTATATGGGCTTGGACATCGGGCCTAAGACCCAGGAGGCCTTCGCCGAGGCCTTGAAGGGGGCCAGAACGGTCTTCTGGAATGGACCCATGGGGGTCTTTGAGGTGCCGCCCTTCGACGAGGGCACCTTGGCGGTGGGCCGTGCGGTGGCGGCCTTGGAGGGAGCCTTCACCGTGGTGGGAGGGGGCGACTCCGTGGCGGCGGTGAACCGCTTGGGCCTCAAGGACCGGTTTAGCCATGTTTCCACCGGGGGTGGGGCGAGCCTCGAGTACCTGGAGAAGGGCACCCTCCCGGGGATTGAGGTCCTGGAGTAGGAAAACCTAATCCGGCCCCGCCCCGTGGGGCGGGGTTTTCCTGTAGGATGGCGGCATGCGCAGGGTTTTGGTGGCGGGAAACTGGAAGATGCACAAGGTACCCTCGGAAGCCCGGGTCTGGCTTGCTGAGCTCAAGAGGCTTCTGCCTCCTTTAGAGTCCGAGGTGGTGGTGCTGCCTGCCTTTCCCATGCTTTCCGTGGCTAAGGAGGTGCTTTCCGGTACCCAGGTGGCCTACGGGGCCCAGGATGTCTCCCCCCACCGGGAAGGCGCCTATACGGGGGAGGTTTCCGCCCGGATGCTTTCCGATCTGGGGTGCCGCTACACCATCGTGGGGCACTCGGAGAGGCGGCGCTACCACCACGAGACGGATGCCCTGGTGGCGGAGAAGGCCAGGAGGCTTTTGGAGGAGGGGGTTACCCCCATCCTTTGCGTGGGGGAGCCCCTGGAGGTGCGGGAAAGGGGGGAGGCGGTGCCCTACACCCTGGCGCAGCTCAAGGGGAGCCTCGAGGGGGTGAACCCCCCGGGTCCTGAGGCCTTGGTCGTCGCCTACGAGCCCGTCTGGGCCATCGGCACCGGGCGGAACGCCACCCCCGAGGATGCCGAGGCCATGCACCGGGCCATCCGGCAGGCCCTGGCTGAGCTTTACGGAAGGGGGTTTGCGGATCGGGTCCGCATCCTTTACGGTGGGAGCGTGAACCCCAAGAACTTCACCGATCTCCTTTCCATGCCCAACGTGGACGGGGGACTGGTGGGCGGGGCCAGCCTGGAGCTGGAAAGCTTTTTAAGCCTCCTCAGGATCGCCGGTTGAGCCAAGGGAGGCTTTGGGCTACCCTTTACCTATGCGCCTACATCCCCGCACCCAGGCTGCCCGGGAGAGCATCTTTCCCAAGATGAGCCAGCTGGCGGCCAGGCTTCAGGCGGTGAACCTGGGCCAGGGTTTTCCCTCCAACCCACCGCCTGCCTTCCTCCTCGAGGCGGTGCAAAAAGCCCTGGGCCGTTTTGACCAATACGCCCCTCCTGCAGGCCTTCCCCAGCTTAGGGAGGCCTTGGCAGAGGAGTTTGCCGTGGAGCCTGAGGCGGTGGTGGTCACCTCCGGGGCCACGGAGGCGCTTTATGTGCTCCTCCAAAGCCTGGTGGGTCCGGGGGATGAGGTGGTGGTGCTGGAACCCTTTTTTGATGTCTACCTTCCCGATGCCTTTTTGGCGGGGGCCCAGGCCAGGCTGGTGCGCCTGCCCCTGGAGGAGGTGGGGTTTCGCCTGGACCTCAGGGCCCTGGAGGAGGCCATCACCCCCCGCACCCGGGTCCTCCTTCTGAACACACCCATGAACCCCACGGGCTTGGTCTTCCACCAGGAGAAGGAGCTCAGGGCCCTGGCGGCCCTGGCCCAGAGGCACGACCTTTTCCTGGTTTCCGATGAGGTCTATGACGAGCTCTACTTCGGGGAAAGGCCGCCCCGCTTAAGGGAGTTTGCCCCTGAGCGCACCTTCACCGTGGGAAGCGCGGGGAAGCGCCTCGAGGCCACCGGTTACCGGGTGGGCTGGATCGTGGGGCCCAAGGGGTTCATGCCCGCCCTGGCGGGGATGCGCCAATGGACCAGCTTCTCCGCCCCAAGCCCCCTGCAGGCGGGGGTGGCGGAGGCCCTGAGGTTGGGTCGCAGGGAAGGGTTCTACGAGGCCTTGCGGGAGAGCTACCGGAAAAGGCGGGATCTGCTCCTTTCTGGGCTCAGGTCCATGGGCCTCAAGGCCTATGAGCCCGAAGGCACCTACTTCCTCATGGCCGAGCTTCCGGGGTGGGACGCCTTCCGGTTGGTGGAGGCGGCCCGGGTGGCCCTGATCCCGGCTTCGGCCTTCTACCGGGAGGACCCGCCCCCCTACCTCTTCCGCTTTGCCTTCTGCAAGACCGAGGAAGAGTTATCCCTAGCCCTGGAGCGCTTGGCCCGTGTGGTAAACTCGCCAGCGTGAAGCTCAAAGTGGTCCAGTACCTGGACAAGGAGGAGTTCCCCCTAAGCGAAGGGGAGGCTCTCGCCCTTTACCGGGCCATGCGCCGGGCTCGGTTTTTTGACGAGAAGGCCCTCCTCCTCCAGCGGCAGGGGCGGCTTGGGGTCTACGCCCCCTTCATGGGACAGGAGGCGGCCCAGGTGGGGGTAGCCCTGGCCTTGGGGGATAGGGACTGGGTGGTGCCCAGCTACCGGGAGTCCGCCCTGCTCCTGGCCCGGGGGCTCCCCATCCACGTCCTGATCCTTTACTGGCGGGCCCACCCCGCGGGCTGGCGCTTCCCCGAGGGGGTGCGGGCGGTGAACCCCTACATCCCCATCGCCACCCAGATTCCCCAGGCGGTGGGCCTGGCCCTGGCGGGGCGGTACCGGGGGGAGGACTGGGTGGTGGCCACCTCCATCGGGGACGGAGGGACCAGCGAGGGGGACTTCCACGAGGGGCTGAACTTCGCCGCGGTCTTCCATGCCCCGGTGATCTTCTTGGTGCAGAACAACCAGTACGCCATCAGCGTGCCCCGGGCCAAGCAGATGCGGGTGGATTACATCGCTAGGCGGGCCGAGGGGTACGGGATGCCAGGGGTGGTAGTGGACGGGAACGACGCCTTCGCCGTCTACCTGGAGGCCAAAAAGGCAGTGGAAAGGGCAAGGAAGGGGGAGGGGCCCACCCTCCTCGAGGCCCTCACCTACCGCCTGGCTCCTCACACCACCTCCGACGACCCGAGCCGCTACCGCACCCGGGAGGAGGAGGAAGCCTGGCGCTCCAAGGATCCCATCCTGCGCCTCCGCAAGGCCCTGGAAGCGGCTGGGCTTTGGGATGGAGATTTGGAGGAGGCCCTTCTAAGGGAGCTGGAGGAGGAGTTTGCCCGGGAGCTGGCCCTGGCGGACCAGGCTCCCGAGCCCACGCCCGAGGTGATCGTGGAGCATGTGTACGCGCGGTTGGGCCTCGACCAGCGGCGGGCTTGGGAGGCCTTGAGGCGGGGGAAACACGTGGAGGAGCTATGGTAGCGGAAAAGGCCAGGGTGCTGAACCTGGTCCAGGCCATCAACGAGGCCCTGGACCTGGCCTTGGCTCGGGATGAGCGGGTTTTGGTCTTTGGGGAGGACGTGGGACGGCTTGGGGGGGTTTTTCGGGTCACGGAGGGCCTCCAGGCCAAATACGGCGAGGGCCGGGTGTTCGATACCCCCCTGGCGGAAAGCGGCATCCTGGGCCTGGCCATCGGCCTGGCTATGGGGGGGATGCGGTCCGTGGCCGAGATCCAGTTCGCGGGCTTCCTTTACCCCGCCCTGGACCAGATCCTCTCCCACCTGGGCCGCTGGCGCCACCGCTCCCGGGGGCGGGTGGGTTTGCCCGTGGTGGTGCGGGCCCCCTATGGAGGCGGGGTGCATACTCCCGAGCAGCATGCGGACTCCCCTGAAGCCCTTCTGGCCCATACCCCTGGGGTTAAGGTGGTGATTCCCTCGAGCCCCGAAAGGGCCAAAGGGCTCCTCCTTTCCGCCATCGAGGACGAGGACCCGGTCTTCTTCCTGGAGGCCATCAAGCTCTACCGGGGGGCACGGGCGGAGGTGCCGGAGGGCTACTATACCCTCCCCCTGGGCAGGGCCCGGGTGGTGCGGGAAGGGAAGCACGCCACCCTGATCGGTTACGGGGGCATGGTGGAGGTGATGCTGGAGGCGGCGGAGGTGGCGGCTCGGGAGGGTGTAGAGGTCTTGGTGGTGGACCTGGAGACCCTGGTGCCCCTGGACGAGGACACTCTTCTGGAAGCCGTTCGGGAAACCGGCCGTGCGGTGGTGGTTTACGAGGCCATGCGCACCGGGGGCTTCGGGGCCGAGATCGCCGCCCGCATCGCCGAAGGGGCCATCGATTACCTCCAGGCACCCGTGGTGCGGGTGGCGGGGTACGACGCCCCCTATCCCCCCTTCAGCGCCATTGAACACCACTACCGCCCGAGCGCCAAGAGGGTGCTCGCCGCTTTGCGTCGGGTGCTAACCCACTGAGCGGGGTACGCCTCATGGGCTCGAGGGAGCGGTTGCTCTTTGGGGATACTTCCCTTTCTCCGGAGGAGATGCCGGAACGGGTGGGTTGTGGGTGGGCAGGGTGTGGATTCAGGCAGAACGAGGTTTTGGCAACAATTCGGCTTTGCATTCATGTAGTAATGGCCTAGTGTAAGAGGAAACCTTGACAATTGGCCACTACTTACGCATCATAAACCCATGAGCTGGGGGCCGCCTGGTGGACTGACCCTTAAAGACCTGATGCGCACCCACCTGGTCGTGGCCTCGCCCCGCACCTCCCTGGGGGAGGCCCACCGCCTCTTGGTCCAGACGGGCGTCCGTTACCTGCCGGTGGTGGAGGGGGAGCGGTACTTGGGCCTTGTGGGCGAGCGGCAGCTTCGCCTGCCTCTGGCCCCTTGGGCTCCCGGGCACTTGCGGGCGGATCCCCAGGCCCCCGTGGTCCGCTTCCTGCAACCCTTTCCCCAGGCCCATCCCGAGGAGCCTTTGGAGGAAGCCGCCTTTCGCCTGGAGGCCGCCCGGTTAGGGGCCTTGCCTGTGGTGGAGGGGGAAACCCTCTTGGGCCTGGTGACCGCCTATGATCTCCTGCGCGGCCTTTTAGAACTTCTCCGCCCCAAGGCTCCTGCCACCCGCCTGGACCTTCTGGTGCCGGATTTGCCGCGCCTTGGAGAGGTGTTTCGGGCCCTGGAGGCAACGGGCACGCCCCTGGTGGGCCTGCACCTTTTCCGGGAGGTCGGGGGCTTGGGCTTCCGGGTCCTCCTCCACGTGGGTGCTCTGGACGTGAGGCCCTTTTTGGCCCGCCTCGAGGCCCTGGGCCTCCGACCCATGCGCCCTTGAGCCCGGGTCGGTGCCCTGCCCCCTGGTAAAGTGGGGGTATGGAACGTCCTCTTTCCGAGGGGCTTTTCGCCGAGGCACAAAAGCACATCCCGGGCGGGGTCAGTAGCCCGGTGCGGGCCTTCAAGGCCGTGGGGGGCACCCCTCCCTTCCTGGTGCGGGGGGAGGGGGCCTACGTGTGGGATGCCGACGGGAACCGCTACCTGGACTACGTCCTGAGCTGGGGCCCCCTCATCCTGGGCCACGCCCACCCGGAGGTGGTGCGGAGGATCCAGGAGGTGGCCGCCCAGGGCTTCACCTTTGGGGCCCCTCACCCTTTGGAGGTGGAGCTGGCCAAGGCGGTGAAGCGGGCCTACCCAGCGCTGGAGCTGGTGCGCTTCGTCAGCTCGGGAACCGAGGCCACCATGAGCGCCTTGCGCCTGGCCCGGGGGTACACGGGCAGGCCCTACATCGTGAAGTTCCGGGGCAACTACCACGGGCACGCGGACGGGCTTCTGGTGGAGGCGGGAAGTGGGGCCCTTACCCTGGGCGTACCCTCCAGCGCCGGGGTGCCCCGAGAGTACGCCCGGCTTACCCTGGTCCTAGAGTACAACGACCCCGAGGCCCTCCGCGCCCTTCTGAAGGAGCGGGGCGAGGAGATCGCCGCCATCATCTTTGAGCCGGTGGTGGGCAACGCTGGGGTCCTTATCCCCACGGAGGAGTTCCTCGAGGCCTTGCACCAGGCCCGGGAGTACGGAATCCTCCTCATCGCCGACGAGGTGATGACGGGCTTTCGCCTGGCCTTCGGTGGGGCCACGGAGCGGCTCGGCCTCAAGCCCGACCTGGTCACCCTGGGGAAGATCCTGGGCGGGGGGCTACCTGCGGCGGCCTACGGGGGGAGGCGGGAGGTCATGGAGAAGGTGGCCCCCCTGGGCCCGGTGTACCAGGCGGGGACGCTTTCGGGAAACCCCCTGGCCATGGCCGCGGGCCTGGCCACCCTGGAGATTTTGGAAAAGAACCCCGACTACTACGCCCGCCTGGAGGAGGTGGGGGCGAAGCTGGAGGCAGGGCTCAAGGCTATTCTCTCCCGCAAGGGCATCCCCCACGCGGTGAACCGGGTGGGCTCCATGCTCACCGTCTTCTTCACGGAAGGGCCAGTGCGCACCTTCGCCGAGGCCAAAAGGACCGACACCGAGCTTTTTAGGCGCTTCTTCCACGGCCTACTGGACCAGGGGGTGTACTGGCCCCCCTCCAACTTCGAGGCAGCCTTCCTCTCCATTCTCCACGGGGAAGAAGAGGTGGCCATGACCCTCGAGGCCCTGGCGAAAGCCCTCTAGCCCATGACCCTTAAGGAACCCATCTGTGCCATCGCCACTCCCTTGGGCAAGGGGGCCATCGGGGTGGTGCGGCTTTCCGGGGAGGGAGCCTTGGAGGTGGCAAGCCGGGTGTGGCGGGGGAAGGACCCCAGGAGGCTGAAAGGGGGGCGCTTTACCCTGGGGGAGGTGGTGGACCCGGAAACCGGGGAGGTGCTGGACCAGGCCCTCCTCCTGGTCTTCCGGGCCCCCCGCTCCTACACGGGGGAGGATGCCTGCGAGTTCCACACCCACGGCTCCCCGGCGGTGCTCCGGCGGGTCCTGGAGGCCCTGGTGAAGGCGGGGGCCCGGCTGGCCGGTCCTGGGGAGTTCACCTTCCGGGCCTACATGAACGGGAAGCTGGACCTGGCGCAGGCAGAAGCGGTTTTGGCCCTGGTGGAGGCGGAAGGGGACCTGGCCCGCCGTCAGGCCTTGAGGAGCCTCGAGGGGGGCTTCTCCCGTAAAATCGCCGCCTTGGAGGATAGGCTTCTTTCCCTTCTTGCCCACATCCAGGCCCTTCTGGACTATCCCGAGGAGGGGGTGGAGCCCCTCGAGGCCAGACGGGTGATCGACGGGGTGCTGGAGGAGGTGGAGGCCCTCCTGGCCCAGGCCCGCTCCTCCCGCCTGGCCCAAAGGGGAGCCCGGCTAGCCCTGATCGGGGCCCCCAACGCCGGGAAAAGCTCCCTGCTGAACGCCCTTCTGGGCTACGAGCGGGCCCTGGTTTCCCCCATCCCCGGCACCACCCGGGACTACCTGGAAGCGCCCTTGGAGCTTTTCGGTATTCCCCTGGTGGCGGTGGACACCGCGGGGATTCGGGACACCTTGGATCCCCTGGAGCGGGCGGGGGTGGAAAGGGCCTTAAGAATCGCCGAGGAAGCCGATCTCGTGCTCTACGTGGCCGACCGGTCGGCCCCCAAGCCTCCCCCTCCTCCCTTGCCCTCAAGGACCTTGAAGGTGGCCACCAAGGCGGACCTACCTCCCCTTTGGGAGGACGCGGAGTTCATCCCGGTGTCCAGCGTGATGGGGGAGGGATTAGGCCAGCTTAAGGAGGCCATCCGGGAGGCGCTTTTGGGAAAGGGGGGAGGGGAGTACCTCCTGAGCGAGCGTCAAATCGAGGCCCTTCATCAGGCCAGGGAGAGGCTTTTGGAGGCGCAAAACCTCCCGGAGGACCTCATGGGATTGGCCCTCGAGGAGGCCCTCAAGGCCTTGGCTTCCTTGAGGGGCAGGAAGGGGGTTTCCGAGGAGGTGGTGGCCCGGGTTTTCCAGAATTTCTGCGTGGGAAAGTAGCCGGGCCCTTCAGGGCAGGAAGGAATCCAGGATGGCCTCCACCTGGTCGGTTTCGATCAGGAAGGCGTCGTGGCCGTGGGGGCTATGGATCTCCCGGTACCTTCCCCCGCTTAAGCGGGCCACGTGACGCAACTCCTCGGCGGGGTAGAGGAGGTCGGTGTCTATGCCCACGAAGAGGGAGGGCAGGTTTTTGAGCCGCTTCAGGGCCTCCTCCACCCCACCCCTTCCCCGGCCCACATCGTGGGTATCCATGGCCCGGGAGAGCACCAGGTAGCTTTCCGCGTGGAAGCGCTTAAGGAACTTCTCCCCCTGGTAGTCCAGGTAGGTTTCCCCCCTTTCCGGCTCCTGGCCCCAGCGGGCTTCGAAGCCCTTGGGTGCGCGGTAGCTCATCATGGCGATGCCCCGGGCCAAGGCCATGCCCTTGGGGGCAGGATGACCGGCATGGTACCCAGGGTCTAGGAGGATAGCCTGGCGGCTCAGGTAGTTGAAGGCCCGGGCCCAGGGGCCATGCCTTGCGGGAGCGGCCAGGACTACCAGTTTCTTCACCCTTTCCGGATACATGAGGGCGAATTCCAGGGCCACCATGCCGCCTAAGCTTCCCCCGATCACGAGGGCTTTCTCTACCCCCAGGTGGTCCAAAAGCCTTGCCTGGGCCCGGGCCAGGTCGCGGATGGTCAGGGGAGGAAACTCCTTGGCGTAGGGCCTTCCCGTGCGGGGGTCTACGGAAAGAGGTCCGGTGGAGCCATAGCAGCTTCCCAGGTGATTGGCGGAGATCACGTAGTAGAGAGCGGGGTCCAGGATCCGCCCGGGGCCCACCAGGGAATCCCACCACCCTTGGGGGCCGAAGGCCTTCTCCAGGGGGGAGAGGCTTTGGAAGGTGGCCTCGTCGTAGGTGCCTGCCAGGTGGGCGCTTCCCGTGAGGGCGTGGAAGACCAAGACGGCGTTATCCCTGAGCCGGGAAAGCCGGCCGTAGGTTTCAAACCGCAGGCGCACCTCGGGCAGGAAGCCCCCAAGCTCGGTGTAAAACCCTTCCCGCCTGGGGAAGAGAACGGCGGTGCGGGGCCTAGGAGGGGGGATGGAAAGGGGGGAGCGGGGAGGCTTGAGGATGAGGGCCTCATGCTCCCCCCAGGTTTCCAGGGCGATCTCGCTCATGCCAGGGCCTCCTTAAGCTCCGCTTTCAAGTCGTTCACGTGCTCGAGGCCCACGCTCAAGCGCACCATCTCCGGCAAAACCCCCGCCAGGGCCTGCTCCTCCGGGGAGAGCTGGGAGTGGGTGGTGGAGGCGGGGTGGATGGCCAGGGTACGGGTATCCCCCACGTTGGCCAGGTGGGAGATGAGCTTGAGGCGGGAGATGAAGCGCTTGGCGGCCTCGTACCCTCCCTTCAGGCCAAAGGTGAGGACGGCTCCCGGTTTCCCCCGGAAGTACTTCTGGGCGCGGGCGTGGTGGGGGTGATGGGGGAGCCCTGGGTAGTTCACCCAGGCCACCTGGGGTTGCTCCGCAAGCCAGTGGGCCAGGTGCAGGGTGTTTTCCACGTGGCGCTCGGCCCGTAGGGAAAGGGTTTCCATCCCGAGAAGCACCACCCAGGCCTCAAAGGGGCCCAAGGCCTGGCCCTGGTCGCGAAGCCCATCCACCCGGGCCTTTACGATGAAGGCCAAGTTCCCAAAGGCCTCCACCAGCCTGAGGCCGTGGTACCCGGGCTGGGGCTCGGTGAGAAGGGGGTAGCGGCCGTTATCCCAGGGGAAGTGCCCCCCGTCCACGATGCCCCCGGCGATCACCGCCCCGTGCCCTCCCACCCACTTGGTGAGGGAATGGGTCACCACCGCCGCCCCCCATTCCAAGGGCCTGAGGAGGTAGCCTCCCATGCCGAAGGTGTTGTCCACAAGAAGGGCCACCCCCACTTCCCGGGCGGCTTGGGCCAGGGCCTCGAGGTCCGGGATGTTCAGGGCGGGGTTGCCGATGGACTCCACCCACCAGGCCCGGGTCCTTTCGTCGGTGAGGGCCAAAAACTCCTCCGGGCGTTCCTCCCGGGAGGTGAAGCGCACCTCAATCCCAAGCCGCTTCAGGGTTACCTTGAACTGGTTAAAGGTTCCTCCGTAAAGGTTCGGGGTGGAAACGATGTTGTCCCCCGCCTGGGCCAGGGTGGTGAGGGCCAGGAACTGAGCGGCGTGGCCCGAAGAGGTGGCCAGGGCCGCCTTACCCCCCTCGAGGGCCGCCAGACGCCGTTCCAGCACCTCCACCGTGGGGTTCATGATGCGGCTATAGATGTTCCCGAACTCCTTCAAGGCGAAGAGATTGGCGGCGTGCTCGGGACTCTGGAAAAGGTAGCTGGCGGTGGGGTAGATGGGCACCTGGCGGCTTAAGGTGGTGGGTTCGGGCTCGTAGCCGGCGTGGAGCTGCAAGGTTTCAAAGCGCATCCTTGGCCTCCTTTCCAAGAACCTGCCGGGGGCGCTTGGAAGGGGCCAATAAGAAGGCCCCTTCTGGCGGGAAGTGCAGGGGCACCGTTCTCTCGCCTAGAAGGGGTTGGGCGTGGCGCTTACCCCCCTCTCTTATCGTCCCCGGGCGTTTCCCCCACCCGGGCCGGCCTTGGCACCAGCCCCACCCGCATCCGGCCATGAAACGGAAGGGATGGGAGGTTGCCGCGGTTTCACAGGGCCGTACCCTCCACCGCTCTGGATAAGAGAACGGGCTGGTTTTCGCCGCGCCCCGGCGCGGTTAAGGGTCAGTGTAGGGGCTTGGGGCTTGGCCGTCAACACCCTTTGACCTTTTGGCCCTCCTCCCCTATACTGAACTCCGCTACGGGGAGTAGCGCAGCCCGGTAGCGCACCTCGTTCGGGACGAGGGGGTCGCTGGTTCAAATCCAGTCTCCCCGACCAGAAGGCCGGCCTTCGGGCCGGTTTTTCGTATACTCCTCCCGTGGGCTTTCTAGCGGGCCTTGCCCTTCTGCTTTTGGGGTTGCATCTGATCGGAGAAGGGCTTGCCTCGGTAAAGGGGAGGAGGTACTTGCTGGCCCGGGCCTTCTCCAGGCCAGGGAGCCTTCTGCTTTCCGGTCTTCTCCTGGGGCTTTTTTCGGGTAGCGGCACCGGCCTTTCCCTCCTGGCCCTGGGGCTGTTGGAAGGGGGAATCTTCTCCCTGGGGCAGGCCACCCTCCTTTCCCTGGCCGCCACCGCTGGGGCCAGCGCCTGGGTGGGGGTGGTGGCCCTGGCGCAAAGGGAGGTGGCTGAGGTCCTGCTGGCTCTGGGCCTCCCTCTTTTCCTCTTCCGGGGAAGCCGAAGCGGCGGGCTGGTCCTTTTGGGCTTGGGTCTTCTTTTCCTGGGCTTTTTGGAGATGGGCCAGGGGGCCAAGGCTTTTGCGCCCCTTTTGAGCCTTCTGAATCCGGGTCCATGGGCCCTGTACCTGGTGGGGATCGTCCTGGCCTTTTTCCTGGGAACCGCCAACGGGGTGGCGGCCTTGGCCCTTGCTCTTATGCCCTTTTGGGGACAGGAGGGCAGCATGGCCTTGACCCTGGGGGCGGGGGTGGGGGTTTCGGGAGCCCTTTTTCTGGCGGCCTTGGGGGGTAGGCGGGAGGGATGGCCTTTGGGGGTGGCCCTTTTGGGGCATCGCTTTCTCTTTTCCCTGCCCTTTTTGCTTCTGCTTGGGCCGCTTGGGGGGGTGGGGGTGGTGGGGCTCCACCTCCTAAGCCACCTGGCCTACGCCATAGCCTTTCTTCCCCTCCAGGGGCGTTACCTGCGCCTTACCGAAGGTCTCTTTCCCCGCCGTACCGTAAGCCCCAAGTACCTTTCCCCCGAGGCCTTGGAAACCCCTAGCCTGGCCTACGCCCTGGTGCAACGGGAGCTTGGCCGGGTGGCGGATGCTGTGCGGAACATGCTGGCGCGGGCGGTGCGGATCCTGGCCCAGGAGGAAGGGGGCGAGGCGGAGCTCGAGGCGCTGGAGGACAAGGTGGACCGGCTTACCCGGGAGGTGGTCCTCTATACCGCCGAGCTTTCCACCCGCACCCGGGACGAGCGGGCGGTGCGGTTCTTCGTGGCGGCCAGCGAGCTTGAGCACCTCGGGGATCTGGTGCGCCGGGTGGTGCGCCAGACGGCGAAGCTTTGGGCCCAGGGCCTCACCTTTAGCCCGGAAGGCAAGGAGGACCTTTTAGAGGCGGGGAGGCTGGTGCTAGGCCGCTTAGAGCGCATGGCGGCTGCCTTGGCCACGGGGGATAAGGCCTTGGCCCAGGGGGTTGTGTCTGAGGAAAGGGAGGTGGCGGCCTTTCTGGATCGCCTGCGCCGGGCGCACCTGAGCCGTTTGGAGAGCGGCCGGGCGGAAAGCCGGGCCACCACCTTGGCCCACCTGGACCTTCTCATCACCCTGGAAGAGGTTTCCGGTGGGGTGGACAGGCTTTGCCGCCTGGTCCAGGAGCTTTAAGCTAGGAAACGTGGTGAGGATCCTGGGCGGCAAGGCCAAGGGGGTGCCACTGAAGGTGCCGGCTTCGGCCAGGCCCTCCCCGGTGCGCCTGAGAAAGGCCCTTTTTGACTACCTTCGCCTCCGCTACCCCAAGCGGGGCCGGTTCCTGGACCTGTATGCGGGAAGCGGGGCGGTGGGCCTCGAGGCGGCCAGCGAGGGTTTTGAGGCCACCCTGGTGGAGAAGGACCAGGAAGCGGTGGCCCTTCTTAAGGAAAACCTCCGCCACACGGGGCTAAGGGCGCAGATCGTTCCCCTTCCCGTGGAGGTTTTTCTGCCGGAGGCCAAGGCTCGGGGCGAGCGCTACACCGTGGCCTTCATGGCCCCTCCCTACTCCCTGGATCTCGTTCAGGCCTTCCAGGCCCTCCTGGAAAGCGGCCTGGTGGAGAAGGGAGGGCTTTACATCCTGCAACACCCCAAGGACCTGCATCTTCCCTTCGGGGAACGGCGGGTTTACGGGGAAAATGCCCTCACCCTGGTGGAGGCTTAGATGCATGTGGTCTATCCGGGAAGCTTTGACCCCCTAACCAATGGGCATTTGGACGTGATCCAGCGGGCAAGCCGCCTCTTTGACCGGGTCACGGTGGCGGTGTTGGAGAATCCCAACAAGCGCGGGCAGTACCTCTTCACCGCCGAGGAGCGACTCAACATCGTGCGGGAGGCTACCGCCCACCTGCCGAATGTGGAGGCTCACACCTTTTCCGGCCTTTTGGTGGATTTCGTAAAGCGGGTGGGTGCCCAGGCCATCGTCAAGGGTCTAAGGGCGGTTTCCGACTACGAGTACGAGCTCCAGATGGCCCACCTGAACCGCCAGCTTTTGCCGGGCTTGGAAACCCTTTTCATCCTGGCCGCCACCCGGTACTCCTTTGTGTCCAGCACCATGGTGAAGGAGATTGCCCGCTACGGGGGGGATGTGTCCAAGCTGGTGCCCCCGGCCACCCTAAGGGCCCTCAAGGCCAAGTTCGGCCAGGGGTAAAATCCCCTTGGAGGTTGCCATGAAGGTCTTTCCCAGCAAGTACGGGAACACCCTGGAGTTTGGGCATCTCATCGGAGGGGAGGAGGTCTTTGAGGGGGAGGTTTTGGAGAGACGGAACCCCTCGGACCAGGAGGACCTGGTGGCCCGCTTTCCCGAGGGCGCCAAGGAAACCCTGAGGAAGGCCGCCCTAAAGGCGCGGGAGGCCTTTAGGGAGTGGAGCCAGACCCCGGCGCCCGTGCGGGGCCAGGTCCTCTTCAACCTGGCCAAGATCCTGGAACGGGAGAAGCCCACCCTGACCCGGCTCATGGTCAGGGAGGTGGGGAAGACCTTCAAGGAGGCGGGGGGGGATGTGCAGGAGGCCATCGACACCGCCATCTTCTTCGCCTCGGAGGGGCGGAGGCTCTATGGCCAGACCGTGCCCAGCGAGATGCGGAACAAGGAGCTCTTCACCTTCCGCAGGCCTTTGGGGGTGGTGGGGATGATCACCGCCGGCAACTTCCCCATCGCCGTGCCCAGCTGGAAACTGATCCCTGCGGTCCTTGCGGGCAACACCGTGGTCTGGAAGCCTTCCGATGACTCCCCGGTTCTTTCCTATATTTTCGTCAAGCTCTTTGAGGAGGCGGGCCTCCCTCCTGGGGTCATCAACGTGGTCTTTGGAGGGGGGAAGGACTCCACGGGCCAGTGGCTGGTGGAGCTTATGGACGAGGGTCTCCTCAACAAGTTCGCCTTCACCGGCAGCACCAAGGTGGGGCGCTGGATCGGGGAGGTGGCGGGGCGGAACCTGATCCGGCCCACCCTGGAACTTGGGGGAAAGAACCCCCTGGTGGTGATGCGGGATGCCGATCTGGATTTGGCGGTGGAAGGGGCCTGGTGGAGTGCCTTTGCCACCGGGGGGCAACGGTGCACCTCGGCGGGCAACATCATTGTGGACGCGCCCATTTATGACGAGTTCAGAAGGCGCTTCCTGGAAAGGACCGAGGCCACGGTGGTGGGCAACCCCCTTCTCCACCCCGAGGTCACCTACGGTCCCTTTATCAACGAGCGCCTGTTCCAGCGCTGGCTGGAGCACTACACCTGGGGGCAGGAGGATGGGGCTACCTTGCTCTTTGGCAAAGGGCGGATCACCCGGGAAAACCCCTACCCCCGCTTCCAGGGCGACCCCGAGGCGGGTCTTTACGGCTGGCCCACGGTGTGGGAGGCCAGGCCCGGCATGCGCCAGTTCGCCGAGGAGATCTTCGGCCCCACCATCAACCTGGTTAAGGTGGACGGCATCGAGGAGGCCATCGAGGTGGCCAACGCCACGCCCTACGGCCTATCCAGCGCCATTTACACCAACCACCGCCACTGGGCCTACCTCTTCAAGGTGGGCATCCGGGCGGGGATGACCAGCATCAACAACACCACCGTGGGCGCAGAGGCCCACCTGCCCTTCGGCGGGGTGAAGGCGAGCGGCAACGGGGCCCGGGAATCCGGGGTTTGGGTCATAGAGGAGTACACCTACTGGCATGCGGTGAACGAGGAGTACTCGGGCCGCCTCCAGCTGGCCCAGATGGATACCGGCTACGTGAGCCCCAAGCCCCCCACGCCCTGGGGAGAAATCCTGGGCTTTTGAAGGCGAACGCCTTCCTGGTGGTCTTGGGATTCGCTTTGGCTACTGGGCGCTTTCCAGGTCGGGCCTCAGGCGCACCGCATCCCTAAGGTACACGTGGCGCACCTGGTCCTGGGGGGTGTCCGTGTTCCAAAGGGCCAGGACCCGGATCACCCGGGGCAGGCTTCCCGGCACCGGCACCTCCCGGGCGGAGAGAAGGGGAACCCGGTGCATGCCGATCTGGCGGGCGGCCTCGGCAGGGAAGGCGGAGTGCAGGTCCTCCGTAACCGTGAAGATGATGGCTGCCAGCTCCTCGTGGCTTTGGATGCCGTTTGCCTCCAGCATCTTGAGGAGGAGCTCTCGGGTGGCCTGGTGGATGGCCTCCGGCGTGTCCTCCTCCACGGTGATGGCGCCTCGGATGCCCCGGACCATTGTTGGGCTCCATGCTAAGGGGTTTTCTTCCTTAGGGCAAGGAGGGTAGGCTAAGGACCATGAACCTGATGGCGGTGTTTGCCCATCCTGACGATGAGATCGGGGCTCTGGGCACCTTGGCCCTCCACGCCCGGCGTGGGGACCGGGTGCTGTTGGTGTGGATGACCAGGGGGGAGTTGGCCAGCCAGTTTGGGGCCATGGAGGAGGCAAAGGTGGCGGAGATACGGGAGGGGCACGGGGCCCATGTGGCCCGAGCCGTCGGGGCCGAGTACCGTTTTCTCCCCTTTCGCGACACCTTTCTCACGGGGAGCAGGGAGGAGGCCCTGGCCCTAGCCCGGGTCATGGCCGAGTTCCAGCCGGATGCGGTGATCACCTGGGATCCCCTGGACGTTCACCCGGACCACCGGGCCACGCACCAGGCGGTCCTCTCCGCCTTGAAGTTCTGCCGCATACCCAAGCTGGTGGGGGAAGCGCACCGCAAGCCGGTCCGGCTCTACCACTATCCCCGCAGGGAGCTGGCCAGGCCGTGGCTTTACGTGGATACCACCGCCACCGAGGAGGTGGCCGAGGCGGTGTTTGCTTTTTACCAGGAGTTCTACCGCTGGCCTTTTACCCTGGAGGAGTTTCGCGCCCGCCGGCGGCTTCGGGGCCAGGAGGCGGGGGTTCCCTTTGCGGAAGCGTTTCAGACAGACTCTCCGCCGGCGTGGCCTGCGCTTCCCTGACGCCTTCCATGGGATTGTAGGCGGGGGTGAGGACATAGGCTAAGAGCACCGCGGGTAGAACCAGGGGCAAGGTGGCGTACCCGCCCCACTCCGCCGCCAAAACGGTGGCGGCGAAGGGGGCACGGGCTACCCCTGCCAGCACCGCCACGCTTCCCGCCAAGGCCAGGGTTTCAGGGGGTAGGGCCAGGGGACCGGGCAGGTGGGCCAGGAAGGCCCCCAGTAGCCCCCCCAGGACCAGGGCAGGGGTGTAGGGGCCTCCGTAGGCCCGTACCCCGCTGGCCAAGAGGAGAAGAAGGAGCTTGGCCAAAAGCAAGGACAGCACAGCGAGGGGAGGCAGAAGGGGAGTGGTGGCCACCACCACCCAGCCCAGGCCACTGCCCAAGGCTTCGGGCAGGAAGAGGAGGGCCAGGGCCAGGGCTAGGCCCAGGAGGGCATGGCGCCATGGATAGGGAAGGGGGCGGATGCGGCCCTCGAGGAGGCGGGCCCCCTCTAGCCACAGGGTGGCCAGGGCGGCGGCCACCAGCCCTACCAGGGCGCCGGCGGGGAGGGCACCCATATCCACCTGGGCCTGGAAGGTTAGAAGGGGAGTGTAGCCGTAGAAGGCTCCGTAGACGGCAAAACCCGCCAAGGCACCGATAAGGGCGGGGGTAAGGGCCCGGGCCTCGAGGAGCAAGCTCCGGTAAAGAATCTCCGTGGCCAGGAGGGCTCCGGCCACGGGAGCGTGCAGGCTGGCTCCAAGCCCGGCGGCGAGCCCGGCAAAGGCGAGCCCCCCGCCCAGCCGAGGAAAGCGCCGGTCCAGCCCCCGGCCTAGCCAAAGCCCCAGCACCCCAAAGGGACCCTCGCGCCCCATGGGGGAATAGAGGGAAAGCTGGAGTATCCCTCCCAAAACGGCCCGCAGGTGGGATAATGGGGGGTTTGGCCGGTCCTCCCGGGCCTGAAGCAGGAGAGCGGCAAGCCCCTGCCCCGTCCCCAGAAGGCTGGTGAGGGCGAAGAGAAAGGGAAGGAGGAAGGCGAGGGGCCAGAGGGAGGGTCCAGTGAAGGCCTGGGCCAGGCCTCCTTCCCCTGGGGGCTCGGGGGCCAGATAACCAAAGAAGAGACCAAAGGCTTCCGTCAGAACCCGGAGTAGCCCATTCAACAGGGCCACCAACAGGCCGGCCAGGGCCCCGGTGAAGGCGCTGTAGAGGATGAGGGGGCCAGTGTGCCGGATTTCCTCATCCCAAAGGGAGGGGAAGCTGAGCTGGGAGCCGCGGCCCAAGGGGCGCATCAGAGGGAGTGTACCAGACTCACGGGGGCTCCTCGGGCCAGGCGGGGGGTGGGAAGGCCCAGGGCCCGGTCCCCTCCCCGGGTCAGGGCCCGGATGAGAAGCCGGGGATCCACCTTTCCCCAGAGGAAAAGGGCCTCGTTTTTCACGTCCAGGTCTGGGCTGCTGGCCCGGGAGTCCGTGCCCAGGGCCAGCTCCACCCCATGGCGGGCGTAGAGGTGGATGGGAGCCTCCCCCACCTCCAGGTAAGCGTTGGACCGAGGACAGAGGATGACCTTGGTGCCGGAATCCGCCAGCATCCTCACCTCTTCCTCGTCCACCTGCACCCCGTGGACCAAAAGGGTGTTGGGGCCCAAGGCGCCAAGGGCCCGAAGGTAGCGGATGGGGGTTAGACCCGGGGGTTCAAAGGGGGTTCGGCTGAAGCGTCCGTGGATCTGGGTTAAGAAACCCTCTCCTTTTTGCAGGAAGGCCGCTTCTTCCTGGCTTTCCCCTGCGTGGACCATCAGGGGGAGGCCCTCGGCCCTGGCGTACTGGGCGAGCCGCTGCAACAGGGGTGCGCTCACCGAGTAGGGGGCATGGGGGGAAAGCCCCACCCTCACCCGTCCTTCCAGGCGCCGCCAGGCCTTGACCTTAGCCTGGACCTGCTGGAACACTTCCTCGGCGTCCTCGGGATCCGGGGCGAAGACCTCGTAGAAGGCCACCCCCGGCAAGGGGCTTTCCCGGAGCAGGAACTCCATGACCTCGTCCTTAAACACCACGTCGGCGAAGGCCCCTGCCCCGGAGCGCAGGAGTTCCTCCAGGCCTTGCCTTGCTGCTTCCAGCCCCCGCTTTTCCCGATGGGCCACCACATGGGGGATGAAGCCGGGAAAGGGTCCCTGGTAAAGGGGGTGGAGGGAAAGATCCAGGTGGGTGTGGGCGTTCACCGGGGGTGGGAAGAGGGCCTTACCCTTGTGGACCACCTCTGCTTGGGGGAAACGGGCCCGGAGTTCCTCCAGGCTTCCCTGGCCCACCACGGTAGGCCCCTGTACCGCAATCCCCCCCCGGAGCATGGGGGTGCCGAAGCCCGTGTAGACCACCTCCGCCGTCCAAAGCTCAGTCTTTAGCCAGAACATACCGGTTGGGGTGCCGCACGAAGTCCACCGCCCGGTAGCCCCGGGCGAAGTAGTGGCCGAGGACCCGGCGGCTGTGTTCCCGCCAGGTGAGGGCTAAGGCGGGATCGTCTTTTAGGATCCTTCCCCAGTCCTCGGGGATCTGGAAGAGGAGACGGGGCGCCTCGAGGTCCAAGAAAGCCTCCAAGGGCTTTTCCTCCTCCACCCGGTTGGCCTGGGGTAACCCCTCGGCCTGGGCCTCGGGGGGAGGGGCGTAGATGCGGGTGTAGACCCTCTCCGAGAGGAGCTCCCACTCCGCCAGAAGCCGGTCCGAGGGGGCCCCGGCGTTGATGCCCGTCATGGGGCCGTAGTGGTCGGGGAGGTAGGTCTTGGCGGTGGCCCCTAGCTTTCTCAGGTTGAAGTTGGCGTTCACCCCCCGTAAGGGGTCAAAGGTCCAGACCACCTTGCAGATCCCTCGGGCCAGGCACCAGTCCCGCTGGAAGCGTTTGAGGAGGAGGGCGGCCCCTGTACCCCGGTAGGGCTCCAGCACCCCCAGCATGTGGGAGTGCTGGAGCGTGGGGTCTTGGGTGGGGAAGCCAAAGACGAAGCCCACCATCTTCTCCTCCACGAAGGCCCCCGCCACCAGGCCCCCCTCGTCCTGGGCGGCGATGAGAAGGCCCCTTGGCACCAGGTCGCTTTCCGCACGGCCCCAGACCTTCCGCTGGAGCTCCACCACGGCCTCCATCTCCTCGGGGCCCTTTAGCTCGCGGACATGTACCTCTGCCATAGGGTGATCCGCTCCACCAAGGGAAGCTTCAGGTGCACCCCGATGCCTGGACCCTCGGGCACGGGCATGAGGCCCTCCTCCGCCTCGAGGGCCTCTTCCACGATGTCCTCCTCCCAGTAGCGGCTGGCCGAGCTCACGTCCCCGGGCTTGGTGAAGCCGGGCAGGGTGGCCAGGTGGAGGTTGTGGGCCCGGCCCACCCCAGCCTCCAGCATTCCTCCCATCCAAAGGGGAATCCCGGCGCTTTGGGCCAGAGCGTGGACCTTGAGGCTTTCCCCGTGGCCCCCAAGCCGGGCCGGCTTGATGTTGAAAACCCGCCCTGCCCCAAGCTCAATGGCCTTCCTCGCCTTCTCCGCTGAGGTGAGGCTCTCGTCCAGGCAGATGGGGGTGGCGATTTCCCGTTGGAGCCGGGCGTGGTCCAGGAGATCATCGTAGCCCAAGGGTTGCTCGATATAATCCAAAAAGAGCTCGTCCAGCCGTTTCAGCTGGGGGAAGTCGGAGAGGCGGTAGGCGCTGTTGGCGTCGGCGGTGAGGGTGGTCTCGGGGAAGGCTTGGCGCACCGCCTTCAGCACCTCGTAGTCCCAACCCGGCTTGATCTTGAGCTTGATGCGTCGGTACCCCTCGGAGAGGTGCTTTTCCACCACCCTCAGGGTGTCCGCCACCGTGGGTTGGATGCCTAGGGAAACGCCCACCTCCACCCTTTGCCGCACCCCGCCCAGGACCTGCCAAAGGGGCTTTTCTAAACCCTTGGCAAAGAGGTCCCAGAAGGCCATCTCCAGGACCGCCTTGGCCATGGGGTTGCCCCGGAAAGGGCTAAGGGCCTGGCCTAGGGCCTCAGGGTTGGCGAAGTCCTTTCCCAGAACCTGGGGCAGGAAGACCTCCTCCAGGAGGTAGCGGGTGCTGGCCACGGTCTCTTCTCGGTAGAGGGGAAGCCTCTCCATCACCCCTTCCCCTAGGCCCTCGAGGCCCTCTCCGAAAAGCCTCAGGAGGAGGATGGTCCGCTTGGTCTGCACCCCGAAGCTGGTTTCAAACCGGAACTTCAGGGGCAGCTCCAGGATCCTAAGCTCTGCGGCCTCTAGACGCATGGTTCCAGCACCTCCTTGCCCAGGTAGGGGATAAGGGCCTTGGGTACCCTCACCCTGCCGTCCGGGAGCTGGTGGTTTTCCAGGAGCATCACCAGGATGCGGGGGGTGGCCAAGGCCGTGTTGTTCAGGGTGTAGGCGTACTGCACCTTTCCCTCCCTATCCCGGTAGCGGAGGTCCGCCCGCCGGGCCTGCCAGTCCAGAAGGGCCGAGCAGGAGTGGGTTTCCCGGTACCGCCCCTCCGAGGGGACCCAGACCTCCAGGTCCACCTGCCGCCATTTGCCCGGGCCCATGTCCCCGGTGGAAACCTCCAAGAGGCGGTAGGGAAGCTCCAGAAGGCCGAGGATTTCCTCGGCGTTTTGCAAAAGCTCCTGGAAGGCTTGGTCCGAGGCCTCGAGGCTTGCCTCGGTGAGCACGTACTGCTCCACCTTGTGGAACTGGTGCACCCGCATGAGGCCCCGCACGTCCTTGCCGAAGCTGCCCGCTTCCGAGCGGAAGGCGGGAGCATAACCGGCGTACCGCTTGGGAAGCTCCTCCTGCTGCAAAATCTCCCCGCTATGAAGGGCGTTTAAGACCACCTCGGCGGTGCCCGTGAGGTAGAGGTCCGTGCCGGCGATGGGCCAGACCTGGTCCCTGGCGGCCGGGAAGTGTCCGGTGCCGATGAAGGCCTTCTCCCTGGCGTAGGAGGGAAGGGTCAAGGGAGTGTAGCCTTTTCGCACCATGAAGTCCATGGCGAAGCGGATCAGGGCCAGCTCGTAAAGGGCCAGGTCCCCCCTCAAGGCGTAGGTGCGGCTTCCCGAAACCTGGCTGATCCTGGGTTCCCACCAGCCGTTTTTCTCCAGGAGGCTCACGTGGTCCAGGGGAGGGAAGGAAAACTCCGGTGGGTTTCCCACCCGCTTGATCTCCACGTTGGCGGAGTCGTCAGGTCCCACGGGGGCCCCCGGCCAGGGGGGAAGGGGCATCTGGAGGAGCAATTCCCAAAGCCGGGCTTCCTTCTCCCGCAAGGCCTCCTCCACCCCCTTGGCCTCCTCCGCCAGGGTCTTGCCCCGGGCGATGAGGTCGGGTCTGGCCTCAGGGGGCGCTTTGGGCACTTCCTTGGCGATGCGGTTGCGCTCGGTCTGAAGCTCCTGGAGCCGGGCCTTTAAGCCCTGTACCTCGGCGTCCAGGGCCAGAAGGGCATCCAGATTCAGGGCCACCCCCTTTAGGCGGATGGCTTCCCGATAGACCTCGGGGTTGCGGCGGAGATGCTTGAGGTCCACCATGGCTACTCCAGCACCTTGGGCACCTGGAAAAACCCCTCTTCAGCCTCCGGGGCTACTTTTAGGGCCTCTTCCTGGGAAAGGGAAGGAAGGGGCTCATCCTCCCTGAGGCGGCCTTGGGCTTCCTCCGCCCAGGCTTCCCCCACCTGGGGAAGGGCGTCCACGAACTCCAGAATCCGCTTGAGATCCGATAGCAGCAAGGCTTCCTCCTCGGGGGAGAGCCGGATTTTGGCAAGGCTTTCCAGCTTGCGCAGAAGCTCCGGGGATAGCTCCATGCCCCGCATTTTACCCTCACAAAGCCCTACGAAAGCCAGTTGGCCAAAGCCCAGACCAAGGGGGCCAGGAGGAGGGCAGGAAGAAAGGAGCCCACCCGCACCTTGGTGGGGCCCAGGAGGTTGATTCCCACCCCCAGGACCATTAGCCCTCCCACCCCGTTTACCAGGAGGACCCGGGGGTCCTGGGCGGGGTCAGGGAGAACCTGGCTCAGGGTACCGGCCAGAAGGGCGATACCCCCTTGGTAGCCGAGGATGACCAGCACGCTAAACCCAACACCAATGCCGAAAGAGCTGGTGAGGGCGATGGCGGAAAGGCCGTCCAGGGTGGCCTTTAAGAGAAGAATGCTGGGATCCCCGGTGAGGCCGTTTTGGATGGAGCCGAGAAGGGTCATGGGGCCCACGCAAAAGAGAAGGCTTGCGGCCACGAAGCCCTCGGTGAAGCTTCCCCCGCCCCTTACAGCCCGCTTGATTTTTTCCCCGATGCCCTCGAGGGCCTCCTCGATCCGCCACCACTCCCCAAGAAGCCCTCCCAGTACCAGGGCGATGAGTCCCAGGACCACCCCGTCTAGGGCTCCGCCCTTGGCTTTCCCCAGGGCGCTGGCCATGGAGAACCCGATAAAAAGGGTGGTGAGCCCCACCCCCTGGACCATGATGCGGGCCATGCGTTCGGGGAGCCGGCCCCGAAGCAGAAGGCCAAGC
This sequence comes from Thermus tenuipuniceus, assembly GCF_002964845.1. Taxonomy (GTDB): domain Bacteria; phylum Deinococcota; class Deinococci; order Deinococcales; family Thermaceae; genus Thermus; species Thermus tenuipuniceus. Next base: position 61,408 of record NZ_PRDA01000015.1, read on the forward strand.
CCTGTGCCCAGGGTCACGGTGGCGGCGTTGGCCAGGGTTCCCGAGAGCTTGTCCAGAAGGCTGAGCTCCATGGGGGCTATTCTACGGGAGTGGAGCCCATCCTCACCCAGGATGGAACCCCCACCCTCTTCCACCCAGGGTACGGGGAGGCCTACCATCCCCGGCAGGGAGCCTTGCTCCAGGCCAGGCGGCTTTACCTGGAGAAGACCCTCACCCATCTTCATCCGGCTCCAAGGGTCCTCGAGGTGGGCCTGGGCCTTTTGGTGAACTTCCGCGCGACTCTGGAAAGCACCCTGGGCCGGGGGGTGTACCTCCGTTATTTGGCCGTGGAACGGGAGCCGCTACCCCGGGAGGTGCTCGCGCGGGTGCGCCTCCCTCTTCCCAGGGCGGAAGAGGTGTTTGCGGAAATCCTTAAGGGCTGGCCTGATGCCTGCTTCCGGGGGGCTTGGGGTGAGCTTCGCATTTTCTTCGGGGAGGTGGAAGCTTTGGCGCTTCCCCAGGACTGGGCCACGGCGGTTTATCTGGATCCCTTCAGCCCTCGGGTGAACCCGGGGCCTTGGTCTTTGCCCGTTTTAAAGGGGCTTCACCGGGCTTTGCGGCGTGGGGGAAGGCTGGCTACCTACTCCGCCCAAGGGGTTTTTCGCCGGGCCCTCAAGGAGGCGGGGTTTGCCCCTCACCGGGTGCCTGGGGTGGGGAAGCGGGAGTGGACGGTGGGAATCGCTTTAAAACCTCCTCCCGGCTGAGGTAGGCCAGCTCGGCCCAGGAACGGTCGGGCTTGGGCAGCTGCTCCCGGTACAACCAAAGGAACCAGGCGCTGCTCAGGGTGGCCACGAGACGGGACCAAGGGGGAAGGGGATGGGTGTGGAAACCAAAAAGCCTGGCTCCCTGGGCCAGGTAGCTGTAGCCGTAGACCAAGCGCACCTCGGGGTCTTGAGCCATCCGTTCCGCCACCTTCTTAAGGCTTTCTCGCACGTATCGGATGGCCTCGAGGGGGGAGAGTTCCATGCTCCGCTGGCTTTCCAGATGGAGCTCCAAGGCAGGGATGCCCCGGGGTAGCCCGGGTAGGTCGGGTCCGGGGAAGGGCTTCTTCTCCACCCGGAAGAGGTCGAAGGGACCGTATCCTGCCCGGGCCACCCGATGCTTGGCGTTGTACCGTTCCTCAAATCCCTGGAGCCCCCGGATAAGGGCGAGCCTCGGGGTGAGGGGTAAGGGGACGAGGCCATCCAGGGTGACGGGTTGGTATCTCAGCCGTAGCATCTCCGGAAGCGCCCGCTCCAAGAGCCTGAGGGTGCGCTCCGGCCCATCGTGGAGGAGGACGATGGACCCTGGGCGCAGGTAGTAAAGGAGCCTTTCCGCCAGGGCTTCAGGGGGGAGATCCAGCCAGTCCTTGCTTTCCAGGTCCCACAGGGCGACGCGCTTGCCCAAGAGGCGAGCAAAAAGGCGGGTAAAGGGGGTGTGGAGCCCATGGGGCGGGCGGTAGTAGCGCCCGGGGTTCCGGCGCATGTGCGCCCACTCCAGCCAGGGCAGGAAGAGTTTCCAGGCCTGGTGCCACTCCCCATGGTCCTCCACCTGGTGGCCTTCGCGCTGTATGGCCTCCACCAGGTCCGGCCGGGCCTTGGCCCGCTCCCCGGTCAGGAAGAAGGTGGCCTTGACCCCGTACCGGCGCAAAAGCCCCAAGAGGGCCTCCGTCCTCTCCGAGGGGCCGTCGTCAAAGGTGAGGGCCACCTTAGGGGTGCGCCTGGAGCCGTGGGCGTAGGCCCCCGCCCCGAGGAAGCGGAACAAAAGGTCGCTCCAGCCGTAAAGGGCAAGGAGAAGGCCAAGGACTAGTTCCATCGACTCCTCCCCAGCACCCCGGCGTAGAAGAGGCTCAGGGCTAGGAAGATCCCGGCGCCCAACATAAAGGGGGCCTCAGGGCCCAAGCGTTCCCAAAGCAACCCGCCCACCGCGGGCCCCAGGGCTACGCCCAACCCCTCTGCGGTCATGAGCCCTCCCCAAACGGCAGCCCGATTTTCTTCGGGAAGGTTCTTGGCCAGGAAACCATTCCAACCCGGCATGAAGAGGCTGAAGCCTAGCCCGCCTAGAACGGTGAGGACTAAGAGCTCTCCCAAGGAAGGCTGGGACGCGAGGTGCAGCATGACCCCACCCAGGAGGACCAGGCCTGCCAGGAGCGCCCAGCGGTAGCCGTGTCGGTCCACGAGGCGTCCGGTGAGGGGAAGGAGGCCGAAGGCGAGGCCCCCTCCCACAAGGAGTAGGCCCCCTAGGGCTAGGGGCTCGAGGCCCAGGTTCTCCTTGGCGAAGCGGAGGAGGAAAAGGGATACCAGGGCGGGGGCGAAGGTCTGGCCAAAGGCGGCGGGAAGGAAGATCAAGAGGCGCCCTAGGGGGTAGCGCTCCTGCTTGGTTTTGGGTAGGGGGATGCGGAAGCGGATGAGGCTTAAGGTCAGGAGGAGGGTGAGTCCCTGGGCGGCGAGCAGCAGGCTGAGGGCGGCCTCCGGGTGCTGCTGGGCGACCTGCCCTACCCCCACGAGGCCGATACCCGCCCAGGGGAGCACTAGGGTGAAGGTGAAGGAGAGGGCGCGGGCCTCCCGTCCGGGGACGGCGATGCGGCTGGCCAGGGTCATGAGGCCCGGGTACAGGGTGGACACGCTGAGGCCCCAGACCAGGGCGACCCCCCAGAGCATCCAGGCGGCATGGGCTTGGGGGATAAGGAGCAGGGCCACGAGGCCCGTTAGGGCCGCCAGGGCGGCTGTGCGGCCAAACCCTACCCGTTCCGCCAGGAACCCACCAAAGGTCTTGGACAAGTTTTCCGCCAGTTGGTGGAAGGTGAAGGCTAGGGTGAAGGCAGCAGGGCCTAGGTTCAGGCGCTCGGGGGCAAAGAAGGGCAGGAAGCCCGCGAAGAAGCCGCTACGCACCCCCTCCATGAGGCCCACCGCCAGGACGAGGCGCAGGAAAACGGAAAGCCCCTCCCTGGTCCACGGCAGATAGCGAAACACGCTAAAGTATACCCGTGCGCATCAGCGTGGTGATCCCCGCCCACAACGAGGAGGCTTTTTTGCCAAAGGCCTTGCAGGCGGTTTTGGCGCAGACTTTGCCGCCTTTTGAGGTGATCGTGGTGGATAATGCCTCCACCGACCGCACGCGGGAGGTGGCGGAGGGATTTGGTGTGCGGGTGGTGTATTGCCCCCGGAAGGGGGTAGCCTATGCCCGCCAGGCGGGGCTCCTGGCCGCCCGGGGGGAGTGGGTGGCCATGACCGACGCCGACTCCCTGCCCATGCCCGGCTGGCTGGAAGCCCTGGCCGAGAAAGCGCCAGGAGCGGTGGCCCTGTACGGTCCCCTGCGCTTCTATGGGGTCTCGGCGGTGGAGGCCCTCCTATCGGACTGGGGCTACCGTGCCTTTCTTCACTTGATGGCCCTCCTCCGGCATCCCAACCTGGCGGGGGCCAACATGATGGTGCTCAAGGAAGCGGCCCTAAAGGTGGGAGGCTTCCCCCAGGTGGAGGCCCGGGAGGACGTGCTTTTGGGCTGGAGGCTTGCGCGCCAGGGCCCGGTGCGCTACGTACCCCGGGCCTTGGTCCTCACCTCGGCCCGCAGGCTTAAAGGGGGCTGGGGGAAGTTTCTTCTACAGCAGGTCAGAAACCTCCTGGGCGATCCTCGAGGGTACTTCGGGGAAGGCGGGGAAAGGGGAAGATGAGCCTGCGAGGCTCGGCCCGGAGGATTTCGTTGGCCTCGTCGTAGACGGCCACGATCCTCTCGGCGATGCGCTCTGCCGAGCGCTCCATGGCCCAGGCGCGGGCTTGGAGGCTGAAGCGCCGCCGCCTCTCTTCGTCAAGCAGGAGGTCCAGGGCCTTTTCCGCCAGGGCTAGGAAGTCCCCCGGGGGCACCAGGTAGCCCGTCCGGCCATCCTCCACCCCCTCCAATACCCCTTCCGCCCCCACGGCTACCACTGGCACCCCCATGGCCTGGGCCTCCCAGACCACAAGCCCCTGGGTCTCGGTTTCGCTGGCGAAGAGGAAGAGTTCGGCCATGCGGTAGTAGCCGCCGATCTTCTTGTAGGGCACGGGGCCTAGGAAGCGCACCCGCTCGGCGATGCCGAGCCCTCTGGCTAGGTGCTCGAGGGCGTGGAGCTCCGGGCCTTCCCCGATGTGCACCAGGAAGACGTCTGTTTTCTTGGAAAGCTCAGCCACCGCCTTCAGCACCACGTCAAAGGACTTCTCCTTCCCCAGGCGCCCCACGGTGATGAGGCGGCGCTTGTCTTCGGGCCAAGGGGGAGGGGAGGGGAGGGGAGCCTCCTCCAGGAGGCGGTTGTCGATCCCGGTGGGGATGACCCGGATGGGGCGCTCTATGCCGTAGCCTTCCGCAAGGCGCTTCACGGGCTCGGTGGGGGCGATGACTACCTCCACCCGGTTATAGAAGGCCTTGGCCAGGCGGGGAACGATGCCCGTGTACTTGTCCAGGACCGCCAGGCCCGGCACGTAGTGGGCGTACTTCTCGTAATGGGTGTGGAAGGTGGAGACATGGGGCAGGCCCTTGTTGCGGGCGATCCTGAGGCCCCATACCCCCAGGGTGAGGGGGGTGTGGGTGTGGATCAGCTCAAACTCCGTGGGCAGGTGGCGGGCGGAGGGCAAGGCGATTTGCTGCCCCTCGTAGAAGGGGTAGGCCACGGAGGGCACCCGCACTACCCCCTCCTCGCCCTCGGGGGCCTCGGGGTGGCGAGGGGCGATGACCCAGGCCTCGTGGCCCATGCGGCGTAGCTCCCGCAGGAGGAGGTAAACGCTGGTGGTGACCCCGTTGGGGTTGGGGAAGTAGACGTCGGTGAAGAGGCCTACGCGGTAGAGGCGCATGCAGAGCTTAGCATACCGCACGGATCTGTCCTAAGCGGTGTATGTCTTCCTGGATGTGACGAGCAGTTCCCTGGATGCCCCCAGGCGGACCTATACGCTCTTTCCCTGCTTGGCTGGATCGAGCGTAAAGGGCCTCGTTTTGGAGCAACCTTTGGGCGGTGGCCGCCACGCGGTCAGGGTGGGCCTCCGTAAGGTGGAGTGCTTCTCCGAGGAGGCGCTTCTGCCTACGGGCAAAGGCCTGGGTGTACTGGGGACCGGGGGTGGGGAAGGCCACCACGGGAATGCCTAGGCCCGCTGCCTGCTCCGCTGCCGTGCCCGCGGTGGCCAGGACCAGGCGGCTTTGGTGAAGGATGGCGGAGAAGGCCCCTCGGAAGACCCAGGCGGTCTTGCCGTCCCTTTCCAGCCGCAAGGCCTCGGGAGCAACCTCCTGGGTCTGCCAGCCTGGCAGGGGGGGAAGCGCCTCCCATTCCTTGGCCCAGGCCACCGCCGGGATGAGGGGAAGCCGTAAAGTGGCCTCCAGCATGAGGGGAAGGCTGAAGGCCTCGTCACCCCTGGTACCTGGGAGCAGGGCCAGGAGGGGTTCCTCACCCACCCAGGGAGCGAGGTTCCGCTCCGGTGGGGGTAAGAGGTCCATGGCAAAGCTTCCGTACCAGTAAGCGTGAGGGACGCCCAGGCGGTGAAGCCGCCTGAGGCTAGGTTCGTCCCGTACGAACACCGCTCGGGCCTTACGGTGTAGGAGACGTTCATAGGGGGTGAAGTCGCTCCCGCCCCAGTCCAGAAGGAGTTCTAAGGGACGGACAGCTTCCAGGTAGTGCGCGGAAACCAAGGGGTTCACGTGGTACAGGGGTTTGCCCCGGGCGGCCAGAACCCCCACGCTGAGGGCGTAGGCGTCCCCCACCACCACCACGGCGTCAGGCAGGAAGGCCCAGGCGGCCTGCCACTGGGCGAAGCTCATGGAGAGGAACCCCGCCTTCAGGTCGGCCACAAGGTTGGCTAGGCTGCCGAAAAGGAACCCCCCCGAAGGCATCTCCTTCCTGGGTCCTAGGACCTCTTGAACCACCCCTTGGTAAGCGTTTCCTCGACCCACCAGGGGAAGGGCCCAGATGGCGTGGCCAAGCTGGGCGGCGATGCGGGCGCCGATGGCGTCCTCGGTGGGCCCGTTGGACACGAACAAAACCCTCATAGTAGCTCTAGCAGAGTGTACACTGCCCGGGCTTGTTCCCTTAGGGGAAGGTAGGCCCCACCCCTTTCCCAGGGCCAGGGTTTCGTCAGGGGGAAGGCGGATGAAGGCCACGGGGACCTCCGGGGGAAGATGAAAAAGCGACAGGTAAAAGGCCTGGTTGCAAAGGTAGCTCCCGGCGGAGAGGCTTTGCTTTGCGGGGATCCCTGCTTCCCGCAAGCGACGAAGCGCCTCTTTTAACTCAAAACTTGCACCTCCCGAATACCCTGCATAAACACCCCCTTCCCCCCGCAGGCGGGG
>NZ_KZ672960.1 GCF_002964845.1 Thermus tenuipuniceus
GTTTCTGGCTAGGATGCAGGAGGGGTCGGTTCCCCAAGGTGTCTCAAATGTGGTGGCCAATTACAACCTCTTGGCAAGGGGGCCTCCCCGTGGTATAAAGGAAGGGTATGCCCTTCGGGGCCGGTTCACACGGAAGCGGGGAGTGAGGCTTCTCCCCCTCCTTTTCGTGTGGACGTGCGCAAAATGCGCCCGCCTTCCCTGGAAGGCGCGTAAGGAGGAAAGAGGCGGCATGGAAGAAAAGGCGACCCAGGTCAGCGAAGCCAACTTGACCCCAGGCCAGACCTTCAGCATGGAGGAGGCCCTTCAGGAAACCGAGGCCCGCTTGGAGAAGCGCGTGCGCCCGGGCCAGATCCTGACGGGCAAGGTGGTCCTGGTGGGCTCGGAGGGTGTGGCGGTAGATATCGGCGCGAAGACGGAAGGCATCATCCCCTTTAACGAGCTTACGGAGAAGTCCCTTCCCGAGGAGGAGCTAAAGGCCCTTTTGAAGCCCGGGGATCTGGTGCGGGTCCAGGTGCTCAAGGTGGACCCCGAAACGGGCCAGGTCCTTCTTTCCCGCAAGCGGGTGGAGGCCACGGAGCACTGGGACCGCATCCGGGAGCTTTATGAGAAGGGCGAGCCGGTGACCGTCACCGTAAAGGAGAAGGTCAAGGGGGGTGTGGTTGCCGACCTGGATGGCGTGTCCGCCTTCATCCCCGCTTCGCAGCTGGACCTCAAGCGCATCCCCAACCTGGATGCCTACGTGGGCCAGCAGATCCTAGTGAAGATCATCGAGTTTAACCGCAAGAAGGGGCGGGTTCTCCTCTCCCGTCGGGCGGTTTTGGAAGAGGAACAGAAACGGGCCAAGGAGGCCTTTTTCCAAAGCCTACAGCCCGGCCAGGTGGTGGAAGGTACGGTGGTGGACGTTACCGACTTCGGAGCCTTCGTGAACCTGGGTCCTGTGGACGGTCTCGTGCACCGTTCCGAGATCACCTGGGGGCGGTTTAACCACCCCAAGGAGGTTATCCACAAGGGGCAGAAGGTGCGGGCCCAGGTGGTTTCCGTGGACCCCGAGAAGGAGCGGGTCAACCTTTCCATGAAGGCTCTGATCCCCGATCCCTGGACCACCGTGGCCGAGAAGTACCCGGTGGGAAGCCGGGTCCGGGGCAAGGTGGTGGGCCTCACCCAGTTCGGGGCCTTCGTGGAGGTGGAGCCGGGCCTCGAGGGGCTCATCCACATCTCCGAGCTTTCCTGGACCAAAAGGCCCAAGCACCCCTCCGAGGTGGTGAAGGAGGGGGAGGAGGTGGAGGCGGTGGTGCTGAGACTGGATCCCGCCGAGCGCCGCCTCTCCCTGGGCCTCAAGCAAACCCAGCCCGATCCCTGGCAGCTCCTCACCGAGAAGTACCCTCCTGGCACGGTGGTCAAGGGCAGGATTACCGGGATCACCGACTTTGGGGTCTTCGTGGAACTGGAGCCGGGCATGGAAGGGCTGGTCCACGTTTCCGAGCTGGACCATGCCCGCATTGAAAACCCCGCCGCCCTCTTCAAGAAGGGGGAGGAGATGGAGGTGGTGGTCCTCAACATCGACCCCGTGGAACAGCGGATCTCCCTCTCCCGCAAGCGCCTTCTGCCCCCGCCTCCTCCCAAGGCCGAGGAGGAGCGGCCCCGCCGGGCCAAGGGCAAGGAGGCCCGGGGCAAGAGGAAGCCCGGACCCCGCCGGGAGGAGCGCCGGGAGTACGAGTACGGGGCGGTGGCCGAGTACAACCTGTACGATGCCTCCGTGGTGCCTACGGCAAGCGCCAGCGTGAAGCTGGGCGACCTCTATGGCGACCTGCTGGTGAGCCTGGGCCTCGAGGAGGAGAAGTCCTCCTAAGCCCCCAAAAGGCTTGGGGCCCCGCCATCGGGCGGGGCCCCTTCGCTTCTCCCCCCCAGGTGCGGGCTTGGGGAGCAGGGGGCTTTACTGGCGGGCCTTTTCCTTCTCCTTGCCGTAGAAGATGCGCAGCAGGGTGTAGGAAACCAGGTAGGTGAGCAGGGGGCCTCCCAGGACCAGGGTCCAGAGCACGGCGTTGTTGCCCAGGATGGAGCCTTGTTGCTGGAACTCGATCTTGTACCCGGCCAGGGTGGTCATGAGGAAGAAGACCAAAAGGGCCAGGATGACGCTGGTGCGCACCGGGTGCTCCGAGGGGAGCTCCATGTAGCGCATCTTGTCCTTGCGGGTGTCCACGAAGGGCAAAAGAAGCCCCACCAGGGCCAGGATCCCCGGGATCACCACCCCCCCGATGAACTCCGGTCCTATGGTGGCCCCGAAAAGGTGGAACTCCCAGCTGGAGGGGATGAGCTGCAGGATGCCGTAGATCCAGAGGAAGTACCAGTCGGGTTTGACCGCCGGGGTGTTGGGGGTGGGGGGGCCGAAAGCCTCGATGGGGTGGGCCAAGAAGGCCCCGGCGATGAAGGTCATCACCCCCACGTAAAGGGCAAAGAGGATCCCCATCATCACCATCTGCTGGGGGTACATGGGAACACCCAGGATCTTGCCCGGGGCCACCCGCTCGGCATAGCGGGGCTGGGTGTGCTTCTGCTTCATCATGATGGCCATGTGCACCCCGATGAGGGCCATGAGAAGCAAGGGAAGCCAGAGGACGTGGAGGCTATAAAGCCGGGGGATGGACCTGTCCGAGCCCGGGAACTCTCCACCGAACATCACCTCCGCTATGGCCCCGCCCACCCAGGGTATGGAGGCGGCGATCCCATAGCCGATGCGGGTGGCGGTGACGGCATAGTTGTCGTAGGGCAGGGCGTAGCCGGTGAAGGCGGTGACCACCGCCAGGCCCAAAAGGGCCAGGCCCACCAGGTAGTTGAGTTCCCGGGGTTTCTTGTAGGCTCCCGAGAGGAGAATGCGGAGCATGTGCAGGAAGGCGGCGGCGATCATCACGTGGGCCGACCAGTGGTGGAGGCTACGGATCACCGCCCCGAAGGGAAGGCTGTCTATGTAGAGGACGCTGGCGTAGGCCGCGGGCACCGTGCGGCCATCGGGGAGCTTCACCTCCCGGATGGAAGGTTCGAAGTTCAAGGTAAGGAAGATGCCGGTGAGCACCAAGACGATGAAGGCGAAGAGGGTGATCTCCCCTAGGAAGAAAGAGTGATGCACCGGGAAGGCCTTGCGCAAGACCTTCTGGTAAAGGCCCGTGAGGTCTAGGCGTTCGTCTAGCCATTTGTACATGCTTCCCTCCTAGACGTGACGGCAGAAGCCCGCTTCCGCTTTCACTCCCACCTCGCCCAGAAACTCCCCAGCGGCTACCAGGACGCCTTCTTCCGCCTTAAGAGGAAGCTGGGGCACAGGCCTGGGCGGGGGGCCGGCGATGACCTGGGCGCCGCGGGCGAAGTCGTAGATTCCACCGTGGCAGGGGCAAAGGCCCGCTTTCTTGTCCGCCACCCACTGGCTCACGATGCAACCCAGGTGGGTACAGACCGCGGAGTAGGCCACGATCCCTTCCACCCCGTTCTGGGCCACCTCCGGGGAAAGCTCAGCCGGGTTGTACCGCACCACCAAGACGGTGTTCTTGGCCTCACCGCTTTTCACCACCTTGGTCTTGGGGTCCATGGGGTAGGCCAGAACGAAGGGGTCGCCGGGCTTGAGCTCCTCGGGGCGGATGGGCTTGGGCTCCCCCCCGCCTTGGGCGTAGACCAGGATGTCCCCCGGCTTCAGGGGTTCCTTCTCCGGGGTGACCTCCGCCTTGGGGCGGAGGCTCGCCCCCACGTAGAAGGCGGAAACCAGGGAGAGGCCGATTCCGGTGCCGATGGCGGTCTTTAGGAAAAGCCGCCTGCGGGATCTTTGCAAGCGAATCTCGCGTTCGTCCATGCTTCACCTCTTACCAGGGGAAGTGGCTCTTCTCCTCCTCGGTGACCACCTCGTCCCGGCCAAAGTACTTCTTGTAAATGCCCAAAAGGGTGGCCACCACCAGACTGATGGCCCCGAAGACCAGGCCCTGGAGCCAGGCGGGGTTGTGCCCAGTCTGGGCGGAGTAAACGATGAGGCGGACGAAGAAGCCGGAAAGGGCGGTGAGGAGGAGAACCAGGATTACCCCTACTGCTACAGGAGCCGTGGAGGGGGTAGGGAAATGGCGGCCGGGGCGCAGCTCTACTCCCTCCAGCCAGTAGGACACCAGACCGATGAGTCCGTAGAGAAGGAAGACGGCACCGAAGGCCATCAGGCCGATCTGGCCCACGGAAAGCTCCTCTGGGGTATGGCCCAGGAGGCGGGCGATGTGGAGACCATCCAGGTAGGCCATATAGAAGAGGCCTGCGGCCAGGATGAGGGCGAAGGTGGGTACGATGGGGTCATTGCGGTACATGCCTTGCCCTCCTTATTCCACCGGGCCGAAGCTGTTGCCGAAGCTGTTGCGGATATAGGTGGCCACGGCCTTGAGGTCCTCGTCCGAGAAGGCGGCCCCCACCGCGGGCATGGCTCCCCGCCCGTTCTTGACGATGTTCAGTATCATTTGGGCATCTTTCAGGTTGGCGTTGCCCGCCAGGGCGGGCATAACCGGGGGCATGCCCTGGCCGTTCGCCCCGTGGCAGGCGGCGCAGTTGGCCTCAAAGAGGGACTTGCCCTTCTCCATGAGGGCCGGGTCCACCCCTGCTGCGGCGCCTCCCTGCGCGGGGGCGTGGCTTTCCTGGGCAGGGGGGGCTATCTCAGCCACAACCCTCTCAGCGGCCGGGCTCAAGGCGAAGTAGGCCCAGATCCCGCCCAGCACGATCACCCAGGCTACCACGTACCAAAGGGGGTTGAAGCGCACCGGCTCCACGGGGAGCTCGGGTTCCCCCACGGCCAGGCGGAGCTCGAGGGTCCCCGCCACCTCGCTCCCCTCGTCCAGGCCCAGAACCATCACGTCGGGGTAGTTGTTAACGGTGAAGGGGATTTCCCGGATCTCCTCGCCCCCACCGCGGAAGTGGGTCACCACCCGCAGGACATGCTCCCCGTCAGGGATCTTTCGGGTGTCCAGGTTTAGCCGGTAAGGGGGTTCCTTCAGAACCGCCAGGGGCTCGCTGGCCCTGTCCAGGTACACCTCAATCCGGTCTACGACCATTCTGCCTCCCTTTGTGAAGGGGGGTACAAACCCCCACCCCACTACTATAAGGGTAGCCTGGCAAGGACAGATGTCCCCGCTTATGGAAAGGGAGGCTTAGGAGGCAAGGAGGGTCTGCAGGCGGGAAAGGCTCTGGCGTACTCCTTGGATGTTCCCACCCACCTCGAGGGCCGCGGTGGCAGGGAATCCCCTCAGCCGGGGGGCTAGCCTTTCCCAGGGCACGGCTCCCGTGCCCACGGGCAGATGGTCATCCCTGCGGGCGTGGTTATCGTGGAGGTGCAGGTGGATGAGCCGGTCTCCCAGGGTCTCCCAGTAAAGGGAAGGGCCCAGGGGACCCAGCTCCACCAGGGCGTGGCCCACATCCAAGCAGAAGCCGTACTGGGGGAAGCGGTCCAGAAGGGCCTTTAGCTCCTCCGGGCCCCGGAGGAGGTCCTCCTCGGAAAGGGCCAGGTTTTCCAAAGCCACGGGGAAGGGAAGGGGAAGGAGGGCGGAGAGGGTCTTTTCCAAGGCCTCCCGGGCCAGGCTTAAGGCCATGGGGTGGCGCACGGGCACCTGGCCAGTGTGGAGCACGCCCACCTTGGCCCCCAGGGCCTCGCCAAACTCCAGGGCCCGCTTGAGGCGCTCCTCGGCCAAGGCGCGGACGCTGGGGATGAGGCTGGCCGGGTTCATCTCCACGAAGGGAAGGTGCAGGGTGAACCCAACCCCCAGGGCTTCCCCCGTGGCCCGCAGGGTCTTGGCGTCGGGAAGGGGAAGGACCTCGTGCAGGTCGTAGGGAACCTCGAGGTCCAGGCCCAGTTCCGCCGCCAGGCGGAAGGCTTCCTCATAGCCCATCTCTGCATTGAAGGGACTGAAACCTAGGCGCATCCCAGCCATTTTAGGGTCTTTGCGGACCAGGCTAGCGGATGGCCTCCGCCTTCCGCTGGGCTTCCTCCAGGGCCTTCTGGGGAGGCACGCCGCCCTTTAGGGCCTTTTCTAAGGCTTCTGCCAGGACGCTGGCCCAGGCGGAGAACTGGGGGATACGGGGGCGCTCCTGGGCGTGGGCGATCTGCTCAAAGGCCACCTTGCGGAAGGGGTTTTCCCGGTAGAAGCCTTCCAGGAGGGGGATAGCCGACTTGCGCACGGGCACGTAGTAGCTGGCCTGGACCCAGCGGGCCACGTTCTCGGGCTCCATCAGGTATCTCCAAAACTCCAAAGCCCCCCGCACCTGGGCTTCCGTGGCCCCCTTGAGGACCACCAGCTGGGCTCCGCCCATGGGCACCTTGCCCCCGGGTTCCCGGGGCACCGGGGCCACCCCCAGGGTGAAGGCGAAGGAGAAGTTTTCCGCAGCGGGCCAGTTGGCGATGGAGGCCATGACCATCATCCCCTTGGTGCGCACGAAGTCCAGCTGGGCGAAGGTGGCCTCGGCCATGCTCCTTGCGGAAAGCGCCCCAGCCTGGTTCAGGCGGTGGAGCATCTCCAGGGCCTCGAGGGCCTCCTTGGAGGTGAAGTTGGGCTTGCCCTCCCGCACCAGGTTCCCACCCCGGCTGGTCACCATGGCCTCAAAGAGCCAGGCCTGGGGGTCGGTGACGAAGATGAAGCCCTTGGCCTGGCGGGAGGTGAGGGCCTTGGCCACCTCCTCAAACTCCTTCCAGTTCCTCGGGGCTTTAAGCCCCTTGGCCCGGAAGACGTCCAGGTTGTAGAAGAGAATCGGGGTGGAGGTGTTTAGGGGAAGGCCGTAGCGCTTTCCCTCCATGACCCCGTAGTTCCAGGCGGGTTCAAAGAGATCCTCCAGGAGGGCGCGCTCCAGGTTCAGATAACCATCCAGGGCCAGGGCCCGGCCTTCCCCCACCAGCCGGGGGAAGAAGCTGATTTCCGCCTGGAAGAGCACGGGCTGGCTTCCCGTGCGCAAGGAGGCCACCAGCTTGGTTTCGGCATCCCGGTAGTCCCCTGCATACTGGGGTATCACCCGGTAGAGCCCCTGGCGGGCGTTGAACTCCTGGGCGAAGGTGGAAAGAAGCCTCCCCGCGGGGCCATCCATGGAGTGCCAGAAGGAAACCTCCGTGCGGGTGCCGGCCTGGGCCAAGGCCAGGGGAAGGAGGAGAAACCCTAGGGCTAGGGCTAAGGGCTGTTTCATGGGGCGGATTTTACCATCCAAGAGGTCAAGCCTTGGTCAAGGGCTTCTTTAGCGCCTCTCCACCCCTATGGCCTTCCTCTGGGCCTCCTCGAGGACCACCTGGGGCTTCACCCCCTGCTTCAGGCTTCGTTCCAGGGCTTCCTCCAGGTAGCTGTACCAGACCACCAGCTCCGGGTCCTGGCTCCACGGGCGCCCCACCTCCGCCTGGGCGAAGACCGCCTGCCTTTCGGGGTCTTTCAGGAGGTCGGCAAGCTCCCTTTCCGCTTCCCTCCGCAAGGGCAGATACCAGGTGGTCCGCACCCACTCCGCTTGGCGTTTGGGTTCCAGGAAGTGGAGCCAGAAGGCCACGGCCCCCCGGGCCTGCTCCGGGCTTGCCCCCTTGAGCACCGCCAGGGCTGCCCCGGAAAGGGGTACCGTACCCCCTTCCCGCCGGGGCAGGGGGGCCATGCCCACTTGGAAGGGGAGGGAGGTTTGGGCCAGTACCACGGGCAAAGCGGTGGTGGGTCCGATTCCCATGAAGGCCTTGGTGCGCAGGAAATCGGCCACGGCGAACTGGGCCTCGGCCAGGTTCCGGGCCTGGGCGTGCCCCCTTTGCACCATGCGGTAAAGGATCTCCAAGGCCTCCACCACCTCCTTGGAGGTGAAGGCGGGAAGCCCATCCCTGACCAAGCTACCTCCCAGGCTCATCACGAGGGCGTTGAAGCTCCAGATGTCCGTGGAGATGACAAGCCCCTTGCTGGTGCGGCTGGTGAGCCTGCTGGCAGCTTCCTCCACCTCGGCCCAGGTCCTGGGGGGCTTAAGGCCCCGGGCGCGGAAGGCATCCTTGTTGTAGTAGAGGACGGGCACGGATAGTCCCAAAGGTAGGCCGTAGGTCTGCCCCCGGACCTGGGGGGTTCGCATCATCTCCGGATACAAGTCCTTGGGCAGGTTCTGGAGGTAGGGGTTCAGGGCCAAGGCCACCCCTTCCTGGGCCAGGCGGGGGAGGAAGGAAAGCTCCCCGTGGAAAAGGACCGGGGCACCCCCCGAGCGCAAGGCGGCCAGGAGCTTTACCCCCGCCTCCCGGTAGTCCCCCACGTAGCGGGCCTCAATCCGGTAGGTGCGCTGGGACTCGTTGAAGCTTTTTATAGCCTCCTCGAGGATGGCATTCCCCGGGGGGCCCGCCGTGTGCCAGAAGGGGATGACCACCTGGGCCTGGGCCAGGGTGGCCAGGATCAGGGGAAGGGATAGAAACCGCCTCATCCCCTAAAGGTTATCCCACCTGGGGTGAGAGGGCTGAGAGGGGGAGGGAGAGCTTTTTAAGGAAAGGTTCGGCCTGCCGGTAAAGGGTTTCCCGGAGGGCGAGAAAGCGCTCCCGGGCGGAGGGGCCTGGGAAGCCTGGGGGAAGGAGCTCGGGGGGCAGGAGGGGGTCTAGGAAAAGCAGCTTGCGCATTTCGTGCACCAGGCGGGTCAAGGTCCGGAAGGCCAAAAGGGGGTCCTCGAGCACCGGGGGCACGCTGGAGAAGAGGGTTTGGTAATGGGCCGAGGCCTCCTTAAGGGGGAAGGCGCGGAGCACTTCCTCCTTCGGCCCGAGGTGCTCCGCCCGGAAGAGGGTGGCGGAAAGCCCGTAAAAGGCGAGGAGCTCCTGGGTGGCGGCGAGGTCCACCCCCGCTCCCAGGTAGACCCCGCTTTGCAGGCTGCCGTAGCCCAAAAGGGCCATCTCCCGCCGGAAGCGTTCCCTTTCTCCCCGTTCCTTGGGGCCTTCCGGAAGGACCAGGAGGAAACGCCCATCCCAGGAGGTCCTGGCCTCGTAGAGGCGCCTTCGCACCTGGCGCACCTGCCAGTAGACCCGGTCGGAAAGGGCGTAGTAGGCTATGCGCCCCCGCCGCTCCGGCACCACCCAGCCCCTCTTGGCGCTCCGGGAAAGGGCCGCCCTCACCGCCGCCTCGGAGAAGCCCAGGACCTCCATCATGGTAATGAGGTCCCGAACCCGGGCGCGCCGTTCCGGGTAGATGTATTCCACAAAGAGGGTGAAGATGGTGGACCTGGCCCGCATCAGAGGGTTGGCTCCAAAAGGCGTTCCTTGTATTCCTTGAGGGCGGCCTCGAGGAAAGCCGCCAGGGGCATGCTTCCCAGGTTCCCCCGGTGGCGCCTGCGGACGCTCACCGTGCCCTCCGCTTTTTCCCTGTCCCCCACTACCAGGACATGGGGCACCTTCTGCACCTCGGCATCGCGGATACGAGCCTGCATGCGCTCGGGGCGGAGGTCGGCCTCGGCCCTGAGGCCCGCTTCCTTGAGCTTAAAGACCACCTCCTTGGCGTAGTCCTCCTGTTTTTCCGAAACCGGCACCACCACCACCTGCACCGGGGCGAGCCAGAGGGGAAAGTCCCCGGCGAAGTGCTCGATGAGGATGCCGATGAAGCGCTCCAAAGAGCCAAAGGGGGCGCGGTGGATCATGACGGGGCGGTGCTCCTCCCCGTCCGGCCCCACGTAGGTGAGGCCAAAGCGCTCGGGGAGGTTATAGTCCACCTGGATGGTGCCCAGTTGCCACTCCCTCCCCAAGGCGTCCTTCACCACGAAGTCCAGCTTGGGGCCGTAGAAGGCGGCATCCCCTTCCTCCACCGTGTAGTGGAGGCCAGCTTCCAGGGCTGCCTCCTCAATCTGCCTTTCCGCCAGGGACCATTTAGCCTCGTCCCCCACGTACTTGTCGCTTTTGGGGTCCCGGGTGCCGATGCGGGCCCTATAGTCCTTAAGGCCCAGGGTGGAAAGCACCTTCAGGACCAGGTCCAAGACCCCCAAGAACTCCGCCTTCACCTGCTCTGGGGTGCAGAAGAGGTGGGCGTCGTCCTGGGTGAAGCCCCGCACCCGGGTTAAGCCCAGAAGCTCCCCCGCCTTCTCGTAGCGGTAGACGGTGCCAAACTCGGCAAGCCTTAAGGGAAGCTCCCGGTAGGAGCGCTTCTTGAAGGCGTAGATGCGGATGTGGTGGGGGCAGTTCATGGGCTTTAGAAGGTACTCCTCCTCCTCGCCCCTTTCCTTGAAGCTTATGGGAGGGAACTGGCTTTCCGCATAGTAGGGGTAGTGGCCGCTGGCCCGGTAAAGCTCGAGGCTACCGATATGGGGGGTGGTGACCAGCTGGTAGCCCCGCCTTATCTGCTCCTCCCGCATGAAGGCCATGAGCTCCTCCCGGATCACGTTCCCCTTGGGGAGCCAAAGCACCAGCCCTTTCCCCACCATGGGATCGATCAGGAATAGCTCCAGCTCCCGCCCCAAACGGCGGTGGTCCCGCTTCTTGGCCTCCTCCAGTTGCCAGAGGTATTCCTTTAGCTCCTCGGCGGTGCGGAAGGCCACCCCGTAGACCCGCTGGAGCATGGGCCTTTTCTCATCCCCCCGCCAGTAGGCCCCGGCCACGTGGGTGAGCTTGAAGTGGGGGGGAATGCGGCCCGTGGAGGGCACATGGGGCCCGCGGCAGAGGTCGGTGAAGCCGTAGGCCTCGTCCCCTTGCTGGTAAAAGCTGATCTCCTCGTCCTCGGGCAGGTCCAGGATGAGCTCGGTCTTGTAGGGGTCCTTGCCCTGGTAGCGGGAAAGGGCCACCTCCCGGGGCAACACGTAGCGGCGCAGGGGAAGGTCTTTGGCGATGATGGCGCGCATTTTCTCCTCTATAGTGGGCAGGTCCTCATCGGAGATGGGCTCGGGGGCGTCGATGTCGTAGTAGAAGCCCTTTTCGATCACCGGACCCACCCCGAGCTTCACGCTTTCCGGGTCGTAGCCCTTTTCGGCAAAGAACTCCTTCACCGCCTGGGCCAGGACGTGGGCCAGGGTGTGGCGGAAAAGGAGCTGGTACTCGGGGTCCTTCTCCGTGAGGATCCGGACCCGGGCCCCGGGCGGGAGGGGCTTTAGCAGGTCGTAGACCTCCCCGTTCACCAAGGCCCCCACGGCCGCCTTGGCCAGCCCTGGGCCTATGGCCCGGGCCACGTCCCAGGCGGTGGCTCCCTCCTCCACCTCGAGGGCCTTCCCATCCGGCAGGTAGACCACCATGAACCCTACTATACACAGCCCCGTGGCCAGCGGGGATGGATTTAGCTAAGCGGAGGACTTGGGGTAAACCCAAGGTGTGCGCGGGGTGGGGGAACCGAACCCGCATGGGCAGGGGTGTGGATAAGCTAGATGAAAGGGCTCGTGGAGCTTTTTCCTTCTTTACCCCTCGTGGGGGAGTTTCCTCCCGGCGTAAAAGGCCCAGGCGTAGAAAAAGGCCGCCAGGAGGAAGAGGCGGGAAAACCCCAGGCTGTCGGCCACCCACCCTCCCAGGACGGTGGTGAAGGCGAAGACCCCGGCCACGGTGTTGGCCAGACCGATAAAGGCGCTTCGCTCTGCGGGAGGGGCCAGGTTAAGGAGATAGGTGGTGGTGGAAAGCCCCAAGGCGGCCAGGTAGGCCCCCTGGAGGAGGAAGACCAGGCCGAAGAGCTGCTCGGGCAGGAGGAGGGCCAAGAGGGGAGCGAGGAAGGCCAGGAAAGCCCCAGCCTGCAACACCCCCTTGGAGCCCCGCTCCGCCAGCCTGGCCCAAAGCAGGTTGGAAAGGGTGAAGGAAAGGGCGTAAAGGGAGAGGTAAAGGCCCAGCTCCTGTCCCTGCCCCAGGGTGCGCACCGCGTACACCGCATAAAAGGGCTCGGCCATCCCCGCAAGGCCCAGGAGAACTCGCACCCGGAGGTAGCGGCGGAAGCCTTGGTGCTCGAGGGGTAGGCGCAGGGAGATCCTTTCCTCCTTGGGAGGTTCTTCCGGCTCCCGGGTGAGGCCGAAAAGGTACCAACCCGTGCCAAAGGCCAAGGCCCCCAGGGCGAAGAGGAGGGCGTAGGGGAGGGGGAAGGGAAGGGGGAGGGTGAGGATTACCCGGACCCCGAAGCCCGCCAGGAAGGCCAGAAGCCCTCCGATGAGGTTCCGGGCGGAGAAGAGGTGGGCCCGGCGCTCCATGGGCGTGGTCTTGGCCACCACCTCCCAGAAGGGGAGGCTGGAAACCCCGGTAAAAAGGGCATTCAAGAGGAGTCCGGCCAGGAACCCCGCCAGGAGGAAGTGGGGCCAAGGACCCAGGAAAAAGGTGGCCAGGGCCATGAGGACCACCCCCAGAAGCCTTAGGGCCGCCACCTTCCGGTAGAGCACGATCTTCCGGGGAAAACGGGCCACATAGGGGGCCAGGAAGGCCTGGGGGATCATGCCCCCAGCCTGCAGCAAGGCAGGGAGGAGGCCGATCAGGGCCCCGGGGGCCCCCAGCTTGGCGGCAAAGCTGGTGAGGACGATGTTGGGGTTCAAAAAGGTATCCCCCAGCCATACCAGCCAGCCGTTCACCACCGCCAGGCGGTAGTTGCGTTCCCGGAGGTCTAAGATGGTGAGGATGCTGCTTCTTCCTTCCCTTGGGCCCTTCCACATCCTGCATCCACGCTACAACGCCGCCACGGTGCTGGCCCTTTTGGAAAAAGCCGGTGCCCCCGTCCTCTACCTGGCTTCCCACTCAGAGGAAAGCCTGCGGGAAGGGCTTTGGCGGGAGGAGGACCCCCTTCTCTTTCACCTGCTTCCCTGGGCGGAGGCGAAGGGCATTCCCGTGGTGGCCCTGGACGGGGAGGCCCATCTAAAGGAGGAGGCCGAGGCCTTCCGTCAAGCCCTGGCCCAGCACCCCCTGGGGAAATCCTACCTGGAGCGGATGCACGCCTTTGACCAGGAGCTTTTGCAGCTGCTCAAGACCCCCCTTACCCCGGAGGTCCTGGGCTCCCAGACCTTCCTGGACCATCTGGGCCAAATCTACGAGGGGTTCGCCCAGGCCTTCGGGGAAGGTCCGGCCACGGGATTCCGGGCCCGCCGCATGGAAAGGGTGGCGGAGGCCTTGAGGGGCCGGGAAGGGGTGGTAGTGGCGGAGCTTCTGGACTACCTCCTTCTGGCCAAGAGCTTTCCCGAGGCCTTGCTCAAGGCCCATGAGCCCACGGAGAAGGAACGCCAGAGGGCCCTTTTGGACCGGGCCTGGCAGCTTAAGGAGGAGGACGACTGGGCGGGGCTCTTGAAGGGGCTCTTCCAGATAGGGGATCCCGAGGCCCTGTACCTGGCGGCCCAGATCTACCTGGCGGCCGGGGAGTGGCAGGAGGCCTTAAGCCTCATGGAGGAGGTGTTCCGCATGGACTTCCAGCACCCCGGCTACCTGCCAGGCTACGTGCTGGCCCGCTTCGGCCAGCTTCTGGACCTGGCGGGGGAGCGGGAAAGGGCCCTGAGGGCCTACCGGGGAGTCCTGGCCCTCTCCTGGGCCCCGGAGGAGGCCAGGACCATCGCCTTGGCCGGGATGAGGAGCCCTTTCCGGCTTCCCTAGCCCTCTGGGGCATTTGTCCCGGTGGCCTTTGTCTAAGATGGAACCATGGAGGTGGAAATCCGCCGCACCCGCCATGCTGCGTACCTCCGCCTGGCCGCGGCCCATGCGGGGCCCCTGGGGCCCGCGCTTTTGGGGTATCCCGAGTTGGCTCCCCTGTACTCCAAGGCCTATGCGGCCTGTAGGGGTGCGGAGGGCCTTCCCTGTGCCGGGGTAGGAGGGGAGCCCCGGGTGTGCGTGGTGCGGCGGCTGGAGCACCTGGCCTACAGCGCCCTAAGGGGGGGCAAGCGCCGGCGGGAGCAGGAGAAGGCCATGGTGGAAGGGCTTCTGGTGTGCATGGGCCACCTGACCCGGGAGTTTCCCCCCGAGTTTGCCCCCGTCCTCGAGGCCACCCGCAAGGTGCTGGAAAAGGACCTGGAGTATCTTCGCGAGGAGCTTGCCCCAAAGGAAACGAGCCGGGTTTCCTGAGGTGGGAAACCCGCAAAGTGCAAAAGTGCCCTCCTTTGGCCGGAGGGCGCGGAGTCTAAAGCAGGTGGTGCATCTTGCCGAGAACCAGCATCAGGCCCACGGTGCTGGCGGCCAGGATGATGAGCATGAGCATGAAGAGGATAAAGCGTAGGTCAAAGGTTTCCCCCTCGGTGGTAAGCACGCGGGGGTTCAGGATCAGGTAGAAGAGCAGGGTAACCAGGGCCGCTCCCAAGGCAAACAGCGCGATGTACGCCATATTCTCCCTCCTGTTACCAGAGGCTGAGAAGCGCCTCCAGGCTTGCCCGTAAGTTTACCAAACCCACCCCGTAGGTGGGAATCCCCAAGGCCAAGCCCGCGCTTCCCCAATAGGGCCCTGGGCTTATGGGTAGCCCAAGGGGAAGAGGAGGGCTTTCCCAGGGCCCGTAGGCCCGCACCTCCTGGTAGATGAGGCCCGTGGGCGCCTCCACCCGCAAGACCAGGGGTTCTTCCTCGGCTTCCAGGGGTTGCCAGCCCCTTGGGGTTTCCTTGGCTCCCGGGAAGCTTTGGCCAAGCCCCTCCCCGGGAAAGGCTAAGAGGAGGCGGTCGGGGCGGGTTTTTTCCAGAAGGTGGGCCAGGGGTGCCCGGGTGGGGCCGGAAAGGGAAAGGCCCTCCAAGGTGGGCGAGAGGGGCGAAGGATCCAGGGCCAGAAGGATCCGTCCCCGAAAAGAGAGGCCGTTTAGGGCCTGGAGCACGGTCAAAGCCTCCTCGTAGGGGGCGTGGAGGAGGTAGGTCCTTCCTCCTCGTCCGCCTTCCAGGTAGCAGCAAAGGGTGCCGAATTCGTCCAGCCCTGCCCGGAGGTGCTCCGAGAGGACCTCGAGGTCCGCGGAAAGCTGTTCCAGCAGGGAGGAAGCCATGTTCTCATGGTATCCTAAACCCCGTGCGCTACCTGGTCCTCTCCGACATCCACGGCAACTGGCCTGCCCTAGAGGCGGTCCTCGAGGCGGCCCCTCCTTTTGATGGGGTGCTCTTCCTGGGGGATGCGGTGGGCTACTATCCGGATGGGGACCGGGTGCTGGACTGGCTCATGGAGGTGGAGGCCCAGTGCGTCCTGGGTAACCACGATGCCTGGCTTCTGGCCCTGGACCGGTTGCCAAAGGAGGGGGTGGTCCTGGAGATCCTGGCCTGGCAACGGGAGCGGTTATCCTCCAGGCACCTGGACTTCCTCTCCTCCTGGCCCTGGCAAAAGGAGGTGGAGGGGGCGCTTTTGGTCCACGGCAGCCCCTGCGATCCCATGGAGTACCTGGATGGGCTGGAGCTGGCCCGCCAGGCCTTCGCCTGTACGGACCACCGCCTCACCTTCCACGGGCATACCCATCTGGCCGGGGCCTTTCTGGAGCTTTCCGGGCCCCGCCCATGGGTGCGCTATCAGCGCCTGGCGGAAGGGGGTGAGCTGATCCTTCCCCCTACGGTGCGGGTCCTGGTCAATCCGGGTTCGGTGGGCCAGCCCCGCGACCACGTACCCGGGGCGGCCTTCGCCCTGTGGGAGGGGGACGGGATCACCTTTTTCCGGGTGGGGTACAGCCTGGACCAGGTGGCCCAGCGCCTGGCGGAGGAGGGGTTTCCCGCATGGCTCTACACCCGCCTGACCCTTGGGGAATAATCGGCCACGAGGCCATCCTGGAGCTTCTGCCCCGGCTTGGCGCCTCTACGCTGCTCTTCTCGGGGCCGGAAGGGGTGGGGAGGCGCCTGGTGGCCCGCTGGTATGCCTGGGGATTGAACCGGGGGTTTCCTCCCCCCGCCTTGGGGGAGCACTCCGACCTTTTGGAGATAGGTCCCCCGGAGCGGGGTTTGAAGGGGCAGGCGGAGATCCGCCTCGAGGAGGTGGAACCCCTTTTCGACTGGTTCGCCACCCACCCCCGGGAGCGGGTCAAGGTGGCCGTCCTGGACGCCGCTCACCTCCTCACCGAGGCGGCGGCCAACGCCCTTTTGAAGCTTCTGGAGGAACCTCCCTCCTACGGGCGCATCGTCCTCATCGCCCCAAGCCGCGCCACCCTGCTTCCCACCCTGGCCAGCCGGGCCCTGGAGGTGGCCTTTGCCCCGGTACCCGAGGAGCGGCTTTACCCCTTGACCCAGGACCCGGAGCTTCTGGCTTACGCTGGTGGGGCTCCGGGCCGGCTCCTGAGGGCCCTGGCCGACCCCGTTGCCTTTCGCGCCCGCATGGAGAAGGCCAGGGAGGTGGGTGGCGCCTCCTCCTGGCGGCGGTTTGCCCTCCTGAAGGAGCTCTTTGCGGACGAGGAAGGGATTTTCGCCCTTTATGCTGCCTTCCGCCACCGTCCGCAGGCGCTTCTGGCCCTCGAGGCCGCCCGGGAGGCCCTGGAGCGGTATGTGAGCCCGGACCTGGTCCTGGCCCGATTGGCCTTAGACTTGGAAACATGACCGTGGGCGTTCGCCTGCACGCCGATCGGCGCAAAGCCCGCACCCCTGTCCTGCGCTACTTTCGCTTCCAGGGGGATCCCCCGCCCCTGGAGGCGTATGTGGTGGTGCGCACCAGTCGGGGCCTGGAGGTGGGCAAGGTGCGCACCCCCCCCTGCAAGGAGAAGGAGGCCGGGGAGGTGGTGCGCTTGGCCACCAAGGAGGATCTGGACCTAGCCTCGAGGCTCCGGGCCAGGGCGGAGGAGGTGGCCTTTTACCTTAGGGCCCGCCTTCAGGAAGAGGGGGTGAGGGCTAAGGTGCTGGGGTGCGACTTCACCCTGGATGGCCGGCACCTTTCCGTGCACTATGCCGCGGAGGAGCGGGTGAACCTCAAGCGCTTTACCCGGGAGCTTTCCGAGCGCTTCGGGGCCCGGGTGGAGTTTTTGGCCGAGGGCCCCCGGGAGGAGGCCGCCTACCTGGGCACCTTGGGCGCCTGCGGGATGGAGTCTTGCTGCTCCACCTGGCTTCAGGGTTTTGCCCAGGTTTCCATCAAGCTGGCCCGCGATCAGGGGCTTCCCTTAAACCCTGAGAAGATCTCGGGTCCTTGCGGCCGGCTCCTTTGCTGCCTGGCCTATGAGCACCCCGTATACCAGGAGCTGCTTGCGGAGCTTCCCCGCAAAAACGCCCGGGTCTGCACCAAGGAGGGGGTGTGCGGCAAGGTGCAGAAGGTGAACCCCTTGAAGGGGACGGTGGAGCTCCTCCTGGAGGAGGGGAAGGCGGTGGAGGTGTCCAAGGAGGAACTGGCCTAGCGGGGATGAGCCAAGCT
Organism: Thermus tenuipuniceus; assembly: GCF_002964845.1. Lineage (GTDB taxonomy): Bacteria > Deinococcota > Deinococci > Deinococcales > Thermaceae > Thermus > Thermus tenuipuniceus. Next base: position 17,178 of record NZ_KZ672960.1, read on the forward strand.
CAGGCCTTTGCCCTGTGGGTGAGCCGGATGGTCCTGAACCGCCAGGGGACCGAGGCCCAGATCTTCCTCCTCACCCCTGGGGAGGAGGGTTTCCTCTACCTGCGCTCGGATGGCTTCGCCCACTTTGCCCAGGGCCTGGGGGCGGAGGAGGTGGTGGGCTTCTCCTTGGGAAAGGGGCGGGTGGAGCTCCGCTTCCAAGACGGCAGCGCCCTCACCTTCCGCTACCGCCTGGGGCGGTGGGTCAAGGTCCTTCACTTTTCGTAGGGCCTTCCCACCGCTGCCGGGGGTCGGCTCTTGCCCATGAAGCCGGCCAGCACCAGAACGGTGACCACGTAGGGGAAGGCCTGCACCAAGACCGCGGGCAGGATCTCCGTGCCCTGAAGCTGGATGGCCAAGGCGCTGGCGAAGCCGAAAAGCAGGGTGGCGAAGAGGATGCCCAAGGGGTGCCATTTGCCGAAGATCATGGCCGCCAGGGCGATGAAGCCGAGCCCCGCGGACATCCCCCGCACGAACTGGTTGAGGAAGCCGATGGCCAGGTAGGCCCCGGCGAGGCCGGCCAAAACCCCGGAGAGCACCACCCCGATGTAGCGCATGCGGTACACGTTGATCCCCAGGGTGTCGGCGGCTTCAGGATGCTCGCCCACGGCCCTGAGGCGCAGGCCGAAGGGGGTCTTGAAGAGGACCCACCAGGTCAGGGGGACCAGGAGGAAGGCCAGGTAGACCAAGGGGGAAAGGGCAAAACCCTCGGGGCCCCAAAGGGGCAGGCGGTTTGCCACCTCCTTGGAGTTGGTGGCGTTGCCGTAGAAGTAGGTGAGCACCAGGCTGGGGGCTCCCAGGGCCAGGAGGTTGATGGCGGTGGCGCTGATGATCTGGTCGGCCCGGTATTTGATGGAGACCACCGCATGCACCAGGGCCACCAACCCTCCCACCAGCATGGCGCTTAGGACCCCAAGCCAGGGAAGCCAGGGATGGGGGCCGGGGCCTAAGGTGTGTTCCACCCTTTCCACCACCACCGCGGCGGTGAGGGCCCCGAAGAGGATGATGCCCTCGAGGGCGATGTTCACCACCCCGCTCCTTTCGGAGAACATCCCCCCCAAGGCGGTGAGCAAAAGGGGCGTGGTCTGGCGCAGGGTGGAGAAGAAGAGGGCGATCCAAAAGGCAGCGTCCAGGTTCATGGGGTCTCCTCCCTTTCCTCTCGCTTTCGGCTTTCTTCCTTAAGTTCCACCTCGGCTGCCCGCAAGGGGTCGGTGAAGTAGCGGGGCAAAAAGCCCCCTGCGGCGATGAAGAGAACGATCAAGGCCTGAAGCACTGCCACCAGTTCCCGGCTGATGCCGAGCTGCAGGTTCACCTGCAATCCGCCCGTGAGGAGGATGCCGAAAAGCCAGGCGGCGAGGCCCACCCCCAAGGGGGTGTTCTGGCCCATCAGGGCCACGGCGATGCCGTCAAAGCCCACGGAGTAGGGAAGGGATTGCTTCAGGCGGTACTCGTCAATTCCCCCACCCAGCACGTAGTGGGTGGCGGCTAAGCCCGCTAAGGCCCCCGCCAGGAACATGATGAGGACGATCTTCCGCCCAGAGAGCACCCCCCCGTACTCCGCCGCCTTGGGGGCCAGGCCCATGGCCCTCAGCTCGTACCCTCCCACAGTGCGAAAGACGTAGAAGTGGAAGAAGAGAAGGGCCAGAAGGGCCAAAAGGAAGGCCCCGTTGAGCCGCACCGAGGTGAGGTCGGGGCCAAAGTTCACCGCAGGCCCCGGGAGAAGGCCCCCCACCAAGTACCCCACCACCCCGGCCAGGAGGCCCATGAGCACCCGGTGGCCAAGGCTTTTCCTGGTGAGGAAGTAGCCCAGGAGGCCCAGGAGGAGGGCCAGGGGCAGGGCGAAGGAAAGCTCCCCCCCTGGGGCCACCAGCTCGGTCCAGTGGAGGATGCGGGCCTCGGGGCGGATCTCGTGGCTCCGGGCCTCGTAGCCGGGGTACTTAAAGGGCAGGTACAGGGTCCTCCCGAAGAATTTGTACTCGTTGGCGGAGATGAGGAAGAGGAAGAGGCTGGCGGCGATGTAGTTGAGCATGATGGTGTTGATCACCTCGTGGGCCCCGAAGCGGGCCTTGAGCCAGCCGGGCAGGGCGCCCCATAGCCCCCCGGCCAGGGCGGCGGCCAGGATGGCGAGGGGCAGTACCAGCCACCTGGGCCCCGGCAGGTATACCCCCACCAGCATGGCGGCGATGCCTCCCAGGATGAGCTGCCCCGGGGCTCCGATGTTGAAGAGCCCCCCGCGGAAGCCTAAAGCCACGGCTAATCCGGTGAAGATCAGGGGGGTAGCCAGGAGGAGGCTTTGCAGAAAGCCCGAGGGGTTGACCAGGGGGCTATAGAGGAGCTGGTAGGTGTAGGTGATGAGGTCCAGCTTCAACATAGCGGCTTCCCGCAGGGTCTTAGCCTCCCCGGGGTTCGCCTTCATCACCGCCACGATGACGCCACCCAACAAGGAGGCCAGGAGGAGGGAGAAAAGGGGCACCACCACCCCCCGGCGGCGCACCAAAAAAGCCAGCCCCCCAGGGGAGAAAAGCCGGGCCAGGAGGAGGAGGTAGAGGCTATAGGCCAAGGTGGCGTAGCTGCCAAGCCCCAAGGCGTACCGCCTGAGGATGGGCCTTTCCGCACCCGCGTTCACCTGGGCCACGCTGGCTTGGAAGAGAAGGTAGGTGAGGAGGAAGAGGCCTAGGCCTAGGATCCCCATGAGGTAAAGCTTCCGGGCAGGCTTAGGGGTCCAGGCTAGGACCAGGGTGAGGGCCAGCCAGGCCAAGGAGGGATAGAAGGTCCAAAGGAGCCAGCCATCCCGGTAACCCGGGGGCAGGCTTCCTTGGGGCAGGTGGTGGCCGAAGGGGCTTAGGAGCACGCCTTCGCCGCCAAAAAGGCGATGGGGTACCGCCCAGGGGGCTAGGTACCAAAGGAGGAGGAGAACCCCGCCTCCCAAGGCCACCAGGACTCCTAGGCGCCTCTCGTCCGTCAACACGCCCAAGATTGTACCCTAGCCCCGTGGGTCTAAAGTCCTGGAAGGTGTTAGACTCCTTCCGTGGCGGTTTCGCCGGAGGAGAAGGCAAAGCGGGTGCGGCGCATGTTTTCGGAGATCGCCCCGCGCTACGACCTTTTGAACCGGCTCCTTTCCTTCGGAACCGATCTTCGCTGGCGCAGGCGGGCGGTGGCCCTGGCTTTGGAAAAAAATCCCCGGCGCATCCTGGACCTGGCCACGGGTACGGGAGACCTGGCCCTTATGTTGAAGAGGAAGGCGCCCACGGCCCAGGTGGTGGGGGCGGACTTCGCCCCGCCCATGCTGGAGATCGCCCGCAGGAAAGCCCGGGCGCAGGGCCTTGCGGTGGAGTTTCTGGAAGCCGATGCCCTGTCCCTTCCTTTCCCCCAAGGGAGCTTTGAGGCCATCACCATCGCCTTTGGTTTCCGCAACTTCACCGACTACCGTAAGGCTCTTTTCGAGCTCCGCCGGGTCCTGGCCCCTGGAGGGCGGCTGGTCGTCCTGGAGTTTCCTCCCCCTCCCCAAGGGGTTTTTGGCCGGGTCTTTCGCCTTTATTTCCGGAGGATTCTCCCCTTCCTGGGGGGCTTGGTTTCGGGGAACTTTGGGGCCTACCGCTACCTGCCGGAGAGCGTGGAGGCCTTCCCCCCACCGGAAGCCTTAAAGGGCATGATGGAGGAAGCGGGCTTCAAGGTGCGCTACGAACTCCTCACCTTCGGGGTGGCGGCCATTCACGTGGGGGACCTAGAGGCCTGAGACCCGCTTTAGCTCCGCATCGGTGGGGATGCGCCCCGCCTCGAGGCTTTCCACCAGAAACTGGGCCATGCGCCCGAGGGCGTCCCGCACCCTGCGCCACTCCTCCAGGGGTTTTCCCGAGGGGTCGGGGAAGGAAACATGGCGCTTTTCCGTCTTTGCGGGGTAAGCGGGGCAGGCTTCCTTGGCAGCGTCGCACACGGTGAGAACCAGGTGGAAGTTCCAGGGATCGGGGAGCTCAAAAAGGGTTTTGGAGAAGTGCCCCGTAAGGTCAATCCCCACCTCGGCCATCACCCGCTTGGCCTCTTCCTTGACGAGGGTCTTCTCGGTGCCGGCGGAGTGGACCTCGAGGTCCACCCCCATCTCCCTGGCCCAGTGCCGGAGCCAGCCCTCCGCCATCTGGCTGCGGGCGGAGTTGTGGGTGCAGAGAACCAAAAGGCGCATCCCAATAAACCTAACCTTCCCCAGGTCAGGGGAAGGTCAGGAGGGCACCCGGTGGACTAGGCAAGCCTCCTCTCCAGCTCCTCCACCTTCTCGGCCAGAACCGCAAACCCCTTTCGCCAGAAGGCGGGGTTTTCCAGGTCAAAGCCGTAGCGGGCCGCCAGCTCCTTGGCCCGGTACATGCCCGAGGTGGCTAAAAGCTCCTCGTAGCGCTCGGCGAAGCCCGGGTCTTCCTTGGCCTCCTGGTACACGGCCAAGCCGAAGAGGAGGCCGAAGGTGTAGGGGTAATTGTAGAAGTCGGAGCCGTAGTAGTGCCCCTTCACCGCCCACATGTAGGGGTGGTGGGTGGCGAGGACCTCCCCGTAGGCCTCCTTCTGGGCCCTCAGCATGAGCTCCTTGAACTCCCTGGGGGAAAGCTCCCGGGCCTTTCTTCCCTCAAAGACCCAGGACTCAAAGAGGTAGCGGCTATAGATGTCCACCACCACCTGGGCCGCTCCTTGCAGGTAGGCGTCCAGGATCAGAAGCCCCTCTTCCGGGGAGACTTCCCTAAGGGCCGCCTCCACCACCAGGGTTTCGTTCATGATGCTGGCGGTCTCCGCCAGGGTCATGGGCACCTCCCTCAAGGAGGCGGGCACCCGGGCCAGGGCGAAGTTGTGGTAGGCGTGGCCCAGCTCGTGGGCCAGGGTGGAAACCGACTCAAAGCTTTCCTCGTAGTTGGCCAGGATAAGGCTTTTGCCCCCGCCCCTCGGCATGCAGTAGGCCCCGCCGATCTTGCCTTTGCGGGGCAGGAGGTCCATCCAGCGCTCTTGGAATGCGGTTTCCGCCACTTTAGCGGCGTTCGGGACCAGGGTGGCGAGCTTTCCCCGGATGAAGTCCCGGGCCTCCTCCAGGCTCCAGCGCCGGCCCTTTCCGATGGGGGCAAAGAGGTCCCACCAGTCCAGCCTTTCCTTGCCCAGGGCCTTGGCCTTCAGGAGGTAGTAGCGGCGGAAGAGGGGAAGGCTTTCCTGCACCGCTTCCAGAAGGGCCATGAGGGCTTTCCGGGTGATGCGGTTTCGGTGTAGGCTGGGCTCGAGGTCATCCCGGTAGCCCCGCCTGCGGTTCAGGACCGAGGCTTCCCCCTTGACCCCGTTTAGGGCGTAGGCCAGGGACACCTCGTGGCCTTCCCAGGCCTTAAGCTCCGCCTGGTAGGCCTTCTTGCGCACCTCCTCCTCGGGGCGGAAGTAGAGGTTCCGCACCTGGGTGATGGGCAACTCCTCCCCGTCCACCACCGCGGTGATCTGGCTGGTGAGGTTCTCGTGGAGCTTGGACCAGGCCTGGCGCCCGGAGAGGGATAGCTCCGCCGCCAGGACCTCCTCCCCCTCGGGCATCATGTGCAGGGCTTCCTCCCGGGCCTCCTCCACCAGGATGCGGTAAGGCCCCGCCTCCTCCGGGTCCTGTAGGGCCAGGTAGCGGGTGAGGCGGGGCCTTAGGCGGGCGAAATCCAGGAAGAGCACCTCCAGCTCGGAGAGCTTGGCCAAGGCGGCCTCGTCGGTGGTGTCGGCGGTGAAGCGGGCGTAGAGGTAGGCCCAAAGGGGGGTGGATTCCTCCAAAAGGGCGTCCAGGGAGGCCAGGACCTCCTTGAGAGGGGCTCCTTGATCCACCTGCTCCTTGAGCTGGCCAATCCGTTTCCTCACGCCTTCCCAGGCCGCCTGGAACTCGGGGTTTTCCAAGCCGGGGAAAAGGGGGGTTAGATCCCACGTGGTTTCCATGGCCCCACTATACCTGACCCGCGGGTCAGCCCCTGGTATACTCTGAGCCCGTGGAGGGTTTCCCCGTGTCTGTACCCATACAGGTGCGCTTCCGTGACCTGGATGCCCTGGGGCATGTGAACAACGCGGTCTACCTCACCTACTTTGAGGTGGCCCGCGCCGCCTACTTCCAGAGATTGGAAAGGGACTGGGTGGAGAAGGGGCATTTCATTCTGGCCCGGGCGGAGGTGGATTTCCTGAAACCCATCCTCCTCGAGGATCCCGTGGAAGTGGGGGTGCGGGTGGTGCGCATCGGGCGGAGCAGCTTTGACATGGAGTACCTGCTCCTGGCCAGGGGGGAGGAGGCCGCCCGGGGCAAGACGGTCCAGGTTTGGCTGGAAGGAGGCAGGCCTGCTCCTTTGCCCTCGGTCATCCGAGGGCGCATAGAGGCCCTGGAAGGCCGCTCCTTCTAGCCTTTCAGCACCACCACCGTGACCCCGTGCCCGCCCTCATGGGGAGGGGCGTCGGCGAAGCTCTCCACCCGCTTGTCCCGGCGCAGGAAGTCGCGGATGGCCTGCCTGAGGGCCCCGGTACCCTTGCCGTGGAGGAGGCGCAAAGTGGGAAGGCCCAGGGAACGGGCTTCTTCTAGGGCGCTTTCCACCTCCAAGAGGGCCTCCTCCACCGTGAGGCCCCGGAGGTCCACCTCCCTCACCTCCCGCCTGGGCCTGGCGGAGAGGGCCTTGGGGGCTTCGGGGGCCTCGAGGGGCCTGAGCTCCTTGGCCTTCAGGGTCATCCGCACCGGTCCCACCTGCACCAAAGCCTCCTCGCCCCGAAGCTCCAAGAGCTTCCCCTGGCGGCCCAGGGAGACCACCTCCACCGCCTGCCCCTCGGTCAGGCCGGGAGGGGGCGGTGGAGGAGGGGCCTTCTTGGCGTAGCGCTCTCGGAGGGCCATGAGCTCCCTGAGAGCGTCCTTTTTGGCCCCGGTCTTGGCCTTTTCCTTCAGGGCCTTGAGCTCGGCCTCTACCTGGAGGAGCCGCCCCCGCACCTCCTCCTCCAGGGCCCGCATCCTCTCCGCCCGCTCTTCCTGGTAACGGGCTTCGCGGGCCTCGAGGCGCTTCCTGAGCTCCTCTGCCCGGCTGAGCTCCGCCTGGAGCCTGCGCCGCTCTTCCTCCAGGGAGAGCCTTTCCGCCTCCAGCTTTTCCAGGAGAGCTTCCAGCCTGCCCCCTTCCGGCAGAAGGGCCTCTGCCCGCTTCAGCACCGCCTCGGGTAGGGAAAGCCTCCTGGCGATGGCCAGGGCGTAGCTCCGCCCCGGCACCCCCAGGACCAGCTCGTAGGTGGGGCGCAAGCCCTCCAGGTCAAAGCGCATGGAGGCGTTTTGGATGCCTTCCCTTCCCTGGGCAAAGGCCTTCAGGGGGGAGAGGTGGGTGGTGACCAGGCCCCTGACCCCTTTTTCCAGGAGGGCTTCCAGGATGGCCTGGGAAAGGGCGGCTCCCTCCTCGGGGTCGGTGCCGCTACCCAGCTCGTCGATGAGGACCAGGCTTTGGGCTGTGGCGCTTTCCAGCATCTCCTTGAGCCTGCTTAAGTGTCCGGCGAAGGTGGAAAGGTTTTCCTGAAGGGATTGCTCGTCGCCGATGTCGGCGAAGACCCTGTCGGGCCAGGCCAAGGTGGCCTTCTTGGCCGCTACGAAAAGCCCCGACTGGGCCATGAGCACCGCAAGGCCCAGGGTTTTTAGGAGGGCCGTCTTTCCCCCCATGTTGGGGCCGGAAATGAGGATGAGGCGCCTTTCCCCATCCAGGGCCAGGGAGTTGGGGACGGGATTGGGGATGAGGGGGTGGAAGGCTTGGAAAAGCTCGTAGGCTTCCCCGAAGCGGGGCCGGCTAAGCCCGAAATCCCGGGCCAGGCTCGCCTGGGCCTGCACGAGGTCCAGAAGGCCCAGGGCCTCGAGGGTGCCGAGCAGTTCCGCATCGGCCGCCAAAGCCTCGGAAAGCTCCCGCAGGATGCGGTTTATCTCTTCCTCCTCCTGAAGGCGCAGGGTCTGGAGGCGGTTGTTCAGCTTCACCACGGAAAGGGGCTCTATGAAAAGGGTGGCCCCGGATTCGGACTCATCCAGGAGAAGGCCAGGGATCCTTTGGGCCATCCCCGCGCGCACGGGGATGCAGTAGCGCTCGCGGCGCAGGGTGACGAACCGGTCCTGGACCGCCTCGGGGTGGCGGTCCATAAGGGCGTAGAGTTTGTCCAGGATCTGCTGGCGCAGGGGCTTGAGTTCCCGGCGGATGGCGAAAAGCCTGGGGCTTGCCTCATCCCGCACGGCTCCTTCCTCGTCCAGGGCTTTCCTGACCTTGGCGAGAAAGGCCCCGTGGTCCCCGATGCCCGCCGCCACCTGGCTCAGGAGGTTTTGTAGGGGAAGAAGCTCCTCCTTGAGGGCTATGGCCTCCTCCAGGGCTTGGGCTGATTTCAGGAGCTCGAGGCCCGAAAGCCTGGCCCCGCCTCGCGCCTTTTGGTAGGCCTCCTCGAGGGTTCCCGCCTCGGGAAGGGTGTAGGGATAGGCTAAGGCCTCCTGGGTTAGCCCGTGGCGCCTTTCCGCCTCCTCCTGAGAGAGGGGGGCAAGGGCCAAGGCCAGCCTTCGCCCCAAGGGGGTCTTGGCCCTTTCCGCAAGGAGGGCGCGGACCTTGGGGAACTCCAGGACCTCGAGGACATCCCGCACAAAAGCTTAGTATACCTCTTGGGTTCTAACGCTTCAGGAGGCGGAGCAGGACGACAAGGGCAAGCTGTCCCTCAGGGCCTGCAGCCTTCTTCAAGAGCAACCTTACCCGTCCAAGCCGCCCCCAAGGCAGGAGGGAGAGCAGGGTGGTAAGAGAGGCAAGGATAGCCTGTTTTTGTTCCTGGGGGAGGCTATTCCAACGGGCATAGGCTTCTTGAACCAGAGCGATGACCCGCTTATGGAAGCCAGGATCCTTGGGGTTTTCCCCCTTTAGCGCTTCCATCTGGGCCAATAGCTCTTCTGAGGAGACCCTTCCCCCAGCCTGGGCCTGAAGGGAGGTTGCATCCCGGATGCCTTCCCCTGGCTTGGCGTCGGTGCTCCCCACCCGCCTCACCCTTCTATTGAAACTTTTGAGCCGCATCTGGCTTGCATTATACGGGTTGGAATAACAGGAAGGAGGTTTCCACCTCCCCCGCCACTTCCTTCTCGGCGATGAGGTCTATCCCAGGGGGAAGGGTGAGCCTTGCCCCTTCCGGGGCGAAGAAGGCCCAGATTTCCTGGCCCTGGTACCGCCTTCTGAAGGCCAGCACCTCTTTGCCGGCCTCTAAGGGAAGAAGTCCTCCCAGGCGCAAGGCAGGGTGGGTGCGCTTGAGTTTTACCAGCCTGTGGATAAGGGTCAAGACCTCAAGGTTCCATGCGCTTTCGTCCCAAGGGAAGGGGGCCCGGCAGTAGGGATCCCCTTGCCACTTTGCGTAAGGGTTGGGTTGGGAGAGGCCCACCTCGTCCCCGTAGTAGATGGCGGGGCTTCCCGGGAAGCCGAAGAGGAGGGCGTAGGCCAGCTTGAACCGTTCCACATCCCCCTTAAGCCGCCAAAGGGCGCGGGGGATGTCGTGGGAGGAGAGGAGGGTGTACATGCTGTGCCGAAGCTGCACGGGCAGGGCCTGGTGGTGGTCCCAGAGAACCTGCCAGGTTTCCTGGGCATCCAGGTGGACGGGCCTTCCGTGCACATCCCTTCCGGAAAGCCACTCCATCACGGGGTGGGCGAAGCCCGCATAGTGCATGGCTCCATCCAGGGTATGGGCCCTTAGGGTGGCGGTGGTGTCGTAGGAAAGTTCCCCGAAGACCACGGCCTCGGGCCTTTCCTCCTTGGCAGCCCGGGCCAAGGCGCGAAGCCAGCGGGCGTTCTTGCGGTTGGTCCCCCCTTCCCCGATGGAATGGGCCACATCCAGCCTGAAGCCGTGGGCCAGACGCATCCAGTGGCGGATGGGGGCCCGTGGGCCATAGACGAAGCGTTCCTGGGTGAGAGGGGAGGCATAGTCCAGCTTGGGCATGGACTTTACCCCCCAGAAGGCGGCGTAGGAGCCATCGGGGTAAAAGGTGAACATACTCCGTTCCGGACTTTCCGGGTCCTTTAGGGCCCTTTGAAACCAAGGGTGGGTGGCCCCCACATGGTTGAAGACACCGTCCAGCACCAGGCGCATGCCCCTCTTTTCCAAAGCCTGGAAGAGGGCTTCCAGGGCCTCTTCTCCTCCCAGGTGTGGGTCCACCCGCAGGTAGTCCTCCGTGTCGTAGCGGTGGCTGCTTGGGCTTTGGAAGATGGGGGTTAGGTAAAGGGTTTCCACCCCCAAGGCTTCCAGGTAGGGGAGGGCTTCCAGGATTCCCCAAAGATCCCCCCCGTAGAACTCCCAAGCCCCTTCTGGGCCCGGGGGGTCGTTCCAGGCCTTCTTGCGGATGGGCCTGCCCATGAGAAACCATTCCCCATCCTGGGGGGCAAGCTCCTTTCGCCCCTGGCGGAAGCGGTCGGGGAAGATCTGGTAATACACGGTGCCCAGGGCCCACCTGGGGGGAAGGGGCCCCGCCAGGAGGTGGAAGAAGCGGTCGTAGCGGGGAAGGGTTTTTTCCAGGCCGTGGCTTCCCAAATAGCCCTCGGGCAGGAGGAAGCAGTAGCGAAAAGGGCTTGTGTGCACGGGAACCCGCACCCTTAGGCCCCCCTTGGCCGGTTCCATGGGTTTTTTGTGGATCTCCCCGTCTTTTTCGTAAAGGAGGAGCCCTTCCTTGGCCGCGGTTTCCAGGTGGAGGGTCACCTCCTCCCCCAGCTCGGGCAGGGGGGGATGGAGGTGCTCGAGGTCGTGGTAGTGGGCCATGGCCTTACTCTTTCACCGCCCCTGCGGTGTACCCGGAGACGAAGTACTGCTGGAATCCGTAGAAGAGGAGGAGGATGGGCAGGGAACCCAGGACGCTGGCCGCGGCGAAGATCCCCCACTTGGTCTGGAACTGGCCGGTGGTGAAGCTCCGAAGCCCCACACCCACGTTCCAACTCTCCACCCCCGTGAGGACCAGGTTGGCCAGAACGAACTCCGAGTAGGTGCCCACGAACTGGAGGAGGAAGATGAAGACGAACATGGGGGCGGAAAGGGGAAGGAGGATCTTGGTGAAGACCTGCCACTTGGTGGCCCCGTCCACCATGGCCGCCTCCTCGAGGCTCGGGCTGATGCTCTCCAGGTACCCCTTGTACACCCAGGTGCCGAAGCTGATGATGCCTCCGGAATAGGCCAGTACCAGTCCGGTAAAGGTGTTCAGGAGGTCTAGCCGGGAAAGCAGGTAGTAGATGGCCACCAGGGCCAAAAACCCCGGAAACATCTGCACGAAGATGAGGAAGAGGAGCATGGGGTAACGCCCCGGCAGGTGGCGGAAGCGGGCGAAGGCGTAGCCCGCGGTGGCGGTGAGCAACACGGCGAGGAGTCCCGTGAGCCCGGAGATGAGAAAGGTGTTCCGCACCCAGAGCAGAAACTTGGCCTCGGTGCCCTGCCCGGTGAACTGCCTGGGGGAAAGGGTGAGGGCCAAGGCGAAGACCGCCAGGGCCAAGAGGAGGAGGAGCCTTCCCTGCCAGAAGTCCATCCAGTCCTCAGGGGTTAAAAGCCGCCTCAAGAGGCCGATGAGGGCCACACCCAGAAGGGCGAGCCCCCCGAGGAGGAGAAGGCCCACCTGGTAGGGGTAGAGCACCACCCCCTCCACCAGCTTGGCGTAGTTTTCCAAAGAGGGCTCGGGCACGTAGGGGATGACCTTGGCGTCCAAAAGGAGAAACCCCGTGTCCGGCCTGCGGAAGCTGAAGAGGTTGTTGGTGGGGTCAAAGCTCGCCGCCACCACCTGCACCACGGGGTAGTAGACCAAGAGGATCAGCACCCAGAGGAAGAGGTGGGTCACCCCCTGCCAGAAAAGGGGCCAGGGGCTTCGCTTGCGCCCCTGGATGCGGTTGGTCAGGGCGGTGTGAATCAGGCTGTAAAGGAGAAGCAGGAGGACCAGGCCCAAAAGGAGGCCTAGGGCATAGACCCAGCCGTAGGGCACGAAGACGCTGCCGAAGGCCACCTGCTTGCGGTAGGAACCCGCGTCAAAGAGCCGGTTTAGGGCAAACCAATAGACCCCGTAAAGGGCGAGGCCCACGAGGAGGAAGGCCAGAAGCCGCCGCATCTACCTCACCTCCCTCAGGGCCCCGGTGACGCGGAAGTTCACCAGGCTGATGGCCACGGTGAGGACAAAGATGAGGAGGCTGATGGCCGCCCCCAGGCCGTAGGCGGACTGCCCCTCGGCGCTGAAGGCGGTCTTGTAGGCCCAGGAGATGAGGATGTCCGTGGCCTGGGCCGTGGCCAGGCGGCCCTCCTGGGCAGGTCCCCCTCCGGTGAGCAGGTAGATGATGTAGAAGTTGTTGAAGTTGAAGGCGAAGGAGGAGAGGAGGATGGGCAGCATGGGTTTCTCCAAAAGGGGAAGGGTGATGCCCCAAAGGGCCTGCCAGGGGTTAGCCCCGTCCACCTTGGCCGCCTCGTAGAGCTCGTCGGGGATGGTGGAAAGGGCCCCCAAGGTGGCGGTCATCATGTAGGGAAAGCCCAGCCAGAGGTTTACCAGGAGGATGGCCACCTTGGCCCAGTCGGGGTCGTTGAGCCAGGGGATGGGGTAGATCCCCAGGACCCCCAGGAGCCGGTTGATGGCCCCGAAGTTGTAGTTCAAGAGGGCCACCCAGACCTGGACGGTGATGACCCCGGGCAGGGCCCAAGACACGATGAGCACGGTGCGGTAGAAGTTCCTCAGCTTTAAGGCTTTGTTGTTGAGGACAAGGCCCAGTATGAGGCCAAAGAGGGCATTGAGAAGCACGGTGCTTAAGGCAAAGACCACGTTCCAGGCGAAAACGGGGAAAAGGGCCTTGCTGGCCTGGGAGAGGATGAAGCTGAAGTTTCTAAGGCCCACGAAGCGGAAGGCATTCACCTTGGCCACAAAGGCGGCCTGAAAGGGGGGGATGCGGTCTAGGACCAGGGCGTTTCCCTCAGCCTCGAGGATCCTAGCCCGCAGGCGGTGCCCCTCTGCATACACCTCCACGGTTTCCCCTGCGCAGGGACGGCAGCGAAGGGCTTCCTCCACCGGTTCCTCTAGAAGAAGCCGTGGCCCCTCCTGGGCCACCACCTGGGTTTCCGTGGAGCGGTCGGGAAAGCCGCTTCGCGCCCCCGAGTAGTCGGTGAAGGCCAGGTAAACCGTGAGGGCGATGGGGTAGAGGGTGAAGACCAAAAGAAAGGAGAGGGCGGGGAGGAAGTAGTACCAGTCGGTAAGCCAGGGAAATAGGCGTCCCACCAGGATGGCCCCCGGCACCATCACCAGAAGGGCCAGGACCAGGATGGTCCAGCCTGGAGGGGCCAGGTAGGCCTCGAGGGCCAGATACCCCAGGATGCCCACCCCTGTGGACAGGATCAGGAGGCCCAAAAGCAAGGACAGGGCCAGGAGAAAACCCTTAAGGCCAGGAGGGTGTTTCATGGCTTAAAGATACGCCCCCCACGGGGGAAGGAGGTCCCATGGGGGGGCCGCATACGTGCGCATTTCCGCTACGCGGTGTGTTCCAGGGTCCCCACCCGGGCTTTGCCCGGGTGGGATGGTGTCACCTGCCGATGCCCTTTCTGATCTCGGCCACCATGTCCTCCACGATCTTCTTCAAGTTGGAGTCGGGCCGCTGGATGGCCAGGTTGATGGCGTTGGCCCAGGGACCCCATACCTTGCCCATCTCGGGGATGTTGGGCATGGGGGTGCCCAGGGCGAAGACCTTGGAAAAGCCCGACACCACCGGATCCTTCTCCAGGGTCTTGGCGGCGCTCTTGGACACAGGGATGCGGCCGCCCGCTTGGTTGAAGGAAACCAGATTCTTGCCGGTGACCAGGGTCTTGGCGAAGTTGACCGCGGCGGTCTTGTTCTTGGAGTAGGCGTTCACCACCACCCCCTGCACCCCCAGGAAGGGACCCCAGGGGTTCTTGGCCCCGGGCGGGGTGGGGAAGGGGGCGATGCCGAAGTCGATCTTGGCCTTCTTGTAGTCGCCCAGGGCCCAGGGGCCGTTGATGATCATGGCCAAAGCCCCGTCCTTGAAGGCTCCGTCCGCCACGCCGTAGTCCACCCCTTCGGGCACCAGGTTGTAGCGGAAGCGGAGGTCCTTGATGAACCCTAAAGCCTTTTCCCCTACTTCCCCGCCTATTAAGAGCTTGGAGGGGTCCAGGTTGCCCTTGGCGTCCTTGGCGAAGACGTTGTCCGCTCCAAAGGCCCGGAAGAAGCCGAAGTTGAAGTAGGGGTCGCCGATGTTATACAGGAAGCCGAAGGTGGAGCCGGTGGTGAGCTTCTGGGCCAGGGACAGGAACTCCTCCCAGGTCTTGGGGGGTTCTTTTACGTACTTCTTGTTGTAGATGAGGGCCACGCTCTCGGCGAAGGCGGGAAGGCCCATGAGCTTGCCCCCGAAGGTGAAGGCCTCCACCGCTACGCCTTGGAGGTCCGAGAGGTAGCTCTGGGTCACGTACTTGCCCATGGGCTCCAGCACCCCGGCCTGGGCCATCTCCCCCAGCCAGTCGTGGGGGATGGTGACCACCAGGTCTGCTGCCTGTCCCTGGGGTGCCCCCAGGATGAACTTCTGCTTGATGTCCCCGAAGGGGACCTCCACCACCTCCACCTTGGTGCCGGAGGTCTTCTCATAGGCTTGGGCTTGGGCCTTGAGCCACTCCAGCTCGGGACCGCCGAAGTGGGTCCATACCGTGATCTTCCCCTGGGCAAGGGCCAAGGAGAGCCCGAGGGCCAGTACCGCCACTGCTCGTTTCATATCCCACCTCCGGGCGCGTGGTAGCGTTTCCGCTCAACTTTTTTCCGCGCCCTGCAGGCTGCAGTATACTCCTATTTTCCCGGGACACAAGCCCCCCTAATAGAGGGCCCGCACCACCTCAAAGGCGATGAGAGCCAGGATTCCCACCTCCACCGCCTGGCTTCTTAGGTGCACCACCTCCTCGGTGACCATCTCGTAGGTGGCCTCGAGGACCCGAAGCTTCTCCTCCAGACTCCTTTCCAGCTCGTGGGCCCCATAAAGCTCCAAGGCAGCCCGGTAGATCTTGGCGTAGAAGAGATCCTCGGTGATGCGCAAGGCTCCCTCCATCCGGGCCCGCACGTCGGCGATCTCCGCATGCCGGGCCATGAGGCGCCGCCTTAAGCGCTGGAGCTTCCCGTAGCCCCAAAGGCCCCGGTGCCGGAGCACCTGGGGCACGGCCTCCAGCTCCTGGGTGAGGACCCCGTCGTAGTAGGAGAGCTCAAGAAGCTGGGCGTGCACGAACTCCACCAGATCGGCCACGTCCCAGATGCCCTCCGAGTCCAGGATGAGGACCCGGTCAAACCCTAAAAGGGCCAGGTCCTCCGTGGAGTAGCTGTAGCGGTAGCGCTCCATCTCCCGCCTGACCTCGGGGGCGAACTCCTCCTTGGCCCCCATCCAAAGGGGGGTGAGGTCCACGGTGGGGGCGTGGGCCTTTTCCCCTTCTATCCCCAGGGCGTGGTAGACGGTGAACTCCTCGCTCAGGCGCTTTTCCTCGGGGTGGAGGAGGGCGCCTTGCAGGTAGGGCTCGAGGGCCAAAAGCTCCGCCAGAAAAAACCCTTCCCAGAAGGGGAGCTCGGGAAGGGCCAGGGCCTTTTCCAAAAAGGCTTCCCAAGGTACCCTCTCCCCCAGGTGCACCCGGAAGGAAAGGGAGGCCACCCCAAACTCGTAGAGCCGGGCGGTGAGGAGGCCGGAGATCCCCTCCACGCTCCTCACCCCAAGCTCCACCTGCGCCGGAGGGTTTTCAAAGCGCACCGCCCCAAGCCTTGGCCGGGAGAGGCGAAGCCTGGGGGTGGCCAGGCGGGAGAGGTCGATCTCGTCCGCCAGGTCGTAAAGGCGGTACAGGGCGATATGGGGCGAGAGGAGATTCATGGGAAGGCCCGGCTCATTCCAGCTGGGAGACCTCCCGCGGTGGGGGGCCCTGCTCGTAGGCCTTGAGGAGGGCCTTTAGCGCCTTTCCCCGATGGGAGTACTGGGCTTTTTCCTCCAGGGTCATCTCCGCAAAGGTCTTGCCCGCCTCGGGCAGGTAGAAGATGGGGTCGTAGCCGAAGCCGCCTTCCCCCCGGGGGGCCTCGAGGATGTACCCCTCCACCTGTCCCTCGTAGGTTTCCACATGCCCGTCAGGGTAGGCTAGGACCAGGACCGCCACGAAGCGAGCCTTGCGCTCCTCCCCCTTGAGGTGGCGCATCCTCTCCAGAAGGTAAACGTTCCGCTCCCGGTCGGTTTCCCTTCCCCCGTAGCGGGCGGAGTAGACCCCGGGTTCCCCCCCTAAGGCGGGCACCTCGAGGCCCGAGTCATCCGCCAAGGCGGGAAGGCCCGTGGCCTTGGCCACGTAGGCGGCCTTGAGGAGGGCGTTTTCCAGGAAGGTGGAACCCTCCTCCTTGGGCATGCGCAGGGGGAAGTCGGCCAGGGAGAGGAGGGTCCAGCCTAGGAGAGCCAGCCCCTCCTTAAGCTCCCTCACCTTGCCAGGGTTGCCCGTGGCCAAGACCAGGCGCATCCCTTCTAGGATACCCCCTTAAGGGCCTGCACCACCTCCTCCGGGGAATCCAGGGGGGTAAGGAGGGCAAGGTCTTTGGGATCGATGGCCCCTTGTTCTTTCAGGGATTCCATCCAGCTCAGAAGCCCTTGCCAGTACCCCCGGTCCAAGGCGAAGACGGGGAAAGGGTGGACCTTCTCCGTCTGGATGAGGACCAGGACCTCGGAGAGCTCATCCAGGGTGCCAAAGCCCCCGGGCAGGAAGACGAAGGCGTGGGCGTAGCGCACGAAAAGCACCTTGCGCACGAAGAAATAGCGCAGGGTGAGGGTATGGGTCTGGTAGGGATTGGGCTTCTGCTCGTGGGGAAGCTCGATGTTCAGGCCCACGCTCACCCCGCCTGCTTCAAAGGCCCCTCGGTTCACGGCCTCCATGACCCCACCCCCGCCGCCCGTCACCACCCCGAAGCCTGCTTCCGCCAATGCCCTTCCCAGACGGTAGCCCAGGGCGTAGGCGGGGTGGCCTTCCCCGAAGCGGGCCGAGCCGAAGACGGAAACCAGGGGGACCCCTATCTCCGAAAGGGTTTCAAACCCCTCCACGAACTCCGCCAGAATGCGGAAAAGCCGCCAAGCGTCCTCGTGGTGAAGCTGGTCGATCAGGGGCTTCTTGGCCATCAAAGCTCCTCCAGGCTGACCTGTTTTAGCTCCTCTACCCTTACCCCCAGGCGCTCCGCCAGGTTCCGGTAGCTTTCCGGGTCCCCGGTGACGAAGTGCACCACCCGCCCTTGGCCCTCGGGGTTTAAGAGCCCTTCCCCTTTAAGAGCTTTGGCCACCGCTTCCGCCGTGGCCTCGGCCGAATCGATGAGCCTCACTCCGGGCAGGACCTTGGCCAGGGTGCCCTTCAGAAAGGGGTAGTGGGTGCAACCCAGGATCAGGGCCTCGAGGTCCTGGGGGGCGTCCTCGAGGTAGTGCCGGGCCACCAAGAGGGCCACGGGGTCATCCCAAAGCCCTTCCTCCACCAAGGGCACGAAGAGAGGACAGGCCCTGGCCCAGGAAACCTCCACGTAGCGCTCGTAGGCCCGGCTTTCCACCGTGGCCTGGGTGCCGATGAGGCCCACCTTGCCGTACCCTCGTGCGGCCTTGGCCACGGGTTCCAGCACCCCGAAGACGGGCACCGAAAGATCCTCGGCCAGATCGGGAAGGGCGGCGGAGCTTGCGGTGTTGCAGGCCACCACGATGGCCTTCACCCCTTGCCGGAGCAAAAACCCCGCGATCTCCCAGGCGAAGCGCCGCACCATGGAGAGGGGTTTGCTGCCGTAGGGTACCCGGGCGGTGTCGCCAAAGTAGAGGAAATCCTCCTGGGGCAGGGCCCGGCGCAAAGCGGAAAGCACCGTAAGCCCTCCCACCCCCGAATCGAAGACGCCGATGGGCCGCCTAGGGTCCTTCACAAGCCGCCATCATACCCTGGACGGGAAAAGGGGGGTGCTATACTATCAGGGTTGCCCCGGTGGGGGGCAAGGGAGGTGCGCAAGTTGAGGCTGGTCACGTCCGAGTCGGTCACGGAAGGGCACCCGGATAAGCTGGCGGACCGGATCTCCGACGCCATCCTGGATGCTTTGATCGCCCAGGATAAGAAGGCCCGGGTGGCGGCGGAAACCCTGGTCACCACCGGGCTGGTGTTCGTGGCGGGAGAGATCTCCACCGAGGGGTATGTGGATATCCCCGGCCTGGTGCGCAAAACGGTGAGGGAGGTGGGCTACACCCGGGCCAAGTACGGCTTCGACGCCGACACCTGTGCGGTCCTCACCGCCATCGACGAGCAGTCCCCGGACATCGCGGGCGGGGTCAACCTCTCCTACGAGTGGCGGGTGCTCAAGTCCACGGATCCTCTGGACCGCACGGGCGCGGGAGATCAGGGCCTCATGTTCGGCTACGCCACCGACGAAACCCCGGAGCTCATGCCACTGCCCATCACCCTGGCCCACCACCTCACCATGCGCCTGGCGGAGGTGCGGAAGACGGGGCTTCTTCCCTACCTGCGCCCCGACGGCAAGGCCCAGGTCACCGTGGTCTACGAGGGGGATAGGCCCCTTTACGTGAAAACGGTGGTGGTCTCCGCCCAACACTCCCCCGAGGTGGAGCAGGACCAGCTCCGGGAGGACCTGATCCGCGAGGTGGTGCGCCAGGCCATCCCCCCCGAGTACCTGAAGGAAGGGGAAACGGAGTACCTCATCAACCCTTCGGGCCGTTTCATCCTGGGGGGACCCCATGCGGACACCGGGCTTACCGGACGCAAGATCATCGTGGACACGTACGGGGGGGCGGTGCCTCATGGGGGCGGGGCCTTCAGCGGCAAGGACCCCACCAAAGTGGACCGTTCCGCCAGCTACTACGCCCGCTATATGGCCAAGAACCTGGTGGCGGCAGGCCTAGCCCGCCGGGCCTTGGTGGAGCTAGCCTACGCCATTGGCAAGGCCAGGCCTGTTTCCCTGCGGGTGGAAACCTTCGGCACCGGGGTCTTGCCCGATGAAAAGCTCACGGAGATCGTGAAGCGGGTCTTTGACCCCAGGCCCTTGGCTATCATCGAGGAGCTGGACCTCCTCCGTCCCATCTACACCCCCACCAGCGCCTACGGCCACTTTGGCCGTGCGGGCTTTCCCTGGGAGGAAACGGACCGGGTGGAGGCCCTAAGGCGGGAAGCGGGCCTCTAAGGCCACCCCACCCTGGCGTAGCCAGGATGGGGGCCCGGCAAGAGCTTTTCCGGGCCAAGTTTGGGAATCTCGGGGAAGTGCGGGGTCGTGAAAGAGAAAGAAGGGTAGACCACCCTAAGCTTGACCAAAGCCAAGGTGGGTGGGTTCCCGGAAAAGGACTAAGTGCTCACGCAGGAAGGTTGCTTCATCGGAAAGGATGGATACAGCGTGCCCATGGCCTTTTTGGGGTCCCCGTCGTGACACAAGCCACGACGGGGTACTTAGCCCACCTCCACCCGGTTTTTCCCCCGGCGCTTGGCCTGGTAAAGGGCGTCGTCGGCCCGCTTGAGGAGGGAAAGGGGGGAGTCCTCGGGGCGGGCCTCGGCCACGCCGATGCTGACGGAAATCCCCTCCACCGGGGGAACCCGCAAGGCGGCCACCGCTTGCCGGAGCCTGCCCGCTAGGCGCACCGCCTGGGCCAAGGGGGTTTCCGTCAGGAGGACGGCGAACTCCTCCCCCCCGAGGCGCACGGCCCGGTCGCTTTGCCGGAGGTGGTCCTCTAGGCAGCGGGCTAGGGTTTTGAGCACCCGGTCCCCCACGGGGTGGCCGTGGCGGTCGTTCACCTGCTTGAAGTGATCCAGGTCCAGGATCAGGAGGGAGAGGGGCCGGCGGTAGCGCTGGACGCGGAAGAGCTCTCTTTCCAAGACGAGATCCAGGTAGCGCCGGTTCCTGAGCCCGGTTAGGGGGTCGGTGTAGGCATCCAGGCGGGCCTCGAGGTAACCTTCCTTAACCCGCACCAGCATGTAGAGGAGGCTCACGTAGGCCAGGTTGGCCCCGAAGAACTGGGCTAGGGCGTTGAGGTGCGCCGCATGGAAGTGGCCGCGGAAAGCTCCCAGGAGGGAGAGGAGGAAAAGGGTGAGGAGGTAGAGAAGGGCCAGGCGCACCGCTTGGTGGGTTTGGAAGAAGAGGAAGCTGCTGAAGTACACGAAGGGAACCCAGTGGGCGGCGGGGGATAGGCCGAAGGGATTCGGGGCGATGAGGAGCTGGAAAGCCAGGGTGGCAAGGAGATACGTGGCCACGAGACCATGGGTCAGGGGAAGAACCCAGGAACTGGTGCGGGGAAGGCGCCATAGGGCCAAGGCCAGGAGGGAAAAGCCCAAGGCCAGGAGGGGAAGGAAGAAGCGGTCCACTGGGTCCAGGCCCACGGCCCTCGAGGCGGCAAAGGCCACCAGGGCCAGAAGGGTCCCCAAGGGCAGAAGCAAAAGGGCCATCCTGCGCCTTAGGGGGTTTAGGGGGTCTAGGAGCTCGAGGGTGGGATGCAAGCTGCTTCCAGTATACAGGGGTCCCGCCCGGGCCATACCCCTAGGATGGCCAAGCCTCCCTTAACAAGCCCTTAACGGCTCCTCAGTCTTCCAGATAGGTGTAGCCCTGGAGCTCCCGCATGTACCGCTCCAGGAAGGCCCCCTTTTCCACGGGGGAAAGGCGGCTTTGCCGCACCAGCCGCTCCACGCCCAGGAAGAGCTCCCGGGCGGTGAAGCCCATCTTCTCGATGACCTTTTCCGCGGTCTCCCCGGGAACGAAACGTTCTATGGCAAACCCTTCCTCGTCCACCACCACGTGGGCCTCCCCCACCTGGCCGAAAAGGTTGTGGTTGCTGCCCAACACGTCCTGGTAGCCTCCCACCAGGAAGACCCCCAGGTAGTAGTCCTCCCCCGGGCGGATGGGGTGGACGGGCAGGCTCTGACGCACGTCGTGCAGGTCGATGAAGCGGTCTATCTTGCCGTCGGAGTCGCAGGAGATGTCCACCAGGGTGGCCTGGCGGGTGGGGGGTTCGTTAAGGCGGCTTAGGGGGACGATGGGGAAGAGCTGGTGAATGGCCCAGGCGTCGGGGAGGCTTTGGAAGATGGAGAAGTTGCACACCAGCTTGTCGGCCAGGAGCTTCTCCAGATCCTCAAACTCGTCAGGAGCGTAGGGCAGTTCCCGCACAATGGCGTAGACCCGCCGGGCGATGTGGTAGAAGATCTCCTCCGCCAGGGCGCGGTCCCGCAGGGACACGAGCCCCAGGTCGTAAAGGGTCTGCAGGGTTTCCTTGTCGGCGAAGGCGTCGTGGTAGACCTCGCGGAAGTTCTTGGGGGAGAGGTTTTCCAGGCTCTCCCAAAGCTCCTTGACCAGGGGGTGGGCCTCCGCGGGCGGGGGGGAAGGCCGGGTCTCCCCCGGGGGGGTGATGACGTCGATCACCTCGAGGACCAGGACCTCATGGTACGCGGTCACCGCCCGGCCCGACTCCGTGACCAGGGTGGGGTGGGGTTCCCCCTGGGCTTCCACCACCTCCTTGGTCACGTAGACCAGGTCCTCGGCGTACTCGGGAAGGGTGTAGTTGGCGGAGGCGTAGAAGTTGGTCTTGGAGCCGTCGTAGTCCACGGCCAGGCCCCCGCCTAGGTTCAGGTACTGGAGGGGAGCCCCCAGCTTCCTGAGCTGCACATAGGTCTGGGCGGCCTCCCGCACCGCCGCCTTGATCTTGCGGATATCGGTAACCTGGCTGCCGATGTGGGCGTGGACCATCACCAGGGTGTCCAGGAGGTCCTCTTCCCTCAGGATCTCCACCGCCCGGATGATCTCCGGGGTGGTGAGGCCAAACTTAGCGTTTTCCCCGCCGCTGGCTTCCCACTGCCCGGCCCCTTTGGCCTTCAGCTTGTAGCGGATGCCCAACTTGGGCCGCACGCCCAGCTCCTTAGAGATGCGGATCACCCGGGGGAGCTCGGCGAACTTCTCCAGGGTGATGACCACGTTCCGGGAAAGCTTCCTTCCCATTAGGGCCAGGCGGATGAAGTCGTCGTCCTTGAAGCCATTGGTGGTGATGAGGGCTTCCGGGGAGAGGTCCTGGGCTAGGATCAGGGCCAGCTCGGCCTTGCTCCCCGCCTCGAGGCCATAGTGGTAGGGCCTGCCCGCCCGGGCCACCGTCTCCAGCACCAGCCGGCGCTGGTTCACCTTCACCGGGTAGACCCCGCGGTAGCCACCGTGGTAGCTGTACTTTTCCATGGCCCTCTGGAAGGCCTCGTTCAGCTCCCGCACCCGGGCCTCGAGGACCTGGGGGAAGCGGAGCACCAGGGGCAAAGGCCGCCCCTCGTCCCTAAGGGCCTCCACGATCTCCAAAAGGGAGGCGGAAGGGCCTTCCGGGCCCAGGGGGGTCACCTCCAGCTCCCCATTCCGCCCTACCCGGAAGAACCCCGCTCCCCAGTAGGGCACCAGGTAGATCTCCTCCGCTTCTTTGGGGGAAAAGCGCCTGGCGGTCTTCAAGCTAGCCCTCCGGGGCTGACCCATCCTGGTCAACCTCCGCCCCCAAGTGTAGGACGGAAGGAGCGGCTTGGGAAGAGCCTAGGCTTACGTAGAGGTAACCCTCGCCTTCTTGGGGGATTTCCCCAAGCCGTGCCCCCGGGTCCACCAGGTAAAGAAAGGGACCTTCTAGCTGGTTTACCAGGGCATAGCCCCTCATTTGCAAGAGGGGATGCAGGGCCTCCTCCGCCTGGAAGGCAAGGGGGAAGGGCCCCACCTCCTTTTGTACTTCCTCCAAAAGATCCAGCCAGTGGGCCAGTTGGGTGGGTTCCACGCCTGCGGGCACCAGAAGCTGCACTGCTCCCCGCTTGTCGCCAAAAAGCCGGAAGCGCCTCAGAAAGCGCCTCAGGGTGCGTCTTTCCTCCCCCGAGGGCTTAAAGGTGAGGTGCTTGTGGCCACAGACGCTGAAGCGAAACCCTTCAGGGGCCAAGGCCCTTAACCGGCTTATGGTCTTCCTGTCCCCTACCCGGTGCCACCAGGAAAGCTCCACCGTGGGAAAGGCCTTGGCATAGGCCTTGAAGCCCCCAGGGTAGCCCCTATACCCCTTAAGGCCTTCCAGGATCAAGCCAGACCTCCAAGAAGGCCAGCCCCATCCGGGCCATCAGGGGGGTGATGGTGTGCCCAGCTCCCTCCTCCACGAAACGGGCAAGCCGCCCCTCGGGGTAATGGGGCCTCAAGGCCTCCACGGTTTTCTCCATGCGGGAAAGGGGCACGATCAGGTCCTTGGTGCCGTGGAGGTGGAGGAGGGGTACACCTCCATAGGCCTCTCCCCTCTGGGCAGGGGGGGTTTCGTAAAGGGCCAGGACCCGGGTATCCCGCACCTCCTGACCCTGGGGAAGCTTCATGGGGAAACCGCTACCGATAAAGGCCAAGGCCCCTTCCGCCCGGAAACCCTGGGAAAGAAGCAAGTGCACCACAAAGGCCCCCAGGCTCCCCCCCGCCAGGAAAAGGGGTAGGCCAAAGCGCTCCCTGGCCTCCTGGGCCACTTCCCTGGCTTCCTCGGCAAAGGCCAGGGCTATCTGGTACACCTCCTCCACATACCTGGGGCTTTTGGAGGAAGGGGGTAGGCCTTCCCGTTTCCCGTGCCGGGGGGCGTCAAAGGCCAGGAGGAGGAGGCCCCTTTCCGCATACCCCGGGAGGAGGGAAAGGATGTGTTCCTTAGAGCCCTGAAGCCCGTGGAGGGCCAGGAGGAGGGCCCTCGGGCGCTCGGGGATGTGGGCCAGCACGCTTTGCCCCGCCAGGGTAAACGCCTCTTTCCGCATCCTGCTTCCCCTTAGGTAAAAAGGCTGGACACCGACTCCCCCCGGTGGATGCGCCAGATGGCCTCGGCGAAGATGGGGGCCACGGGGAGGGTCTTGAGCTTGGGACCCTCCTTGGGGAGGCAGGTGTCGGTGGCGGCCACCTCCTTGACCGGGCTTTGGGCGATGCGCTCCAGGGCCGGGCCCACATAGACCCCGTGGGTGGCGGCGGCGTAGACTTCCTTGGCCCCGGCCTGCAGGAGGGCGTCCACCGCCTCCACCAGGCTTCCTGCGGTGGAGATTTCGTCGTCCACGATCAAGGCGGTTTTCCCCTTCACCTCCCCCACCAGCATCCTGACCCGCACCTCGGTGTCGGAAACCCGCTCCTTGTCGATGAAGGCCAGGGGAAGGCGAAGGCGCCGGGCCAAGGAGCTGGCCCTTTTGAGGTCGCCGGCATCCGGGGCCACCACCACGGCATTTTCCAGGTCCACCCGGGTGGCGAAGTGGTTGGCGATGACGGGCTCGGCGGAAAGGTGGTCCACGGGAACCTTGAAGAAGCCGTGGACCTGGGGGGAGTGCAGGGTCATGGTGAGGACCCGGTCGGCCCCGGCGGTCTGGAGGAGGTCGGCCACCAGCCTGGCGGCGATGGAGATGCGGGGGGCGTCCTTCTTGTCGCTACGGGCATAGGAGAAGTAGGGGATGACCGCCGTGACCCGGGCGGCGCTGGCTCCCTTGGCGGCGTCCACCATCATGAGGAGCTCCATGAGGTGGTCCTGCACCGGGGGGGTTAGGGACTGGACGATGAAGACATCCCCTTCCCTCAGGCTTTCCTCGAAGCGCACGAAGAGGTTGTCGTTGGCGAAGCGCTGGGTGGTGCTTTTGCCCAAGGGCAGGCCTAGGGCCTCGGCGATGGCTTCGGCCAGGGGGCGGTTGGACTGGCCGGAAAAGATCAGCAGGGGGCGGTCCATGCCGTTCCCCAAGATACCACGGGAGAGGGGTATGCCCAAGTTGGCCCCGAAAAGGGCTACTTAGAGGAGGGTAAGGGCTTCTTGCAAGGGAGTGGTGACCTCCGGACCCGTGGGGTGCAGGTAAACGTTCACCTCGGTGCGCACCCCGAAACTGGGCAGGTAAAGCCCGGGCTCCACGGTGAAGGCCAGACCCGGCACCAAGGGGCGGAAGTCGTGGGTTTCCAGGTCATCCAGGTGGGGACCTGAGCCGTGGACCTCCTCCCCCAGGTTGTGCCCCGTGCGGTGGCGGAGGTAGGGGCCATAGCCTGCGGCTTCCAGAAGCTTCCGGGCCACCTGGTCCACCTCGAAGCCCTTGGGGTAGTGCCCTCTTTGGTAGGTCTCGGCCACGAAGCGGATAGCCTCATCCCGGGCCTTTACCACAGCCTGGAAGGCTTGGTGGGCGGCCTCGGGAGGCCTTAGGCCGGCCATCCAGGTGATGTCGGCGTAGACCCCTCCTTTTTCCTTGGCCCAGAGGTCCAAAAGCACCACTTCTCCCTCCTCGAGGACCTTGTCCGTGGGGGCGTGGTGAGGGTTGGCGGCGTTTCGGCCGAAGGCCACCATGGGGGGGTGGTCGAAGACCAGGCCCCGTTCCTCCAGGGCCTGGATCAATATGGCCTGTACCGCCTGTTCCGTGGACCCAGGGTTTTGGCGCAGGAAGGCTATGGCCTGGTCCTTGGCGGCCACCAGGCCCTCGGCTGCCCGGCGGTGGCTCTTTAGCGTTTCCTCCCCCCAGGTCTGGAAGAGGAGGAGCAAGGGCCAGGAGGAGGTGAGCTCGAGGCCCATTCCCCTGAGAAGGTCCAAACTGCCCCCATCCACCCGGGAGAGGTAGGGGATGAGCCCTCCCGGCACGTACTCCAAGGCGATGCGCTGCTGTCCTTCCAAAAGCTCCGAAAGGGCTTCTAGGTACCCCCGCCAGGTGTGGTAAGTGCGCCTCTTCCCGGGAAGAAGGGGAAAGAGGCTTTCCTCTATGGCGTGGCAGAGGAGCACGGGTTCCCCTTCCCGGGGGATGAGGTAGGCAAAACGGCGGGTTAGGTGAAGGTGGGTGAGGGCAAGCACCTCGAGGGCCAAGGGATTGCTCCGGCCAAAGGAGAGGAGGAGCCAAGCATCCAGCCTCTCTTCCCTGAGGATTTCCTGCACGCGGGTGAGCTCCACGTTCCCATGCTACCCCTTGGAATCCACCTCACCTTTTCTTACCCCTGACGTGCTACGTTAGGGGGTAGGGAGGTTTGGAAGATGGTCGAAACGCAGGAGGCGGTCATCCGCATTACCCCCTTGGCGGCGGAGAAGGCCAAGGAGATCCTGGCCCGTTATGGCAAGGAGCATGCGGCCATCCGGGTCTACATCAAGTCCGGCGGGTGCTCGGGCTTCCAGTACGGCATGGCCGTGGACGAAAGGGAGCTTCCGGGGGATACCCTCGTGGAGATGCACGGGGTGCGCCTGGTGGTGGATCCCATGTCCCTGCCCTACCTGGTGGGTTCGGAGATCGACTGGGTGGAAAGCCTCATGGGCGGCGGGTTCACGGTGCACAACCCCAACGCCGCCAGCACCTGCGGTTGTGGCCACTCCTTCCGCACCAAGGACCAGGAAGGTGAGGCCCGCACCTGCGGCCACTGATTCCCTCTTTTGAGCGCCTTTTGGGGCCCAGATCCTGGGCCCCTTTAACCTTCTTCCCATTGACCTTCATGGGAGGCACCGTATAATAGCTTCGGCCACTAAGGATAGTGCCGCAACCACGAAAGGAGGCCGTATGAGAAAAGTAGGCAAGCTGGCTGTGCTCGGTTTAACCGCCCTGGGCCTGGCCCTAGCAGGTCCCCAGGACAACAGCCTGGTCATAGGGGCTTCCCAGGAGCCCAGGGTTCTGGCAGGGGACTTCCTCAGCGTCATCTCCAACCAGGCCATCAAGAGCGAGATCGAAGGCTATCTCTTCGCGCCCTTTATCGGCTTCAACGCGGATAGCCAGAACTTCCCTGTTCTGGCCACCGAGGTACCCACCCAGCAGAACGGGCGCCTGCGGGTGACGGACATCGGCGGGGGCAAGAAGCGCCTGGAGATGGACCTCACCATCCGCCCCGATGCCCGTTGGTCGGACGGCAAGCCCATCACCACCGACGACGTGCAGTTCTACTTTGAGGTGGGCAAGGCCAAGGGCATGCCCGTGCTAAACCCGGACTATTGGGAACGGGTGAACCTACGGGTCAAGGACGCCCGCAACTTCACCGTCATCTTTGAGCCCGCCTACTACTACGACACCTACGGCTCCCCCATCGGCTACGCGCCCAAGCACATCATGGGGGCGGAGTGGGAGAAGGTGAAAGCCGCGGCCCGCAACCTGGACCCCGACAAGGACGCGGAGAAGCTCAACGAGCTCTACCGCAACTTCTTCCTCAAGTTCGCCACCCCCCAGGCCCTGAACCGGGGAGCCATGGTCTACTCGGGTGCCTTCAAGCTGAAGCGCTGGGTGCCGGGGAACTCCATCGAGATGGAGCGCAACCCCAACTTCCCCATCAAGCCGGAAGGCGGGGAGAGCAGGTACGTGCAGAAGGTGGTCTACCGCTTCATCCAGAACACCAACTCCCTCCTGGTGGCGGTGATCGGTGGCTCCATCGACGCCACTTCCAGCGTGGCCCTCACCTTTGACCAGGGTCGTTCCCGCCAGCTCACCTCCCGCGCCCCCGGCCGCTTTGACATCTGGTTCGTGCCCGGGGCCATCTGGGAGCACATCGACATCAACAAGTTCGCCAACTGCCAGCAGGTGAAGGACCTGGGCCTGGATGATGTCCGCACCCGTCAGGCCCTCCTCCATGCCCTGAACCGCGAGGGGCTGGTGAAGGCCTTCTTTGATGGCTTGCAGCCCGTGGCCCACACCTGGATTGCCCCTGTTAACCCCCTCTTCAACCCCAACGTCAAGAAGTACGAGTTTGACCTAAAGAAGGCCGAGGCTCTCTTGGCACAGATGGGTTGGCGTAAGGGGTCGGATGGCATCCTCCAGCGCACCGTGGGCGGGCGCACCGTGCGCTTCGAGATCGAGTACGTGACCACCGCCGGCAACGCCATCCGCGAGCGCACCCAGCAGTTCTTCGCCGAGGACCTCAAGAAGATCGGCATCGCTGTCAAGATCAATAACGCCCCTTCGGCCGTGGTCTTCGCCGACGACTACATCCAGCGGGCTTCCGAGTGCAAGTGGACCGGGATGTTTGAGTTCGCCTGGGTGTCCAGCTTGGCGGAGGGTGGCAACCTCTTCCAGTACCGGAACCTGAACACTGGGACGATCCTGGTGCCCACCAAGGAGAACAACTACCAGGGCCAGAACATCGGCGGCTGGCGGAACGACGAGTTCGACCGCCTGACCAGCCAAGGGGTCTTGGAGTTTGATGAGGCCCGCCGCAAGCAGCTCTTCGCCCGGGCCCAGGAGATCTGGGCGGAGGAGCTTCCCGCTCTGCCCCTCTACTTCCGGGCCAACCCCTACGTGGTGCGCAAGGGCTTGGTCAACTACGTGGCCAGCGCCTACGCGGGGGGCAACGGCTACCCCGGCTGGAACGCCTGGGAGATTGGCTGGGAGAGCCGCGGGGCCGTGAAGAAGTGGGACCAGGCGAAGTACGCCCTTTCCGTCAAGTAGCCTGGGTGGTATAGTGGGGCCCGCTGGGCTTTGGCCCAGCGGGCTTTTTGAGTGTCATAAACGGGAGGTACAAAGGTGTTCGCCTACACGGTACGTCGGCTTTTGCAGATGGTCCCCTTGCTCCTGGCCGCCAGCGTGGTGATCTACGCCCTCTTGGCCCTACAGCCCGGGGACCCTTTGGAGGAGCTCAAGCGGCAGAACCCCCGCATGACCGCCGAGCAGTTTGAGGCTCTGAAGAAGGCCTATGGCCTGGACCAGCCCTTGCACATCCGCTACTTCAAGTGGCTTTCCCGGGCGGTGCGGGGGGATCTCGGGTATAGCCGCACCTACGGGATCCCCGCCGCGGAGTACATCTTTGCGCAGCGCCTGCCCAAGACGCTGATCCTTTCGGGGCTGGCCCTTACCCTGGCCTTGGTGGTGGCCATTCCCGTGGGGATCTTCTCGGCGGTGCGACAGTACTCCCTGGCAGACTACGCCATCACCTTCCTCTCCTTCGTGGGCTTCTCCATGCCGGTCTTCTTCCTGGGTATCTTGCTGCTCTACCTCTTCGCCATTTGGCTACCGGACCATATCCCAGGTTTCCCTCGCTTTCCCACCGGAGGGGTGCCGGGGGTCCTGCCGGAGGACGTGCGTCTGGGCAACGTGACCCTTTGGGGGTTCCTGGGGCAGTGGGCGTGGCACTTGATCCTGCCAGTGCTGGCCCTTTCCTCCCTGCAGATGGCGGAGTGGACCCGGTTCATGCGGGCTTCGCTTTTGGAGGTGCTTTCCCAGGACTACATCCGCACCGCCCGGGCCAAAGGGCTTTCCGAACGGGTGGTGCTTTACAAGCACGCCCTTAGGAACGCCCTCATTCCCATCGTGACCCTGGTGGGCCTGGCCATCCCCGGGGTATTGGGCGGGGCCACCATTACCGAGACCATCTTCAGCTACCCCGGCATGGGGCGGGCGATTTTTGACGCCCTGGTGGAGAAGGACTACAACGTGGCCATGGCGGCCTTGGCCTTCTTGGCCTTGATGACGGCGCTTTTCAACCTGCTGGCGGACCTGGCCTATGCGGTGGTGGACCCCCGCATCCGCTACAGCTAGAGGTGAACCATGGCAACGCAAGCTGTGAAGGCCAAACCCCGCACCTTCGCCAGCCTTTTTTGGCGCCGCCTAAGGCGGCACAAGATGGCCATGGCCGGCCTAGTGGTCATCGTGTTGCTCATCTTGATGGCCATCCTAGCTCCCTGGATCGCCCCTTACGACCCCACCGCCCAGCCCACGGGGGAGGACGTGGGGCAGTACTACTTCAACCCCCCCTCCAGGGAGCACCTTTTGGGCACCGATGACCTGGGGCGGGACGTGCTCTCCCGCATCATCTACGGTTCGCGCATCTCGCTTCTGGTGGGCTTCGCCGTGGCCTTCTCCAGCGTGATTTTGGGGACCATCATGGGCACCCTGGCGGGGTACTTCTCCGGCAGGCCCCTGCGCTTTTACCTGGGTCCACTACGCCGGGAGAAGGAGGGGTTTTACCCCTGGAGCTTCGCCTTGTGGCGGGTGTTCTCTTGGTTCCTCTACTACGGGGCCTTGTACCTGGTCCTCTCCATCGCCTGGACCCTGGCGGAGGACGGCGTGCGGGCGGGGAGCGTGGGAAGCTACCTGGGCTTTGGCTTAACCCTAGCCTTGGTGCTCTGGGCTGCCTGGTACGGCCTTAAAGGGCAGATCCGCCTGGACCTGGACGTGGCCATCAGCCGCCTCATCGACTTCATGCTCACCATTCCCACCCTGCCCCTTCTCTTGGTGCTCTCCGCCCTCCTGCGCGACCCTGGGGTGAAGGTGGGGCAGTGGGCGCAAGGGGTCTTCGGGGATGCCGCCAGCGTGTTCATCATCATCACCATCCTGGTCCTCTTCGGATGGCTGGGCACCGCAAGGCTGGTGCGGGGGAACATCCTCTCCCTTCGAGAGCAGGATTACGCCACCGCCGCCCAGGCGTTGGGGGCTACAGACGCTCGCATCATGTTCCGCCACCTGGTGCCCAATACCATGGCCCCCCTTATTGTGCAGGCCACCCTACAGGTAGGTGGCGCCATCCTTACCGAGGCCGCCCTTTCCTTCTTGGGCTTCGGCATCCAGCCCCCGGTGGCCACCTGGGGTAACATGCTCACCAACGCCCAGGAGTACATCTTCACCGCGCCCTGGCTGGCCCTGCCCCCGGGCTTTATGATCTTCATCACGGTGCTGGCCTTCAACTACCTGGGCGACGGCCTCCGGGACGCTTTGGACCCGAGGAGCCGCCTCTAGGCCCCTGTCCTTGGGAAGGGCCGGGGTACGCCCCGGCCCTTAGCCCTTTGGGGAGAGCCGGTCCTCGGGGTAGCGGGCCTCGAGGAAGTAAAGCCCCTGGGGCGGGGCGCTGGGGCCCGCCAGGCGGCGGTCGGCGGTTTCCAAAATGAGCCTCAGGCTTTCGGGGGGGCGCTTCCCCAGGCCCACCTCCAAGAGGGTGCCCACCATGCCCCGCACCTGGCCCCGGAGGAAGCTTTGGCCCCGGAAGTAGAAGCGTAGCTCCCTGCCTGCTTCCCCTTCCACCTCCTCCATGCGGGCCTCGTAAAGCTCCCTTTCCCCTGCCCGCACTTCCTCCTTAGCGAAGCCCAGGAAGCTGTGCCGGCCCGGGAGGTGGGCGAGGGCCTCCTGCATGGCGGCGAGGTCCAGGGAGTGGCGGATCCAAAGGGCCCGGTGGCGGAGGAGGGGAGAGGGGTGGGGCCTCAGGAGGAGGCGGTAAAGGTAAGCCCGCCAAAGGGCCTCCTTGCGGGCATGGAAGCCTGGGGCCACCTCCTTGGCGGTGATCACCTTTAGGTCCTCAGGGAGAAGGCGGTTCAGGGCCTCGGGGATCCTCTCTGTGGGAATCTTGCTTAAGAGGTCAAAGTGGAAGGGCATGGCCAGGGCATGCACCCCAGCGTCGGTGCGGCCTGCGGCCACCGCTTTGGGCAGGGCCCCGATTTCCGGCAAAATCCTTTCCAGCTCCCCCTGCACGGTGCGCAGGCCAGGCCGCTGGCGCTGAAGCCCAGCGAAATGGGTGCCATCGTACTCAGTGAGGATCAGGATGCGGCGCACGAACCCAGCTTATCCCTTGTTCCCGTGCATCCTTCCCTGAGCTACACCGAGTTCTCGGCCACCCCAAGGCGTTTTCCGGGGCTCCCACCCTGGCGCAAGCCAGGGGTGGTATTAGTCCACCCCCACCGGGGCCTTGGAGGGATGCCCCTCGAGGGCCACGCCCTTTCCCACCACCTTGAGCCGCACCCGGTTCCCCACGCGGAAGGGGCTTTCCGGTCCCTCCTGCGCCAGGATCTCCTTCTCCGGGGAGAAAAGGCGCACCCGGTAGGTGAGGTCGTGCCCCTTGAACTCCCGGGCCAGCACCTCGCCTAGGGCTCCTTCGGGCGCTTCTGGGGGCAGGAGCTTCAGGGCCTCGGGGCGCAGGGAGAGGAGAAGGGGTCCGTGGGCGGGCTCCGCCAGGGGCACCGGGCCCAGGCAGGTCTCCGCATGCCGCCCAAACCCTTCCCCCGAAAGCAGGTTGGTCCGCCCCAGAAACTGGGCCACGAAGGGGGTCTTGGGCCTGAGGTAGACCTCCTCCGGGGTACCCACCTGCTCTAGCCTTCCTCCCCGCATCACCCCCAGACGGTCGGCGAAGGAGAGGGCCTCCTCCTGGTCGTGGGTGACCAGGAGGGCGGTGGTGCCCGTTTCCTTGAGGATCTTGCGCACCTCCTCCCGGGTGCTGGTCCGAAGGCTTGCGTCCAAGCTGGAAAAGGGCTCGTCCAGGAGGACCAGCTTCGGCCCCGGGGCCAGGGCCCGGGCCAGGGCGATACGCTGCTGCTGCCCCCCGGAAAGCTCCCCGGGCTTGCGGTCCTGGAAGAGGGTCATGCCCACCCGCTCCAGGGCCTTCCTGGCCTTCTCGTGGCGGTCTTTTCCCTTAAGGCCGAAGGCCACGTTGCCCAAGGCGGTGAGGTGGGGGAAAAGGGCGTAGTCCTGGAAGACAAAGCCGATGCCCCGCTTTTCCGGGGGCAGGGAGGTGATCTCCTTGCCTTCCAGGAAAATCCGCCCTGCCTCCGGGTTTTCCAACCCGGCCACCACCCTCAAGAGGGTGGTCTTGCCGCAGCCCGAGGGTCCCAAAAGGGCCAGGATCTCCCCGGGGTAGACCTCGAGGTCGATTCCCTTAAGCACCTGGTGCTTCCCGAAGCGCTTGACAATGCCCTGCAGGGTTAGAAGCGGCGCTCGCTCCAAAGTAACACCCCCACGAAGGCCGCCGAGAGCAGGACGATGAGGAGGGCGAAGGGGGCGGCCTCGGCGAACATGGCTTCCTGAGTGTAGCTGAAAACCCGCGTGGCCAAGGTGGCGTAGCCCATGGGCGCCAGGAGAAGGGTAATGGGTAGCTCCTTCACCGCCCCGATGAAGGCCAGGGCCCCTCCCGCCACCGCTCCCCGCCAGAGGAGGGGGAAGGTGACGCGGAAGAAGGCCCGCGCCGGGGTGTCCCCCAGGGTCCTGGCCGCCTCCTCGAGGCGCCTTGGCACCTGGTAAAGCGCCCCCCGCACCGGCCCCAGGCCCTCGGCCAGGAAGTGGAAGGCCAAAACCAGGATGAGGAGGGGCAGGGTGCCGTAGAGGAAGGGAAGGCTTTTCAGGCTGAAGAAGATCCAGGCCAGGGCAAAGGCCAAAGGGGGGATGGTGTAGCCCAGATAGCCCAGCCTTTCCAGGAAGCGGGAGGCCGGCGAGGGGTAGCGCACCGCCAGGTAGGCGATGGGCAGGGCCATGCCCACGGCCAGAAAGGAGGCGGGGATGGCGGCCATGGCGGAGTGGGAGAGGGCTTCCCAAAGCCCGGTGAGGTGTTCCCGGGGAAAGCGGCTTGCCAGGTGGAAAAGGGCATAAAGGGGGAGGACCAGGGCCAGGAGGACGGGGAGGAGGAGTAGGAGGTAAGCCCAGGGGGTGAACCCGCCCAGGCGCACGGACCTGGCCTTTTTCCCGCTGCCCTTTCCCGTGCGGGCCAGGCTAAGGCGGCGGAGGAAGGTGCCTTCCAACAGGAGAAGCCCTCCGGTAAAGAGGAGGAGGAAAAGGGCCAGCCAGGCGGCGTACACCCGGTCAAAGGCGGCGCTGTACTGAAGGTAAATGGCGTAGGAGAAGGTTTCGTAGCGAAGGAGGCTCACGGTGCCGAAATCCCCCAGGACGTGGAGGCCCACCACCAGGTACCCCGAAAGGAGGGCGGGGAAGAGTTGCGGAAAGACCACCTGGAAAAAGGCCCTTAAGGGTCCCACCCCCAGGGTTCGGGCGGCTTCCTCCAAGCTGGGGTCCAGCCCCAAAAAAGCGGCCCGCAAACCCAGAAAGAGGTAGGGGTAGGTGATGAGGGAGAGGACCAAAAGCGCTCCCCAGTACCCCTCGAGGCGCGGCAGGGGGAGGATTCCCCCGGGCCCCGTGGCCGAAAGGATCACGTAGGCCCCCACGTAGCCGGGGATGGCCAAGGGCAGGGTGAGGAGGATGGAGAAGAGGCGCTTCCCCTTGAGGTCGGTGCGGGTGGTGAGGAAGGCCAGGGGCAGGGCGATGAGGGTGGTGAAAAGGAGGACCCCGAGGAGAAGGGAAAGGGTGTTCTTCACCAGCTCCAGGTTCTTGGGACGGAGGAGGATATCCCGAAGGGTTTCGGGATCGGCCTCCAGGGCCCTTAAGGCTAGGTAGAGGAGGGGAAGGGCCACCCCGCCCCCCGTGAGGAGGGCGGGCACCAGGAAGGGCAGGAGCCCGGGAAGTTGGTAGAGCCTTCTTGCGCTGGTCATCTTCGGCTTCGGCGCTCGCCCCCGGATCCGGGGGGAGGGGGTGGTCCTAGAGAATCCCCAGTTCCCTTAGGAGCCTTAGGGCCTGGTCCAGGGGGAGCTTCTCAAAGTCCAGCTTGGGGCTTTTCGCCAGGGCCTCCTCGAGGGGCAGGAGGTGGGCATCGGCCACCACCCCCTTCACCAAGGGGTATTCCCCCACGGTGCCCGCGAAGTACTGCTGCCCCTTGGGGGAAAGCAGGTAGGTGAGGAAGCGGTTTGCGGCCACCAGGTTCTTGGAGGTCTTGAGGATGCCTGCTCCTGTAACCAAGGCCAGATTGCCGGCGTCCCCGTCCTTAAAGGAGTGCAACCCCAGGTTGTACCCGGCCCGGCGGAAGCGCACCACGTAGTAGTGGTTGGTGGAGCCAAGGTCGATCTCCCCGGCGCGGATGGCGTCCAGCATGGCCGGGTTGGAGGCGTAGCCCTTGGGGTTTAGGGCCTTCATGGCGGAAAGCCACTCCCGGGTCCTGCCTTCCCCGTAAAGGGCGATCATCCCCGCCACCATGTCCTGGAAGCTGGAGTAGGTGGGGGTCCAGCCCACCCGGCCCACCAGGCCCCTTTCCTGGGCGAAGCGGGGGAGGTCCAGGATGCTTGCGGGGAGCTCTTCCGGCTTAAGCTTCTGGGGGTTATAGGCCAGCACCCTCAGGCGCAGGGTCACTGGCACCCAGGCCTTGGAGGCGGGTACGAAGGCCACGGGTTGCCTAAGGAGGGTGTCCCCCAGAGGCCGTAAGAGCCCTTTGCTGGCTGCTTGGCCCAAGGCGCCTGTGGTGTTGGCCCAGAAGACATCCGCCGGGGAACGGCTTCCTTCCTCCTGCAGGGCCGCCAGGATCTGAGCGTCGGTGCCGTAGCGCACCTGGACCCGGATACCCGTTTCCGCCTGGAACTGCTTCACCAAGGGTTCCACCAGGCTCTGCCCCCGCCCGGAGTAGAGGGTTAGGGTCTGCTGCTGGGCAAAGGCCAGTCCTAAAGCCGCAAGGCCGATCAGGGTTATGAACCTTCTAAGCTGCATCTTGCCTCCTTCCTGCATCCCCAGGGGTTCCCCGGGGCGAGGGCGCCCTCTGCCTGGGGACTTTACCCCACGGGGGGATTAAAGTCAAGTATTCCGGTCGGATTTTGTAAGTTTAGAAGTGATAATCACTTGCAGCCAGGGGAACACCCCCACCAGGTCTTGTGGCCAGAAGGGGGTTTCTCCGGTATACACCAGGGGTACAGGGTTTCGGGTGTGCTTGGGGTGCCAGGGTTCCTCGGCGTTGCCGTGATCGGAGGTGAGGAGGAGGGTGCCGCCTGCCTCCAGGAAGCCCTTTACGAATAGGGAAAGCTCGCGAAAGCGTTCCGGCAAGGTATGCGGGAAGCGGTGGGCGAAGAGGTCCAACGCCCAGTACTCCAGGACCACCAGGTCAAAGCTCCGGGCCAAGGCCGCCGCCTGAGCGCCAGCACCGCAGGGATCCTCCCAGAGCCCAGGAGGGAGGGCCTTGGGGTGGTCCAGGGGCAGAAGGGGCAGGTCCGCCATCAGGGCGGCCTGGGCGAAGGCGGAAAGGAGAAGCCTTCTTCCCCCGGTGGCCCGCTTTAGGTATTCCGGGCGGTAAGCGTTGGCGTGGAGAACGCGCAGGCCTGTTTCCTTCGCCCAGGCGTACAGGCTTTTCTGGAGAAGGGGCCTGATCCTGGGGCTAGGAAAAGGCCCTTGATGATGGCCTAGCAGCCTGGCGGCATTGACCCCGGTAAGGAGGGTGGTCTGGCCTGTGCCCGACTGGGGCAGGCCCTCCACCCCCAAGGTGGCGTCCAAGGCCTTGGGGGAGAGCTCCAAAAGAAAGGGAAAGAGCTCCTCCAAGGCCTCTCCCAGGCCCAGGCCGTCCACAAAGAGGAAGAGCACGCCTATAGTGTGCGCCCGTGGTTCTCCTTAGTCAAACCAGAGGAAACGTGCCTTTCCTCACCGGAGCTTCCTCTTGGTTCCAGGTATCCTGGCACTGGGGGTACAGCTATGCCGGTTAGAAAGGCCAATGCGGTATGGGAAGGCGGTTTGCGTGACGGTCGCGGTCTGATGAAGTTGCAGAGCCAGGCCTTTGAGGGGCCCTATTCCTTCCCCTCCCGGTTTGAGGAGGGGCCGGGGACCAACCCCGAGGAGCTCATCGCCGCCGCCCATGCGGGGTGCTTCTCCATGGCCCTGGCTGGAGCCTTGGAGCGGGCAGGGTTTCCTCCAAAAAGGATTTCCACGGAGGCCCGGGTGCACCTGGAGATGATGGAGGGGAAGGCCACCCTTACCCGGATTGACCTCATCACCGAGGCGGAGGTGCCGGGGATAACCCCGGAGGAATTCCAGGAGATCGCCCGGGCGGCCAAGGAAGGGTGCCCGGTTTCCCGGGCCCTGGGGGCGGTGAGGGAGATTACCCTCGAGGCCCGCCTGGCCTAACCTTCCCCCTTCCAGAGAAGCCGGCCGCAGGAGGGGCAGCGCACCAGCTGCCCCTGTACCACCTTTTGCGCCACGTGGGTGGGCAGGACCACGTTGCACCCCTCGCAACGGAAGACCTGGCCCTGGCGGCGCATGCGGGCGATGCCGGTGCCCTTGCGGGCCCGGCGGATGGTCTCGTACTCCTTCAGGACAGGGGCAGGAATGGCCTGGGCCATGAGGGAGCGCTCCCCCAGCCTGACGGTGATCTCGGCCCTTAGGGCCTCCACCCTTACCCGGTTGGCCTCTAAGAGCTCTTCCAAGCGGGGCCTTAAGGCGGCGAGCTCGGCTTCCACCTCCTGGATCTCGTTTTCCAGGTTTTCCATGGCCTCCATGATGGGGGTGGAAAGCTCCAGGAGCTCCTTGATGCGGTCCTTGATCTGCTGGATGCGGTTCTCGTACTGGGTCTGCTCGCGGGCGCTTTGGGCCTGGCGCTGCTCGGCCTCCGCCTGCTTCTCCTTGGCGGTGAGGTCTTCTATATCCAGGCTGTGGCGGTTGTACTCCTTGCGAAGCTCCGCCTGGCGCTCCAGGAGGTCGGCAAGCCGGTCTTCCAGGGCCTCCACCTGGGCCTTCACGGAAACCAGGTCCTCGGGAAGGGTTTCCGCCTCCTTTTGCAATCGGTCTATCTCCAGGTCCTTTTCCTGCAGGTCATAAAGGGCCTTAAGCGCCTCAAGGTGTCCCCTGTGGGGAGCATCCGCCCCGTTCACGTTTCCCATTCTAACCCGAGGAGGAAGGGGTTGGTCTTGGCCTCGAGAGCCAGGGTGGTGCTGGGTCCATGCCCCGGGTAGACCACCGTCCTTTGGGGCAGGGTGAGGAGGCGTTTTAAAGAGCGGAAAAGGTCTTCCCGGCTTGCCCCGGGCAGGTCGTAGCGGCCGATGCTCCCTTGGAAGAGGAGATCCCCGGAAAGGACCCGGGGGGGTTCCCCGGCCTCGCCGGGATGGATGAAGGCCACATGGCCGGGGCTGTGGCCGGGAAGGTGCCAGACGGTGAAGCCGTAAAGGATCTGCCCCTCTTCCAGAGGCTCTACCGGGAGGGGCGGGTCGGGGATGGCCAGGCCCCACATGTGGGCCGCCTCCGCCGCATGCCGGTAAAGGGGAAGGTCCAAGGGGTGGAGGAAGACCGGCAGGGAGAGGGTCTTCACCAAGGGGGCCACCGCCCCCACGTGGTCGAAGTGGGCATGGGTGAGGAGGATGGCCTCGGGTGTTAACCCCGTGGACTCCAGGAGGGCCAGGATCCTCTCCGCTTCGTCCCCGGGGTCTATGAGCACCGTCCCTTCCTTCCCCTCCACCAGGTAGGCGTTTTCCTGGAGGGAACCCACGCTCAAGCGGTAGACCCTCATGGCTCGGTGGGAAGGCCCTCCCCTAACCACTCGTGCATGGAGCCCAGGTAGTTCCTGGCCCGTACCCCGAGGCTTCTCAGCACGAAGAAGGCCACGGCGCTCCGGGCCCCGGAGTGGCAGTAGAGTCCCACCTCCTGCCCCGGCTCCAGGCCAAGCCGCTTTAGCACCTTATCCAGCTCCAGAAAAAGCTCCAGGGGGGCGTTTTGGCTTCCCGGGATACGCCCGCCTCTGGGACAGCAGGGGGGGTGGACCTTGCCCTGGTGTTCCTCGGGGCTTCGCACGTCCAAAAGAAGGGGGTGCTTGGCCGCCTCGTCGGCGGTAAGGAGCCAGTCCCGCCGGAGGCGGGCTATTGTGTCCGAGCGCTGGGGCTTGGGCTCATTCCGCTCGGTGGCGTGGGCTTCCCAGCCCTCGGTCCAAAGCTCCACCTCCAGCCCCCCAAGCCCCAGGAAGAAGGCGGTACGGCAAAGGCGGCTGGTGAGGCCCTCGTCGTAGAGGATCACCGGGCTTCTTAAGCCAAGTTCCTGGAAGAGGTCGGTGAGGCCGGCCTCGAGGGCCTTGAGCTCCGCCTCATCCCGCAGGCGGAGCTTGGGGGCGGAAAGATCCAGGTGGCGGGCGCCTGGCAGGTGGCCTGCCTCGTAGGCAGCCCTGGGCCGGGTGTCCACCAAGACGGCCTCAGGAGGGATTTCCATGCCCCTGATTATAGGGGGCGCAAGGGTAGGTATTAAAGGATAAGGATACTTGACAAACCAAGACGCAGGTGATATAAGTGAAACAGGAGGTGATAGGTATGGCCCTGGTTCGTAGGGATGTGCGCCCTGCGGAGATCACTCCCTTCCGCACTTGGGGTCCTTTCTCCCTCCTGGAGGAGGCCAACCGGCTCTTTGAGGAGGTCTTGGGGGACTTTGCCTGGCCCGTGACCACCTACCTGGCCCCTGCTGACCTCTACGAGACCGACGAGGCCTTGGTCATGGAGATGGCGGTGCCGGGCCTGGCGCCTGAGGACCTCGAGGTGAGCCTTGAGGGGAGCAAGCTCACCGTCAGGGGCCAGGTGAAGCCCGCCGAGGAGGTTAAGGTGCGCCGCTACTACCTGCAGGAGATCCCTCACGGTTCCTTCGTGCGCACCTTCACCCTCCCCGTGGAGGTGGATGCCTCCCAGGCCAAGGCGGAGTTCCGCCACGGGATCCTGCATCTCACCCTGCCCAAGGTGGCCGAGGCCCGGGCCAAGCGGATCCCCATCGAGGTGGTCCAGTAAGCCCGGAAGCTCCTTCCCCCCGGGGACGTCCCCCGGGGGTTTTACACTTTCTTTAGAGCCTCAGCAAGGCGCTTCAGGGCTTCCTCCAGCACCTCGGGGTAGGTGGCGAAGTTGAGGCGCACGTAGCGGTCGTATCCTTCCCCGAAGTTTTCCCCGGGGTTCAGGGCCACCCGGGCCTCCTTGAGGAAGAAGGTGGCCGCCTGGGGAATGGGGGTTTTGAACCACGCCAGGTAGGTGCCCTCCGGAGCGAAGTGCCCGAGGCCCATCTCCTTGGCCCAGGCCGCCACCCGGTCGCGGTTGGCCTTGAGCCGGGCTAGGGTTTCCCGTAGCCAGGGTCCAGCCTCCAGCAGGGCGGCCTTCCAGGCGGCCATGGCCAGCACGTTGGGGAAGGTGTGGGGCAGGTGGCGCTTAAAGGCCTCCACCAGGGGCCTAGGCCCCACCGCTGCCCCAATGGGCAGCCCGGCCAGGTTGTAAGCCTTTCCCGGGCCCAGCAGGGTGAGGGTGCGCTCGGGAAGGAAGCGGGCCAAGGGCACGTGGGTTCTCTCATAGGTCAAAGGGGCGTGGAGCTCATCGGAAACCACGATGAGGTCGTGCTTGCGGGCGATGGCGGCCAAAGCGGAAAGCTCCTCCTCGCCGTAGACCCTTCCCGTGGGGTTTTGCGGATGGCAGAAGAGGAGGAGCCGGCTGGCGTAGGCCAGGCGCTCCAGGCCCTCGAGGTCCAGCCTGTACCCCTCCTCGGTTTCCCGCAAAGGATTGGCCAGGATCGTGCGTTTCTGCTGGCGGATGGCGGCCAGAAACGGGGGGTATACGGGGACCTGGGTCAAGACCCCCTGGCCAGGGGCGGTGAAGGCGGCTACCGCCCCGTAGAGCCCCACCACCACCCCGGGCATGAAGGCCACCTCGCCTTCTAAGCCCGTTTGTTCCAGGATGAGGGCCTTAAGCTCGAGGTCCCCCTCCCGGGGCGGGTAACCCAAAAAACCCTCGGCCCTTTCCCGTATGGCCCTCTGGATGGGCTCGGCCACGGGGAAGTCCATGTCCGCCACCCAAAGGGGCAGGACGTCCTCAGGGTAGGTGCCCCACTTCAACGAGTCCTTGCGGGGGGGAAGCACCATGGGCTTATCTTAACCGGCCCAGGCGCCGAAGCATGTACCAGGAAAGGAGGATGAGGGGCAGGCTCACCACCTGGGTGGCGGTGAAGAGACCGATGCCCAGCTCGTCATTGCGGTACACGGGAAGCCACAAGGGGTTCAGCCGGAAGGGCTCCTCGAGGACCGAGCGGAGGACGCTGTACCAGAGGATGAAGTTCCAGAAGGCATACCCGTAAAAGGGCTTTTTGCGAAGCCAATGGTAGGAGAGGAGCAGGAGGATAAGGCCCACCAGGGCCCCATAGATCTGGGTGAGGTGCACGGGGCCCCGAAGAAGCTCCGCGCACCGGTACACCTGGGAGATGTCCTCTATGCCGGGGCAGATTCCCGGGAAGCCCTTGGCCCACTCCGGCCAGGTGAAGCCGATGGGCAAGGAGGTGAGGCGGCCCACGGTATCCGAGCCATTCATCAGGTTCCCAATCCTCCCGGCGATGATGCCCAGGGCCACCCCCGGGGTGGCGGCGTCCAGGTAGGGCCAGAGGGGATAGCCTTTGCGCTTATGGAAATAGAGGAAAACCAGGGCCCCGCCCAAAATGGCCCCATGGAAGGAGAGGCCCCCGTGCCAGATGTACAGGACCTCCACGGGGTTGTGCAGGAAGTAGCCGGGGGAGGTGAGCACGTAGCCCAACCGGGCCCCCACCACCCCGAAGATGACTGCCCAGAAGGCCACTACCTCGAACTTCTCCGCATCCAACCCCCAGGCCCTAAGCCTGCGCTTGGCCAGCTCAAAGCCGATGAAGATGGCCAGGGTCAGGAGGAAGCCGTACCACTGGATGCGCAAGGGACCTATTTGAATCATGGTGGGCTTCATGCGTCGCCTCCCAAAAGCCCGCTGATCTGGGCTGCAGGTTCTTTCTCCCCGAAGGCCCCTTCCAGGAGCACCTCCTCCCCCAGAAGGAGCACCGGCACCCGGGCGGCGTAAAGCCGGAAAGGCTCGGGGTTCTGGTCTATGTCGCGGCGCACATAGGGCACCCGCAGGGTCCAAAGGGACCGCTCCGCCTTCTCGCAGAGGCCGCACCCTTTCCGGGTGACGAAGACGAAGTCCATGGGGAAAAGCATACCCCAGAGCTTCAGAAGACGGCCCGGATCACCAAAAGCCCCATGGCCACGTGGACGATCACCTTGGCCACCATGCCCCCCATGAGGCCCACCAGGGTGCCCCAGGCCGCCCGAAGGGCCTCCTCGGGTTTACGCCCCGAAAGGTACTCAAAGAGCCAGGCCAGGACAAAGGGCAGCACCAAAACCCCCACCACCCCCAGGAAGAGGCCCAAAAGCCCTCCCAAAAACGCTCCCCAAAGCCCTGCCCGTCCGGCTCCGTACCTCCTGGCTCCCAGGAGGGTGGCCAGGTTGTCCAGGCTCATGGCCAGAAGGGCCAGGACCCCCAGGGTCAGCCACAGGCCCAGGGAAACCTCCCGGAAGCCCACCAGGGCCTCGTGGAGGAGGGCGGCCGCCAGGATCAGGAGGGTGGCAGGGACGAAGGGCACCAGGGTGAGGAGCACCCCCGTCCCCCAGAGGACCACGAAGAGCCAGTCGGCGAAGGCATCCACGAAGAAAGCCTAGGGTGGGATTTCATGAGAAGGAAAAGGACATCCGCCCTGAGGCAGGGCCTTAAGCTCTAGGCGAGGAGGCGGGTATGGAGTTTGGCCTACCCAAGGAGCAAGGCGTGGTCAAGACCCAACCCCCCTTCGGGGAGGTGCGGGAGGGCCGGGTGGCTCTTACCCCCCAAGGGGTGCGGGAGCTGGTGGATAGGGGCCACCGGGTCTACGTGGAGCGGGGGGCAGGGGAGCGGGCGGGCTTCCCCGATGGGGCCTACGAGGAGGCCGGGGCCCGGTTGGTGAGCCGGGAGGAAGCCTTTGGCCGTGGGGAGATGGTCTTGAAGGTGGGAAGGCCTACCCTCGAGGAGATCGCCCTGCTCCGGCCCGGAGCCACGGTCATGGCTTTCATGCACCTGGCGGTGGCGGAATCCTCCCTGGTGGAGGCCATGG
Source organism: Thermus tenuipuniceus (assembly GCF_002964845.1). Lineage (GTDB taxonomy): Bacteria > Deinococcota > Deinococci > Deinococcales > Thermaceae > Thermus > Thermus tenuipuniceus. Next base: position 59,526 of record NZ_KZ672960.1, read on the forward strand.
CGGAAAAGGGTTTGACCGCCATCGGCTATGAGCTCATCGGAGCCGGGGGGAGGCGCCCCGTGCTCAAGGCCATGAGCGAGATCGCAGGCCGCCTGGCCCCCCAGATTGCGGGAAGGCTTTTGGAGGCTCCCTTTGGCCCCGGGGTGCTCCTTTCGGGCCTACCCGGGATTCCCCCTGCGGATGTGGTCATCCTAGGGGCGGGGGTTTTGGGAAGGGCGGCGGCCCGCGCCTTTTTGGGGATGGGGGTCTCGGTCTACCTCCTGGACAAGGAGCTTTCCGCCCTGGAGGAAGCCTCCAAGGAGGCCAAGGGGGCGGTTACCGCCCTCATCACCCAAAGCCGGCTGGAGCGGTACGCCGCCTTCGCCGACGTCCTGGTGGGGGCGGTGGCGGTGCCTGGGGAGAGGGCCCCCCTCCTCCTAAGCCGGGCCCTGCTCTCCCGCATGCGCCCGGGGGCCGTGCTCCTGGACTTCGCCATCGACCAGGGGGGAATTGCGGAAACCAGCCGGGTGGGGGTGTACCAGGAGATGGGCATCACCCACTTCTGCCTCCCCAACGTTCCCGCCCTGGTGCCCCGTACCAGCAGCCACGCCCTCACCGCCACCCTTTTGCCCTTTCTCCTGGAGGTGGAGGAGGATCCTTTGGGGGTTCCCGAGCTCCGGCAAGGGGCTTACCTCCTCCTGGGTCAGAAAGGAGGCCATCTGGAATGAGCTACCGCAAGAAGCTGACCTCTCCCGAGGATGCCGTCACCCTCATCCGATCCGGGATGCGGGTCTTCGTTTCCGGAAACGCCGCCACCCCCACGCCCCTCCTCGAGGCCCTAGCCGCCCGCAAGGAGGAGCTGGAGAACGTGGAACTGGTGCACCTCCTGCAGATGGGGGAGGATCCCTTTGCCTCCCCGGAGATGGAGGGGCACTTCCGACGCCGCTCCCTCTTCGTGGGCCCCACGGACCGGGAGGCGGTGAACCAGGGCCGGGCGGACTACGTGCCCATCATGCTCCACCAGGTGCCCTGGCTCTTCAAAAGGTGCATCCTTACTCTGGATGCCGCCATCGTCCAGGTTTCCCCGCCCGACGAGCACGGCTTCTGCTCCTTGGGGGTGGAGGTGATCGCCACCAAGGCGGCCCTCGAGGCGGCCCCCATCGTGATCGCCATGGTGAACCCCAGGATGCCGAGAACCCTGGGGGATACCTTCGTCCACGTCTCCCGCTTCACCGCCATCGTGGAGCTGGACTGGCCCCTGCCCGAACTAAAGCGGGAGGGGTTTAGCGAGGTGGAAAGGCGCATCGGGGAGCAAGTGGCGAGCCTGATTGAGGATGGGGCCACCTTGCAGATGGGCATCGGGGCCATCCCGGACGCTGTCTTGGCCAGCCTGGAAGGCCGCCGGGACCTGGGGGTGCACACGGAGATGATCTCCGACGGGGTGCTGGAGGCCTTTGAAAAGGGCCTCATCACCGGGGCCAGGAAGACCCTCCACCCCGGCAAGGTCATCGGCACCTTTGTCCTGGGTTCGGAACGGCTTTACCGCTTCGTCCACGACAACCCCCTTTTTGAGCTCCACCCCGCGGACTACGTGAACGACCCCTTCGTGGTGGCCCAGAACCGCAAGATGGTGGCCATCAACTCCGCCATCGAGGTGGACCTTACCGGCCAGGTGGTGGCGGACTCCATCGGTACCCGCATCTACTCCGGCTTCGGGGGCCAGCTGGACTTCATCCGCGGGGCGGCCCGGAGCGAGGGGGGCAAACCCATCATCGCCCTTCCCTCCACCGCCAAGGGGCAAAGCCGTATCGTTCCCTACTTGAAGCCGGGGGCCGGGGTGGTCACCACCCGGGCGGACGTGCACTACGTGGTCACCGAGTGGGGCGTGGCCAAGCTCTTTGGCCGCTCCCTAAGGGAGAGGGCCATGGCCCTCATTGAGGTGGCCCACCCCGATTTTCGGGAGGAGCTCCTAAAGGCTGCCTGGGAGCGGAAGCTCCTGCCCAGGGGGTACTCTGGGTTTCGGCCCCACCCCTAGGTACCCGCGCGCAAAGGCTCTCCATCGGCCAAAGCCGAAGCAGCGTGCCCATGGTCCCTTTGGGGCCCCCCCCCGCGCNACACCGCCATAGGCGTGAGGGGGGGCAGGTTCTGAAACACGCTGAAGCGGGTGTCAAACCCCCAGTTCCGGTTCGGCGGCTGGTACCAGGGCGGGCCCACATGGAAAGGCCCGCTGACGTTTCGGGGCTCCCACAGGCTAACGATGGAGCCCAAGAAGGAGAAGGTAGCCGGGGTGTAGGTGACGACTGACCCGCAACACGAGCTGGTGTTACTTCCCCAGTGCTCATGGAAGCGGAAGATGTTGTGTACCCCGCCCCCTTCCTGGCCGCCTTGGGTAGGGGTAATGCTGGCTCCGGTGAGCACTGCCGCGTTGACCGTGGTGTTCGCTGCCTGTGGCAGCCAGCGATTGGTGTCATTACGGTTGTCCCCGCTAGGGAAACCCCTACCCCGATTGCGGCAGCCAGGGTCGCTCTTCGCGTCTCCTTGGAGCTGCCTGGTACCGCCAAAGCAACCCGCATAGGACGGATAGCTGGTGGAGTTTTCCCAAGCGTTAGAAAGAAGATTTATGGAGTCGCTGATGAGGGCCGCTGGACGCCAATTTTGGGCGTTGAAGTCTCCTTGCAGATAGAGGGCCTGGTCGGTGACCAAAGTTAGTCCCCGGACCACAGTACCGTCTTGCGCCGCTAAAGTGGACGCGTTTCTCACTCGCACGCCGTAGTTGTTCACCCGGTCGCTGTCGGGCCCCCGGACGGTCAGGAAAAGGACAAGCCCTCCGTCTGTGTCGTCGTCCAAGGGTATAAAGCTTCCATTGGGGGAACGCACCCGCCCATCCCGTACGCAGGTAAGAAGAGCCCGAAGGTCCACCTCCAGCATTTGGATGTACCTTCTTTCGCGGTTGTTGTAAAAGGTGTTGGAAAAGCCAAGACCGCAATTCAACGCCGTGGCCCCGCCAAAAAAAGGTAGCGCCACATTACCCGGTGTGCGTAGCTCCACAGTAGGAGGCGCGGCATTCAGGTTAAGCACCACCCGGACTTCTGCCCGGTTCCAGTAAAGGCGTTCTGAGAGCGGGGCACTACCCCGCCACGGGGGATCGAGGGTGGCAGGCCTAGGGGGAGCCAAGCGCGGTTGGCGGCCCTGCATCCAGCCGTTCCACTGCCTTAGCTCGCTCTCAGGAACTTCCCTCAGGCTTCCGGTGGAGTCGACCGTTCGGTAGCTGGTGCCGTCAAAGACCTGGACGTTGCCACCGCTATCCCGGTTGGCTTTGTCTCCTCTCCAAATGCGGCCTGCGGCGGTAACCCTGCCGTTGGCCCTAAGGGTAGAGTCTGGCCGCCCCGCGTCTAGGTAAAGGTCGTTGTTGGTGTGCACCGGCCCATTCAGAGTCATGGGGGCGGTGCGGTTGAATTCCAAGTCGTTCTCGTAAAAGACCGCGAACTGGAAAAGGGGAATGAGGCGGTTCTTAAAGCGCATCTCCAGGATGGCTTCCGTGCGCCCGTCCGGGCCCTTGGCCTCGGAAAGGGTGGTGTAGACGTACTCCTCCATCATGAGGCCCTGGTAGGGCTCCCCCGGAGGTACCACCTTCCTCCGTAAGCTGGGGTTGGCGTTTTGTGCATCCTCCGTGACGTAGGTGATGACCTGCCTCCCCTGAAGGGAGAAAGTTTTGCACCCAAAGTCCCCACTTCCCTGGTTTCCTCCCTGGCACGGGTTTGGCGGCGTAGGCGATATGCCCGTGGGCATCCGGTAGCCCTCAAACTTCTGCCGCACTTCCTCGGCCCGCAGGTTGAGCCCCGCCTCGGCAGCGTAAAAGCCCGTGGTCTGGCGGGCGCTGGCCGCCGTGGTGCCGAGTTCGATGCGGGTGAGCACGAAATAGGCGGTGAGCAGGGCCATCAGCACCGTCAGGAAGATTAGGGTGCTCACTAGGGCAAAACCTTTACGCATTCCGTCCCTCCTCACTGGGAAAGCACGTTGCGCGGGAAAGCCTTGGTGACCAGCTCCCGCTCCATCTGGCCCACACGGACCACGAGCCTAAGCTCCAAGCCCTGAAGGGCGCGCCAAGACTGCCCCGTTTGCGGAAAGTCTCCGGAAAGCCAGGCACCCCCCGCCTGCGCCCGCACCTGGAAGTCCCTCACCCCTGTCACCACACCCTTGGCAGCGGTGTCGGCCTCCCCATTTTCGGCCAGCTTTAGCTGGGCGCCTGCCACGAAGTAACGCCTCTCCTCTAAGAGGTAAACCCGGGAGCCCAAGGGGTATGCATTCTGCCAACGCTCCGCGTTTCCCTTATGGATTTTGACCCCAGACTGGTCCTCCGCATCGTACACAAACCACTCTCCCTGCCCCGTCCGCGGGTCGTACAGGTATGCCCGAACCTTATCCCCGTGGTTGGTGCCGGTGGCGCAGACGGGGTTCCCATCTTGGGCGCAGCGGAAGGCCCGCCAGCGGTCGATGCGGTCGTCCATGTTGTTGCCATCGCCATCCCTAAACTGGCAGATGCTCCGGTATGCCTCGGGAAGCTGGTTCAGGTCCTGCGGGCGCACGGCCACGGGAATGTTGTCCTGGTTGCCGTTGATGCCGTTTTGGTCGCAGAGGAGTAAGACCTCGTCCAGGAGGTTCCGCCGCAGGATCAGCTGGTCCGGGGCACCCCCTGCCCCCTGCTTCACCACCACCGCCGGGAAGTCCGCCGGGAGGCGCTCCCCCGCCTGGCGCACGTCGGCCACCAGGAGGTCTAGGGCAGCGCGTAGGTTCTGGTTGGTGGCGGTACGGGACTGGTCCAAAACGTAGAGGCGGCGGTTGGCCAAGGTGGTGGATAGCAGGAGTCCCAAGAGAAGCGCGCCGATCCCTAAGGCCACCAAGAGTTCTATGAGTGTGAAACCGCTCTTGCGCACGTTCCCTCCTTCACTCCAGCTTGGTGTAGACGGTTTCCACCGTGTAAAGGGGTGCCGCCTCCCTCCCCAAGTACACCTCCACGCGGATGTGCCGTGCCCCGGAACCACACAGGACCGCCTGGGTACAATAGCAGGTCCTGATCCGGTACGTGCGCCCGGCCCGGGTTTGGTCGGCTTCTTGGCACCCACTTGTGGGCAAGGAAGTAATGTCCACCAGGCGGAGGGCCTCCAAGCGTTCTTGAGCTAGGGTAACCGCTTGGCTCCGGAGTTCCGTGCGGGTGTTGACCCGAAGGTAGCCGAGGAAACCCGCCAAGATGGGACCTATTAGAGCCAGAATGGCTAGGGCCACGAGTACCTCTACCAGCGTGAGCCCCCGCTTCATGGCCGCACCACCCCCCCACCCAGCATGATCCGCAAGGTCTTCACCCGGCCCCTTCCGTCCCGGAACTCCAGCAAAGGTTCCTTACCTTGGGAAGCCAACAAGAGGCCCCGGCTGGTAAAGCACACCCAGTCCGATGGCGCGAAGGCCTGGCCCGACTGGGCCCAGCGCGCCTCGAGGCGCACCCCCTGGGGTAGGTCCAGGCGAAGCGCCGTGTCCTCGGTGAAGTTGGCCCCCCGACAGCTTGAGGCATACCAGGCCCTGAAGCCGCTAGGGCCCAGCTCTACCCGGTAAGCGGAAGTGGTGGCCATGGCCTTGGCCCGTACCTGCTTCAGGTACCCTTCGGCCTGCGCCACGGCGTCTTGTAGAGGATCGCTAAGGGGTCGCAGGTTTAGCACGCCAATGGCCGCCACAATCCCCAAAATCCCGAGGACCGCAAGGAGCTCTACCAGTGTGGCACCTGGGCTACGCACGGGGCTTCCTCCCTTCTTTCGCCATCTTAGGCCAATATTAGCCCTCTTCCATCCCCCTTTTGGGGGGATAGGAAAACCAGACGAGGAGGGAATAGCCTCCCAAAGGCTCCCGCCCCTATCTTTCTTTGGAAGACCCCCCGTCCCCGACCAGGCAGCGCTCGGTAATCCGCTTTGCACAAGCCTTCTCCCCGCCCCCTCGAAGACACCCCCCTTCCGGGGACACACCTCTTAGAGGCTGTCGTAAAAGTCTTGTATCCTTGAAGGG
>NZ_PRDA01000018.1 GCF_002964845.1 Thermus tenuipuniceus
AGTGGTCCCCTGGCGCATGGGTATGCGGGGGGTGGATAAGTGCAAGTTTTGAGGCTCGTATTCCTCTTCAGTTCTCGGTTCCTTCTCTAGGCGGCCAAGGTCCGCTTCACCGCTTCGGCAACGCCCTAGCCCCTCCTGGGATGCGGGCTTCGGCGGCCGGGGCTAAGGAACCTTTACCGCTTTTTAGCGCCCCGGACGAAGGAGGCTGGCCCTAGGAAAGCCCTCAAAGTCCCCGCCGCGGCGGAGGCCGCCAGGCAGGCTTCCGTCCACAAGCGGGGCAGGAAACCCTTCGCCACCCCGCGCCCCAGGGCCCGAGGCCCTTGGGTTCCTCCAGGAGCACCACGCCGCTCCTCACCCTATGGGTGCGGTACAGGCTTCAGGCCTCCCCCAGGGATAAGGGCTTGCCCTCCATAGCCTTGGGTTTGGTGAGGGGGCGCACGAGGCCCAAGGCGCTGACGCGGCCAATGGCGGGGTCCTGCGCCACCCCCCAGTCGGGAAGTGCCGGTTTGGCGCAAACCACAGGAAACACCCCCCCGGCCAGGCCGCCGGGAGGCAAAGGGTTTCGTCTTGGAGTTGGCGGGCCCGGAGGGATTCGAACCCCCGACCTACCGCTTAGAAGGCGGCTGCTCTGTCCCCTGAGCTACGGGCCCACGAGAAAGGCCGGGGCGGTTTTCACCCCGGCCATCTGGAGCGGGAGACGGGACTCGAACCCGCGACCCTCGGCTTGGAAGGCCGATGCTCTACCAACTGAGCTACTCCCGCGTGGTCGGGGCGGCCCGATTTGAACGGGCGACCCCCTGCTCCCAAAGCAGGTGCGCTACCGGCCTGCGCTACGCCCCGGGGCCTAAGGCCACCCCAGAGGCCACGATAACACTTGACCCCAAGAGGGTCAAGGCATGCTACAATGGCCCCATGCGCTTAGGTCCCGTGGAAATCCTCCTTATCCTTCTCGTCATCCTCCTCCTCTTCGGCGCCAAGAAGCTTCCCGAGCTGGCCCGGGGCATTGGCCAGTCGGCCAGGGAGTTCAAAAAGGGTTTACAGGAGGGCGAGGAGAAGAAGGAAGAGCCTAAGGCCTGAGAACCCCTTCGGGTACCGGCATACCGCCTGGGGCGTAGAGGCGGTAGCCTGTTGGGCGCACGTAGGCTGCCAGGGCAAGGCCGTAGGCCCGGGCCAGGGCCACCGCAGGGGCAGTTGCCCCCGTGCGGCTTGCCAGGAGCACCGCGCCCATGCCAATGGCCTTGCCCGCCATCTCCTGGCTCACCCTGCCGGTTACCGCCAAGAGCACGGGAGGCCTCACGCCCTCCAGGAGCATGTACCCTGCCAGGCGGTCCACGGCGTTGTGGCGGCCGATGTCCTCGTTGAGGTAGAGAAGCCGTCCGGAAAGGTCAAAGAGGGCCGCTCCATGTATGCCCCGGGTCCGGGCGTAGCGCACCGCACGCTGGCGCAGTTGGGCCATGAGCTCCAGGGGCAGTTCGGGATCCAGGGGTACCTTCGGCAAGGGGGAAAGCCTGGGTTCACCATAGCGTAGCCCCGCGGCGCAACCGCTATCCCGCACCCCGACCCCCTTCTCGGGATCCCCGGGCAGGTCCACGGCCACCACCCCTTGGCCCACCAGCCACCGCACCCCCTCGAGGCCCGAAAGCACCCCGCTCAGGAAGAGATGGCCTAGGGCGAGGTAGACCTCATCCCCAGGGGTATAGCTGAAGGAAGCCCAGGGCTTGCCGTTCACCAAGAGGAGGAATCGCTCCTCCTCCGGCAAGGGATAGGCCTCCTCCTGAAAGCGGCCCCCTTCAAACCTCCACATCCTCCTCCTCCGCCAGGGCGTACCGAGCAGCCTGGGCCCTAAGGACAGGTAGATCCAGCTCCGCTTTCAGCCTCAGGTCCTGAACCACAAAGCGCTCCCCGCAGGAACGGCACACGTAAACCCGGTAAGGGCCCTCCTCGTAGTAGACCAGGTGGTCCGCTCGAGCCTCTCCACAGTAAGGGCAGGCTAAGCGCAAGGCCCGGAAGCTCGTATCGCAAAAGGCGCAGACGTGAAAGCGACGCCCTTCCGCATCGAGGTATCCCACATCTGGAAAACCTCCACACGCAGGGCAACGCTCCGCCCAATCCTTCCCTGGGAGGTCACTCTCCCCCTCTTCCGGCCAGGAAATAAGCCGCAAGGCCTGGTGAAGCCAAAAAGCATAAGCTGCATCCTCCGGAACCTCACCCCTTCGCAAGCGCTGCGCATCCTCCAAGAGCTTGTCTTGGGTAGGAAGCCGCACGCCGGAAAGTAGACCCGGAGCCACCTGCTCCACCGCCTGATGCACATCCAACAGAGCTTCTTTTAAAGCTTCCGGCCAGGGTTCTCGACGCCTCCCAAGCTGGCTCAACCTACGGTGCACCGCCTCCAGGATTTCCACGGGTTTACCTCCCTTAGGGTAAAGGATACCCCCGCCCCTTTAGGGGCGGGGGCTTTAAGGTTACACTTGGCCTGCCATCACCACGAAGTAGCGGAGCAGGAAAGCCCCCACCAGGGTGAGAAGGGCCGCCAGGGCCACGTTCCTCCGCTCCAAGAAAAGGGGAAGACCCCATCCTACCACCACAAACCCCCAGAAGGCCCAGGCTAGAGGGCCCACCAGGAGGGCCAAAACGCCAGGAGTCGCAACCGGATACGTCCAGATGAGGTGCAAGGCCAAGACTGCCCCTTCCGCAAGGGCGGAGGCAGTGACCAAACGGCTCAGCTTCTCATGGGGATACCAAAGCTGCAAGAGCGCCCCTCCCGCCGTGGCCGCCGAGGCTAAGAAGAGCCAGGGAAGCAGGGGGGAGGCGTTCCAGAAGGGCTTGGCGGTTTGCATCAGGAGCACCGCGGTGTACCCCACCACCAAGGCCACCAGCACCGCCACTCCCTGCTGCACTCCCCTAGAGGTGGGCCTAAGGTAGACCCACAAAAGCCCAGCCCCAGCCAAGACCAAGAACCAACTGCCCAGCCACATGACCGAGGCCGGGTGAAAGCCGTTCAAGAAAAGGTTAAGAAACCGCAAAGGTTGGCCTAGGTCTATGACCAGCAAGCCAGCGCCCACCGCCACCCCCAGGAACGCCCACAGGGCGCTACGGCGCACCAAGCCCTGGTCCTTGCCGTAGAAGAGGACGCTGAGCAAGTAAGCCCCCCCTGTGGCTCCCGCCAGGAAGAAGTAGAAGACAATCCAAAGACCCCAGTGCTCCTCGCCTATAGGGTTAGGAAAGTTTACAGTGATCATTGGCCGCCTCCTTTGAGGGCTTCGCGCCGCTCCACGATAAACTTAAGCCCCGCCCCCAGGACCGCGGCGGCGATGCCAGCAGAGAGCCAGCCTGTGGCCGCCCGCTTTTCCGCCTCCCGGACCGCCTTAGGTAAGTCGTATTGGCTCGGGTGCTCGGTGAGCACATAGAGGATGTGGGTGCCCCCAAGCTCCGCTAGTCCGTAAACATTGGCCCTGGCATAACCCCGCTCCTTGAGCACCCGCAACCTCTCCTCTGCCAAAGCCCGGATCTCCTGATACGTCCCAAAGGTCAGGGCATCGGTGGGGCAGGCCTTGACGCAGGCCGGCTGGTCGCCATTGGAGATGCGATCGTAGCACATGGTGCACTTGTGGACCACCCCTTTAGCCTCGTCAAAGTGGACCGCCTCATAGGGGCAGGCCTGGACGCAGAAACGGCAACCGATGCAGGTCTTCTCGTCCACCGTGACCACCCCGCCTTCCCGGTGGGCCATGGCCCCAGTGGGGCAGCTGGCCACGCAAGGGGCGTGGGTGCAGTGCATGCAAGACCCCCGGATGAAGTCAAAATAGGGGTCGCCATCCGGCCTCAAGCCCTCGTAGTAGCGCATGGAGATCCAGGTATGGGCCGTAAGCCTGGGGGGGTTGGCGTAGCTTCCCCGGTTCTCCGTTTTTTCCGCCTCGAGGTCATTCCACTGCTTGCAGGCCACCTGGCAGGCCTTGCAGCCGATGCAACGGCTAGCATCGAACAGGATGGCAAAATCGTTCGGGTTCGGCATCCCCCACCTCCTACGCCTTCTCAATCCTCACCAAGAAGGCCTTAGTCTCCTGGATGAAGGTGTTGGGGTCCAGGGCCTGGGGGGTGAGCTGGTTGGCGGAGTCGCCCGGGTTCCCGCCCTGGTAACCCCAGTGGATGACGATGCCCACCTGGTGCAGGGTCTTATCCCCCACCTTCACCGGCTGGACCCTGGGGGTGACCAGGGCCACCGCCTTCATCTCGCCGCGGGCACTTTTGATGCGCACCCATTCCCCGTTCTTGACCCCCAGGCTCTTGGCCAGCTCCACGTCCATCTCCACGAAGGGGTCAGGCTGGAGCTCCAAAAGCCAGGGGACGTTGCGGCTCATCATCCCCGTGTGCCAGTGCTCGGTGAGGCGGTAGGTGGTGGCCACGATGGGGTACTCCTCGGGGGTGCCGTAGACGTCCAGGTCGCCCACCCAGACCTTGCACACCGGGTTCTTGTCCTGACCGGAGATCAGGTTGGCCAAGGCGCTCTCCCAGGGCTCGTAGTGCTCGGGCAGGGGACCGTCCTTGAGCTGGGCGGCAAAGAGACGGCCCACGCCTTCGGGAAGCATGATGAAGGGCAGGGCCTTCTCCGGGGGCGCCACGCCGTCGGGAACGTCCCCTTCCCACTTTTCCTCCTTAGGGTTCCAGCGCACCAGCCACTTGGCAGGGTTCCTGGGCTGGCCGTTGAGATCGGTGGAGGCCCGGTTGTAGAGGATGCGCCGGTTGGCGGGCCAGGCGTAGGCCCAGTTCTGGAAGAGCCCCAGGCCCAGGGGATGGGTATCCCTGGGATCGCGCCGGGCCATCTTATTCCCCTCCTCGGTGAAGGCTCCACAGTAAAGCCAGTTACCGCAGGCGGTGGTCCTGTCGTCCCGGAGGTCAGCGAACTTGGCCATGAGCTTGCCGGTGGTAAGGTCGTAGCCGTTGTACTCCTTGGCCACCTCCTCCGCCATATGCTTGGAGTGCTCCCACCAGGAGAGGTTCAGGATGGCCTCCTTGTTGGGCCCGCCCTCCTCCGCATAGAGCTTCTCAAGGCGCCGTACCAGCTCGGTGAGGATCCAGAGTTCCTCCTTGGCTTCACCTGGAGGATCCAGGGCCTTGTCGTACCACTGGGCCCAGCGGCCGGTATTGGTGATGCTCCCGGACTTCTCCGCCCACACCGCCGAGGGCAGAAGGAAGACCTCGGTCTGGATCTCCTTGGGATTAACCCCGGGCCGCTTCCAGTGGGCGGCGGTCTCGGTCTCCATGGGGTCCACCACCACCAACCACTTCAGGTGGTCTAGGGCCTTCCGGGCCAGGTTGGCGTTGGCCGCCGAGTTGGCCGGGTTCTGACCAATGGCGATGAGCCCTTCGATCCGCCCAGCCAACATGGCGTGGAAGATGGCGTAGTGAGAATAATCGGCGCTCTTATCTGGAATCCCTCCCTTGTGAGGGGAAAGCTTGGGCAGGTAACCGTAGGCTTCCTTGGGATCCACCTTGGGCCACCAGGCCTTGAGCAGGCTGATGAAGTACTTGGGATAGTTCTGCCACCAGTTGGCGGAAGGCGCGTGGTTGGCCTTGTGTACCTTGGAAGCAATCCACTCCTCCAGGGTGGGCTTGTCCCCGGTGGGCAGGCCCAGGTATCCGGGGAGGTCGTGGTAAAGAAGGGCGAAGTCCGTGCTGCCCTGCACGTTGGAGTGGCCGCGGAGAGCGTTCACCCCGCCGCCGGGAAGGCCGATGTTGCCGAGAAGGAGCTGAACGATGGCGTAGGTGCGGATGTGCTGGGTACCGTAGGTGTGCTGGGTGGCCCCCATGGCGTAGGTGATGGTCCCGGCCCGGTCCGGGCGGCCCGTGGAGGAGTAAAGGTCGTAAATGGCCAAGAGCTTCTCCACGGGGATCCCGGTGATCTTGGACACCACCTCGGGGGTGTAGCGCTCGTACTGCCGCTTCAGGATTTGGAACACGCACTGAGGGTCTTGCAGGGTAGGGTCGGTCTTGACCTGGCCGTTTTCGTCCACCTGGTAGGCCCAGGTGGTGGTGTCGTAGGACTTCTTCTCCGGATCGTAGCCGGAAAAGAGACCGTCCAGCTCCGTGGCGGTCTTGAACTCCGGGTGGACCAGGAAGGAGGCGTTGGTGTAGTGCTTGACATAGAACTCGTCGTAGCCTTTGTTTTCCAGGATATAGCGGATCATGCCGCCCATGAAGGCGATATCGGTGCCCGGGCGGATCTGGGCAAAGATATCGGCCTTGGAAGCCGTGCGATTAAAGCGGGGGTCCACCACGATGAGCTTGGCGCCGCGTTCCTTGGCCTCGAGGATCCAGCGGAAGGTGAGAGGGTGCTGTTCTGCTGGGTTCCCGCCTTGGACCAGGATGACGTCGGCGTTCTTGAAGTCAATGGGATGATTGGTCATGGCCCCGCGGCCGAAGCTGTTGCCCAGGGCCGGCACCGTGGAGGAGTGGCAGAGGCGGGCCTGGTGCTCAATGTAGACGATGCCCAGGGCCCGGAAGAACTTGCTCATGGCGTAGGCCTCCTCGTTGGAGCCCACGCTGGTGCCCAAGGTGGCGATGGACTCGGTGCGCCGCACCACCTGGCCTTGGTCGTCCACCTCCACCCAGCCGCGGTCCCGGGTGTCCTTGATGAGGCGCGCGATCCGGTCCAGGGCCCATTCCCAGTCCTTCTCCTCCCAGCGCTCAGAGCCCGGGGCCCGGTAGAGCACCTTGGTGACCCGGTATGGGCTTTGCACAAACCCCCGGGCCGCCTGGCTTTTGGAGCAAAGGGCCCCTTGGTTGATGGGGTGGTCGGGATCGCCCTCGAGGTTCACCAGCTTCCCCTCCTGCACCGCGGCGATCATGCCGCATCCCGTGGCGCAGTAAGGGCAGATGAGGGGCTTTTCCCCTATGGGCTTGCGCAGCACCGGCCGTTCACCCCGTGCCAGCCCGCGTTCCCAAAGGAGCGCCCCACCCGTTACCGCGCCTTCTCACCCCTTATACCCCCGCCCCGTTAGGCTGTCCAGGGGCAAAAGTCCTTAAAGGGCACCCCGTCCGGGATGCCCTTTAAGTGATCTCATTCACTACCAGGTTGGCAATACCCCCTAAAGCCGCTTAAGCACCTCCTCCACCTCCCTGTAGCCGGGCTTCAACTTTAAAGCCTCCTGACACTGGTAGCGGGCACCCTCCTTGTCCCCCAGCTTCTCGTTGGCCAGGCAGAGCTGGTATCGGTACTCGGCCCGCTTGGGCTCGAGGCGGACTGCCACCGTGAGGCGGCTTTTGGCCTTCTGGGCATCCCCCAGGGCCAGGTAGATCTGACCCAGGTAGTAGTAGGCTACGGGGAAGCGCAAGGGAGCCAAGGCCACCGCATTCTCCAGGGCCACCCCTGCCTGCTTGAGGCGGCCTAGGACGAAATAGGCCTGGCCCAGGGTGTACCAGCCCTCGGCGTCCAAGGGCTTGAGGCGGTGGCCTTCCTCCAAAACCCTCGCTGCCTCCTCCGCCCGGCTCTTCAGCAGGAGGGCTGAGGCATAGCGAACCCTTAGATTCCCATCCTGGGGTGAAAGCTGGACCGCTTTGCCGTACTGCTCCAAGGCCTCATCCAAGCGGCCTGCTGCCAGATAAAGCTCAGCCAAAGCCGCCCTCACCTCTGCGGAATCCTGCAGGCTAAGGGCCTTCTTAAAGGCCTCCTCCGCCTTGTCCGCCTGGCCCAGGAAGGCGTAGACCAAACCCCTTTGGGCGTAAAGGGGAGCGTAACGGGGGTTCACCCGCTCGGCATCGCGCAACACGGTAAGGGCCTGCTCCAGGTGGGTCTTACCTTTTTCCCGGTCCTCCGCGGCCCGGTAGAGGGCCACATAGGCTTCGGAAAGAACCATGTACCCCCCGATGTACCGGGGGTTCCGGGCCACCAGCCCCTTGGCGTTCTCCAAGGCGGGGTTAAGGAGCCCCACCTTGAGCTGGGCCCGGGCCAGCCAGTAGACGACATCCGGGTCCTGGGGTTTCTCCTTCAAGGCCCGCTCAAAGAGCTCTAAGGCCGCCTCGTACCGGCCCAGGGCGTAAAGCTGCACCCCAAGCCGGAAGGCATCCTGCGCTGCCTGACCGGGAGGCGGGGGAGTCTGGGCCAGGGCAGGCCCAACCAGCAAGCTCAAGGCCAAAAGGAACCAGCGCATCTTCTTCCCTCCTAAAGCACGTACCGCGTAAGGTCGGGCGAGGCGAACACCGCCTCGAGCCTCTGCTCCACGTAGGCCCGGGTGATCTCCACCCGGCCCAGATCGGTTTGGAAACTCACCTCCTCCAGCACCCGTTCCAAAACCGTGGCCAGCCTTCTGGCCCCGATGTCCTCCAGCTCCTGATTGGCCCGGTAGGCCGCCTCGGCAATGGCCCTTAGGGCGTCCTCGTGAAAGACGAGTTCCGTGCCGTCTGCCCTTAAAAGCTCCGTGTACTGGCGGATCAGGGAGTTTTCCGGCTCCTTCAGGATGCGGTAAAACTCCTCGGGGCCCAAGGGGGAAAGCTCCACGCGGATGGGGAACCGGCCCTGGAGCTCGGGGATGAGGTCCGAGGGCTTGGCCACATGGAAAGCCCCGGCGGCGATGAAAAGCACGTGCTCGGTGGACACCGGACCAATGCGGGTGGAAACCACCGTGCCCTCCACGATGGGCAGGAGGTCCCGTTGGACCCCCTCGCCGGACACATCCGGCCCCACGGTACCCTCCCGACGGGCCACCTTGTCGATCTCGTCGATGAAGACGATGCCGTCCTCCTGGGCCCGCCTCCTGGCCTCCTCCTTCAGCTCCTCCTTATCGATGAGGCGCTCGGCGTGCTGGTTCTTGAGGACCTCCCGGGCTTCCCTCACCGTCATGCGCTTGCGCACCGGCCGCTTGGGAAGCAGGCCCTTGAGCATCTCCCCCATGCCGCCAAAGCCCTCACCCCCGAGGACGCCCATGAAGGGGAGGCTCATCTCCTCCTCCACCTGCACCTCCACCGAGAGGCTATCCAGCCGCCCCGCACGCACCTCGGCCACGGAAGCGCGCAGGAGGGTGGCCAGCTCCTCCTCGGCTAAGGCCAGGGCTTTTTCCTCCACCTTCTTCTTCATCTCCTCCATCACCAGCTGGTAGCTGGCCTCCGCCAGGTCCCGCACGATGGCGTCCACATCCCGGCCCACATAGCCTACCTCGGTGAACTTGGTGGCCTCCACCTTGACAAAAGGAGCCCCCGCCAGGCGGGCCAGGCGGCGGGCGATCTCCGTCTTGCCCACCCCTGTGGGCCCGATCATGAGGATGTTCTTGGGGGTCACCTCCCGGGCCACCTCGGGCGGAAGTTTCTTCCGGCGGTACCGGTTTCTTAAGGCCACGGCCACCGCCCGCTTGGCTGCCTCCTGTCCCACGATGTGCTTGGAAAGCTCCCGGACGATCTCCGCAGGCGTGAGGTTCATGCTTCCCCCAGGGTGAGAACCGTCACCTGGCCCGAGGTGTAAAGATCCACCTCAGCCGCGATCCTAAGGGCCTCCTCGGCGATCTCCCGAGCGGAAAGGCTGGAGTGCCGGTAGAGGGCCTTGGCCGCCGCCAAGGCGTAGGGACCCCCAGACCCCACCGCCAAAAGGGGTTCTTCAGGGGTGATGACCTCGCCGCTCCCGGAGAGGAGCACCATCCCCTCCCGGTCGGCGGCGATGATCATGGCCTGAAGGTGGCGCAACACCCGGTCGGTGCGCCACAGCTTAGCGGTTTCCACCGCCCCCTTGAGCAGGTTGCCCTTAGCCTCCTTGAGCTTCTCCTCAAAGCGCTCCAGGAGGCTTAAGGCATCCGCCACCCCACCGGCAAAACCCACCAGGATGCCTTCCCCCACCTCGAGGCGCCTCACCTTCACCGCCCCCCGCTTGAGAACGGTCTGGCCGAAGGTAACCTGGCCATCCCCGGCCAAGGCGGTGACCCCATCCTTGCGTACGGCCAAGATGGTGGTGCCATGGATCTCCACGAGAGGCACCTTACCGCTAGGGGATGAGAAGGGCGTTAGGCGAGGGTTATGAGGGGAAGGAGGACCAGGCGCTCGGGGAAGGGAGGAGCTTTGGGCATGGCGCAGGTTGTACCTGGCTTGCTCCCCCCAGTCCCTCGCCCGGTTCACGCCCCCATGCCAACCCCTTGCCACCCTCCGCCACAAATCCCTAACCCCCTCTCGCCCTAAACTGGAGGGGTGAAGGCCAAGACCCTCGGCGAACTCCGGCGCACCTATCCCTTGGATAAGCTTAAGCGCACCGTCAAGGACGAGGCCCGGGAAAACCTTAAGGAAAAGCTCCGCAAAGGGGAGCGGCTTTTCCCGGGCATCCACGGGTACGAGGACACCGTCATCCCCACCTTGGTCCAGGCTATCCTGGCCAAGCAAAACTTCATCCTCCTGGGCACCCGGGGCCAAGCCAAAAGCCGCATCCTTCGCAGCTTGGTTAACCTTCTGGACGAGGAGATCCCCGCCCTGGCCACCGAGCTTAGGGACAACCCCCTAAGACCCATCTCGCCGGAAGGGAAGCGGCTTCTGGAGGAGGCCAAAGACGAGGCTCCCATCGTCTGGATAACCCGGGAGGAGCGCTATGTGGAGAAACTGGCTACCCCCGACACCACCGTGGCGGACCTGCTGGGCGACATGGACCCCATCAAGGCCGCGCGAAGGGGTACGGGCCTAGCCGACCTGGAAAGCATCCACTTTGGCCTCCTGCCCCGGGCCAACCGGGGCATCTTTGCGGTGAACGAGCTGGCGGACCTGGCCCCCAAGGTGCAGGTGGCCCTGTTCAACATCCTCGAGGAAGGAGACGTGCAGATAAGGGGCTACCCCATCCGACTGCCCTTGGACGTCTGGCTGGTCTTCACCGCCAACCCCCAGGACTACACCGCCCGGGGCCGCATCGTCACGCCCCTAAAGGACCGGATCGGCAGCGAGATCCGCACCCACTACCCCCGCAGCCTGGAGGAAGGCGCCAGGATCAGCGCCCAGGAGGCCTATGTGCCGGAAGGGGTG
This sequence comes from Thermus tenuipuniceus, assembly GCF_002964845.1. Lineage (GTDB taxonomy): Bacteria > Deinococcota > Deinococci > Deinococcales > Thermaceae > Thermus > Thermus tenuipuniceus. The sequence continues at coordinate 10,981 of NZ_PRDA01000018.1, forward strand.
GCCACCCCCGAATGGATCCGCCTCTCCGTGGAGGCCGTGGCCTTTGCCGCCCGGGAGGACCGGCGGGTGGACCAGACCGCTGGGGTCTCCCAGCGCCTTTCCATCAGCCTTCTGGAGGTGGTGGCCGCCAGCGCCGAAAGGCGGGCTCTTCTTCAGGGCACCAGGCCTGTGGCCCGTCCCCTAGATCTCTATGCGGGGCTTCCCGCCATCACCGGGAAGCTGGAGCTGGAGTACGAGGGGGAGCTCCAGGGGGCGGAAAAGGTGGCCCGGGACCTGGTGCAAAGGGCCTTCGGTATGGTCCTCCCCCGCTACCGCCTGAGGACCGACGCCATCGTGGCCTACTTTGAAGAGGGAAACCTCCTCACCCTGCCCGAGGGAAGCGTGGAGGAAGCCCTGAACGCCATGGAGGAGGTACCGGGCCTCCTGGAGGCGGCAAGGACCCTGGCGGAAAGCCAGGAGTCTGAGGCGCTCCTTTCGGCGGCGGAGTTCATCCTGGAAGGGCTGGTGGGCAGGAGGAAGCTCGCCCGAGGGGAGATGAGCTACCAGGCGGCGGAGAGGACGCGGAGCTATGGCAACTAGCCTGGAGCGGGACAAGGAGGCGGTGCTCCAAGCCCTGGCGCCCTACCCCCAGGGGCGGGGGGTAAAGCTTATCCTCTACGGCTCCCATGCCCGGCAAGAGGCAGGGCGGGGTTCGGACCTAGACCTGGCCCTCCTTGGGCCCAACAGAGCTTATGGGCCGGGTGCTGAGGAGGATGGATGAAGGCCATTCGCTATAGCCGCTACGAGGGAAGCCTCGAGGACCTCTCCCCCGAGGAGATCCTGAGCCTCCTCGAGGACTTCCTCCTGGACTCCGGGTTTTCCAATCCCTTCCAGCGCTACGACCCCGACCCCGAGCGCCAGCCCACCCTGGAGGACCTTTACGATGCGCTCCTCGAGGCCCTCCTCAAAAACGAGCTGGTGCCGGAGGACTGGCTTAGGGAAGCCCGCTCCGCCGAGCGCAAGGAGGACACAAGGCTCCACCAGGCCCTCACCCGGATGCTGGAAAAGCTAAGGGAAGCCGGATACATCCGCCTTCCCGGGGAAGACCCCACACACCCCGCCCAGGGCGGGTACAGGGGCGAGGCGGGTGAGGCCCGGTTTGAGCTCACGGAAAAGGCCTCGGACTTCTTGGGCTTAAAAAGCCTCCGAGAGCTCCTCGGGGCCCTGGGCCGGAACGCTCCTGGGCTCCACCCCACCCCCCACCACGCCCCAGGGGTGGAGAAGACAGGGGAAACCAAGGAGTGGGAGTGGGGAGACCCCTTGGAGCTCAACGTGCCCGAAACCCTCAAAAAGGCCATGGTCAAGGGACTTACGGAACTCTCCCACGGGGACCTGGTCATCGACCTCTCCGAGTACACAGCCAGCATGAGCACCGTGGTCCTCTTAGACTGCTCCCACTCCATGATCCTCTACGGGGAGGACCGCTTCACCCCTGCCAAGAAGGTGGCCCTGGCCTTGGCCCATCTGATCCGCACCCAGTACCCCGGGGACCGTGTGCGCTTCGTCCTCTTCCACGACACCGCTGAGGAGATCCCCCTCTCCCGGCTCCCCCTGGCCCAGGTGGGCCCTTACCACACCAACACCAAGGCGGGGCTGGAGCTGGCCAGGACCCTCTTGAAAAAGATGGGCGGGGAGATGCGGCAGATCATCCTCATCACCGACGGCAAGCCCTCGGCCATCACTCTTCCCAGCGGGGAGATCTACAAAAACGCCTGGGGCCTCGATCCCCTGATCCTGGCGGAAACCCTAAAAGAAGCCACCCTAGCCCGTAAGGAAGGCATCCCCATCCACACCTTCATGCTGGCGCGGGAACCGGAACTCCTGGCCTTCGTGAAGAAGCTTTCCCAGATTACCCGGGGTAAGGCCTACCTCACCCACCCTGGCAACATCGGCAGGTACCTGCTCCTGGACTTCCTGAACAAGAAGGTCCAAAGGAACTGAGCCATGAAGCCCCTCAAGCGCCAAGGAACCTCTCACCGGAAGGGGAACGGGAAAACCCTCTGGGTTTTCCGCTTGAGCCTCCTTCTGGAAAGGCTCCGTCCTCGTGTTTACCTAAAACCCCCTCCCGCCCTGGTGCAGGAGCTTAAGCAGGTGCACACACCCCTCCGCCTGGACCTCCCCTACTACGCCGCCCATTCAGGCCGGGGGTACGTGTTGATTCCCTGGGATGCCTACATGGAGGAGGGGGAGGAAATCCTAAGAAGCCTTTGAGGGGGCTAGGGCATCCTCATTCCAAGACTCAGGCCCATTCCTCACATGCCCCTTGCCCCTGTCATGGCACCTTGAAGGCATGGGCGCGCGGATATCCAGGTGGCTGGCGATCCTGGCCCTCTTGGCCCTACCTGGGGCCCTGGCCCAAGACTGGCGGCTTACCCGCAGCCAAACCCTAACCCAGGCGGGGGCCCGGGAGTGGCGGTACACCCTTGGCCCTTCGGGCAAGGAGGCCCAGGAGCTTTGGCGCAAGCTTTCCAGCCAGTACCAAGACCACCTGCGCGCGGGATACCGGGTGGACCTCGGGGCCTGGCGGGTCTACTTCCTGGGGGGGAAGCTAAGGCTTGAACCCCACTGCCCGGTGGTGAACCCCGCCTGCTTCACCTTTGGGGCCCTTCCTGTGCCCAAGGAACGACAAGACCGCTTCCTCCTTGAGCTTTCCCAACTCCTGCACCGGGCCCTTGCCCAGGCTCAAACCACGGGGGGCGTGGTCCTCCTCTCGCGGCTATTCCGCCTCGAGGTCCCCCGCGGGGCCAACCCTCCTTATCCCGCAAGCCCCTCAGGCTGGCGGCCCTGAGCGCTCCTCGGCCCCTACGCTAAACTGGGAGCATGGCTTTCTTCAGGCAACCAACCGGGGAACATCCTAAAGGTGCGTCTCCCATGGGCAAGGGTCCGGGGGGGTGGGTTCTCTCCTCTCCCCCTTTGCGGGTTTGGGCGTGAGGGTGCTGAGGCTGGGCCTAGTGGCCTACCCCGGCCTCGGGGGTAGCGGCATCGTGGCCACGGAGCTGGCCCACCGCCTGGCCCAGATGGGCCACCGGGTTTACCTTTTCGCCACGGAAAGGCCCTTCCGACTGCCCAAGGATAGCCCTGTGGTCTACATCCCCGTGGACCTGCCCTTTTACCCCGTCTTCCCTGGCCCCCTTTACACCCTCTCCCTGGCCGGGGTGCTGGAGCGGGAGGCCAGGCGGCTTGGCCCGGAGCTGGTTCACACCCACTACGCCATCCCCCACGCCGCCGCTGCCTACCTGGGGCTTGGCGAGGAACTCCCCCTGGTGCATACCCTCCACGGCACCGATGTCTCGGTGCTGGGCATGGACCCGGCCTTCCACGGACCCACCCGGAAGGCCCTCCAAAGGGCCAAGGCCACCACTGCGGTGAGCCGGGCCCTAGCCCAGGAGGCACAAAAGGCCTTTGGGGTTAGCCCCGTGGTCATCCACAATGCCGTGGACCCGGACCGCTTCTACCCCAGGCCGGAGCGCAAGAAGCTCTATGCGGAGGAAGGGGAGTGGCTTTTGGTGCACGCCTCCAACTTCCGCCCCATCAAAAGGGTGCCGGATATCGTGCGGGCCTTCGCCAAGGTGCGGAGGAAGGTACAGGCCAGGCTCCTTCTCCTGGGGAAGGGACCAGAGGAAGGGGAGGCGAAGCGGGTTGCGGAGGAACTCGAAGTGGAGCGCTGGGTCACCTTCCATCCCCCCACTCCCCATCCCGAGGAGATCCTGGGGGCCGCCGATCTCTTCCTGCTGGCCTCGGAGGAGGAATCCTTCGGGCAGGCGGCCCTCGAGGCCCTAGCGAGCGGGGTTCCCGTGGTGGCCACCGCCGTGGGAGGGGTTCCCGAGCTGGTACGGCCCGAGGTGGGCCGGCTGGTGGAGCTTGGGGACTTGGAAGGCTTCGCCCAAGCGGTGCTGGACCTCCTCGCCCATCCCAAGCTCCCCGACATGCGCAAGGCTGCCCGGGAGTACGCCATCGCCCGCTTTCACCCCGAAAGGATCACCCAGGCCTACCTGGAGGTGTACCAAAAGGCCCTTGAATCATAGAAACAAAGCCCCGCCGGGCAAGCCACCCGGCGGGGAGAAAGGGTACCCCTTTACCCGCTAGAGGCCACCCCTAGGCATGGGCCACCACTTCCTTTTTGGACCGTGCCCTGGACCCCTTGGCCCTGGTCTCCCGGGCCCTATGCTCCAAGGCCTTGAGCCCGCCCACCAGGGCCAGGTCCAGGACCTGGTCCAGGTGCTCCACGAAGTGGAAGGTCATGTTCTGCCGCAGGGGTTTGGGGATGTCGCTGAGGTCGGCTTCGTTTTGCTTGGGAAGGATCACCTCCCTAATCCCCGCCCGCCTGGCCCCCAGCACCTTCTCCTTCACCCCGCCGATGGGAAGCACCCTGCCCGTGAGGGTGATCTCCCCGGTCATGGCGATGTCGTGGCGGACGGGCACCTCGGTGAGGGCGCTGACCAAGGCGCTCACGATGGCCACCCCGGCCGAAGGCCCCTCCTTGGGGATGGCCCCCGCCGGCACGTGGATGTGGATGTCGGACTCCTCAAAGCGCTTCAAGGGGATGCCGAAGCGCTCGGCGTTCCGCTTGGCGTAGGAAAGCGCCGCCCGGGCGGATTCCTTCATCACATCCCCAAGCTGCCCGGTGAGGATCAGGTTCCCCTTACCGGGCATCACGGACACCTCCACGAACATGATGTCCCCGCCCACCGGGGTGTAGTACATGCCCGTGGCCACCCCCACCTGGGGCTCGCGGGCCTCGGTTTCCGGCAAGTAGCGGGGCGGGCCCAGGTACTTTTCCAGGTCCCTCTCCGTGATGCGCACCCGTTTCTTGCCCTCTTCCAGGATCTGCCGGGCCGCCTTGCGCAAAAGGGAGCCGATCTCCCGCTCCAGCTGGCGCACCCCGGCCTCCCGGGTGTAATGGGTGATGAGGCGCATGAGGGCTGCCTCCGTGATCACCACCTGGCCCTCGAGGAGGCCAGTTTCCCGCATCTGCCGGGGCAGGAGGTAGCGCTTGGCGATCTCCAGCTTTTCCTGCTCGATGTAGCTGGTGAACTCGATGGCCTCCATCCGGTCCCAGAGGGGGGCGGGGATGTTCTGGGGGAAGTTGGCGGTGCAGATGAACATCACCTCGGAGAGGTCAAAGGGCACCCCCAGGTAGTGGTCCACGAACTCCTTGTTCTGGGCGGGGTCCAGCACCTCCAAGAGGGCCGCCGCGGGGTCCCCCTGGTAGGAGATGCCCAGCTTATCCACCTCGTCCAGGAGGAAGACGGGGTTCTTGGTGCCCGCCTGGCGCAGGCCCTGGATGATGCGTCCGGGCATGGCCCCGATGTAGGTGCGCCGGTGCCCCCGGATGTCGGATTCATCCCGCACGCCGCCCAAAGAGATCCGCACGTACTTGCGGCCCAAGGCCTCGGCGATGCTCTTGGCGATGGAGGTCTTCCCCACTCCAGGAGGCCCCACGAAGAGGAGGATAGGCCCCTTGTTCACCTCGTCCGGTGGGATTTCCCCCCGCTTGGCCCGCTCTGCCTTGAGCTTTCGCACCGCCAGGTACTCAAGAACCCGATCCTTTACCTTCTCCAAACCGTAGTGATCCCTTTCCAGGATCTCCTTGGCCCGGTTTAGATCCAGGTTGTCCTCGGTGCGGGTGTTCCAGGGGAGGTTCACGATCCAGTCCAGATAGGTGCGAATGACGCTGGCCTCGGCGGAATCGGGGTGCATGCGGGCGAAGCGGTTGAGCTCCCGCTCCACCTCCTGCCGCACCACGGGAGGCAGGTTGAGTTCCTCCACCTTCCTGCGGAACTCCTCCACCTCCTCGGCGCCCTCCTCCCCGTGGAGCTCCCGCTGGATGGCCTTCATCTGCTCCCGCAGGAAGTACTCCCGCTGGTTGCGGTCGATCTCCTCCTTGACCTGCTGCTGGATGCGCCTTTGCGTTTCGATGAGCTCCAGCTCCGCCTCGAGGAGAACCAAAACCCGCTTTAGCCTCTCCGCCACATTGGGGGTCTCCAAAACCCTCTGCTTGTCCTCGAGGCGGAAGTCCATGTGGAAGGCGATGTAATCGGCGAGTTGGCTCGGGTCTTCCAGGTTCAAGACGAACTGGGCCACCTCGGGAGCCAGGTACTTGCCTTCCTTAAGAAGGGCCTGAAACTTGTCCTTTACCTCCCGCACCAGGGCCTTGACCAAGGTGGGGTCAGCGGGTTCATCGGAAAGCACCTCCCCCCTGGCCTCGAGGTGGTCCCCCAGGTCCAGCCACTCCCTGACCCGCACCCGGGCAAAGGCCTGCACCAGCACCTGGACGGAGCCGTCCGGGTTCTTGCGCATCTTGAGGATGTTGCAGGCGGTCCCCACCTCGTAGAGGTCCGAGGGCTTGGGGTTTTCCACCTCCTTGTCCTTTTGGCTCACGATAAGTAGCACCCGCTCCCGGGTCAAGGCCTCGTCGATGGCCCGGATGGAAACAGGCCTCCCCGCATCGATGGGCATGACCATGGTGGGGTAGATGACCGACCCCCTCACCGGGCAGACGGGCAAGGTCTCTGGCAGCATGGTTTCCCTCCTTTCTCCCTTCTCGTCCATAGCCTAAGCCTACCTATATCAAGTTTACTGCATCGTTGGTTTTAGCACAAAGCCTCCCGGCCCTGGGGTATGCTGAAGGCCATGCGCCGCCTCGTTTGGCTCCTTCTTCTGGTGCTCTCCTTGGCCCTGGCCCAGAAGAGCGGGGGCGGCGCAGGTGGGCGTCCCTACAGCCCCACCCCACCTCCCATGAGCCCAGGACCAGCCCCGGTCTTCCCAAGCCCGGCCCCCTCCTATCCCCCGTATCCTGGCCCGGTGGTGGTCTACCCTGGGGGAGGGGGAAGCCTAGGCATTCTACCCGTCCTGGTGGTCTTGGGCTTGGTCTTGGCGACCGCCTACATGGTGCGGGGGCTCCGCCAAGCGGGGGAAAGGCCCACCGCCAGCGTGGCCAGGTTGCGCCTGGCCCTCCTGGCCCGCCCCCAGGTGCAAAAGGCGCTAAGGCAGCTGGCCGAGGAAGCGGACACCACCTCGGCCAAGGGCCTCGCCGACTTGTTGGACGAGGCAGCCCTCTTGCTCCTCAGGGAGGAGCCCGCCTGGCGCTTTGGGGATTACCAGGTGGCAGCGGGTTCCGAGGAGGAGGTCCTGGCCCGGTTCGACGCCTGGATGCTGGAGGAGCGGAGCAAGTACCAGGAAACCTTCCGCCACTTTGAGGGCAAGAAGCAAGCGCTGGAGGCATACCAGGCCCAGGTGGAGCCTGGCGGGCGCTATCTGGTGGTAAGCCTCCTCCTCGCCGACCGCAGGCTCCTTCTTCCCCAATCGCCTTTGACCCGGTCCCGGGCCAGGCAAGCCCTCATGGATCTGGCGGGATCCAGTTCCTTTACCCTCCTGGCGGCATACCTTTCCTGGACCCCGGAAAGGGAAGGCGAGGCCCTGACGGAGGAAGAGCTCCTTCTCCTCTACCCGGAGCTGGAGAAGCTTTAGGTCCGGCCCAGGCCCGGGTAGAGTATTCCCGTGGTACGGGTTTCTAAGCGCACCGTCACCTTCTTTCCCCCGGCCCAGGCCAGGGCCCTGATAGGGGATTTCACCGACTGGGAAAGGAACCCCATCCCCCTCCAAGGCCCCGTCACCCTGGAGTTCCCGGAAGGGGCTTATGTGGAATACGCCTTCCTGGACGAACGGGGTAGGCCCTTCCCCGACCCCGAAAACCCTGAGCGAGCGGACAATCCCTGGTGGACCTATCCCCGGGCCGTCCGGCTTCCCGGGCACCGCTTTGAAGCACCTCCCCAGCCCCGGGAAGAACCCAAAGTGGAGCGGCACCGCCTGGGGGAAAGGCGCTTCTACGTGGCCGAAGCCGGGACAAGTCCCAAGGCCACCCTGGTGGCCCAGGATGGGGTGGCCTTCTACCGCACCGCAGGCCTCCACAGGGTGGCCCAGGCCCTGGTGGAGGCGGGCGAAATCCCCCCGGTGCGCCTGGTTTTTGTGGAACCCATGGACCGGAACCAGGAGTACCGGTTCTCAGAAGCCTACGAGGAGGAGTTCCACCGGGTGCTAGGGGAAGTGGAACGCAGCAAGGGCCCCTTGGGGGAGATCCTCCTGGTGGGGGCTTCCTTGGGGGGGCTTTTTTCCTTGTGGCAGGCCCTGCGCCACCCGAACCGCTTCCCAAAGGTCCTCGCCCTCTCCCCGGCCCTAAAGGCCCACCCAGGGGGCACCGACGCCTACCGGGACCGGGAGTGGCTTTTGGAACGATGCGCCGAAGCCCAGGTTCTACCCCGCATCTATCTGGAGGTGGGTCTTTTAGAATGGCTCCTGGCCCCAGCCCGCCGCTTCGCCGCCCTCCTCGCTGACCGCAAGGTTCCCCACGCCTACCGGGAAAGGGCCTCGGGGCACAACTGGGTAACGTGGAAGCAGGCCCTGGCCCCAGGGCTTCGCTACCTGCTGGGGGAGGCATGAATCCGGAAACTTTTCTGGTGCTCTCTTCCGTGGCGGCCCTCGAGGCCCTCCTATCCGGGGACAATGCCTTGGTCCTGGCGGTGATGGTCAGACCCCTGCCCACCCACCTCCGCCGCAAGGCCCTCTTCTACGGGGTCCTGGGGGCCTACCTGCTAAGGGGCCTGGCCCTCCTTTTCGCCGTGTACGTGATCCGGCTATGGTGGGTCCAGGTGCTGGGAGGGCTTTACCTCCTCTTCCTCATGCTCCAACACTTCCGCGACCATCCGGAGGCCAAGCCCTTGCCCGAGGCCACCGCCCGGGAGTTCTGGCGGGTGGTCCTCCTCATCAACCTGGTGGACCTGGCCTTCGCTGTGGACTCCATCCTGGCGGTGGTGGCCTTTTCCAAGGACCTCCTCCTGGTCTTCCTGGGCGTGGCCCTGGGCATCCTCTTCATCCGCCTGGCCGCGGGCTACGTGGTGGCGGTGATGGAACGCTATCCCAGCCTGGAGAAGGTGGCCTACGCCCTGGTGGGCTGGGCCGGGATCAAGCTCCTCTTGGAAGGAAGCGCCACCCTGGCGGAACTCCTGCATCGCCCGGAGCTGGCCTGGCACCTGCCGAAACCCGCCTTCTGGGGCGTAACCTTCCTCATCCTCTTGGGGGGAAGCCTTCTGGCTTTGCGCAAGCATGCCTAGGGACTGGGATGCGTTTTACCGCCAAGCCGCCCTGGAGCGGACCCCCGCCCAGGTGGTGCGGGCCTACGGCCCCTTCGCCCCCCAGGGCCCGGTCCTGGACCTGGCGGGGGGCTTGGGCAGGAACGCCCTTTACTTCTTAGACCGGGGGCATCCCGTGGTCCTGGTGGAAAAAAGCCGCGAGGCCCTAAGAAAGCTTAAAGGCATCCGCGGCTTGACCCTGGTGGAGCTGGACCTGGAGGGCCCCAAAGCCCTCTCCCTCCTCCCTCCGGGCCCCTTCGCCGCCATCCTCATGAGCTATTACGTAAACCGCCCTCTCCTTAAGGCCCTTCCTCCCCTCTTGGCCCCAGGGGGGCTTCTCCTGGTGGAAGGCTTCAGCCGCCGGGAAGCCGTGCGGCGCAACAGGCCGGAAAGCCCTTTCTACTGGGAGCCCTACGAACTCCTCTCCTCTCCCCCAGGCCTCGTGCTGCGGGCCTTCGGAGAGGGATGGATGGAGGGCTACCGGGTCTTCGCCGCCTATCAAAATCCTAGGCCTTGAGGCCCCGGGCCACCAGCTCGGCGATGTCCAAAACCTCCGGGGGTTTCTCATCCTGGGCCACCTCCACGTTCATCATGGCCATGCAGAAGGGGCAGCCGGTGGCGATGACCTCCGCCCCCGTGCCCTTAAGCTCCCGGTACCGGTTTTCCGAAACCCGCATGGCCCCGGGTTCCTCCTCCTTCCAGAACTGGGCTCCGCCGGCCCCGCAACAGAAGCTCTGCTCCCGGTTCCTGGGGGGGTCGATGAGGACAAGGCCCACCCCTTTGAGCACCTCCCGGGGTGCTTCGTACACCCCGTTGTGCCGGCCCAGATAGCAGGGGTCATGGAAGACCACCCGCCGGGTTTCCTCGGAAACCTTAAGCCGGCCCGAGCGCAATAGCTCGGCGATGAACTCCGAGTGGTGGACCACCCGGTACTCCCCGCCAAAGGCCTTGTACTCGTTGCCCAGGGTGTGGAAGCAGTGGGGGCAGGTGGTGACGATGGTCTTGGGAGCCACCTGGTTTAGGGTCTCCACGTTCTCCGTGGCCAGCTGGAAGAACAGGTACTCGTTGCCCGCCCGTCTGGCAGAATCCCCTGTGCACTTTTCCTTTCGGCCCAGGACCGCCCAGTCTACCCCGCTGGCGTTCAGGATCTCCACCATGCTCCTTGCGATCTTCTGGGCCCTGGGGTCGTAGCTGGCCGCACACCCCACCCAGTAGAGGACCTCGGGGTGAGGCTTTTCCTCCACGGTGGGCACGCTAAGCCCCTCAGCCCAGTCCAGGCGCTTATCCTGGCCGATGCCCCAGGGATTGCCCGAGCGCTCCATGCCGCGGAAGGCGTTGTTGAGCTCCTGGGGGAACTCCCCCTCCATGAGCACCTTGGCCCGGCGCACATCCAGGATGTGAAGCATGGGCTCGTTACCCACCGGGCAGACCTCCACACAGGCCATGCAGGTGGTGCAGGCCCAAAGGGCCTCCTCGTTCAGGGCGAAGTCCATGAGGGGCCTCGGGCTTTCCTGCCCGCTGGCAAAGGTGGGGAGGATCCCATTCAGTTCGTACCGCTCGGAGATGACGACGGCTGCCGGAGAGAGGGCCTTTCCCGTGGCGTAAGCAGGACAGGCCTCCTGACAGCGGTTGCACATGATGCAGGCATAGGCGTCCAGAAGCCGCTTCCAGGAGAGGTCTTCCAGCTTCTCCGCCCCGAACCTCTCCTCCTCCTTCTCGAAGTCCAGGGGCAAGAGGGCCCCGGGCTTCTCCTGGCGAAAGGCCAGGTTGATGGGGCCCATCATCAGGTGGATGTGCTTGGAGCGGGGGAAGTAGGGAAGAAAAAGGAGGATGGAGCCCAAGGCACCCCACCAGAAGAAATGTTCCAACACCACCAGGCTGGAGGGTGAAAGGCCCGCAAGCAGGGTAGCCAGAAAGCTGGCCACCGGCTGGAAGGGGTCGGGCTCTCCTTGGGCCAGGCCCGCTGCCTTGGAAAGCAGGCGGCTTCCCACGTGGAAGGTGATAAAGGCCCCCACAATGGCCGAATCCCGGGGGATTCCCTGGCGTACCCGTTCATGGAGAGGCACCTTGGGATTCCAGGTGAAATCGTGGGGTGCAAGAAGGTAGCGGCGAAGCATGAGCCCCAGGATGCCCACCAGGATGGCGGCGGTGAGGAGATCGGCCACGAGATTATAGGCGTTCCAAAGCCCCCCTTGGGTGTGCAGGGGAAAGTACCCCTCCAGAAGGTCCACCAGGTTGACCAGGAGGTAATAGACAAAGCCGTAGAAGACGAAGGCATGGAGGAGGGAAACCAGGGGCCGCCTTTTGAAAACGGTCTGCTGCGTAAGGGTAAGCCAAAGGGCCCGGCCAATGCGCTCGGGCAGGCGGTCAAAGCGCTCCTCCGGCCGTCCCCTTCGGATGGCCAGATACACGCGGCGAAAGCCCGTGTAGGCGTAGTAAAGGCTCGCTAAAAGGAGCAGGATAAAGAGGATTTTCTCCGGTAGCGTCAGCATGGGTGCAACCTCCTTATACTCGGTAAAAGTTTACCCCATCCCGCCAAGCTGGCAAGGGCGTACAATAAAGCCCCGTGGAAACGGTTGCCTTGAGCGTCCTCCTCTTCTTCGGCCTTTTGAACCTCTGGGTCTTCCACCGCTTCAAGAAGCCCCTCCTGCCCCTGGTGGTGGCCATGTTCGCAGGCTTCTTCACCTTCTTTCTCTCCCCCGTGCTTGGGCTCCTCGTCTTCCTCTTGGGGCAGACCCTGGCCTTTTACGCCGCCGGGAAAAGGTGAAAGCTGAGGAAGGCCACCAAAGCGCCCAGCAACGCTCCCACCAGGACCTCGAGGTAGGTGTGGCCCAAAAGTTCCTTAAGGGGCTCTGGGGCAGGGCCTTTCTCCAGCACCTGTTGCAGTTCCTGAACCAGCTGGTTTAGGAGCTGGGCGTGCAGGCCAGCCGCCCGGCGGATTCCCGTGGCGTCGTACATGACGATGAGGGCGAAGATGGCGGCCACGGCGAACAGGGTGCTGCCAAAACCCTCCTGGAAACCCACCCCCATGGCCAAGGCGCTGACAGTGGCGGAGTGGGAGCTGGGCATCCCCCCGGTTTCCAGGAAGCGCTCCCATTGGAACCGGCCCTCCAACAGGTAATAGAGGAAAAGCTTCAGGGTCTGGGCCAGGAAGTTGGCCAGGATGGCTGTCCAAAAGACCTGGTTAGCGAGGAGCTCCATGCCGCCTAAGCAACGCCGCCTTCACGGTATTGGCCATCAACATGGCCACGGTCATGGGCCCCACGCCCCCGGGCACGGGGGTGAGGGCGGAGGCCACCTCGGCCACCTCGGGGTGAACATCGCCAAGAAGCTTGCCCTCCACCCGGTTCACCCCCACGTCCACCACGATGGCCCCGGGCCGCACCCACTCCTTTCGCACCAGATGGGGCCGCCCCACCGCCACCACCAGCACCTCCGCCCGCCGGGTCACCTCGGGAAGGTTCCGGGTACGGGAATGGGCCACGGTCACCGTGGCATCCTCCCGCAGGAGGAGGCCTGCCAGGGGCTTCCCCACGATGTTGGACCGGCCCAGGACCACCACCTCCTTGCCCCTTAGCTCCACCCCGTAGTGCTTGAGCAGGCGGACGACACCCAGGGGCGTGCAGGGGAAAAGCCCCTCTCCCCCGCTCCAAAGCTTCCCCACGTTGAGAGGGTGGAAGCCATCCACATCCTTAAGGGGAGAGATGGCCTCCAAAACCCGCTCCGTGCGGATGTGAGCGGGCAAGGGGAGCTGGACCAGGATGCCGTCCACCTCCGGGTCCTGGTTAAGGGCCTCTATACGCTCGAGAAGGGCTTCCTCCGGGGTATCCGCGGGGAACACCTCCACCTGGCTCAAAAGTCCAAGCTCCCTGGCCCTCTTGTCCTTAAGGCGCACGTAGGACACCGAGGCGGGATCCTCTCCCAGGCGGATCACCCTGAGGGAGGGCACGAAGGGCAGGGAGCTAAGGGTTTCCCTCAGCTCCCGATACACGGTCTCCGCCACCTCATCGCCGGAAAGGGTACGGGCAAGGGTCATCTCAGTCCTCCTTGGGCACCGCCTTCAGCTCACCCCCCTGGATCCGCCGGTACAAGCGGCCGAGGACCCCGTTGACAAAGGCTCCCGAGTGCTCTCCCCCGTAGCGGTTGGCGATCTTCACCGCTACCTCGATCAGGGGGGCGAAGGGAGTGGGCTCGTAGAGCATCTCGTAGGCCGCCAGGCGCAAAACTGTGAGGTCGGTTTTGGACATCTGGGCGAAGTCCCAGCCCTCCACCGTATCCCGTAGCACCTGGTCCACCTCCTCCGCATGAGCCTTGTATCCCTCTAGCAAGCGCCGGGCAAAGGCCACGCCCTCCTGGTCCAGGGAATCGCCGTAGGCGTCCTCCTCCCCTCCCATCTCCTCCAAGGCGTGGCGGAAGGCCTCCTCCAGATCCACCCCCCCTTGGGTGTGGGCAAAGAGGGCCCGCATGGCCAGCTCCCTGGCTCGCCTAAGCATGGGCCTCCTTCCGGTACTCCACCTGGGCCACGGTGAGGTTCACCGCCTGCACCTTCTCCCCCGTGGCCAGGTAAAGGGCTTCCGCCACGGCTTTTTGCACCGCCTGGGCTGCCTCGGGAATGGAAACCCCGTAGTCCACGGAGAGCACCAGGTCCACCGTGAACCCCTCGGGGGTGCGCTCCACCTTGATGGGCTTCATACGGCGGAAAACCTCCCCCAGGGAGCGGGGAGCGGTTTCCAAGAGCCGCACCCCCTGAAGGTCGGAAAGGGCATGGGCCACCAGCCCCTCGAGGGCATGGTCGCTGATCTCGTACTCCACCATCACACGCCCAGTCTACATCTCCATCCGCCGGGCCACGAAGTTGGTGTAGACTGCCCCCCGGCGGAAGAAGGCGTTTTGCAGCACCTTCTGGTGGAAGGGGATGGTGGTCTTGAGGCCGGGCCCCTCGATCACCGTTTCGGAAAGAGCCCTTTCCATGCGCTTGATGGCCTCCTCACGGGTGGGAGCCCAGGCGATGATCTTGGCGATCAAGCTGTCGTAGTGGGGCGGAATCTGGTAGCCCGCATAGAGGTGGCTGTCCACCCGGATCCCTGGCCCCCCGGGGAAAAGCAAGGTTTCCACCTTGCCGATGGAGGGCCGGAAGCCCTTCTCCGGATCCTCGGCGTTGACGCGCACCTCTATGGCGTGCCCCCGCACCTCCACCTCCTCCTGCTTGAGCCAAAGCTTCTCCCCCATGGCGATCCGGAACTGGGCCTGCACCAGGTCAATGCCGGTGATCATCTCGGTCACGGGGTGCTCCACCTGGATGCGGGTGTTCATCTCTATGAAGTAGAAGTTCCCCTCCTTATCCACCAGGAACTCCAGGGTACCCGCGGATACGTACCCCACGTGCCGGGCAAGCCGGGCAGCTGCCTCGGCAATGGCCTTCCGGGTTTCCAAAGGTAGGGTGCTAGGGGCTTCCTCCAAGAGCTTCTGGTGCCGGCGCTGGATGGAGCAGTCCCGTTCCCAAAGGTGGATGACGTTCTCCCCATCCCCCAGGACCTGGATCTCTATGTGTTTGGGCTCCTCAATGTATTTCTCCAGGTAAATGGCGGGGTTTCCAAAGGCAGCCCGGGCCTCCTCCTGGGCCTGCTGAACCGCCCTTTCCAGCTCCTCCTCGGTGTGCACCAACCGCATGCCCCTGCCCCCGCCCCCGGCGGAGGCCTTAAGGATCACGGGATAGCCGATCTCCTGGGCGGCCCGTTTGGCCTCCTCCACGCTGGTAAGCTCATCCGTCCCCGGAACCGTGGGCACCCCGGCCTCCCGCGCCACCTTCCTGGCGGTGGCCTTGTCCCCAAGGGCGCGCATGTTCTCCGGGGTGGGACCGATGAAGGTGATGCCGTGGTCCCGGCACATCTCGGCAAAGGTGGCGTTCTCCGCCAGGAAGCCGTAACCGGGATGGATGGCGTCGGCCCCGGTCACGATGGCCGCGGAAAGCAGGTTGGGGATGTTCAGGTAGCTCTGCCCGGAAGGAGGAGGTCCGATGCAGATGGCCTCGTCCGCCAGGAGCACGGGAAGGCTCTTCTCGTCGGCGGTGGAGTGGGCCACCACGGTCTTGATCCCCAACTCCTTGGCGGCCCGGATAATCCTCAAGGCGATCTCGCCCCGGTTGGCGATTAAGACCTTCTTCATAGCGGCTGGATCAGGAAGAGGGGTTGCCCGTACTCCACGGGTTCCCCGTTTTTCACCAGGATCTTCTTGACGATCCCGGAAACCTCCGACTCGATCTCGTTCATGAGCTTCATCGCCTCAATGATGCAGAGCACCTGCCCCTTTTCCACCCGGTCCCCTTCCTCCACGTAAGGGGGGGCATCCGGGGCCGGTGCCCGGTAGAAGGTACCCACGATGGGGGCCCTCACCTCCACGCAACCCGCGCACTCCTCCTTAGCCTCCTTGGCCCCCTTGGCCTCCTGGGCCTCGAGGCCCGGGGCTCCAGCAACCGGAGCCAAATCCGCAGGGGCGCCGGGAGCGGCGGGAGTGGGCGGGGAAGGAGGCGAGGCCGGAGGGGTGGTTATCCCTTGGGGCAAGGCCACCACCTGCACCTCGCCCCCTCGGCGTACGGTCAGCTTGTAATCAGGGGTTTCCAGGGTGAGCTCGCTCACCCCATGCTCCACCAGGGCCTGCAGGATCTGCTTCAGTTCCTTGGGCGTCATGGGTGCACCTCGCAGCATAAAGCTTACCCTATCCAAGGGCCGCCACCACCTTTGGACTTAGTAAAAGAAAGAGCCCGGGGTGAACCCGGGCTGTCCAGCCCAAAAGCCTCAGGCGCGGCCCACGTACTGGCCCGTGCGGGTATCCACCTTGATGACCTCGCCGGGCTCCACGAACAGGGGCACCTGGACCACCGCTCCGGTTTCCAAGGTGGCGGGTTTGTTGCCGCCGGAGACCGTGTCCCCCCGCACCCCCGGGGGTGTGTCCACCACCTTGAGCTCCACCACGGTGGGAGGGGTGATCTTCAGGGGGCGCCCCTCATACATGTCCCCCAGGACGGTCATCCCCTCCTTGAGAAACCGCGCAGCCTCCACGTGGTCCTTGGGCAGGTGGAACTGTTCGTAGGTCTCGAGGTCCATGAAGACCAAGTCGTCCCCCTCCTGGTACAGGTACTGGAGCTCCCGGGTTTCCACGTAGATGTCCTCCAGCTTCTCCCCGGAGTTGAAGGTGCGCTCAATGGTAGCCCCCGTTTCCAGGTTCTTGAACTTGGCCACCACCTTGGCCCCACCGCGACCAATCTTCTGGTGCTGGTATTCCACGCACTCCCAAAGGCCACCCTCCATCTTCACCTTGGTTCCGGGTCTAAGGTCGGTCACGCTGATCATGCTCCCTCCTGAAGGTCCAAGACCTGGGGCTCAAGCCCTAAGAGGTCAATATACCGGAGATACTCCTCCCCCCCAAGCTCCCGCCCAGCCAAGGCTACCAAAAGGGCCTCCATGACGTTGGTGCCAAAGCTCCGCCCGTGGAGGCGGGGGGTAGTGGTGATAAGGCGCCTTACCCCCCGTTCCCTAAGGAAGGCCACATCCTCCTCCGTGGTGGTGTTGGTGAGCACGGTCTTTCCCTTCATGGCGTCGGGCATGTGGCGCCTGATGTAGTGCCAGTCTCCCGCCACCAGATCCGCCCAGAGGTAGTAGCGGCTTCGCCAATCCACCACCCGCTCCCCCTGCTTTTCCCCCGTGGGGTAAAGGAGCTGGAAGGGAAGCTGGGTAAGGAGGGGAAGGAGCACAAAGGCCAGCTTCTGCAAAAAGGAGAGGGAGTACAGGGGTATGGGTAGCCCCAGGGCAAAGATGAAATCCCCGTAAAGAACCTTGGCTCCGGCCTCGTGCAGGGCCTCAGCCAAACCGAAGCGGTCCACAGCGGAAGGCAGCAATACCTTGGTTTCTTTCCAGTCTATAAGCCCAGCCAGCTGGGCCACCACCCGACGCTCCAAGGTGTGCTTGAGGCCCGAGCCGTCCACCACCGGGGTTTTACGGGCCGCCTCCTTAAGCCTCTTGGCATCCCGGATGGTGTAGCGCCGCCCCCCTGCCCAAAGGTAGAGGTCAATGCCCCCGAGGCCGATGGCGTCGATCTTTCCATCCAGCTCAGCAATGAGCTGCAAGGCTTTCTGGAAGTCGCCATCCGTGCCCCGCCTTTCCAAAACCACTTCCTCCCCAAGGAGCTCCACCCGGACCACGGAGTCCCGGCGGCTAGCCCCCAGGGACACGGAAACCACGTGCTTGGCCACGAAGGGCTATTCTAACCGAAGGAGGAGGCCAAGGATCAGCCAAAGGGCAGCCAGCAGGAAGAAGGGCCAGGTGCGCCGCACCCCCAGGAGGCGGGCTAGAAGGCCAAAGGCCACGCTCCCGAAGGCAAGGGCGAAGAAGAGGGCCTCGAGGTTCTCAAAGAAGGCCTGCATGGCCCCAGGTTACCGCAAGACCCGTCCGAAAAAGGCCAGGACCCTTTGGCGGAACGCCTGGTCCACCGGACCGCGGAAGAGGTAGCCCGCCGGGTAGCTGAAGCACTCCACCACCGGCTTCCCCAAGGACTTAAGCCTTCGGCAAAGCTCCCATGACCACTCCGGGGGCACCTGGGCGTCCTAGGTGCCATGGTGGACGCTGAAGGGCACGGCAACCCTCTCCAGGTAGGTCCAGGCGGAAGCCTCCGCCAGGGTTTTGGGAGGAAGGGTGAAAAGCTCCCGGCCTCGTGTACCCCCCGACCAGTAGCGGATCCGCTCCAGATTCCGCCTCTCGTCCCCGCTCATGCTCCCGTAAAGCACCACGCCCTTCAGGCGGGGATCCACCAGGGCCACCACCTGGGCAATCCCCCCACCCATGGAGTGGCCGAAGAGGCCGATGTACCGCCCATCCGCCTGGGGAAGGACGCCCTTGCGCACCTCGGCCAGCAGATTCAGCACATCCACTGCGTAGACATGGCGCAGGCCCACGGCGGGCCTCCCCTCCGAGGGGGGATGGCCCCGGTAGTTGGGGTGGAGGACCAGGTACCCTGCCTCCGCCAGAAAGTCGGCATAGGGGGTGGTGTAGGCCAGGGTTCGGTAGCGGCTCGGCTCCACATACCCGTGGAGCACTACCACCACGCGAAAGGGACCCTGGCCCAAAGGCAGGTTGGCAAATCCGTACACCCGAAGCCCATCGGAAAGATAGGAGAAAAGCACCCGGGTAAAACGGGGGTTCCTCTCCAAGACCCGTTCCACCCGGAAACCACCTTCCCCATAAACCCTCTCCCAGAGGTCGGGCAGGGTGAGGGGCTGGGCCAGGCCCACCCCCAGGAGGAGCACGCCCAGGAGCCAGGGCATCATCTTCCCAGGCTACGGGCGAGCGAGCGAAGGAAATGTAGCCTACAGGCCCCTGGCCTCGAGCCACCCTGCCTGGAGGCCCTTCAGGCCGATGGCGTGATAGACCAGCTGGGCCGCGGTCATCTCCGCGTGGAACTGGCCGTTGGGCGAAAGCTCCACGAAGTCCACGCCCACCACCTCCTTTTCTCGAAAGACCGCCCCCAGGAGGTCCACCACCTGCCGGTAGGAAAGCCCCCCGGGCAAGGGAGTGCCCACGCTGGGCATAACGCTGGGATCCAGAGCGTCAAAGTCAAGGCTGATGTAGACCCGCTCCCCCAAGGCCCCCAGGATCGCCTCCAGGGGTAGCCCCTCCCGATGGATGCGGTGGGCAGGAAAAAGGCCCACCCCCTGCTCGCGCGCCAGGGCCAAGGAGTCCCGGTCCATGGCCCGGATGCCCACCTGCACCAGGGGAAAGCCCTCCTGCAAAAGGCGGTAGAAGGGGGAAGCGTGGGAGTAGGCCGAGCCCTGCCACTCCGGGTAGAGGTCCGCATGGGCGTCGATGTGCAGGATGGAGAACTCCCCCAGCACCTCGCGGTGGGCTAGGACCAGGGGGTGAGCGATGGAGTGGTCCCCCCCCAAGGAAACCAGGAACTTGCCCGCCCGAAGGTGGGCAAGGGCGGCTTCCCGGATGAGGGCGTGGCTCTCCTCGGCGCTTCCCGCCACCCAGGGCACCGGCTCCGCCGCATGGATGCCCACCTCCTCCGGGGCCACGCCCAGCTCCAACAGAAAGGGCTCCAGCTCCCGGCTGGCCAGGAGGATGGCCTCGGGGCCCCGCCGGGCCCCCGGTAAGAAGGACAGGGAAAGGTCGTAGGGCACGGGCAAGACCACCACCCGGGCCTCCTCGTAGGGGGTATCGCGCTCGCCAAAGAAAAGACGCATACCCCTAAGAGCCTAGCAGATGGCGCTAGCTTCCGAGAAAGTAGAGCTCAAGAAGCCTGAGTAGGGCCAGGGTGCCCCGCTCAAAATCCCGGATGCGGATGTGCTCGTTGGGGCTATGCACCCGGCTCCCCGGATACCCCACCCCCAATCCCACCGCCGGGGCTCCCAGGTGGTGCAGAAAAGGATACATGGGACCGGACCCCGCCATGTTGGGGTAAAGCACCGCCTTGGCCCCAAAGGCTTCTTCCAGAGCCCTTCGCACCAGGCCAATGAAGGGATGAGAAAGATCCGAGCGAGCGGGATGCTCCCCCTTTTCCAGGACCACCACCTCCACGTCGTGAAAACCCTGGGCCTCGAGGTGCCGCCTGAGAAGCCCAGGGATCTCCTCCGGGTCCTGGTCGGGGACCAGCCGGAAGTCCAGCTTGGCAAAGGCCTCAGCGGGCAACACGGTCTTGGAACCCGGGCCCCCATATCCCGAGTGAAGGCCGTTAAAGTTTACACAGGGCTCCGTGTAGAGGCGCTGGTTAAACTCCAAATTTCTGGCCCCGCCCAGGAAGTCCCGCACACCAAAAGCCTCCCTTAGCGCCTCCGATTCGTCGGGGATCTCCGCCAGCACCTCCACCTCCTTGGGGGTAAGGGGGCGGACCCGGTCGTAAAACCCGGGGATAAGGACCCTCCCCTCCTCATCCCGCAGGCTGGCGATGGCCCGGCTCAAGCGGTAGATGGGGTTTTCCACCACCGCCCCGTAGGAGGAGTGAAGGTCAAAGGCGGCGGTGCGCACCCGAAGCTCGAGGGCCACGATGCCCTTGAGCCCGGCATAAAGATAGGGGCGCCCCTTAGCGTCCACCCCTCCCGCCTCCCAAACGATGGCCTCGGCGCGAAGCAGATCCTTCCTGTCCCGCACGTACTCCGCCAGGTGGGGGCTTCCCACCTCCTCTTCCCCTTCCACCACGAATTTCACCCGCGGCAGGAAACCGTGCCGCTCGCGGAAGAGCCTTAGGGCCATAACCCTGGCCACCAGCTCCCCCTTGTCGTCGTGGGTGCCCCGCCCGTACCAGGCCCCGTTCCGCTCCGTGAGGGCGAAGGGGTCGCTCTCCCAAAGCTCCAGGGGGTCTGGGGGCTGGACATCGTAGTGGTTGTAAAAGAGAAGGACCCTCTCCCCCTCGCCCCCTTCCGCATACACCACCTTGGGGCCGTAGCCCCCGTGGAGTTCAGCCCTGAGCCCCAAGCCCTCCAGAAGCTCGGCCACCCTAGCCGCCCCCGCCTCGAGGGCCCTTCCCTCGGCGCTCACCGTGGGCAACGCCACCAACTCCGCCAAAAGGGTTTTGGCCTCCTCTAGAAAAGAGCGCATGGTAGACTGAGCATACTATGGTGGAACCTTCCCTGGTCCTCTACGGGGCGCTCTATGAGCGGGCCCTCGGGGTCTTGGACGAAACCCTACGGGAAACCGGGGCCCGGTACGCCTTGCTCATAGACCGCAAAGGTTTCGTGCTGGCCCACAAGGAGGCCCTCTGGGCCCCCAAGCCCCCACCCCTGGACTCCCTGGCCACCCTGGTGGCGGGCAACGCCGCCGCCACCCAAGCCTTGGCCAAGTTGCTGGGAGAGGCACGCTTCCAAGAGGTGGTGCACCAAGGGGAGCACATGGGCCTCTACGTGGACGAAGCCGGCGAGGCGGCCCTCCTGGTCCTGGTCTTTGACGAGAACGCTCCCCTGGGCAAGATCAAGCTCCACGGGAAGCGGGCGGCGGAAACCCTGGCCCGCCTGGCCGAGGAAGCCCTGGCCAACCCGCCTAAGCTGAACCTGGACACCCAGTACCGCGAGGAGGCTAAAGCCCTACTGGACGAACTCTTCGGCAACTAGCATGAGCACCATCAACTTCGCCAACCGCGAGATCAATTTCAAGATCGTCTACTATGGCCCGGGGCTCTCCGGGAAAACCACCAATCTTAAGTGGATATACAGCCGCATCCCCGAAGGCCGCAAAGGGGAGATGGTTTCCCTGGCCACCGAGGACGAACGTACCCTCTTCTTTGACTTCCTTCCCCTGGACCTGGGCGAGGTCAAGGGTTTCAAGACCCGCTTCCATCTTTACACCGTGCCAGGGCAGGTCTTCTACAACGCCAGCCGCAAGCTGATCCTGAGGGGTGTGGATGGCATCGTCTTCGTGGCGGACTCCGCCCCCAACCGCCTCCGGGCCAACGCCGAGAGCATGCGCAACATGCGGGAAAACCTGGCGGAATACGGGCTTAAGGTGGAAGACCTCCCCGTGGTTCTCCAGGTCAACAAGAGGGACCTTCCGGACGCCCTCCCGGTGGAGATGGTGCGGGCGGTGGTGGACCCAGAAGGACGATTCCCCACCTTCGAGGCGGTGGCCACCGAAGGCCGCGGCGTGTTTGAAACCCTTAAGGAAGTGAGCCGCCTGGTGCTGGCCCGGGTGGGTAGCGGCGCCTAGCCTCCAAACCGTTATCCAGATCCCCCCATACCCAGAGGGGTATGGGGGGATCGATCGCTCCGGGTGCGAGAACTTGGAGCACAGGAAAGGGACAAATGTACTTCACCTTCTTCCCGGCCTTTCGCTAACATATCCCCCGTATACGGCAGTTCGCCGTACAGGAGGAAAGGTATGGAGGAAAAACCGGTCGGCGCAATGGGAGTGATAGTGGTTCTTACCCTCACCATCCTCGTCTTCTGGCTGGGGGTATACGCCATCTTCTTCGCTAGGGGGTAGGGTATGGTGGACGAGCACAAGGCCCACAAGGCAATCCTGGCTTACGAAAGGGGGTGGATGGCCTTCTCGGTGGCCATGCTCTTGGTCTTCATTGCCCTCATCGCCTACACCCTTGCCACCCACACCGCTGGGGTCATCCCGGCAGGAAAGCTGGAGCGGGTGAATCCGACTACGGTGCGCAACGAAGGCCCTTGGGCTGATCCCGCTCAGGCAGTGGTGCAGACCGGCCCCAACCAGTACACGGTCTATGCGTTGGCCTTTGCCTTCGGGTACCAACCGAACCCCATTGAGGTTCCCAAAGGAGCGGAGATCATCTTCAAGATCACCAGCCCGGACGTCATCCACGGCTTCCACGTGGAGGGGACCAACATCAACGTGGAGGTCCTCCCCGGCGAAGTCTCCACGGTACGCTACACCTTCCAAAAAGCAGGCGAATACCGGATCATCTGCAACCAGTACTGCGGCTTAGGCCACCAGAACATGTTCGGCAAGATTGTGGTAAAGGAGTGAGCCATGGCGGTGCGCACCTCTGATTTCAGCCGAGTCTACGAGGCCTACCCCGAAAAGAAGGCCACCCTTTACTTCCTGGTCTTGGGCTTCGTCGCCCTCATCATCGGAAGCCTCTTTGGCCCTTTCCAGGCCCTTAACTACGGAAACGTGGACGCCTATCCCCTCCTTAAGCGCCTCCTCCCCTTCGTGCAGTCTTACTACCAGGGCCTGACCCTGCACGGGGTGCTGAACGCCATCGTCTTCACCCAGCTCTTCGCCCAGGCCACCATGGTGTACCTGCCCGCCCGGGAGCTGAACCTGCGGCCCAACATGGGCCTCATGTGGCTTTCCTGGTGGATGGCCTTCATCGGTTTGGTGATGGCCGCCCTGCCCCTGCTGGCCAACGAGGCCACGGTCCTCTATACCTTCTACCCACCCCTCAAGGGACACTGGGCCTTCTATCTCGGGGCCAGTATCTTCGTTCTCTCCACCTGGGTTAGCATCTATATCGTCCTGGACCTGTGGCGGCGTTGGAAGGTCCAGAACCCGGGCAAAGTGACCCCCCTGGTCACCTACATGGCGGTGGTCTTCTGGCTCATGTGGTTCATCGCCTCCATCGGGCTGGTCCTGGAGTCCGTGCTCTTCCTCCTCCCCTGGTCTTTTGGCCTCATCGAGGGAGTAGACCCCCTGATCGCCCGGACCCTCTTCTGGTGGACGGGCCACCCCATCGTCTACTTCTGGCTCCTGCCCGCCTACGCCATCATCTACACCGTTTTGCCCAAGCAAGCTGGAGGGAAGCTTGTTTCCGACCCCATGGCCCGTCTGGCCTTCCTGCTCTTCCTTCTCCTCTCCACCCCGGTGGGGTTCCATCACCAGTTCGCCGACCCCGGCATCGACCCCACCTGGAAGATGATCCACTCCGTCCTCACCATGTTCGTGGCGGTGCCCAGCCTGATGACCGCTTTTACCATCGCGGCCAGCCTGGAGTTTGCGGGAAGGATGCAGGGGGGTAAAGGCCTCTTCGGCTGGATCAAGGCCCTGCCCTGGGGCAACCCCGCCTTCGTGGCCCCGGTGCTGGGCCTCCTTGGGTTTATCCCCGGGGGAGCGGGGGGTATCGTGAACGCCAGCTTCACCCTGGACTACGTGGTCCACAACACCGCCTGGATCGCCGGCCACTTCCACCTGCAGGTGGCGAGCCTGGTGACGCTGACGGGGATGGGTTCGCTGTGGTGGCTTATCCCCAACCTCACCGGCAAGCCCATCTCCGATGGGCAAAGGCGGCTCGGCCTGGCGGTGGTCTGGCTTTGGTTCATCGGCATGATGCTTATGGCCCTGGGGCTTCACTGGCAAGGCCTCTTGAACGTGCCCAGGCGGGCTTACATCTCCCAGGTGCCAGACGCGTATACCCATGCCGCCCTGCCCATGGTTTTCAACATCCTGGCGGGCATCATCCTGCTGGTGGCCCTCCTCCTTTTCATCTACGGCCTCTTCAGCGTTCTTCTGGGCCGGGAGCGTAGGGCAGAGCTGGCCGAGGCCCCGGTGCCCTTCGCCGAGGTTATCTCTGGCCCTGAGGACCGTCCTTTGGTCCAGGCCATGGACCGCATCGGCTTCTGGTTCCTGGTAGCGGTGATCCTGGTGCTTTTGGCCTACGGGCCCACCCTGGTCCAGCTTTTCAGCAACCTGAACCCGGTGCCGGGCATGAGGCTCTGGTAGGCCCTCGAGGCGGTCAAGGGTCAGGGCCTCCTGGCCCTTGACCTTTTTTGCGGAAGGCGCAAGGCTATGCCCGTGGGCTTCCTGACCTCCCCCGCCCTGAGCTGGATGGTGGGCCTCACCCTTCTCCCCTTTTTCCTCCAGTTCCTAGGCCTGGGCCTGAGCGAGGTGCTGGGGCAAGGCCTTTGCGGAAGCGCCCTGGGGGTTTCCGAAGCGGAGGCCGTCCGCTACGGCCTGGTAAGCGAGTACTACCTTTACGGCCAGCTCTTTCTCCTTCTGCTCGCCCTGAAGGTCACCTATGCCCTGATCCTCGTGGCCCTGCGCTTCATGTACCCCAAGGAGGAACCTCCCTTCGCCCCCTGGGTGTGGAAGACTGGGGTGGGGCTTTCCGCCGCTGTTCTCCTGCTCTTTCTCCTCACCCGCACCCTGCCCCTCCCCTTCGCCACCCCTCTCGGGCCTGCCCTGCTGTCCCCAGCCCCCTTGGACCCCCTTTCCCTGTTGATGGTCCTCCCCGAGCCCATTTTGCTCTTCCTTTACCTGAGGCACCGGCCATGAAGCTTCCCGTGCAGGTGTACCTTCTGGGCTTGGTCAGCTTCCTCATGGACGTGGCCAGCGAGATGGTCTATCCCCTTTTGCCCCTCTTCCTCACCGGACTGGGAGCAGGCACCGGGGTGCTGGGCCTCGTGGAGGGCATCGCCGAAGCCGCGGCCAGCCTCTTTAAGGTGGTCGGGGGAAGGATCTCCGACCGGGTGGGCCGAAGGAAGCCCCTCCTCCTATTGGGCTACGGCCTCCCGGCCTTCTTAAGGCCCATCCTGGCCCTGGCCCAAAGCCCGGCCCACGTCCTCCTCTACCGCTTCCTGGACCGGACGGGCAAGGGGCTACGCACGGCGCCCAGGGACGCCCTTTTGGCGGAGAGCGTTCCGCAAAGCGCCCTGGGACGGGCCTACGGCCTTCACCGGGGCCTGGACACCCTGGGGGCCACCGTGGGGCCCTTTCTGGCCTTCCTTCTCCTGCCCCACGTGGGGGTGCGGGGCGTGTTTTGGCTTTCCGCCATTCCCGCCTTCCTGGCCGTGCTCACGCTCCTTTGGATCCGGGAAGCCAGGAGCGTAAAGGTAGCCACGGACTCCCTTCCACCCCTTCCGCCAGGCTACCTAAGGACCCTACCGACCGCCTACCGGCGCTTCCTCCTGGTTTCCGGCATCTTTGCCCTGGCCCTCTCCTCCAACGCCTTCCTGCTCCTGCGCCTTAGAGACCTAGGCCTCTCGCAAGAGGAGGTCACCCTGGCCTACACGGGCTACAACCTCCTTTACGCCCTTCTCTCCTACCCCTTGGGTGGACTTGCCGACCGGGTGGGGTTGAGGCGGGTGGTGGCCTTGGGATTTGCCCTTTACGCCACGGTCTATCTGGGTTTCGCCTGGGCTGAGACGGCGTTTTGGGGCGTGGCCCTTCTACTTCTTTACGCCCTGTACTCGGCGGCCTTTGAAGGGGCAAGCCGGGCCTACCTGGCCACCCTCATACCCCAGGAAGCCAAGGCCACCGCCATCGGACTCTACCACACGGTGGTGGGGATTCTGCTCCTTCCGGCCAGCTTGATCTTCGGTTTTCTCTGGCAAAGTTATGGGCCTGAGCTGGCCTTCGGCGTGGGGGCGGGTCTGGCCCTTTTGGCTCTCCTGCTTTTCCTGCTTGACGGAAGGAGGGCCAGGCCCTAACCTGATAGAGGTCCTTTGGGGCCTCGAGGAGGAAGGGGCCAAAAGCGCCTTCCTCCCTGACGGAGGTAGAAATGCCCATCAGCAAAGAGGAAAAGCAAAAGGTCATACAGGAGTTCGCCCGCTTCCCCGGGGATACGGGGAGCACCGAGGTGCAGGTGGCTTTACTCACTTTGCGCATCAACCGGCTTTCCGAGCACCTCAAGGTCCACAAGCACGACCACCATTCCCACCGCGGCCTTCTCATGCTGGTGGGGCAAAGGCGCAGGCTTCTCCGCTACCTGGAGCGGGAAGACCCCGAGCGCTACCAGGCCCTGGTTGAGAAGCTGGGCCTTAGGAAGTAAACTGGTAACCAGGTCGGGGGCGGGGCCTTAGGGCTCCGCCTCTCGCTTGAGGAAACTATGCCGGAAGCCACACCCAACACCCCACAGGCCCATAGGTACGAAACCCAGGTGGCTGGCCGCCCCCTGGTGTTGGAGGCAGGGAAATACGCCAAACAGGCCTCGGGCTCGGTCCTGGTGCGCTACGGCGACACCGTGGTCCTGGCCACCGCCCAGGCCTCCGAGGAGCCCATAGAAGCGGACTTCCTTCCCCTCACCGTGGAGTTTGAGGAGCGGCACTATGCCGTGGGCAAGATCCCGGGAAGCTTCATGCGCCGGGAAGGGCGGCCCGGGGAAAAGGCCATCCTATCGGCCCGCATGACGGACCGGCCCATCCGTCCCCTCTTCCCCAAGGGGTTCCGGCACGAGGTGCAGGTGATCGTCACCGTGCTCTCCGCCGACCAGAAGAACCCCCCGGACATCCTGGGGCCCACGGCGGCCAGCGCCGCCCTCATGCTCTCCGACATCCCTTGGGAAGGCCCCGTGGCCGCGGTGCGGGTGGGCCTCATCGGGGGGCAGTTCGTCCTGAACCCCACCCTGCAGGAGCTGGAGGAAAGCGCCCTGGACCTGGTGGTGGCGGGAAGCCGGGACGCCATCCTCATGGTGGAGGCCGGGGCCCAAGAGGTGGACGAGGAAACCATGGTCCAGGCCCTGGAGTTCGCCCACCGGGAGATGCAGCCCATCCTGGACCTGCAGGAGGAGATGGCCCGGGCCCTGGGCAAACCCAAGATGGCCTGGACCCAACCGGAAGCCCTCAGCGAGGAGGAGAAGGAAGCCCTCTACCGCTTGGCCGTGGAACGGGGGCTTTCCGCCGTGCTCCAGACCGCCAGCAAGGGGGAAAGGAGCCGGGCCCTCGAGGCCTTTGCGGAAGCGCTGATCCTCGAGGCCTTGCCCAGACTGGAGGACGGAACCCCGGACGAGAGCAAAAAGCCCCTTTACGAGAGCGCCTTTGACGAGGTCGTCCGCCGGGAGCTGCGCCGCCTGGTGCTGGAGGAGGGGAAGCGGGCGGATGGCCGGGGTCCCAAAGACCTCCGCCCCATCTGGATCGAGGTGGACGTCCTGCCCCGCGCCCACGGCTCCGCCGTCTTCACCCGGGGGGAAACCCAGGTGCTGGGCACCGTCACCCTGGGCACGGGCCGGGACGAGCAGATCATCGACGACCTGGGGATTGACGAAACGGAGAAGTTTCTGGTCCACTACAACTTTCCCCCCTTCTCCACCGGGGAGGTGAAGCGCCTCCGGGGGGTTTCCCGCCGGGAGATAGGCCACGGAAACCTGGCCAAGCGGGCCTTGAAGGCGGTCCTGCCTCCCGAGGAGGCCTTCCCCTACACCATCCGGGTGGTGGGGGATGTGCTGGAGTCCAACGGCAGTAGCTCCATGGCCACGGTCTGTGCGGGATGCCTGGCCCTGATGGACGCGGGTGTCCCCCTTAAGGCCCCGGTGGCCGGGGTGGCCATGGGTCTGGTCTGGGAAGGGGAGCGGGCGGTAATCCTCACCGACATCCTGGGGCTTGAGGATGCCCTGGGGGACATGGACTTCAAGGTGGCGGGAACCCGAAAAGGGGTCACCGCCTTGCAGATGGACAACAAGGTGGGCGGGCTTCCCCGGGAGGTGCTGAAGGAAGCCCTCATGCAGGCCCGGGAGGCCCGCATGAAGATCCTGGACCTTATGGAAAGCGTCCTCCCCGCCCCGCGCCCCGAGCTCAAGCCCTTCGCTCCCCGCATCCTCTCCCTGAAGGTCCCGGTGGAGAAGATCGGCCTCGTCATCGGCCCCGGGGGGAAGAACGTGCGGGCCCTCGAGGAGCTTGGGGTGGAGGTGGACATCGAGGAGGACGGGACGGTGCGCATCTACTCCAGCGACATGGAGGCGGCCCACAAGGCCAAGAAGCGCATAGAGGAGCTCACCATGGAGGCCAAGGTGGGCGAGATCTACGAGGGCACCGTCACCAAGATCACCCCCTTTGGCGCCTTCGTGAGCCTGTTCCCCGGTACCGAAGGGCTCCTTCACATCAGCCAGATCGCCCCCGGCCGGGTGGAGCGGGTGGAGGACCACTTGAAGGTGGGGGATGTGATCAAGGTCAAGGTGCACCGCATCGACGAGCGGGGCAAGATCGACCTGATCCGACCCGAGCTGGAGGGCAAGATCCCCCCCAGGCGGCGCGGCTAGCCCCTGGGGGTTTCCCTTGACGCCCATCCCGGCTAGGCCGGGAAAATAGGAGGTTTATGGAAGGCCAAGAGCGCAAACCCAGAAGGAGGCGGCGGCGCAAGCCCCAAGGGGGGACACCCCTCGAGGGGAACCCCCAGGAGCATGTGGAGATCATCCCCTTGGGGGGGATGGGGGAGATCGGCAAAAACATCACCGCCTTCCGCTTCCGGGACGAGATCTTCGTGCTGGACGGAGGGCTGGCCTTCCCCGACGAGGCCATGCCCGGGGTGGACCTCCTCATCCCCCGGGTGGATTACCTCATCGAAAACCGGCACCTCATCAAGGCCTGGGTCCTGACCCACGGACACGAGGACCACATCGGGGGACTTCCTTTCATCCTCCCCATGGTCTTCGGGAAGGAAAGCCAGGTGCCCATCTACGGGGCCAAGCTCACCCTGGGCCTCCTTAAGGGGAAGCTGGAGGAGTTCGGTCTGAGGCCCGGAAGCTTTAACCTCAAGGAGATCTCCCCCGACGACCGCATCAGCGTAGGGCGCTACTTCACCCTGGACCTCTTCCGCATGACCCACTCCATCCCCGATAACTCCGGTCTGGTCATCCGCACCCCCGTCGGCACCATCGTGCACACCGGGGACTTCAAGCTGGACGCCACCCCCATAGACGGCAAACTCTCTCATCTGGCCAAGGTGGCCCAGGCGGGGGCAGAAGGGGTTTTGCTCCTCATCGCCGACTCCACCAACGCCGAGCGCCCCGGCTACACCCCGAGCGAGATGGAGATCGCCAAGGAACTGGACCGGGTCATCGGCCGGGCCCCGGGCAGGGTCTTCGTCACCACCTTCGCCAGCCACATCCATCGCATCCAGGCGGTGATCTGGGCGGCGGAGAAGTATGGGCGCAAAGTGGCCATGGAGGGGCGGAGCATGGTGCGATTCAGCCGCATCGCCATGGAGCTGGGCTACCTCAAGGTGAAGGACCGCCTCTACACCCTGGAGGAGGTCAAGGACCTCCCCGACCACCAGGTGCTGATCCTGGCCACGGGAAGCCAGGGGCAGCCCATGTCCGTCCTCCACCGCCTGGCCTTTGAAGGCCACGCCAAGATGGCCATTAAGCCCGGGGACACGGTGATCCTTTCCAGTAGCCCCATCCCCGGCAACGAGGAGGCGGTGAACCGGGTCATCAACCGGCTCTACGCCCTTGGGGCTTACGTCCTCTACCCCCCCACCTACAGGGTCCACGCCTCGGGCCACGCCTCCCAGGAGGAGCTGAAGCTCATCCTGAACCTCACCACGCCCAAGTTCTTCCTCCCCTGGCACGGGGAGGTGCGCCACCAGACCAACTTCAAGTGGCTGGCAGAGTCCATGAGCCACCCCCCGGAGAAGACCCTCATCGGGGAAAACGGCGCCGTTTACCGCCTTACCCGGGAAAGCTTCGAGAAGGTGGGCCAGGTGCCCTCCGGGGTCCTCTATGTGGACGGCCTGGGAGTGGGGGACATCACCGAGGAGATCCTGGCGGACCGCCAGCACATGGCCGAGGAGGGGATCGTGGTCATCACCGCCTTAGCGGGCCAGGACCCGGTGGTGGAGGTGGTGTCCCGGGGGTTTGTTAAGGCCGGGGAACGGCTTTTGGGCGAGGTGAAGCGCATGGCCCTCGAGGCCCTACAAAACGGGGTGCGGGAGAAGAAGACTCTGGAACGGATCCGGGACGACATCTACTTCCCGGTGAAAAAGTTCCTGAAGAAGGCCACGGGCCGGGATCCCATGATCCTTCCCGTGGTCATCGAGGGGTGAACCATGTACCGAAGCCTTCTCCTTCCCACAGACGGAAGCCCGGCTGCCGAAGCCGGGGTAAGGGAGGGGCTCCGCCTGGCCAAGGCCCTGGGGGCCCGAGCAGCCTTTCTTTACGTGCTGGAGCCCATAGGGCCAAGGCTTTTCCTGGGCCCGGAAACCCTTCCCTACTACCAGGCCCTGGTGGAGGACATGCGGAAAGAGGGCATGGCCGCCTTGGACCGGGCCACTCAGATGGCGGAGGAGCTCGGGGTGGGGTTTGAGGCCCATCTCCTCGAGGGGCGGGCGGCGGAGGTCATCCTTAAGCAGGCGGAAACGCACGACCTTTTGGTCATGGCCACCCACGGACGGACGGGGCTGGACGCCGCCCTCCTGGGGAGCGTGACCCTGGAAGTGGTACGGCGCTCTTCCAAACCCGTGTTGGTGGTCCCTTACCGCAGGGCGTAAAGCCAGACCAGGCCCAAAAGGTAAAGCCCCAGAAGGGTAAGGGTATCCCAAGAAAGCACCGCAAGCTTTCTCAGGGCCTGGTAGCTCATGCCCAAAAGCACCACCCCGTACATGGCCAGGGCCACCAGCACCGCGGCCAGGTGGCTTTCGTGGGCGGCGTGGAAAAAAGGGCCCGCATAGAGGAAATCGTCCCAGGCCAGGATGAGGGCGTTGAAGAGGTTGCTCCCCAGGAGGTTGCCCACCGCCAGGTCAAAGGCGCCCAGCCTGGCCGCGCTTAGGGTGACCACCACCTCCGGCAAGGAGGTGACCGCCCCTACCAAGGCCGTGCCCACGAAGCTGGCTCCCAGGCCCGTTTCTTCCCCCAACCGCTCGGCCAAGGTAGGCAAAAAGCTGGCCGCCCCCACCACCACGGCCCCGTAGCCCACGTAGCCCCGTAGGGCCTGGGCGAGGGAGAGGTGCTCGTAAAGACGCTCTAACCTCTCCACCTCCACCTGCGGGCGCCGGCGCTCGTAGGTGAAGGTGAGGCGGGTAGCGAGGAGGTAAAGGAGGACCGCCACCGGGCTGTACCAGGAAACCGGTCCCCAGACGGGCCCGCCCCACCACAGGACCGCCCCCTGCATGGCCAGAAAGAGCAGGGCAAACCCCACCGCCAGGGCGTGCCCCGCGTGAAGGCGCCCCAGAAGGGGTACCCGGCCCCCCACAGCGTCCAGCAGGGAAAGGATGAGGAGGTTAAAAAGGACGCTGCCCAAGATATCCCCCACAGCGATGTCCACGGCGCCCAAGAGGGCGGCGCTGGTGCCGGTGAGGAGCTCGGGGAGGCTGGTGGTGGCCGCCACCAGGATGAGGCCCACCCAGGCCCGGCCCCAACCCCGCTTCTCCGCCAAGGCGTCGCCGTAGTAGGCCACCCGTTGCCCGGCCAGGACCACGAGGAGGGCCACCCCCAAAAAGGCCAAAAGAGTCATAAGTGGGGCTTGAGGAGGCGGAGCAAGTCAAAACGGGTGATGATGCCCAAAGGCCTCTCCTCCGCATCCACCACGGGCACGTGGTTGATGTCGTAGTCCAGCATGAGCTCCAGCACCCGGGCGAGGGGTTCCTCCAGCCCCACGGCGTGCACCGGTGAGCTCATGATCTCCTTTGCCTTCGTCCTCCGGGCCTCAGCCACCACCTGCTCCAGTCCGTCCTTTCCCAGGAAGCGGCCCAGGAGCATGGGGGCGCGGAAGGTGGAAAAGGGAATGCCCCGCTCCTTTAAAAAGTCGCTTTCCGTGACGATCCCCACAAGACGTCCCGCTTCGTCCACCACCAACACGCTCCCGATCCGCCGCTCCAGCATGAGCCGGGCCACCTCCTCCAGGGTGGCCTCTGGGGAAACCCCCACCGCAGGGCTGGTCATAGCGTCCTTGGCCTTCATCCCTTAACCTCCTTCCGCCATACTAGCCGGTCTACCCCTTCAGCCAGCAACCAGGCAAGCAGGGCCATGCCCAAGACCATCCCCCAGATCCACCCCGGCACCGGGACCGCCTCCAAAACCCCAGGGGCCAGGGTGCCCAGCAGGAGCTGAATGGCGATGCCCAAAGCCACAGCCCCGTGCAAATACGGGTTGGGCAGGGGCATCAGGTGGGTGTGCCGAGCAGCGTAAGCAAAGAAGAGCTGGCCCAGGGTCATGAAGTGGAAGGTGGCGGTGCGGGCCACCTCGAGCGGGGAAAACATCCCCAAATAGCCCCCCCACCTGGGCATCAGGCCCAGGATGGCCAGAGCAAAAAGGGCCTTGAGGCTCCCGGTAACCAGGATGAACCGCAAGGAGGGGGCGTCCAAAAGGGGGCAGTCCTTGGGCCTGGGCGGCCGGTCCAATACCCCGGGATTACGGTCCAGGGCCAGGGCAAGGGCGGGAAGGCCATCGGTCACCAGGTTGATCCAGAGAATCTGCACCGCGGTGAGGGGAAGAAGCAGGTGGCCAGCCTCGTCCCTGAGGTTGAGGAGGGCGGTAAACACCATACCCAAGGCCACCACCAAGACCTCAGAGAGGTTGGTGGAGAAGAGGAAGCGGATGAACTTCTGGATGTTCTCGTAGATGCTCCGCCCCTCTTCAATGGCCGCCACGATGGTGGCGAAGTTATCGTCCATGAGAACCAGGTCCGCCACCTCCCGGGAGACATCCGAGCCCCGTTGGCCCATGGCCACCCCCACGTCCGCCCGCTTGAGGGCTGGGGCATCGTTCACCCCGTCCCCGGTCATGGCCACCACCTCGCCGGCTTTTTGGAATACCTCAACGATGCGCAGCTTATCCTCGGGCTTAACCCGGGCGAAGACGTCCACCTCCAGAAGCTCCTCGTCGGAAAGCTCCCCTATCTCCTTCCCGGTGGCCACCACCTCGGCAGGAATGCCCACCTTACGGGCGATAGCCAAGGCAGTGGCCGGATGGTCCCCCGTCACCATCACCACCCTAACCCCCGCCTTCAAGACCTTGGCCACCGCCTCGGGCACCTCGGGGCGAGGAGGATCCAGGAGAAGGGCAAAACCCAGAAAGCTTAGGCCCTCTTCCCGTTCCCCCTCGCCATGGGCCAGGGCCAGAACCCGGAAGCCCCTTTGCGCATGGGCCTCCGCCTCCTCCAAAAGGGAGGCCTTTTCCTCTGGCTCCAGGGCAAGGCGGGGGATAAGGGCCTCGGGAGCCCCCTTGAAAAAGCTGCCCCTGGGCGTGGTCACCCGCATGTACTTCCAGGCGCTGTCAAAGGGCCTTTCCGAAAGCCTGGGGTTTTCCTGGCGGACCCGCTTCACGTCCAGGTGCCGCGAGGCATAGCGCAGAAGGCCGAGCTCCAAGGGGTCCCCCGCACCGGTTTCCAGGTCGGCGTCGTTGCACAGGACCATGGCGAGAAGGGCCCCTTGGGGGTCTGGCCCCACCACCTTCTGCACCTCCATGCGGTTTTCCGTGAGAGTGCCCGTCTTGTCGGTGGCGATAACGGTAACGCTCCCCAAGGCCTCCACCGCCGCAAGCCGCCGCACCACCGCCTTGCGGCGGGCCATCCGCTCCACCCCCAGGGCCAAGGCCAGGGTGAGCACGGCAGGAAGCCCCTCGGGCACCGCCGCCACCGCCAGGGCCACGGCGAAGAGGAGAACCTTGGCGGAAAAGCCTTCCACCAGAAAACCCAAAGCCACTAGGGCCAGGGCAAAAACCCCCACCCAGCGGGCCACCCGGTGGCCAAAGGCCTCGAGGCGCCGCTCCAAAGGGGTTTTCTCCTCCTCCATCCCCTCTAAAAGCCCAGCGATCCGGCCCATGGCGCTCCTTAGGCCGGTACGGCTTACCTCCATTAGGGCCCTTCCCCGCACCAACAGGGTGCCGGAAAAGACCTCGTCCCCTACCCTCTTCTCCACCGGAACGCTTTCCCCGGTAAGGAGGCTTTCGTCCACCAAGACCCCGCTGGCCTCCAGGAGGATCCCATCCGCCGGTATGCGGTCCCCCGCCTCGAGGCGCACCACGTCCCCCGGGACCAGGTCCCGGCTTGGGAGGTGCTGAAAACGCCCATCCCTTAATACCCAGACCAAGGGCTCTGCCAGGGCTTTTAGGCGCCTTAAGGCCTCCTCAGAGCGCTTCTCCTGAAGGGTGCCCAAGGTGGCGTTCAAAAGGAGGATGGCCAGGATGGCCAAGGATTCCAGGGGAAACCCATGGGCTCCCTCAAAGACCCAAAGACCCAGGTCCACCACCAAGGCGAAGAGGAGGATATAGATGAGAGGGCTTTGAAACTGACGCAGGAACCTCCGCCAAATGGGCTCGGGCGGCTTCTCCGGAAGGGCATTGTGACCGTGCTCCGCCAAGCGTTTTTTTGCTTCCTCAGAGGTAAGCCCCCGCATGGGGGCATGATACCTGGAGCGCCGGGGACTTATTGTCCCCTGCCTGGGACCTGCGGTAAGATGGCACTATGCTGCAGTACCCAGAGCTACCCCTAGAAAGCCCCTTGATCGATGCCGAGCTTCCCGACCCAAGGGGAGGGCGCTACCGGCTTTCCCAGTTCCAGGAGCCCTTCTTGGCGGTGGTCTTCATGTGCAACCACTGCCCCTACGTGAAGGGTTCCATCCGGGAGATCGTAGCCCTGGCGGAGAAGTACCGGGGCCGGGTGGCCTTCGTGGGCATCAACCCCAACGACTACGAGCGCTACCCCGACGACGCCCCGGACAAGATGGTGGGGTTCGCGAAGGAACATGGCATCTTCTTCCCCTACCTCCTGGATGAAACCCAGGAGGTAGCCAAAGCCTACAAGGCCTTGCGCACCCCCGAGGTCTTCCTGTTTGACGAAAGGCGCCTCCTTCGCTACCACGGTCGGGTGAACGACAGCCCCAAGTTTCCCGAGCAGGTGAAAAGCCACGACCTGGAAGCGGCCCTCGAGGCCCTCCTCAAGGGAGAGGAACCTCCCCTTAAGGAGGCTCCGGCCATCGGCTGCACCATCAAGTGGCGGCCGGGCAACGAACCGGAGGTCAAAATCGGCTAAACCCCTTTGGGAAAGGTGGCCTTCCCCGCCGGGCCGGTTTCGGGTAAACTGGCCCGGGTTTTTTGGAGGTGCCCCATGCGCGTACTGGTCACGGGCGGTGCCGGGTTCATTGGAAGCCACATCGTGGAAAGCCTTGTGCAGGAGGGCGTGGAGGTGGCCGTCCTGGACAACCTCTCCGCGGGCAAGCGGGAAAACGTCCCCAAGGGTATTTACTTCTACAAGGTGGACCTGAGGGACCGGGAAGGGGTGGAGCGGGTCTTCCGCGAGTTCCGCCCCACCCACGTCTCCCACCAGGCAGCCCAGGCCTCGGTGAAGGTGAGCGTGGAAAACCCCCTTTTGGACTTTGAGGTGAACCTTCTGGGCGGCCTGAACCTCCTCGAGGCCATGCGCAAGTGGAGAGCGGAAAAAATGGTCTTCGCCTCCACGGGCGGGGCCATCTACGGGGAGGTGCCCGAGGGGGAACGGGCCGAGGAAACCTGGCCCCCCAAACCCAAAAGCCCCTACGCCGCCAGCAAGGCCTCCTTTGAGCACTACCTCTCCGCTTACGGGCAAAACTACGGGCTCAAGTGGGTCTCCCTGCGCTACGGCAACGTGTACGGCCCCCGGCAGGACCCCCACGGGGAGGCCGGGGTAGTGGCCATTTTCTCGGAAAGGGTTCTCAAGGGAGAGCCGGTAACCCTCTACGCCAGAAGGACCCCGGGGGACGAAGGGTGCGTGCGGGACTACATTTACGTGGCCGACGTGGTGCGGGCCCACAACCTGGCCCTAAAGGGCCTGGAGGGAATCTACAACGTGGGAACGGGGGAGGGGCACACCACCTTGGAGGTCCTGGAGGCTGTGGCCAAGGCCGCCGGACAGACCCCCCAGGTCAACCCAGCCCCCCCGCGTCCCGGTGATCTGGAAAGAAGCGTGCTCTCTCCCTTGAAGCTCATGGCCCACGGCTGGCGGCCCGAGGTGGGTTTCCAGGAGGGCATCCGGCTCACCGTGGAATACTTCCGCACCCGTTGACATACCCCCCACCCCTATCTGATGATGGGGGGCATGAGCGTTCGTTTCTTTCATCCCGCCTGGTTCGCCATGGTCATGGGGGGAAGCGGGATGGCCCTTGTTCTCCACCGCTTTGGCCTCGAGGCCCTGGCCCTGGTGAATTACGGTGTGGTGGCCCTTCTCTTCCTCGCAAGCCTGGGTATATTCCTGGCGAAACTTTTCGGCCACCGGGACCGGGTCTGGGAGGAACTCCATCATCCCCTCCTTTCCCAGCTCTACGCCACCTTTCCCCTGGCCTTTTTGCTCTTCAGCCTGGCGACCCACGAGGTTTTGGGGCAAGGAGGGCTAGCCCTGATCCTCTTCGCCGTGGGCTCACCCCTGGTCCTCCTCCTGAGCCTCCTTCTCAGCTATTTGATCTTCACCCGCATGCGCCTTCCCTTCGAGGCCGCCAACGGCACCTGGTTTATCCCGCCGGTGTCCTCCGTGGTGGTACCCCTGGCGGGAGGCCCTCTCCTGCCCCTTATGGGCCCTTGGGCCAAGGAGGCGTTCTACTGGATGCTCATGTTCCTGGGGCTTGGCCTCATCCTCTTCCTCTGGGTGGGGGCGAACCTCCTGGCCCGCCTCTACGCCCACGAACGCCCGGCCCCCGAGCTGGTACCCGGCTTTTTCATCGGCCTGGCCCCGGTGGGGGTGGGGATCCTCGCTCCCCTCTCCCTCCTTAAGGGCGCCAAGGCCCTGGGTCTGTTCCCAGGAAACCTCGAGGGCCTATACCTCTTCGGGATCGCCCTATGGGGCCTGGGCGGGTGGTGGTTTGTCCTGGCCATGGCCCTTTTCCTGGAAAACCTTCTCCTCCACCGGGTGCGGTTAGGGTTCCAGCCCGGGCTATGGGCCTTCGTCTTCCCCATGGCGGCCTTCGCCCTGGCCACCAGGGCCTTGGCCGAGGGCCTGGACAGCCTACTCCTGCACCTCTTAGCCCAGGGGCTCTTCCTGGTGCTTCTGGCCTTCTATCTGCCCCTTTTGGTCCGAAGCCTTCTCGCCTTCCTCCGCCTGGAAACCCTCAGGCCCCTTGGCCAACAGGCGCCGGGCCAGGCGCACCCGGGCCCTCAGGGCCGCTAGGGCCTTCCAGTCTTCCTTGAGCCGCCTCCTGGCCCGGGCCAACGCCTCCGCCCGGGCCCTGGGCCCCACACCCCCCAGGACCTCCCGGCGGGCAAAGAAGCCCTCGAGGCTCATCCAGGCGATGAGCTCCTCCCGCTCCACCCCCAAGAGCTCCGGCCTAACCCCAGGCAGGGCCCCCTGTACCCGCCGGTAAGCCTCGGCAAGGGGTACCCCCTTGCGCACCAACAGATCCACCGCCTCCGAGGCCAGGACCTCCGGGGAAAGCTCCTCGAGGAGGAGGGCTGGCTCAAACTGGCTTTCCTCGAGGGCCACCCGGGTAAGCTCCAAGGCTGCCTCGGCGCTTTCCAAAAGGGCCGTCAACGGCTCCAGCACCCCGGTGGAGTGGTCGTTCAGGTCGGTGAAGGGGGTGTTGTGGTTCAAAAACGCCAGCGTACCCACCCCACCCACCAGCTGGCCCGCATGGATACGGGCATGCTCCAGCACCACCGGGTTCCGCTTCTGGGGCATGAAGCTGGAACCCTGGGCCAGACCCTCCCCCACCACGAAGGCCCCCCGCTCCGCCAGGCCCAAGAGGTCGGTGAGGAAGCGGGAGAGGGTGGTACCCAGCCCCGCCAGGGCCGAGGCCAGCTCCAAGGCGTAATCCCCCGAGGCCACCGCATCCAGGGTGTTCTCCACCGGCCCCGCAAATCCCAAGAGGCTAGCGAGCCGCCTCCGGTCCACAGGGTAGGGGTTGCCTGCTAGGGCGCTGGCCCCCAAAGGGCAGCGGTCCAGGGTATCCAAAGCCTGTTTCAAACGGTGGAAATCCCTCTCCAAAAGCGCCGTTATCCCCAGCAGGTAGTGGTCCAGGGTAGAGGGCTGGGCGGGCCGGTGGTGGGTGCGGAGGACCAGGGGTACCCCAGAATGGGCCTCGGCCACCTGGAGCATGGCTGCCCGAAGGCGGAGGAAATCCCCCAGCAAGGCCACCGTGCGGTCCCTCAGGTAAGCGCGGAAAGCGGTGAGGTCCAGGTCGTTGCGGGAAAGCCCCCGGCGTATGGCCCCCGCCACCTCCTCCCCCCAGTGCTCGGCAAGCTGGGAGTAGATGGAGAAGAAGACATCCTCCACCTCCCCCGTAAAGCTGGGTAAGGGCAGGGTACGGAGTTCCTGCAAAGCCGTCACCGCTGTATCGACACGAGGAAGGCCCAGGCGGGCAAGCTCCATGGCATAGGCGGTGAGGGCATCGAAGAAATGGGGCACAAGGGCCTCGCGGGCAAAGCGGTAGTGGCGGCCCAGGACAAAACGGCGGTAAACCGCATGCCAACGCATGATCCCATCCTAGGGCCTCGAGGCTGGCCTGGGGCCACCCGCCCCAAAAGGGGAGCCCAGCCCCTTGACGGAAAGCCCCAGGCCGGTAAAATGCTACCAACCGACCGGTTGGCAGGGACAAGGTACCCGCATCCCCGGTGCCTTCTAGGTGACGACGCCCCCTTTGCAACCGGCGGCCCGCTGGGCTGAGGCTTCGGGACTTGCCGAAGGAGAGCGGTCATGGTATGGTTGCACCGAGCACAACCGGAAAGGAGGCGCAACATGAAGCGCAGGGAGTTTTTAAGGAAGCTGGGTGTGGGTGCGTTGGCGGCCCTGGGCATGCCCTACATCGCCATGGCCCAGGCCAGGCCGGTGAAGCTGGCTGCCCTTCTGCCCTTGACGGGGCCCTTTGCCTTTGCCGGCAATGCGGGTCGGGAGGGGTTCGTGGACGGGGTGGACTACGTGAACGAGGTCCAAGGCGGCATCAGCGGGCGCAGGCTGGAGCTCATCGTGGAGGACACCGGCTACGACGTGGCCAAGGGAACCGCCGCCTTCAACCGGGTGGTGTCCCGGGAGCGCCCTGACGAGCTCCTCTTTGTGTACGGGGACTCCACCGGACTTTCCAAGGCTCTGGCCCCGGAAATCGCCCGCATGGGCCTTCCCTACTCCGCCACCAGCTTCTCCAGCGAACTGGCCGACCCCAAGACCTACCCCACCATCTTCGTCTTCGGCCCCACCTACAACGACATGATGGAGGCCCTCCTGCGGCAGATCCGCCTGCAAAAGGGCCGGGCCAGGATCGCCTTGGTCTACTCCAACACCGAATTCGGGCGCGACCCCATCCCCTACGCCAAGGAAAGGGCCAAGGCCCTCGGCATGGAGGTGGTGCATGAGGAGGTGACGCCCCCGGCCTTCACCGACGCCACCCCGGTGGTGTTGAACCTCCGCCGGGCGAACCCCGATTTCGTCATCCTCCAGGGCTATGCCCTCTCGGTGGAACCCCTGATCCTCCGCACCGCACGGGAACAGGGCCTGCAGGCCCAGTTCATGGGCACCTATTACTCCGCGGAGCTGGCCCTCATCCAGCGGGCAGGCCCTGCTGCCGAAGGCTTCACCGTCACCTACCACAACGCTTACTGGTACGACACCCTGGTGCCCGCGGTGGACGAGATGCGGAAGTTCCGCCAAAGGAAGGGCCGGGATACCTCCTACCGCCCCACCTACTACATGGGAAGCCTGGCGGTGGTCCTGGCCATCGCCGAGGCCATGCGCCGGGCCGCCGGAGCGGGCAAGCTCACACGGGCCGGGCTGGTGGAGTACCTGGAAAAGCTAGGGGACTATAACGGCCTGGGTCTGCAGCGGAGCTACCAGTTTGTGAACCACCGCCTTCCCTACACCAAGCTCTATCGGGCCAGTGTAAAGGACGGCCGCTTCAACGCCATCACCGACTGGCTTAAACTGGCCTAGCCCCAATCCACTCCTAGGCCGGAACTAACCGGGAGTGTTCTCGAAGAACCTATGTCCGACCTTCTACCCTACCTCATCGGTGGCCTAGCTAACGGGGCTCTCTACGGCCTCCTGGCCCTGGGCTTCGTCCTGGTCTACCGGGCCACCAGCGTGGTGAACTTCGCCATCGGCGAGTTCCTGCTGCTGGGGGCTTACCTCACCTACACCTTCGCCCTTTTCCTGCCCCTTCCCCTGGCCATGCTGGCCGCCCTACCCGTGGCCTTTCTCTTCGGCCTCCTGGTGGAGCGGGGTTTCGTGCGGCCCCTCTTGGGGCGGAACGTGGTGGCGGTGATCATGGCCACCATCGGATTGGCCGCGGCCCTGGACGGTGGGGTCCAGCTGGCCTGGGGGCCGGATCTCAAGTACCTCAGCGGGGAACTCCCCCAGCTCGGCTTCCAGTTGGGGGAGGTGTTCGTACCCTCCAGGGCCCTATGGAACCTACTCCTGGCCTTGCCTCTGGGCCTCTTCCTCCTCTGGCTCCTTAGGAGGAGCCGGTACGGGATCCTGGTACGGGCCATTTCCGAAAAGGAGGTGGCCGCCTTGGCCTTAGGGATCCCCACGGCCCGGATCCTGGCCGGGGTCTGGGGAGTCTCGGCCCTCCTGGCCACCCTGGCGGGAGCCCTTTTGGCGGTGGCCAGCGGGGTAGGCCCTAACCTGGTCTTCCTGGGCCTCAAAGTCTTCCCCGTGGCCATCCTGGGCGGGTTGGACTCGGTGGGTGGGGCCCTTTTGGCAGGCTTCATTTTGGGGATCCTTGAGGCCCTTTCCCAACGCCACCTGGAACCTGTCCTCCCCGGCTTCACCGAGGCCTTGCCCTTCGTGGTGGTACTCCTGGTGCTTCTGGTGCGCCCCTATGGCCTACTGGGTGAGCGGCAGATTGAGCGGGTGTGATACCCCCCCACCTTGGCTTGCGCCAAGGTGGGGGGCCCCGGTAAAGGCCTTCTCCAGGCCTTATGGCCGAGCGAAAAGGTACAGGAGGGAAATGACATGGTCCTATCCGTAGAAAACCTCAAGGTGGTCTACCGGGGAGTGATCCTGGCCCTGGATGGGGTGTCCCTGGAGGTAAGGGAGGGGGAAGCCGTGGCCCTCCTCGGGCCCAATGGAGCTGGCAAGAGCTCCTTAGTGCGGGCGGTGGCTGGGCTTCTTCCCAAGTTTGAGGGAAGGGTGCTGGATGGACACGTGCGCCTGTTCGGCCAGGAGGCCACCCATCTGGATCCCGTGCGCATCACGGGTCTGGGGCTCACCGCGGTCCTCGAGGGGCGTCCCCTCTTCCGCTATCTGACCCCCGTGGAGAACCTGGTAGCCGCCGGCCACCGCCTCCCTCCCCGGGAACTTAGGGAAGGCATGGAGGAGGTATTCGCCCGTTTTCCTCGGCTCTACGAAAGGCGCCATGAGCAGGCCGGCTACCTTTCCGGGGGCGAACAGCAGATGCTCCTCTTGGGCATGGCCCTCCTCACCCGGCCCAAGGTGCTGGTGGTGGACGAGCCTTCCCTGGGCCTAGCCCCCAAGCTGGTGGAGGAGGTGATGCGCACCCTGGAGGCCTTAAGGCGGGAGAAAAACCTGAGCCTTCTTTTGGTGGAGCAGAACGCCCGAGCAGCCCTGGCCATTGTGGATCGGGTTTACGTCATGGAGCGGGGCCGGGTGGTGTTTGAAGGCGACGCCAAAACCGCCCAGGAGGACCAGGACGTGATGGAGTTCTACCTGGGCAAGGAGGAAGTCGGCTTCCGCCAGGCTAAGCGCTACCGGAGGAGGAAGCGGTGGGTGTGATCCTCGAGGCCAAGAACCTCCACCTCTCCT
Organism: Thermus tenuipuniceus; assembly: GCF_002964845.1. Lineage (GTDB taxonomy): Bacteria > Deinococcota > Deinococci > Deinococcales > Thermaceae > Thermus > Thermus tenuipuniceus. Next base: position 52,951 of record NZ_PRDA01000018.1, read on the forward strand.
TCAAAGGGGTAAAGGCCCTAACGGGAGTGGAGTTTAGCGTTGCCCAAGGTGAGTTCTTCGCGGTGATAGGACCCAACGGGGCTGGGAAAACCACGCTTCTCAACGTGCTTTCCGGGGTGTATGAGCCCGATAAGGGCGAGGTGATCTTCCTGGGCCAAAGCCTCAGGGGGAAAAGCCCCCAGGAGAGGTCCCGCATGGGTTTGGGGCGTACCTTCCAGGGCCTGGAGATCTTCCGGGGCATGAGCGTTTTGGACAACGTGAAGCTGGGAGCCGAGCTGGCCCTTCCTTCGTACCCCCTGGCCCTACCCCGGGCCGAGCGGGAATGGCGGCTCAGGGCCTGGGCCGAGGAGGTTCTGGACTACCTCCACCTCTCCCCTTTCCGCCACGCCCCCGCCGGAATGCTTCCCTACGGCCTGCAGAAGCGGGTGGAGGTGGCCCGGGCCCTGGCCAGCCGGCCCAAGCTCCTCCTCCTGGACGAGCCCATGGCCGGGCTTTCCCTGGAGGAAAAGCAGGACCTGGCCCGCTTCCTCCTGGACGCCCGGGAGGAATGGGGGGTAACCCTCCTCTGGGTGGAGCACGACCTAAGGGCGGTCTTGGAGCTCTCCGACAGGGTCCTGGTCCTCTCCTACGGGGAGGTTCTCTACCATGGCCCCCCGCAAGGGGTGCGCCAGGATCCCAAGGTAGCAGAAGCCTACCTGGGGCAGGTTTGAGGCACTATGGAAGGAACGCTGCTTGCCTACCTGTACCATCACGCCAAGGAAAGGCCCCATGCCCCCGCCTTACGGGTGAAGCGGCTTGGGATCTGGCAGAAAACCTCCTGGAAGGAGCTTTTGGAGCGTACCCTTAGCCTCGCAGGGGGGCTTTGGGCCTTAGGCCTCCGGGAAGGGGAGGTCCTGGCCATCCTGGGGCATAACGCTCCTGAGTGGGTGGAAGCCGAGCTGGCCGCCCAAAGCTTAGGAGCCCTTCCCATGGGCATCTACGCGGACGCCATGCCCGAGGAGGTGGGCTACTTCCTGGAGTTCACCGGGGCCAAGGGCATCGTGGTTTCCGACGAGGAGCAGCTGGACAAGGTCTACCCCCACCTGCACCTGGTGGACTTCGTCCTGGTCTGGGAGGAAGCGGGAATGTCCCGCCACTTCCAGGGCAAGGTGCTCCGGTTTAGCCAGGCCTTCGGGGATCCCAAGGTGGGGGAAGAGGCTCTCAAAAAGCGCCGCTCCGAGGAAACCGCCCTCCTCGCCTCCACCTCGGGCACCACGGGAAGGAGCAAGCTGGCCATGCTCTCACACGAAAACCTTCTGGCGGGACACCAAGCCCTGCGCCAGGCCTTGGGCTTCCAACGGGGAGCCTGGGTCTTCAGCTACCTGCCCCTCCCCTGGATCGGGGAGCAGATGCTCACCGTGGTGCAGGGCTTGGTGGAGGGCTCCACCGTGCACTTCCCCGAGGACCCCACCACCCTCCGGGAGGATCTTAAGGAGGTCCAGCCCGATTTCTTCCTGGCCCCGCCCAGGCTTTGGGAGGATATGGCCAGCCTCATCCAAAGCCGCATGGCGGACGCCGACCTCCTAAAGGCTTTCTTCTACCGGGTGGGGATGGAAGCTCTCCTAGAGGGGGCTAGGCGGGAGTTCCGGGGGGAGAGGGTGGGCCTTTGGCTCAACCTCAAGCGGGCCCTCTTCTATCCCCTGATCGCCAGGCCCCTCAGGGCCAGGCTGGGCCTTGCCGCCTGCCGCATCGCCGTCACCGGAGGAGCCCCCCTGGGCCCAGAGGTGTTCACCTTCTTCCGCGCCTTAGGCCTGGACATCCGCCAGGTCTACGGCCAGTCGGAAACCGCCGCCGCCACCACCGCCCACGCCACCGGGGATGCCCCTCCGGAAACCGTGGGCCCCCCTCTCCCCCGTACGGAGGTGCGCATCAGCGAGGAAGGGGAGATCCTGGTGAAAGGGCCCCAGGTCTTCCAGGGTTATTTCCGCCAGGAAAAGGCCACCGCGGAGACCTTCACCGAGGATGGCTTCTTCCGCACCGGGGATGCGGGCTTCTTCGACGAGCGGGGGCACCTGGTGATCCTGGGCCGGGTTAAGGAGGTGGGTGCCCTTGCGGATGGCACCCGCTTTGCCCCGCAGTTTTTGGAAAACCGCCTAAAGTACTCCCCCTATATCCGCGAGGCCGTGGTGCTGGGGCACGGAAGACCCTTTGTCACGGCCCTCATCGAGCTGGATCCGGAAAACGTGCAGAACTGGGCCAGGAAGCGGGGCATCCCGTTTACCACTTATCTGTCCCTCACGGAAAGGCTCGAGGTCAAGGCCCTGATTGCCGAGGAAATCCGCATGGTGAACAAAACCCTCCCCGACAAGCTGAAGATCCAGCGCTTCGCCATCCTCCCCAAGGAGCTTCACCCCGACGACGAGGAGATCACCCGCACCCGCAAGGTGCGGCGCCAGGTGGTGGAGGCCCGCTACGGCCCGGTGATCCAGGCCCTCTACGGGGAGGGGGGACGGGTGGAGGTGGTGCTCCCCATCCGCTACCTCGAGGGGGAAGGGAGGCTCGAGGCCACCTTGGAGGTGCAGGAGGTCTAGGATGTACCGCCTTGCCAAACAGCTTACCGACGCCTTTAGCCGCCGCTTTGCCCGTTCGGTGCGGGAAACCTACCGGCAGGACGAAGCCTACGCCAGCACGCCCCTGGGGCGTTTGGCCCTGGGGGTTTTCCTGGTTTTCCTCCTTCTTCTTCCCCTCCTCCTTCCCCCCTATCCCATGTACGTGACCACCCTGGTGGCCATCGGGGCCTTAAGCGCCTTGGGGCTCCACCTCCTGGTGGGGGGTGCGGGGCAGATCTCCTTGGGCCACGCCGCCTTCATGGGGGTGGGAGCCTATGCTGCAAGCCACCTCTACGGTCCCTTGGCCCCCTTGGGCATCCTCCTCGGGGGAGGCATCGCCGCCCTCTTGGGTCTCGTGCTGGGCCTTCCCTCCTTGCGCATCAAGGGGGTGTACTTGGCCATCGCTACCCTAGCCTTCCAGTTTCTGGCGGATTACGTCTTCAAAAACTGGGAAGCGGTCACGGGGGGCATCCGGGGGCGGACCCTGCCCCCTGCGGAGCTATTCGGCTTCGTCCTGGACACCCCTGGGAGGCTCTGGTACCTGGTGCTCGTGTTCGCCCTACCCCTGTTCTTTTACGGCAAGCGCCTCCTCATGACCCGGGCGGGCCGCGCCTTCATGGCCGTGCGGGACAACGACCTCTCCGCCCGGGTGGCGGGGGTAGACCTGGTACGGGTAAAGCTCTTGGCCTTCGCCCTCTCTGCCTTTTACGCCGGGGTGGCCGGAGGGCTTCTGGCCCAGCTTTACAAGGCGGTAACCCCCGAGTACTTCCCCCTCATGGTGAGCATCCAGTACCTGGCCATGGTCATCGTGGGCGGGGCAGGCACGGTGCTGGGGGCGATTTTGGGAGCCTTCTTCGTACTCCTCATCCCCGAGGTCTTAAACAGCCTTGTGGGGTCCCTTGGCCCCCAGTACGCCGCCACCCTGGCGGCCTGGCGCAACGTGGTCTTCGGCCTCCTCATCCTGGCCTTTCTGATCCTGGAACCCCTGGGATTGGTGGGTCTTTGGGGAAGGATCCGCAACTACTTCCGCACCTGGCCCCTCCCCTACTGACTAGCGGTGCCAGTCCTTGAGGTGGCGTAAGGCCACGGGAAGACCAAGCCCCAACCCGAAAAGGAGGTAAGCGGGAGCCGGGTGCAGGAAACTGGCCATGAAGGGCTGGGCCAGGGCCACGGCCAGGGCCACGCGGTAGGGCTTTCGGAAAAGGGCGAAAAGGATAGCGAAAAGCAGGAGGGAAAGGAAGAGAAGCCGGGGATCCACGGCAAAGAGCACCCCGGCCCCCGCGGCCAAGCCCTTTCCCCCCTTGAAGAGGAGCCAGGGGGAAAAGGCATGCCCCCACACCGCCCCCACGCCCCCGGCAAGGCCACCCAGAGGGCTTCCCCCCACTCCCTCCCCCAGGGCCACCGCCAGGATTCCCTTAAAGAGGTCCAGGAGGAGAACCATGAACCCCGGCACCGGCCCCAGCACCCGGTAAGCGTTCAAGGCCCCTGGGTTGCCCGAGCCTTCCTGGAGAAGGTTTCTTCCCCTTAGAGCTCCGAACCAGAAGGCGATGGGCAAGCTTCCCAGGAAGTACCCAAGGAGAAGGGCTACGAACATCTAGGAAAGGGCCCTTTGCACCTGGCCTTGAAGCCGCAAAAGGGCCGCCTCGAGGCCCCTTAGGCGCAAGGGGGTGAGGAGCTCCTCCAGCCCTGCCCCCTGGTAGAAGGTGGGGGGTACCGCCAGCACGGCCTCTGGAGGCTCGCCCTCGAGGCCTTCCTTCAGAAGACCCGCAAAGGCCTTCACCGTGGGGGCTTCATCGGGAACGAAGAAGTAAAGCCTAACCCTTCCCCCCTCCACCTCCGCCCCAAGGAAGAAGGGGGTCTGGCATTCATGAACCCGTTCCAGCTCCACCCCAGGAGGCGGGGTGGGTACCTTTTTGGCGTATTCCAGAAGCACCTGGGCCTTGAGCTCCTTGGGCATGGCCCGAATCAGATCCAGGGCTTCCTGAAGCTTCTTGGGCAAGGCCATGGCCTTAGCTTAGCCCACCCTGGGAGCGGTATGGGTGGGACGGAGCTCTATCTCGCTCACCATAGCCCTTTCCGGCATCTCCGCCGCGAAAAGCACCGCCTGGGCCACATCAAGAGGGGAAAGCTTCCAGGAGGCCCCCGGGGTGTTGCCGGCAAAGCCCGTGTCCACCGAGCCTGGCAGGATATTCACCACCCGCACGCCGGCCTCCCGGAGCTCCAGCATGGCCGCCCCCATGAGGCCCAAAAGCCCGAACTTGCTGGCGTTGTAGGCAGCCCCGCCCTTGAAGGCATTCTTGCCCGCCAGGCTGGCGATGTTCACCACCACCCCCCTCGAGGCCAAGAGGGCTGGCAAAGCCGCCTTGAGGCCCAAAAAGGGTCCCACCAGGTTCACCTCCAAAACCTGGCGGAACTCCTCCTCGCTGAGCTCAGCCACGGGCTTCATCACGCCAATCCCGGCGTTGTTGACCAGGAGGTCCAGCTGGCCGTAGGCCTCCAAGAGGCCCGCCACCGCCTTCTGCCAGTCCGCAAAGAAACGCACGTCTCCGGGCAAGGCCATGGCTCCCTCCCCCAGCTCCGAGGCCAAGGCCTCAAGCCTTCTCCCATCCCGGGCAAAAAGCCCCACCCTGTACCCTTTAGCGTGGAGAAGCCGGGCGATGGCCTCCCCAATCCCCCGGCTCGCCCCCGATACCAAGGCCACCCGCATGCCCTTTAGCTTAGCCCAAAACGCTCCTGGATCCGGGCCAGGATCTCCCTCAGCCCCTCCTCCAGCTCCTTAAGCCCCCCTCGGTTCTCCAAAACCCAGGTGGCCCGCTTCCTCTTCTCCTCCTCGGGCATCTGGGCCCTTTCCCGAGCCAGGACCTCCTCTGGGGAAAGCCCGGAGCGGGCCACCACCCGCCTCACCCGCTCCTCCAAAGGAGCCGCCACCAAAAGGGTTCCATCCAGACGGGCCTCCCACCCCTTCTCGAAAAGCAGGGGGATTTCCAGGAAGATCAAGGGGGCTTTTATGCGGGCCAGCTCCCCGGCCAAAAGCCTCCGCACCTCGGGGTGGAGGAGGTCCTCGAGGACCTTAAGCCTTTCCGGGTCGGAAAAGACCAGCTGGGCCAGCGCCCTCCGGTCCAGCTCCCCGCCCGCAAAGGCCTCCGGGAAAAGCCGCTTAAGCTCCGCCTTCTTGTTCTCCCTGGCCCGTGCCGCCAGCTCATCCAGGTTCAAGACCGGGTAGCCCCAGGACCGTAGGAGAGCGGCCACCGTGCTCTTGCCGCTTCCGATGTTCCCGGTGATGCCGATAATGATGGGGTGCTTCGCCCGATCGCCCATAGGGACTTCCCCTTTTATACCCCCAAGGGGGCCATCCCCGTGGGGGGTGCCCTAAGGGACCTCCTTCTGGGAAGGAGGCCCCAGGACCTGGACTTCGCGGCGGAGGACCCAAGGAAGGCGGCACAGGATGCCCAAACCCACCTGGGGGGCACCCTGTTCCCCTTGGACGAGGAGCGGGGCCAGTACCGCCTGGTCACGGGTGGCCTCGTCCTGGACTTCTCCCCCTTGGAGGGGAGCCTGGAGGAAGACCTCCTCAAGCGGGACTTCCGCCTTAACGCTCTTTTCTGGAGGCAAAACCGCATCCTCGGCATCCGTGGGGCGGACGAGGACCTGAACAGGAGGGTGCTGGTTCCCGTAGAGGAGGCCAATCTTTACGAGGACCATCTCCGAAGCCTCCGCGCGGTGCGCCTGGCCGCCAGCCTGGGCCTTGGCCTGCCCGGGGAAACCCGAGACGCCCTTTCCCGTCACGCCCGCTTCCTCCAGGCCCACCTCGAGGCCCTTCCCGCCCGGGAGCGGGTGAGGGAGGAACTGAGCCGACTCCTCCTCTCCCCCAGGGCAGCCTGGGGCCTTCACCTGCTGAAGCGCACGGGTCTCTTGGACGTCTACCTACCTGAGCTCCGCCTCCTGGTGGGTCTTAAGCAGGGGGGTGTTCACCATCTGGATGGCTGGCAGCACACCCTCTCCGTGCTTTTCCACCTGGCCTGGCTTTGGCCCGAGGCCCCCTTGGAGGCCCGGCTGGCCGCCCTTTACCATGATGTGGGCAAGCCCCTGACCCGTCGCTTTGACCCGGAAGCGGGCCGCTTCCGCTTCCTCGGCCATGCGGAGGTAGGGGCCGAGGTGACGGGAGCTTCCCTGGAATGGCTGCGGTTCCCAAAGGAAACGGTGGAGAGGGCCAAAGCCCTGGTGCGACGGCACATGGACCGCCCTCCTGAGGGGGAACAGGCCCTTCGCCGCTTCTACTTCCGGCGCAAAGACCTCCTCCCCGCCCTCCCCTACCTCATGGCAGCAGACCGCCTGGGCACGAAAGGTGTGGAGAGGGAAGCCTGGGAGGTATTGGAGGCCTACCGGGAAACCCTCTCCGAGCCCCTCCCCGAACGCCCCCTCCTCTCCGGGGAGGAGGTGATGGCCCTTCTGGACCTCAAGCCCGGTCCCCAGGTGGGAAGAGCCCTGGAGGCCCTCCTCCTGGCCCAGGCGGAGGGAAAGGTGCGCACCCGGGAAGAGGCCAGGGCCTTTCTCCTATATTGGAAGGGCGATGGAACGAATACGCCTGCGTGAACCCCAGATCACCCCGGTGGAAGGGGGCTTCCTCCTCAGCGACCCCTACAGGGTCTTCCCCAAGCCCGTGGCCCTCACGGAAGGGGGGCTTTTTCTCGTCTCCCTAATGGAGGGAAAAACCCTAGAAGAAGTCCAGGAGGAGGTCTTCAAGGCCCATGGGGTCCTGGTGCCCAGGCAGGAGCTGGAAGGCCTCCTAAAGGCCCTGGAGGAGGCAGGACTTGTGCTTACGGAAGAGGTGGAAAGGCGCCTGAAAGAGGAGGAGGAAAGCCTAAGGAAAGAGCGCCCCATGCGCCTGGCAGGGCTTTCCTACCCCCAAGGGGAAAGGGAGGCCCGGGCCTTCCTCGAGGCCTTCCGGGCCAGCTTCCCGGGGCCTAGGCCCCAAGGGGGCCCCTCCATCCTCCTGCTTCCCCACCTGGAGCCGAGCCGGGTGCCCGAGGCCTACGGAGCCGCCCTGGCCGCCTTGGAAGGAACCCCAGAGCCGGAGCGGATCTACCTGGTGGGGGTAGCCCACCGGCCCCTCAAGGAGAAGGCCGCCGGCCTTCCCGTTCCCTTCCAGACCCCCTTTGGCCCTGCGGAGCCCGACCTTGGGGCCCTGCAGGCCCTGGACGCCCTCCTGCCTTACGAGCTTTTCAACACCCCCCTGGCCTTCCGGGAGGAGCACAGCCTGGAGCTACCCCTTTTCTTCCTCAAGGGAACCTTCCCCCGGGCCAGGGTCCTTCCCCTCCTGGTCGCCCGGCGAAGCCCCGAGCTGGGGGAAGCTCTGAAGATGGTCCTCAAGGACCACCCCGGCCTGGTGGTCCTAGCGGTGGACCTCTCCCACGTGGGGCCCCGTTTTGGCGACAAGCCCTTTTCCCGCCCCTTGGCGGAGGAGGCCAGGAGGCGGGACCTAGCCTTTCTGGAAAGGCTTGCCCAGGGCGAGCCGGAGGCTGCCTTAGCCCTTTTGGGAGGGAATCCCACCCGCGTGGACGCCGTGGAGGTGGTGGCGAGCCTCAGCCCCCTCCTCAACGGCCGGAGGGGCCAGGTCCTGGCCTACCGCCTGGACCTCGAGGCCCCCACCCTCTCCGCCGTGGGAGCGGGCACCCTGGTCTTCCCCACCTCAAAACTTGCACCTCCCGAATACCCTGCATAAAC
>NZ_PRDA01000019.1 GCF_002964845.1 Thermus tenuipuniceus
TTTCTGGCTAGGATGCAGGAGGGGTCGGTTCCCCAAGGTGTCTCAAATGTGGTGGCCAATTACACATTCTTGACAGACTTTTTCCCAGCGTGCTATCCTGACTTACGGCTTGGCGCCGTAGCCAAGTGGTAAGGCAGAGGTCTGCAAAACCTCCATTCGCCGGTTCGAATCCGGCCGGCGCCTCCAAAACCTTGGGCGCGTAGCTCAGGTGGCCAGAGCACTACCTTGACACGGTAGGGGTCGGTGGTTCAAGTCCACTCGCGCCCACCAAGAACCCCCGGGGCCAGCCCCGGGGGATTTCCTCATCCCAGGCGCGCCACCGGCGCCAGGGGGTGGAACTCGACCTCCTCCGGGAGAAGGCGCCGCTTCTTGGCCCGGCGGTACACCGCATCCCACATCCGGCAGAAGGAACACACCGCCCCCGTGGTGGGGTAGCCGCAGCGCTCGCATTCCCGCAGCTGCACTTCCTCGGCTACCTGCATGCGAGGTTGGATTCTATCCAAAAAACCCTCCAGGAAGCGCAGCTTGGCCCCGGGCATCTCCCGCTCCACCAGGTTTAGGGCCTCCTTGTAAAGGAGGCTCTTGGCCCCCTTGGCGTTGGGGCACTCCTCGTGCAGGTAACGGATCCCCCTCAAAAGGGTATAGGAGAGCACCTCCCGCTCGCTAAAGCGGTAAAAGGGCTTGACCCGGGCCGCTAGGCCCGGCTTCTCGGGCAGCACCGGCTCCTGGCGGACCAAGGCGTCCTCCTGGGGGTTCAGGAGGTTGCCGAAGAGGACCGCCGCCTCGTCATCCAGGTTGTGGCCGGTGGCCACCACCCTAAAGCCCCCCTCCACCGCCACCTGGTTGATGATGTAACGCTTGGAAAGCCCGCAGGCAGAGCAGGCTACCCGCCCCGAAAGCTGGGCCAGCTCCGGCACCCCGAAGCCGTAAGCTTGGCGGAGGTCCACCACCAGGAGTTCTAGGCCCCGCTCCCGGGCGAAGGCCTGGGTGACCTCGAGGCTCCTCTCCGAATACTCCCCGATGCCCAGCTGCAGGTGGAGGCCCACCGCTTGGTACCCGAGGCGGTGGAGCACGTCCCAAAGGGCCAGGGAATCCTTGCCCCCGGAAACCGCCACCAAAACCCGCTCGCCCGGTTGGAGCATCCTGTAACGGCGGATGGCCCTCTCGGTCTCTCTTACGAACCAGTCCAGATAGTGCGCCTTGCAGAGGGCAAAGCCCCGGGCGCGGAGTTCCACCTGCGCCTTCTCCCCGCAGACCTTGCAGACCATCCTAACCCCCAGAGATGGCGGAGAGGACCTCGAGGGTCTCCCCTTCCCCCACCCTCTCATCCAGGGTGAGGAGCTCCTCCCCCCGGATCACCACCACCGTCTCCGGATTCAAACCCAGCTCCAGGAGGATCTCCTTTAGGGGCCTATCCCCTTTTACCTCCACCTCCTTGCGCTCGGGCAGGCGCAACACCAGCTTCATCCCGCTAGTGTACCAGGTGGGGGCGCACCAACTCCATGAGCCTTTCCAGGGTAAGGCGGTTCCGCTTCTCTATCTCCTGCCTCCTGGGAATCTCCGGGTAAGGCGCTTCAGGATCGTGCAGGGTGGGGGTAAGGGGTTTGTCGAGCCTCGCCTCCCACTCCCGAAGCCACCCCTCCGGCAGGCGCTCGGGAAGGGGAAGGCCATGGAAGACGTGGTAGAGGAGGGCCCAGATCCGCACGGTGGCGTCCAGGCTGTACCCGCCCCCCAGGGTGACAAGCACCCTCCCCCCCGCATAGGCCTCGGCGTACTCCAGGATGAGGGGGAAGATGCGGGCATAGGCCCGGGTGGTGAGGAGAAGGTCGGCCAGGGGGTCCAAGAAGTGGGCATCGGCCCCGGCCTGCACCACCAGCACATCCGGGCGGAAGGCCCCAAGAGCCCAAGGCACCAGGGCCTCAAAGACCTCCAGGTAGCTTTCGTCCTCGGTGAAGGGCTCCAGGGGCAGGTTGAGCTTCCTCCCCACCCCCTCTCCCCGCCCGATCTCGTGCACGTGGCCCGTTCCGGGGAAAAGGTACCGCCCCGACTCGTGGAAGCTCAGGGTCAGGACCTCCTTCTCCTCGTAGTGGATCCACTGCACCCCATCCCCATGGTGGACGTCTATATCCAAGTAAGCCACGCGAAGCCCAGCGCGGGTCAGGTGGCGGATGGCCACGGATAGGTCGTTGTACACGCAAAAGCCGCTGGAGCGGTCGTACTGGGCGTGATGTAGACCCCCACCCAGCTGGAGCACCCGCTTCTCCCCCGCCAGGATCCGCCGGGCTCCCTCCAGGGTGCCCCCCACCAGGATCCTGGCTGCCCGGTCCATGCCGGGAAAGACCGGGGTGTCCCCCGTGCCCAAACCATAGTGCTCCAAATCGGGCACCCCCTCCCCCCGGCTTGCCGCCTCCACCCGCCGCACCAAGCGCTCGGAATGTACGGAAAGCACGTCCTCCCGGGTGGCCTCTTTTGGAACCAGGGGTTCGCGCCACACCCCCAGGGCTTGAAGAAGGGAGGTGAGCATCTCCAGGCGCACCGGGCTGAAGGGGTGGCTGGGACCGAAGTTGTACAGGCGGTACTCGTCCCGGTAGATCACCATGGCTTCTTGGGGGGCCAGAGCACCTCAAACCCCTCCTGGCGTAGCCCCTCCGCAAGAAGGTGGGTTTCCAAGGTATTCACCCGCACCACCGCCCGCACCCTATCCCCATCCTCTGGATACGAGAGGAGGGAGTGGATGTTGATCCCCCGGCCCGCCAAAAACCCCGTGAGCCGGGCCAGTTCCCCCACGCGGTCGGGGAGGCGCACCTCGAGGCGGCCCGAGGGCTCCGTGACCCCGGTGAGCTTAAGGAGCGCGTCCAGAAGGTCAATCCCCGTGACGATCCCCACCAAAGCGCCATCCTCCAGCACGGGCAGGCAGCCGATCTTCCTTTCCCGCATCACCCGGGCGGCCTCTTCCACGGGATCCAGAGGGTGGGCGGTGACCACCTCCTGGGTCATCACCTCCGCCACGCGGGCGCACCCGGGGCAAGGCCCCTTGGGGTTCAGGTGGCTGGTGGCCAGGCGGATATCCCGGTCGGTGATGATCCCCACCAGCCTTCCCTCCTCCATCACCGGCAGGTGACGGATGCCCTTCTCCAAAAGGAGGCGGTAGGCCTCCTCGAGGGTCACCCCGGGCTCCACCGTGATCACGGGGAAGCGCATCACGTCCTGGACCAACATGAAAAAAGTATACCCCGGCGGGATCGCCGGGGCCTTGTCCCCAACACCTACAAGATATCGTCCCGGATGCAGGCCTTGAAGTGGCCGGGGGCCACCTCCTTAAGCTCCGGCACCACCTGGGCGCACTCGGGGAGGGCGTAGCGGCAGCGGGTGCGGAACACGCATCCGGAGGGTGGATTGATGGGCGAAGGGATATCCCCCTGGAGGACGATTCTCTCCCGCTTCACTGTGGGGTCGGGGATGGGTACCGCCGAGAGCAGGGCCTCGGTGTAGGGGTGCTTGGGATTGCGGTAAAGCTCCTTCGAGGAGGCGATCTCCATCACCTTGCCCAGGTACATCACCGCCACCCGGTCGGAGATGTACTCCACCACCGCCAGGTCGTGGGCGATGAAGAGGAGGGTCAGGCCCAGCTCCTCCTTAAGGTCCTGGAGGAGGTTCACCACCTGGGCCTGGATGGACACATCCAAAGCGGAAACCGGCTCGTCGGCCACGATGAAGTCCGGGGCCACCGCAAGGGCGCGGGCGATGCCGATCCTTTGCCTCTGGCCTCCCGAGAACTCATGGGGGTAGCGGCGCATGTGGTCCGGGGAAAGCCCCACCAGCTTAAGAAGCTCTGCCACCCTTTCCGTGCGTTCCTGGGGCGTCTTGCCGATTCCGTGGATGATGAGGGGCTCGGCGATGATGTCCCCCACGGTCATGCGGGGGTTCAAGGAGCTGAAGGGATCCTGGAAGATGATCTGCATGCGGCGGCGGTAGGGGCGAAGTTTGTCCTTGGGCAGGTCCGTGATGTCCTGTCCCTCAAAGAGGATACGCCCCCCCGTGGGCTCGATGAGGCGGAGCAGGGTCCGGCCCACCGTGGTCTTACCGCTTCCCGACTCCCCCACCAGGCCAAGGACCTCCCCTTTCTTAATGGCAAAGGAAACCCCGTCCACCGCCTTCACGCTCCCCACCACCCGGGAAAGGATCCCGCCGCGGATGGGGAAGTGCTTCTTAAGGTCCCGGATTTCCAGGAGGACATGGTTTTCCCTCATGCCCGCACCTCCCGGATCTCCCGCCAGCGCACGCACCGCACCTGGCGGCCGTCACCCGTGTCCTCCAGGGGTGGCACCTCCCGGTCGCAAAGGCCCTCCACGTAGTGCTTGCACCGGGGATGGAAGGCGCATCCCGGGGGCAGGTACAAGGGGTTGGGCACATTGCCGGGGATGGCCTCGAGGCGCTCCCTCCGCTCCGCCGCCAGGTCCAGCCGGGGCACAGAGTGCAGAAGCCCCCGGGTGTAGGGGTGCAGGGGCTCTTTGAAAAGGGGCACCACGTCCGCCTCCTCCACCGCCCGCCCCGCGTACATCACCACCACCCGGTCCGCCATCTCCGCCACCACCCCCAGATTGTGGGTGATGAAGAGGATGCTCATACCGATCTCCTCCTGGAGCTTCTTCATGAGCTCCAGGATCTGGGCCTGGATGGTCACGTCCAAAGCCGTGGTGGGCTCGTCGGCGATGAGGAGGGAGGGATTGCAGGAAAGGGCCATGGCGATCATCACCCTTTGCCGCATCCCTCCGGACATCTGGTGGGGGTAGTTGGCAAGCCGCTTCTTGGGCTCAGGGATCCCCACCAGGTCCAGCATGTGGGCCGCCAGCTCCATGGCCTCTTTGCGGCTTTTCCCCTGGTGGAGCATAATGGCCTCGGCGATCTGGTCCCCCACCGTGTACACGGGGTTTAAGGAGGTCATGGGCTCCTGGAAGATCATGGCGATGTCGTTGCCCCTGATCCTCCGCATCTCCACCTCAGATAGCTTGGTCAGGTCCCGGAGCTCCCCATCCTTGCCGCGGAAAAGGATCTCCCCGGCCACGATCCTACCCGGAGGCGTGGGAATGAGCCGCATGATGGAGAGGGCCGTCACGCTCTTCCCGGAACCCGACTCCCCCACCACCGCCAGGGTTTCCCCTTTGTGCACATGGAAGGAAACCCCGTCCACCGCCTTCACCACCCCATCATCGGTGAAGAAGTGGACTTTAAGGTCTCTCACCTCCAGTAACCGCTTTTCGTCCATGCGTACTCCTTTGGGCACTGCCGTCTAAACACCTCATCCGTTATACGCCATACTAGGTCAAAAGAGAAGAGCCTACTGCCTCCGCCTGGGATCCAAGGCATCCCGCAGGCCATCGCCCAGGAAGTTCCAGGACAGCACGGAAAGGAAGATGAAGAACCCGGGCCATAGCACCCAGGGGCGATCGGTGAAGGAGGCAAACCCCCCCTGCTGGGCCGCCTGCAGGAGAAGGCCCCAGCTGGTGTAGGGCTCCGTGACCCCAAGCCCCAGGAAGGAAAGCCCACTTTCCCCCAGGATGAAGCCGGGAATGGTCAGGGAAAGGCTCACGATCACGTAGCTGGCGGTGGCAGGCAGGATATGGCGGGCGATGATGCGCCCATCCGAAGCCCCCAAGGCCCTGGCGGCCTGCACGTAGTCCATCTCCCGCACGGAGAGGACGATCCCCCGCACCACCCGGGCCAACCCCCCCCAGCCGATGAAACCCAAAAGCCCCACCACCAGGTAAAAGGTGAAGAGGGGATCGATGTTGGTGGGAAATACCGCCCTCAAGGAGATGAGGAGGAAAAGGCTGGGGATGGCGGCGATGATCTCCACGGTGCGCATGATGAGGTCGTCAGGATCGAGCCTTAAGGGCTCCCGGAAAACCTTCCACAGGATAAGAAGGGCCCCCCCCAAACCCAGGGCCAGGACGAACCCATCCACCACAAGGGAAAAGACACCCTTGCCGGGGCTGAGCCGCACAAAGGACCAGGCTAAGAAAAGAACGCCAGCGGCCACAGCCAGCCAGAGAAGAAGGCCCACAAGCCCAAGCGCCCACCTCCAGCCGCGCCAGGCTCGAGGGGGGAGGGAAAGGGCAAAGGGCCGCCCCGAAAAGTAGCCGGCGATGCCCCCCAGCAAGAGCCCCAGGGCGAAAGAAACCAAAGCGGAAAGGATACCGATGGTAAGGGATACCTGCCCCCCGTAGACGATCCGGCTGAACAGGTCCCGGCCAAAGTTATCCGTACCCATCAGGAAGATGCGCCCCGGGGGATCCACCCCAAAGAGCCTGAGGTCGGAGCGGAACACCTTGAAGACGGTGTAAGGCTGGTCGGGGGTTCGCACGAAAAAGCGCAGGTAGAACTTGCCCTGCGATGGATCCTCCTCGTAACGGGGCTGGAGGGTTACCGGATCAATGCTGCGTTTGGTGGCGTAGACAAAAGGCCAACTGAGCCTTCCCGTCTCGGGGTCCACAAAGTGGACCCGCGTGGGCGGGTGGTTTCCCTTGGGGGGATAGAGCTCATAGTAGTTGGGATCGTAGGGGCTGAAAAAGCCGGCGAAGGCGGCCATGAGGTAAAGCACCAGAAGTATGCGCCCGCCCCAGACCGCCAGGCGGTGCTTGCGAAACTGGCGCAAAACCAGCTGGGTTCGGGTGGGAGAAGGCGAAAGGCGTTCCACAACTCACCCCTATTCGTAGCGGATCCTGGGGTCCACCCAGGCCAGGAGGAGATCGGAGATGAGGTTGCCGATCATCAAGAGGACCAGGCTCACCGTGAGAAAACCGGCGATCACGTAAAGGTCCTGGTTGGCGATGGCGTCCAGGAAAAAGGGGGTAATACCCGGCCAGGCCATAACCACCTCCACGAACCCCGCTCCCGAGATCAAGCTGGGAAGAAGCCCACCCAAGGTGGCCACAAAGGGAATCACCGCGTTGCGAAAGGCATGCTTGTAAAGGACCACCCGCTCAGCCAAGCCCTTGGCCCGGGCCGTGCGGATATAGTCCTGGGATAGGACCTCCAGCATCTGTCCCCGCATGAGGCGGGAAAGCCCGGCGATATCGTTGGCGGTGGCCACCAGCACGGGTACCACCGCATGCCAGGCGATGTCCAGGATCTGGCGCAAGGGCGGCATCTGCTCAAAGCCGCTGCTGGTCATGCCGGAAACCGGAAAGATAAGGGTACCCGTGCGGAACTTTATCTGGAGAAGCACGTAGATGGCGATGAGCGCCAGGAAAAAGCTGGGCACGGAAAGCCCGATATACGCCAGAAAGGAAAGGATCCTGTCCCCCAAGGAGTACTGGCGCACCGCCCCGTAGACCCCGATGGGAATGGCTACCAAGTACAGAAGAAGGGTGGAGGGGATGACGATCACCATGGAGTTCACCACTCGAGGCCAGATCACCTCCAGCACCGGTGCCTGATAGGCAAAGGAATATCCCAGGTTCAGGTGCAACAGGTTATCCATCCAAAGAAGGTACTGCTCGTAGATGGGGCGATCCAGGCCGAACTGGGCCCTAAGGCGGGCGATGGTCTCCGGGGTTATCTTGGGATCCAGTTCCAGCTGGGTCAGGTAATCCCCCGGGGCCAGCTGGATGATGAGGAAGGCCAAGAAGGTAGCCCCGAAGAAGGTGGGGATCAGGTACAGGATACGGCGAAGGATGTATGCGGTCATGGCTTCCCAAAGTATCCCCGGGGCCGATAGACCCCGGGGATACCCTACGGCTAGCTCATTTCTTGATGAAGGTCAGCTCCAGTTCCCGCTGGCCCCAGATGCTGCTGATGATGGCATCGGGGTGCTCCCCACCCAGGCGGTTGTTCCAGGCGGGGTGGTAGTTGGGCCCGGCGATGTAGATGACGGGGAGGAGCTGGGCCTCGATCTCCTGCATGCGGTAGCCGATCTCCACCCGCTTCTTGAAGTCCAGCTCGGTGCGGCCACGGGAGTAAAGGGCATCCAGCTGGGTTTCCCTGGGATCCAGGCACTGGCCCGACTTGTTCCACATGTGCAGGTTGCCCTTGCAGGGCACCACGTTGGAACCGAAGGGCCAATCAAGACCGCCGCCGGAGAGGCCGATGATGATGGCGTCAAAGGGCCGGTCGGGGCCAGAGGACAGGAGCTGGCCCACCAAAGTGTTGAAGTCGATGGCGGTGAAGTTCACCTTCACCCCCACCTTCTTGGCCTCGTCCACGATCAGCTTGGCAATCTGCTCCCGCTGGGCGTTCCCGGCATTGGTAGAAAGGTTGAACTCAAGCCTCCGGCCCTTGGAGTCTACCAGGTAACCGTCCTTATCCTTCTTGGTGAAGCCCAGCTCCGCCAGGAGTTTGGCCGCCTGCTGCAGGTTGTACTCGTACTTGGGCACCTTGGGATTAATCCACTGGGTGAGCACGGGGTAGACGCTGCTGTACATGGGGGTGCCCAGGCCGCCGTAGACGATGTCCACCACCGCCTGGCGGTTCACGATGTGGCTCATGGCCCGGCGGAACTTGTCGGACCGGAAGAGGCTTTGCTTGAAGGGGTCCGAGGCCTTGTTCCAGTTGAAGACCATGAACTGGCTGGAGGCCACCGGGGAGGCGTTCACCTTGATGGTGGCGTCCAGGCGGCCCTGCTGGATGGCCTGGCGGATCTGGGAGATGTGGTCCACGGTGGCAGGGGCCATGAGGTCGATGTTCCCCGCCAGGAACTCCGCCAGCTGGGCGTTGGTGTCCTTGACGATCTTGATCTCGTAGCGGTCCAGGTAGGGCAAAGGGTTGCCCGCCTCGTCCTTGTTCCACTCCCCAAAGGCGGGGTTGCGCTTCAGGACCAGGCGCTCACCCGGGCGGTAGCTTTCGATGAGCCAGGGTCCGCCGGAGACGATGTTTTCCGGCTTCTCGTTCAAGGTCCACATCTTCTTGATGCCCTCGGCCCCATCCTTCTGATAGACGGGCCCAAAGATGTGGGCTGGCCAGGGCTCAAAGCTGGCCACGGCAAAGGCTTCCGCATCCGTCTTGGGGTAGATGAAGCGGAGGGTGTAGTCGTCAATCTTCTTAAGGGTGATGGGCTTGCCGTCGATGAAGAAGGAGTCGTAGCTGTTGGACCCCACCGCTTTATCCGTGTGGATGCGCCAGGTCATGATCCAGTCGTCGGCGGTGATGGGTTTGCCATCGGACCACTTCATGCCCTTGCGGATCTTGAAGGTGATCTCCAGCTTGTTGGGGCTAATGGTCCAGGACTCAGCCATATAGGGAATCCAATCCCCGGTGGTGGGATCGCGGGTCACCAGGCCCCTACCACCGGAGATGATCTCCGGAACGTTCCCTGCCTCTGCGGTGATAAAGGGGTTAAAGGTGCGGTAGTCGGAGATAACCGCCGCCCGTAGGGTACCGCCCCGCTTGACCTCAGAGGGTTTGGCCACCGTCCACTTCTGGGGCCAAACGAAGGGCTGGGCGCTGGCCACTCCTGCCAGGGCTATAAGACCCACCAAAACTGCTAAGGTTCTTCTCATATCGTCTGCCTCCTCTGCTGCCTTACGCTGGACAGGGTACCCGGTTATTCTGGACTCTGTCAAGGGTGTTCCCCCTAAGCCCCGGTAGGTTTCACCACCACGGCACTCAGGTGGTTTCACCCCTGAATCATCAGTATTAAATACGCATGCATAGTCTGTCAAGAAAATCATGCACTATCCTCCAGAATGCGTCGGACGTTACGCACCTATTTGGCGATAAAGGTAACTTACTGACATGATAGTAACGGACATATAGTCACCCTATACTTTACACACTGTATCCGGACCAGATCTCCCCACCTCCCATGGCAAGGAATTCAAACAGATTCTTAGAACAGGTGTTGTGTCTAGCCTTGAGGGGGGTTGAGCGGTGTGAAGGTGACCTTCTGGTGGAAAGGTACCTACCTTGACCCCCGGTGCCAGCACGTGAAAAAATCCCCTCTATAAGGGGGTGATGATGAAAGCAGTGGTCATGGAGGCTCGAGGGGGTCCAGAGGTCTTAAAGGTAGCCGAAGTGCCCACCCCTGAACCCGGCCCCAAGGAAGTAAGGATCCGCGTCAAAGCCGCAGCCCTCAACCACCTGGACATCTGGGTCAGAAAGGGAGTGGCCAGCCCCAAGCTTCCCTTACCCCACATCCTGGGAGCCGATGCCTCGGGGGTGGTGGACGCAGTTGGGCCTGGGGTAACGGGCTTTGTCCCCGGGGACGAGGTGGTGGTCAACCCCGGCCTTTCCTGTGGCCACTGCGAGCGGTGCCTGGCGGGAGAGGATAACCTCTGCCCCAAATACGAGATACTGGGCGAACACCGCTTTGGAGCTTACGCCGAGTACCTGGTGGTACCCGAGGTGAACCTCCTCAAGAAGCCACCCAACCTTTCCTTTGAAGAGGCCGCCGCCATCCCCCTGACCTTCCTCACCGCCTGGCAGATGGTGGTGGACAAACTCCAGGTGCGGCCTGGCGAGGATGTTCTGGTCATGGCGGCGGGTAGTGGGGTGAGTGTGGCCGCCATTCAGATCGCCAAGCTCTTCGGGGCTCGGGTCATCGCCACCGCAGGCTCGGAGGAAAAGCTCAGGAAGGCCAAGGAGCTGGGAGCCGATGAAACCGTGAACTACACCCACCCCGACTGGCCCAAGGAGGTGCGCCGCCTAACCAGCGGGAAAGGCGCCGACAAGGTGGTTGACCACACGGGGGCCCTTTACTTTGAAGGGGTGATCCGGGCCACCGCCAATGGCGGCAGGATTGCCATCGCAGGGGCTTCCTCGGGATACGAAGGCACCCTCCCCTTCGCCCACGTGTTCTTCCGGCAACTTTCCATCCTGGGCTCCACCATGGGCTCCAAAAGCCGCCTTTTCCCCATCCTGCGCTTCGTGGAACAGGGAAGGCTAAAGCCCGTGGTGGGGCAGGTACTTCCCCTCGAGGAGGCTGCGGAGGGACACCGCCTCCTGGAGGAGCGGCGCATCTTCGGCAAAGTAGTGCTACGGGTGGACCAGTCCTCTCCAGGCGAGAGCAAGACCCCACCTCAATAGCAGGCTGGCGGACCATAGGGCGAAGATTAAGGATGGGGTCAAGACCTTTGTCCCTAACCGGAAGCCGCCGCCCATAGGGTTTCCTTAAGGGTAGAATGCAGGTCGAGGTGAGGCTATGGAGCACACCGACGTGATCATCATCGGGGCGGGCCCCGCTGGGCTTTTTGCGGGCTTCTACGTGGGCATGCGGGGGCTTTCCTTCCGCTTCATCGACCCCTTGCCCGAGCCTGGGGGGCAACTTTCCGCTTTGTATCCGGAGAAATACATCTACGACGTGGCGGGCTTTCCCAAGGTGTACGCCAAAGACCTGGTGAAAGGGTTGGTGGAGCAGGTGGCTCCCTTCAACCCCATCTACAGCCTGGGGGAGCGGGCGGAAACCCTAGAAAAGGAAGGGGACCACTTCAAGGTGACCACCTCCTCCGGGAACGCCTACACCGCAAAGGCGGTAATCATTGCCGCCGGGGTGGGTGCCTTTGAACCCAGGCGCCTGGGTGCCCCGGGGGAAAAGGAGCTGGAGGGCAAGGGCATCTACTATGCGGTGAAGACCAAGGCCGAGTTCCAGGGCAAGCGGGTCCTCATTGTGGGAGGTGGGGATAGCGCCGTGGACTGGGCCTTGAACCTTCTGGGCACCGCTAAGGAGATTACCCTGATCCACAGGAGGCCCCAGTTCCGGGCCCACGAGGCTAGCGTGAAGGAGCTCTTCAAAGCCCATGAGGAAGGGCGCCTTACCGTGCTCACCCCCTACGAGGTACGGCGGATTGAAATTGAAGGGGATACCCAGGTGCGCAGGGCGGTGATCTTCCACAACGGGACCCAGGAGGAAAAGGAACTCGAGGTGGACGCCGTGCTGATCCTGGCGGGCTACCTCACCAAGCTGGGGCCCTTGGCCAACTGGGGGCTGGAGTTGGAAAAGAACAGGATCAAAGTGGACACCACCATGGCCACCAGCGTCCCCGGGGTCTACGCCTGCGGCGACATCGTCACCTACCCGGGGAAGCTTCCCCTGATCGTGCTGGGTTTTGGCGAAGCCGCCATCGCCGCCAACCACGCCGCCGCCTACGCCAACCCTGCCCTCAAGGTGAACCCTGGCCACTCCTCGGAAAAGGCCGAGGAGAAAGCACCGGCCTGAGATTCCTCCCCGCCTTTCACGGGCCCTAGGGTAGCCCGGGGCCTGGCTTTGTCCTAAGATGGGGGCATATGCGGGTTGCCCTTTTCATTGACGGATCCTACATGTACCTGGCCACCAAGCGCCTGGGTTGGAACGTGGACCACCGCCGGGTCCTGACCCAGTTCGCCACCCCGGAGCAGCTTTACAACGCCTTCTACTACGTGCCCATCACCGATCCCGAGGACGAGCGTCAGCAGCGCTTCATCGACGCCTTGGTCTTCATGGGCTACACGGTGCGAAGCCGCTTGGTCCGGGGGGAAGCCCGGTTCGAGGCCATGATGGCCACGGACCTGCTCACCACCGCCCCCCGCTGGGACCGGGCCATCGTGGCCAGCGGCTCGGGGGAGCTGGCCCACACCTTTGCCGCCTTACGGGCCTTGGGGAAGGAGATCCATCTCCTGGGCGTCCACGAGCTGGCGGACCTCGAGCTTCGCAACCAGGCGGACCGCTTCCTAAACCTCCCCGAGTGGCGGGAGGTGCTGGAGAGAACCCTGGGGGGCCGCCGCACCTACGCGGGCTACCCCGTGGAGGCCACGGTGGAGGTGCCCCCCACCCCGGTGGAAGACGCCCAGCCCTGACCTATGCCCCCGGGCCCCTGGCTGGTGCTGCTGGCAGCGGGCCTTTTCTACCTGGCCCTTCCCATCCCCCCTACCCTACCCCCCTCCCCAAGCCTCAGGGACCTTCTCCCCTACCCAAAGGAAGAGCGGGAGGCTTGGGTGAGCTTCCACCTGAGTTTGAAGGCCAGCCTACACCTGCTCTTGGGGGAGAAAGCGGCCCGGGCCTACGACCGCCTGCTGCGCCTCGAGCTCAAAAACCAGCGCTCCGGCAAGCGCGCCGCCTACCCAGAGCCCAAAAGCGCCCTCCTGGCGGCCAAGCGCTGGGTGGAGGCCATCGGCCAGGCCAAGCGGGGCCAGAAGGTGGACCTCGAGGGCCTGCCCACCGCCCCCCACCACGTGCTTCCCTACGCCCGGGAGATCCGCGCCGCCGCCTCTGCCCTCGGCATTCCTTATGGGGTGCTGGCCGCCATTGTGGATAACGAACAGTACGGGGGGGACAAGGCCTTGGGGCTTTCCCGGGGGGTGCGGGAGGTGGCGGACGGCTTAGCCCAGGGCCTGGCCGAGGTTCAAGGCCACGCCCCCTTGAGCCGTAGCCTGGGTTTAGCCCAGATGAGCTGGGAGGACACCCTCAAGCAGCAGGAACGTTTACGCCTCTTTGGGGCCTGGGACCCAGCCAGACCCTTCCCCAAGACCGAGACCGAGGCCAGGAAGGCCCTCGAGGATCCCTACTTAAACCTCCTCTTCACCGCAAGCCGGCTTCGAGGCTACTTCAACGCCCTTCTCGGCCTCCCCCCAGGAGATACCCGCCTTCTGGATGACCCCTGGCTCTACTACCTGGGCCCCGCCTGGCACAACTACCCCTTGCGGGCCCAGAACCTGGAAACCTGGGAGGATAGCTTCCACGGCTTTTTCAAGGGCCTCCTCTACCAGGTGGTCCTGGAAGGACGCTGGCACCTCGAGGGGCACATCCTTATTCCCCTTAAAGCCTGGGGGTCTGGAGCACAGGATCCCGCTCCCTCTTCCCTCCCCATCCTCACACCCTAGATTCGTTCCATCCAGGGAAGGGGCTCCCCGGGAGGCAGCACCGGCCACCTTCCCTGCTGCACGTGGTGAAGGATGGCCTCCACTGCCTTTTCCGCCTCCTCCACCCAATGCCTGGGGTAAAGGGAACGTTTGGCCAAAAACTCCTCCCGGTCGAAGACCTGGCAGACGTGGTCGGCCCGGCACCTCACATCCAGCTCGAGGTCATACTGGCGAAACCCCTTTCCCGTCCACTCCGCCGGGGTTTGCACGTTCCAGTAATACTCCAGTACCCGCCCCTCCCTCACGTCCGGCCCCCCGGAGTACCAGGCCCCAGGAAAGAAGGCCACATAGGCATCGTGGTCCAGCGCCACCACTTTCCCCTTGGCCACGTGGTGAAAGGTTCCGCCTTGCGGCAAAAGGGTCAAGACCCCTTCGGGCCTCACCTCCACCACCTTGGCCTCCCAGAAGTAATGCAGGCTATCCCCCGGGAACTTCCAAAACTCCACCCGCACGGTGTCCCCGGGGAACAAGGGCCAGGTCACTTCTTGGTGCTGATGCCCAGAACCTTATAGAGGGCGCAGAAGCCGGTGATGGCCGTGAAAAGCAAAACCACCCCCACGATGCCCAGAATCCAGTTCCAAGGCGAGGCCGACTGGAAGGCGAAGTAGAAGAGGACCAAGGCCAGGACGAAACGGATGACCCGGTCGGTGGTGCTCTCGTTCACCGCCATGTTCCACCTCCACCTTCTAGTCTATACCCAAGGCCAGCCGTACACCTGGATCTAGGTACCCCGTTGGGGCTTGCGCCCCGACGGGGACCCCAAAAAGGCCACGGAAAAGCCGCATCCGCCCTTGCCGACGGAGCAACCTTCATGCAGGGGCACTTAGGCCACCTTGTGCTACAATGGGCCTTTGGCTAGGGCCGTTAGCTCAATCGGTCAGAGCGGCCGGCTCATAACCGGTTGGTTGCAGGTTCAAGTCCTGCACGGCCCACCAGCTCCAGAACGGTAAAAACCCCGCCTCCTTGCGGAAGCGGGGAAGCTTTTTCCCAATGAGAAAAGCTTTTCCTGCCAGAATCTAGATATGGAGGCCCTGCACGCCTTCCAAACCCTGGACCTGCGCATCGGCCGTATCCTGAAAGCGGAACCCCACGAGAAGGCCCGCAAGCCCAGCTACAAGCTTTGGATTGACCTAGGACCTTTGGGGATCAAACAAAGCTCCGCTCAGATCACCGAGCTCTACCGCCCAGAGGACCTGGTGGGCCGCCTGGTGGTGTGCGCGGTGAACCTGGGAACCCGCTCCATCGCAGGCTTCCCCTCCGAGGTGTTGGTCCTGGGAGCTAAGGATGCGGAGGGCCGGGTGGTCCTCCTCACCGTGGAACGGGAGGTGCCCCTGGGAGAAAAGGTCTTTTAACGGGCCCTGGGAGAAAAGGTCTTTTAACGGGTCCGGGTCACCTTGGTGAGGTTCCGGGGCCGGTCCGGGTCCAGACCTCGGGCCCGGGCCAGGGCCTCCGTCTTAGGGTAGAAGGCCTGGGCCAGGAGGAGAGGGGTGGTTTCGGGCTCAGAGGCCACGGGAAGCGCCAGGGGGGAATCCGCCAGGGCCAGGGCGTCGGGTTCAGGGGAGAGGACGAGAAGATGAGCCCCTTTCGCCTTTAACCCCTCCAGGGTGGAAAGAAATGCATCCAAAGCCTCATCCCCTTGCACCAAGGCCAGCACCGGAAAGCCAGCCTCCAATAGCGCTTGGGGCCCATGGAGAAACTCCGCCGCCGAAAACCCCTCCGCATGAAGCCCCGCCACCTCCTTCAGCTTCAAGGCCGCCTCGAGGGCCACAGGGTACGTGAACCCCCGCCCCAGGACGAAAAGATTTTCCGCATCCTCCAAGTAGTCCAGTTCCCCTGAGGTTTCCCAGGCCCGGTGCAGGGCCTCGGGTAAGGTGGGAAGGGCCTGGCGCAGGCGGGGTTCCTCCACCAGGTGGGCCAAGAGGTGGAGGGTGGCGGCCAGCATAGCAAGAAAGCTCTTGGTGGCGGCCACCACCTTCTCCTCCCCGGCATGAAGGGGAAGGACCACCTCGGCTATTTGGGCCAGGGGGCTCTCCTCCCGGTTCACCAGGGCCACGGTGAGAACCCCCTGGGACCGGTAGGCGCTTACCGCCTCCAAAAGGTCGGGGCTTTCCCCGCTTTGGCTAAAGGCGAGAAGCAAAGAGGGGAAAGGCACCCGGGGCCTGGCTCGGTAAAGGGTGAGGACAGAAGGGGCCAAGGAGAGAACCGGCCACTCCAATCGGGCTTCGAGAAGGTATTTGGCAAAAAGGGCCGCATGGTCGGAACTCCCCCGGGCCACGGTCAGGGTGAAGGCCGGGGGGCGCTTCCTCAGGAAGCTGGCCAGGCTCCGCACCTCCCCCTCGTTCTCCCTAAGGAGGCGCTCTATGACTTTGGGAGCCTCCTCCGCCTCGGTACGCATCCAAGAGGCCATAGGTTCACTATAGGGCACGGAAAGCCCCCTCCTGCCACCTGGTCCTTCCCAGAAGGTAGTGGTATACTTCCACGGATGGACCGCATCGTCATCCGGGGGGCACGGGAGCACAACCTCAAAAACATCAGCCTGGAGCTCCCGCGGGGCAAGTTCATCGTCATCACCGGGGTTTCCGGCTCGGGCAAGAGCACCCTGGCCTTTGACACCCTCTACGCGGAGGGGCAGCGGCGCTATGTGGAAAGCCTCTCCAGCTACGCCCGCCAGTTTCTGGGGGTCATGGACAAGCCCGAGGTGGAAAGCATCGAGGGCCTCTCCCCCGCCATCTCCATTGACCAGAAGACCACCAGCCACAACCCCCGCTCCACCGTGGGCACGGTGACGGAGATCCACGACTACCTCCGCCTCCTCTATGCCCGCATCGGCACCGCCTACTGCCCGGAGTGCGGCCGCCCCATTGAGAAGCAGTCCGCCAGCGAGATCACCGACCGCCTCCTGAAGAACCCCCCGGGCACCCGGGCCATCCTCATGGCTCCGTTGGTGCGGGGGAGGAAGGGAGAGTACCGCAAGCTTTTCCAGCAACTCATGAAGGAAGGCTACGCTCGGGTGCGGGTGGACGGGGTCATCTACCTCCTGGAGGAGGCCCAGAACCTCAACCTGGAAAAGTACGAGAAGCACGACATTGACCTGGTGATCGACCGGGTGGTCCTTAAGGAGGAGGAACGCCCCCGCATCGCCGAGGCGGTGGAGCTTGCCCTCCTTAGGGGCGAGGGACTCATGCGGGTCCTTTACCCGGATTCCGGCCAGGAGGAGCTTTTCTCCGAGAAGTTTGCCTGTCCCGAGCACGGAAGCGTCCTGGAGGAGCTGGAGCCCCGCATCTTCTCCTTCAACGCCCCCTACGGGGCCTGCCCTGCCTGCTCGGGCCTGGGTTACAAGCAGGAGTTCGACCCCGAGCTCATCGTGAACCCCGAGCTTTCCCTGGCCGAGGGGGCCATCCTGCCCTGGGCCCGGGGTAGGGACACGGGGCGGAGCTACCTTTGGGACCGGCTCAGGGCCCTGGCGGAGCACCTGGGCTTTGACCTCAAAACCCCCTTTAAGGACCTGCCGGAGGAGGCCAAGCAAGCCGTCCTCTACGGCCTTCCCGAGCCCTTTGAGGTGGTCTTTCGCCGGGGAGGCAAGGAAACCTTCCGGGTGGAGGTCCACTACGAGGGGGTCATCCCCTGGCTGCAGAAGCGGTACCAGGAGGCGGAGTCCGAAGGGGTCAAGGAGGCGCTGGAAGGCTTCATGTCGCAAAAGCCCTGCCCGGTGTGCGGGGGCACCCGCTACAAGAAGGAGGTGCTCTCCGTAAGGGTGGCGGGCAAGAACATCGCCGAGGTTTCGGCCCTGCCCGTTCGCGAGGCCCTGGAGTTTTTCCGGGACCTCGAGGCCCATCTCTCCCCCTTCCAGGCCCAGATCGCCCGCCCCATCCTGCGGGAGATCGTGGAGAGGCTGGGCTTTTTGGTAGGGGTGGGGCTGGACTACCTCACCCTGGACCGAGCGGCCAACACCCTCTCCGGGGGTGAGGCCCAGCGGATCCGCCTGGCCACCCAGGTGGGGTCGGGGCTCACCGGGGTGCTTTACGTGCTGGACGAACCCAGCATCGGCCTCCACCCCAAGGACAACCAGCGCCTCATCCAGACCCTCAAGCGGCTCCAAAGCTTGGGCAACACCCTGATCGTGGTGGAGCACGACGAGGAGACCATGCGGGCCGCGGACTGGATCGTGGACATGGGACCGGGGGCCGGGATCCACGGGGGGGAGGTGGTGGCCCAAGGTCCCTTGGAAGAAATCCTGCGAAACCCCAGAAGCCTCACCGGGGCCTACCTAAGGGGAGAGAAGAAGATCCCCGTGCCCAAGGAACGCCGCAAGGGGAACGGAAAGTGGCTGGTCCTCCGGGGGGCCCGGGAGCACAACCTGAAAGACGTCACCTTGAAAATCCCCCTGGGCCGCTTCGTGGCCGTCACCGGCCCCTCGGGCTCGGGGAAGAGCACCCTGATCCACGACGTCCTTTACGCCGCCTTGGCGCAAAGGCTCATGCGGGCCAAGACCACCCCAGGGGCCTTTGACTCCCTGGAGGGCCTCGAGCACCTGGACAAGGTGATCGAGATCGACCAATCCCCCATCGGCCGCACCCCCCGCTCCAACCCGGCCACCTACACCGGGATCTTTGACGAGATCCGGGACCTCTTTGCCAAGACCCCGGAGGCCAGGAAGAGGGGGTATGGTCCAGGCCGCTTCTCCTTCAACGTGAAGGGGGGGCGGTGCGAGGCCTGCGGTGGGGACGGCACGGTGAAGATCGAGATGCTCTTTTTGCCCGACCTCTACGTGCCCTGCGAGGTGTGCAAGGGCAAGCGCTACAACAAGGAGACCCTCGAGGTGAAGCTCAGGGGCAAGAGCATCGCCGACGTCCTGGACATGACCGCCGAGGAAGCCCTGGAGTTTTTCCAGAACGTGCCCACCATCGCCCGCAAGCTCCAGCTCATGGTGGATGTGGGCCTGGGGTACATGCGCCTGGGCCAGCCCTCCCCCACCCTTTCCGGGGGCGAGGCCCAGCGGATCAAGCTGGCCACGGAGCTGGGCCGCAAGGCCACGGGCCGCACCCTCTACATCCTGGACGAGCCCACCACCGGCCTTCACTTTGACGATGTGGCCAAGCTTCTCAACGTGCTCCACCGCCTGGTGGACGCCGGCAACACCGTGGTGGTCATCGAGCACAACCTGGACGTGGTGAAGACCGCAGACTGGGCGATCGACCTGGGCCCCGAGGGGGGCGACCGGGGCGGGGAGATCGTGGCCGAGGGTACCCCGGAGGAGGTGGCCCTCACGGGCAGCCCCACAGGGGTCTTTTTGGCCAGAATCCCCGAAATCGCCGAGCGGCTGAAGGTGGCCGCGGACTAAGCCTTGGCTTTGGCGGATTTCCTGGAAACCTGGGCGGGCTGGCTTCGGGCTAGAATCCCTTCCAGAGCTAAGGACAGGGATTTTTCCACCTCCTCCCCGAAATCCCGGTTAGGGGTATAGGCCGCCCAGCGCAAGGCGGCGAGGAAGTAAAGGTCGGCCAAGGTGCGGCCCATGCGCTCCAGGGAAAGGTCCTGCCGCACCACCCCCTTTTCCCGCAAGGGCTTCAGGACCTCGGCGATCAAGTCCCCCAAAGGCAGGGCCAGGAAGGCGGCCTTGGCCCGGACCGGGTCGGGGTTTAAAAGCTCGTAGAGAAGAGGTAAAAGAAGGTCCTTCTCCGCCTGGGTAAAGGCGGCAAGCCTCTGGAAGAGGAAGCGGAGGAGGGCCATGGGATCCTCTTCCTGGTCCAGGCGCCGCCTTACCTCCTCTCTGAAGCCCGCCAGAAGCAGGCTTCCGTATTCCAGGAGCACGGCTTCCTTATAGGGGTAGTAGTTGAAGAAGGTACCCCGGGACACGTGGGCGGCCTTGGCGATATCGGTGGCGGTGGTTTCCCGGAAACCCTGCTGACGGAAAAGGGCCATGGCTGTCTGGAAGATGCGCTCCCGGCGCCGCTTTTTCTGATACTCCCTCACGGCCATGGGGGTAGTGTACTACCGTATAAACTTAAAGTTCAATCGCTTTTTGCGCCCAGTCCTCTAAAGCCTTAAGCAGGGATAACCCCCCCAGGGTGGTATAGACCTTGGCCTCCCGGTGGAAGGAACCATCCGCCACCTGGTAGCCCTGCTTGGCCAAGGCCTGGGCCACCTCCCCTGGGGCCGCCACCCGGGAAGGAAGCCTGCCCACCTCGGCCAGGAAGAGATGGGCGTTGAAACCCAGAAACACCGCCTCTAACCCCTCCCATACCTCCTCCACGAAGGCCACATAGGAGGGATCCCGGGCCATCCGGCCCGGCCTTTTAGCCCCCGGGATGAGGAGGGCTTCCGGGGGCGGGGCCGCGGGAAAGGCGTAGGTGGGGGTCCAGACGGAGCCCGCCAGGGCCGGGGTTCCCTTGCGGCCCTTGGCCACGGTATAGGCGGGAAGCCCCAGGCGCTTGGCCGCCTCGAGGGCTAGGGCCGCCTCCAGCTCGGAGAACTCGGGGAGGAGCAAGATGGCTAGCACTTTAGACCATTATGGCAGAAGCCGGTAGAGGAGAAGCGCCGCCTCCCCCCGGGTCACGGGATCGGCACCCGAAAGCTTGCCCTCCCCCAGCGCCTGCAAGATCTGGTTCAGGGTGAACCGCTTCAACGGCTTTTGCAGTTCCTCCCGGAAAAGCTCCCTGGCCTTTAGCACCACCCTAAGGCGTTCCTCAGGCCCTTTTACCCGGTAGTAGTGCTCCAGGTTGGCCAAAAAATCCCCCAGGAGGATGGGTTCGGAAAGGCCCAGGGAACCCTTTAGGTAATAGGGGCCAGCGAACAGCCCCCGCCTCAGGAGGGCCACCGCCTCCCGATACCCTGGCCTTTCCCTTTCCGCCTCCACCCGGCTTCCCTCGGGGGAGGAAAGCCTGGCCCCCCTTTGGGCAAGCCGCTTGCGCAGGGCCTCGAGGGCCTGCCTGCTTGCGGCCAACTCGTGAAAATCCGCCAGGGGCACCTTCATAAGCCCTGCTTGCGGGGCCCTCCGCAGGAGGGCCACCGCCACCCCTGCCGCTTCCCCCAAGGCCATCTGCAAGGGAACCACCCGGGCGGAAAAGGCGGCCACACTATCAAACCCCGCCGCCTGGGAAACCACCAGGAGGTTTCTCAACTCCTGGGGCACCAGGCTCCGGAAGGGCACCCCGTAGGGTGCCGGGGTACCCAAAAGGTAAGGGGTTTCCCCCGGGAAGTAGGCCTGGCCGTCCAAGGGGTACCCCCCCAGGGCCACGGCATCGGGAAAGGTCCGGCCCAGGAGGACTTCTTCAGCCTTAAGGCGGTAAAGGGCCTTCAGGTGGCGGCTTTCCCGGATATAGAGGCTAGGGGCCACCCCGGCCAGGCGGGCGGTGCCAAAGAGGAGGGGATCCTTCTCCCGCAGGTAGGCCACCACCCGCTCGGCCTCGAGGGCCGCTTCCAGGCGCATGCGCTCCAGGCTTAAGGGATCCGCCCCTTCCACCCCAAAGAGGAGAAGGGCGTTGACCAGCAGGCTCCCATCGTCCTGGCGGGCCAGGTTCAAGCCTCGGAGGGCATAGCGGCTGGGATCGGAGGGTAGGTAACCCCGCGCCAGACCCGCAAAGCCCCAGCCGCTCCTCCCCCAGGCCCCCGCCCCCGTACGCTGCACCTGGCCCTCGTAGTTGAGGGCCAGAAAGACGGCACCCCAGGGAACCCCCTCCAACCGGAAGACCAAGGTGGCCGCCATGCTCCTCTGGTCCAGACCCGTGTCCTCCCTCCCCTGGGTGAAGCTGGCCCCGGCGCGAAAGGCGAGTTCCGCGGTATCGGTGGCATCCACGAAATAGGGAGCCTGAACGGGGCCCTCGGGGGTCGCCACCAGGGCCAGGCGGCTTGCCTCCACCTCCACCCGGTCCAGGGGCACCTGCAACCGGACCTCCACCCCCGCCTCCCGGAGCATGGCCCATAGGGCCTCCTCCGCCCGCTTCACATCAAAGGAGGCCTCCTGCCCAATACGGCGGTAGAAGTCACGAAAAAGCCCTCCCTGGAGAAGGCCCTCCCGGTCCTTGGCCAGGTCCAGGGTGGCCAGCCACCCTTGGGTGAGAACCCCTCCTACCCCCCGCCCGGGTTCCAGGAGGAGGACCCTAAGGCCCTCCTGGGCCGCGGCCACGGCCGCCGTCACCCCTTGAGGGGTAGCCCCGTAAACCACCAGGTCGTACTGGGCGTAGGCCAAACCTAGGGAGAGGATGAAGGCAAAAAAGGCGCGCACGGCGGAAAGCATCCTCGCGAAAGCTTCCGGTGTATATGATCAGGGCAGGCTTTGCCTGGCCTCCTGGTACTCGGCCACCAGCCGTGCCACCACCTCCCTGGCGGAAGGGAGATCCCGGATGAAGGCCACCCCGTGCCCGGCGGAATAGACTTCCTTCCAAGCCTTGCCCCCACCCTGGCGGAAGCGCTCCAGGGATTCCCGAAGGAAGTTGGCGGGCACCCCGGTGACCTCCGGGGTGTATTGGATGTCCTCAGGGGTGGCCCTCAAAAGGGCTTCCTTGTACTCCAAAGGAGCCTCGGACTCCAGGGTGGCGATGAAGCGGGTGCCGATATAGGCACCATCCCCCAGGGCCAAGGCGGCGAGAAGCTGCCTTCCCGTGGCGATGCCCCCGGCGATGAGCACGGGCACCCCGAGCTCCTCCCTAAGCCAGGGGCCAAGGACAAAGGGGCTCACCATCCCGGCATGCCCCCCAGCCCCAGCGGCCACCGCCACCAGGGCGTCGGCCCCGGCCTCCACCGCTTTTCTCCCGTGCCTTAAACCCACCACATCGCACCAGACCACGCCGCCATAGGCCTTGACCCGCTCCACCACCCGGGTGGGGTCCCCTAAGGAGGTGACCACCAAAGGCACCTTCCGCTCGGCCACCGCCTCCAGGTCCTCCTCGAGGCGGGGGTTATCCTTCAGGATGAGGTTCACCCCGAAGGGAAGCCCTAGGGGAAAGGTCTCCAAAAACTCCCGAAAGCCAGCGTGGGTGCGGAAGTTGAGGCTGGGGATGACCCCGATGGCCCCCGCCTCGGCCACCGCCTGAAGGAGCCTGGCCCCGGAAACCAGGAACATGGGGGCAGCCACGATGGGATAACGGATACCCAACATGCGGGTGATGGCGGTTTCCATGGGGAAGATTTTACCGGGTTCAAGGATAATCATGGGGTGGAACCGGAGCGCTCCCTCAGGCTTTCCATCTGGGAAGGCACCCTAGCCATCTTGTTCCTCAACTGGAGCACGGGGGTGATCGTCACCGGGTATGCCCTGGCCCTGGGCGCTTCCCCCCAAGCCCTGGCCCTTCTGGGAGCCCTTCCCTTCCTGGCCCAGCTCCTAACCCCCCTGGCCCTTTCCCTGAGGGGAAGCCGCAAGGCCCTGGCGGTGCGGCTCAACTTTTTGGCCCGGATGCTCTTCCTGCCTGCTGCCCTGGCCGCCTTTTTGCCAGAAGGCTTGAGGGTGCCGACCCTTCTTCTTTTTGCCGGCCTCTCCCAGCTTCTGGCTGCCCCGGTAGGGGTCCTCTGGCTCTCCTGGATGGCGGACCTGGTGGCCGAGGAAAGGCGGGGACGCTACTTCGGCTTCAGAAACGCCCTCTTGGGCCTGGTGGGCACCCTGGGGAACCTCATGGGGGGTATGGTGGCCGACCGCCTTCCTTCACCCCTGGGCTACCAGGTTGTTCTCCTTCTGGGGGTGGGGGCCGGACTTCTTTCCGTCTTGCTTCTCCGCCTCCAAAGCGAGCCTTCGGAATCCCCCGCCCCTCCCGCCCGAAAGGCTCTCGGGATCGCCTGGCAGGACCTGGCCTACCGGCGCTACCTGGGCCTGGTTTTTCTCTGGTACGGGGCGGTCATGGTGGGAGGACCCTACGTCATCCCCTACTTCGTACAGGTGGGTGGCCTTTCCATGACCGAGGTGGGTCTTTGGACGGTGATCTCCGCCTCAAGCGGCCTCCTCTTCGGACCCATGTGGGGCCGGATGGCGGACCGGGAAGGTCACAAGGCCGTCCTCTTCCGCACGGCAATGGTGGCAGCCTTGATGCCCCTCCTCTGGCTTTCGGGGTCCAGGGCCTTTCCCTGGCCCATATGGCTTTCCGCCCTTGCCGATGCCCTGGCCTGGAGCGGTCTGGGAACTGCCCTGGCCAATGCGGCCTTGGCCCACGCCCCCAAGGAAGCCAGAAACGGCTACCTGGTCCTCTTCTGGCTGGCCCTGGGCCTGGGGGGGCTTTTGGGAAGCCTGCTGGCGGGAAGCGCCGCCAGCCTGGGCCTGGGGCCAAGCCCTTACCACTTCCCCATCCTCCTTTCCCTAGCCTTGCGCCTTGGGGTGGCCCTCCGCTTACGCAGACTCTAACCCCTTGCGCCGCATCTCCCCCCAGACCCCCCGTTTCCGCCAGACTTGGAAGGTGGCGAGAAAACGCTCCCAGGCCAGGATCTGCCGGTAGCCCAGGCCCTCGAGGATCGCCAAGAAAAGGAGCGCCAGGCGGTCCCTTAGCCGGGGATAGCGCTTGAGGAGTAAGGTCTCCATGCCCACCGCCAGCTGGGAAAGAAGCACCCCGTAGGCCATGGCCAGGAGAAAGAAGAGGAAGGCAAACTGCGCATTGAAAAGGCCAAGGAGGTAGAAAACCGGGAAAAGCACATACCCCAACACCTCCACCACCGGGGCCAGGGCCTCGAAGAGGACGAAATAGGGCATGGCCAGAAGGCCGAGCCGGCCATACCGGGGGTTGAAGAGCATCAGCCGGTGGTTCCAGAGCACCTCCCATAGCCCCCGGTGCCAGCGGTTCCGTTGCTTCCTAAGGGTGGCCCAGTCCGCGGGCACCTCGGTGTAGCAGATGGGATCCGGGGTGTACACGATGCGGTACTCTCGCCCCTCCTCCCGGGCCCGGCGGTGGAGGCGCACCACCAGCTCCATATCCTCCCCCACGGTGTCCGTGCGGTACCCCCCAACCCTCAAGGCCTCCTCCCGGCGGAAAAGGCCAAAGGCCCCTGAGATAATGAGCAGGGCCCCCATGGCGCTCCAGCCCGCCCGGCCCATGAAAAAGGCCCGGGCGTACTCCATGATTTGCATCTTCTCTAGAAAGCCCCGGGGAAGGTGCAGGGCCTCCACCACGCCCTCCCGCACCACCGCCCCGTTGAGGGGCCGTATGGTCCCCCCCACGGCCAGGACGCGGTCGTCCTCCAAGAAGAGGCGGCTTGCCCGGAGAAGGGCCTGGGCATCCAGGAGGCTATCCGCATCCACGGCGCAGAAGAGGGGGTAGCGGGCCAGGTTGAGCCCGGCGTTTAGGGCGTCGGCCTTGCCCCCATTCTCCTTGTCCACCACGATGAGGTTGGGGTAGACCAGGGAGCGGTAGACCG
This sequence comes from Thermus tenuipuniceus, assembly GCF_002964845.1. Classification (GTDB taxonomy): domain Bacteria; phylum Deinococcota; class Deinococci; order Deinococcales; family Thermaceae; genus Thermus; species Thermus tenuipuniceus. The sequence goes on from NZ_PRDA01000019.1 coordinate 25,159, forward strand.
CCCGCACAGGTTTGGTGGGAAGCACCCGGCGGTAGACCCATTCCACCTCCACCAGGCGGAAGGCCTCCTTGAGCACCTCCAGGGTCCGGTCCTTGGGCCCATCCGCCACCACGATCACCTCAAACTCCGGGTAGTGCAGGCTCAAAAAGGAGCGCACCGAGTGGGCGATGGTCTTCTCCTCGTTGTAGGTGGGCACCAGGATGGACACGGGCAGGTAAGCCTCCCGTTCCAAAAGGTCCTTCAGGGAAAGCTCGGAAAGCTCACGGGCATAGCGGGCCACCACGCCCAGACCAAAGAAGGCGAAGAGGGCATAGAAGAAGTTCAAAAGAGCGAAATACCACAGGATCACCACCTGGTAAACGAACAAAGAATCCAAAAGGAGGTTCATGCCGTCTCCCGTAACACCTGCTGGGCCATGGCCCGGCCAAAGGGATCGGGGTGGCTTTCCGCAGCCCGGGCCAGGAAGCCCTTGTTCATCCACAAAAGCCCTTCCGCCGCCGCCCGGCGCACGTAAAAAGAGGGGTCGGAAAGCATCTTCCACAAGGCTCGCCGGGCCAGGTCGTTACCCAAAAGGGCCATGAGCCGGGCGGCATGGGCCCGCAAGAACTCCCGGTCGTCCTTTAAGGCTGCCAGCAAAAGCCCCTCGTAGCCCTGGGGTGGGTAGCGCAGGCGGTAAAGGGCACGCATGGCCGCCGCTTTAAGCTCGGGATCCGCATGGTCCAAGAAGGGAAGGACCCTTTCCACCAAGGGCACCTGCTTAAGCCGGCCTATGGCCTCCAGGGCCGCCCACACCTCCTCCCTTCCCCCCCGGGAAAGAAAGGCCTCCACCACGGGTGTCGCCCGCTCCTCCAGGAGGAGGAGGACCTCCAGGAGGGCCCCGCGGGGTAGACCCGCCTGGAGGAGAGCCTCCGCCAGCCGTCCAAGCCCCTCCCCCTGGGCCACCCGGGCCCCCGCCCGGGCCGCCCCCAGGCGCAGCACGGGATCCCGATGGGAAAGGTAGGGGAGGATGGCCTCCAGGGTTTCCGGCAAACGGGCCTGGGCCAGGGCATCCAAAGCCTCCAGCCGGGCAGGCCGGGAGGCCCACCGGCTTTTCAGAAGACGGATCCAGTGGGGATAAACCTGGCGGAGCCAGTCGGCTATCCGCTCGGAGGACTCCCCCTTGAGCATCTCCCGTAGGTTCAAAAGGGCCTCGAGGGCCGGACGGGGCCAAGGGGGCGGTGGAGGCGGCTCCCCGCTAAAGAGGGCTTGGGTGAACTGGGTGAGCCAGTCCTCATAAGCCCCTCGGTCCAGAAGCTCCTTGCTGGCGGTGTAGGCGTGGTAGAGGAGGATGTAAGCAGAAAGGCAAACCAAGGCCAGTCCAGTAAGGCCCAGCGCCTGGAAGAGGGCGCGGTAGACTACCGGGTAACCGAACAGGTTAAAAAGCCGCCCCGAAAAGGCCACCACCAACCCTCCCAGGGCCAAGGCCTCGAGGAGGACCACCAGCACCACCAGGAGGGCATAAAGCCGCTCACCGCGCCGCCACATAGCGCTCCAAGCGCCTTACAAGCTCCCCAGGGCTGAAGGGCTTGGTGAGGTACTCCTGGGCCCCCAGGGCCTGGGCCTCCTTCAAGCTCCGCTCCTGCTTAAGACCGGAAAGAACCAGGACAGGGGTGGTCTTGTGGAGCTCCTTCCGCAAGTAGCGAAGAAGGTCCAAACCAGACCCCCCCGGCAGGTTGATGTCCAGAAGGATGGCATCCCAATCCCCGTCCAGCGCCGCCTTGGCCGACGGATAGTCCCGGGCCAGGTGGGGCTCGTACCCCTCCCGCCTTAGGGCCAGTTCCAACACTTTGGCCACCGTGGGGTCGTCTTCCACCACCAAAACCCGAGCCACGTCTTTATCTTAAGGGAGCGGCTGAGGAAGCCTTTGCAGCAGGGCCTTCACCTCAGGATCCGGGTTTCGCCTAACCTCCTCCTCAAGAAACCTCCTCGCCTCGGGCACCTTCCCCTGCTCCAACAGGGCCTTGGCCAAGGTAAACCGCGCCAAGGGATAGTGGGGTTCCACCGCCAGGACCTGCCGGGCAAGGAGCTCTGCCTCCTTGGCCCGGCCCAGGGCCAGGACCACCTCGGCAAGCCCCCAGCGGGCATCCAGGCTCCCGGGATCCCCGGCCAAAACCAGACGGTAGCTCTCCTCCGCCTCCCCATAGCGCTTCATGTGGTAAAGGAGCCTGGCGTAGCGCACGCGGATGTCGGGGCTGTCCAAAAGGGCCAGGGCCTTCTCGTAAAGGGGCTTAGCCTCGGTGTGGCGGCCTTGCAGGTAAAGGGCAAAGGCCAGCTCGCCCAAGGCCTCCGCATCATCCGGGAAAGCGGACACCGCCTGGCGCAAGAAGGCTTCCGCTCCGGCTGGGTCCTGGGGAAGCCGTTTCCTGCCCTCGTAGAAGCTTCTCCGCTCCCGGAAGGGCACGGGGTCCGAGGGGTAGCCCTCGAGGCCCACTTCATCCAAGGCCATGGCCCGCACCTGGCTCAGGCGGTCCGCCTGGGGCAGGTAGCGGAACAGGTTGCCCTCCACCTTGGCGGAAAGGACCACCGCCTCCCCGCTCCGCACCTCCACCCGGAAGGCCCGGGTCCCCTCAGGACCCAGGAGGCGGAAGACCACCTCCCCCTCAGGACCCGGCACCGGACGCACCAAGGGAGCAGCAAGAAGCTTCCGCCTAACCCCCTTGCCCAAGACCGCCCCTTCCCCGGCAGGAAGCGTCTCTTGCCCCAAGGCCACCTTCCCCCGGTACAGGGAAAGCCGGGCTCCGCCTTCCCGGGAAAGACGGAGGTGGGTCCCGGTGGGCCGCACCCGGCCCTCCGGGGTGGAAAGGGTCAGGGGCAGGGGTTTTTCCCGCACGGCCTCCACCCCTCCTCCTTCCAGGCTCACCTGCACCCTATTCCCCCCACCCCAAAGGCTCCGCCAGCGCCGGGCTTCCCCTTTAGCCTCGGGGCTAAAGGCCAGCTCCAGCCCGGGAAGCCGCACCACCTCCCCCGCCGGCACCTCCCCGAAGGCCTTGGAACCCAAGGGAGCAGGGAGGATGGGCAGGCGGGCCAAGGCGATCAGGGCCACCATGAGGAGAAGAAGCCTTCCCACCAGGGCCCTTTGGCCCGGCCGGGGCCTGGGCAAGAGGAGAAGGAAGGTGCTTCCCTGGCCGAGACGGCTTCTTAAGCGCACCTCGCCCCCATGGGCCTCGAGGACCCGCTTCACCAGGGCAAGCCCAAGCCCTGTCCCCTCCACCTCCCCCCGGGTGGAGGCCCGGTAGAAGGGTTCAAAGACCCTTGCCTGCTCCTCCTTGGGGATGCCGGGGCCCGTGTCGGAAACCGCAATGCCGTACCGCTCTGGGCCCACCAGCAGGCGCACCGCCACCCGCCCCCTTTCCGGGGTGTACTTGACGGCGTTGTTGACCACATTGAGCACCGCCTGGTACAGCCACTCCCGGTCCCCGTAGACCCAGGCCTCCCGCTTGGGCAGGATCAGCCGCAGGGCAATGCCCCTCCTTCGGGCCAGGGGGCGCATCTCCTCCGCCACCTGCAGAAGGAGGGCCTTCAGGTCCACCCGCTCGCTTTTCAGGCGGACCCCTTGGCCCAGGCGCAGGTACTCCCGGGCCTTGTTGAGGAGGTCCTGGATGCGCCGGGCACTCTTCTCGGCGATGGAAAGAAGCTCCTTGGCCTCCTCCGGCAGGCCCTCCACCTCCAGGGTGAGCTCGAGGGCTCCGAGAACGCTCATGAGAGGGTTTTTGATCTCGTGGAGGAGAAGGCCGAGGAGCCTCGAGGTTTCCTCCTGGCTTTTCAGGAGGGCCAGTTCCCTCTCCCTAAGCTCCAAAACCTCCCGCAAAACCTTAAGGAGAAGCCGAAGGGCCTCCCTTACCTCTTGGGAGGGGGGTGGCCCCTCCCAGTAGAGGGCGATCTCGCCCTCCTCCCAAAGCTTCTCCCCCCTCAAGGGCTCTTCGGGAAGGACCTCCCCCCGGAATAGGACCCGCACCGGGTAACGGCGGAGGACCTCCGCCAAAAACCCCAGGTCGGCGGGCAAGGCTTTGACCATCGGAAGAAGGCTACTCCAAAGGCTTGAAAACCCCGTGAAAGGCTAGGGCTTCGGGGCCATCACCACCAGGAGAAGGGCGGGGTTGGCCGACTCGTTCCGCACCCCATGGGTCTCCCCGGAGCGAGCCAAAGCCGCCATCCCCGGAACCAAAAGAACCTCCTCCTTCCCGATGCGCACCACCACCTCGCCCTCTAAAACATAGTAGACCTTATCGGAGCCCTCATGGGCGTGCACCTTTTGCGCCTGACCGGGAAGGAGAGCGTAAAGGTCAAAGAAGAACTTGTCGGACTCAAACACGGGGATTTTGGCCATTTTTTCTGGGTTATACCGCACCAGGCTCTTGAGGTCTTTAATCTCCATGGCCCCAAGTCTACTTGACGAAAGCCCAAGCGGGGCACTACACTAACCTTTGCGCGCCGGGGAGTAGCGCAGCCTGGTAGCGCACACGCTTGGGGTGCGTGTGGTCGTCGGTTCAAATCCGGCCTCCCCGACCAGAAACCCCCGCCCACACGGGCGGGGGGTTGTCTTTGGGGCTCCCACCCTGGCACAGCCAGGGCGGGGTGGGTTATGCCCGACCCACCGTGCCCATCAGCTCGAACTTCTCCCGGATCACCTGCTTCAGGTAGTCCCGGCCCTTCCCGATGATCTTGCGGGGGTCAAACTCCTTGGGGTTCCCCACCACCACCTCGCGGATCCCCAGGGTCATGGCCAGGCGCAGGTCGGTGTCGATGTTGATCTTGGCGATGCCGTTGGGAATGGCCTTTTTGATGTCCTCGTCGTGGATGCCCGTGGCCTCCTTCAGCTCGGCCCCCGTGGCCAAGAGCTTCTCCTTGAGCCAGGTGGGGACCCCGCTGGCCCCGTGGAGCACCAGGGGGATATGCACCCGTTTGCTGATCTCCTCGAGGCGCTTGTGGTCAATGTAGGGCCGGCCCTTGCCCTTGTAGGCCCCGTGGCTGGTGCCGATGGCGATGGCCAGGTAGTCGATGCCCGTCTCCGCCACGAAGCGCTCCGCCTCCTCGGGATCGGTGAGGAAGGCCTCCGCCTCGGACACCTGGATGTTGTCCTCAATGCCCTGAAGCCGGCCCAGCTCCGCCTCCACACTCACCCCCACCGCGTGGGCCGCCTCCACCACCTTCTTGGTCTCGGCCACGTTTTCCTCAAAGGGGTGGTGGCTGGCGTCAATCATCACGCTGGTGAAGCCCGCCCTCAGGGCCTGCATCACCATCTTGAAGTCGGCCCCGTGGTCCAGGTGGAGGACCACGGGCACCTTGGTGCGGCTGGCCATGTCCTTCACCAGGTTGGCCAGGTTCTCCATCCCCGCGTACTTCCGGGCTCCATCGGAAACCTGGATGAAGACCGGAGCCCTCAGTTCATCGGCCACCTCCAGGATGGCCTGGGTAATCTCCAGGTTGTTGGTGTTGAAGCTGGGAACCGCATAGCCTTCCCGCCGCGCCTTGTCCAAAACCTCCTTACCTATCGCCAAGGGCATAGAGCACCTCCTTTAGCTCCTTAAGGTTATCAGCCACGGGCCGCTTGTTAAAAAGGGCGCTTCCCGCCACGGCCACGTCTGCTCCTGCCCGGTACACCTCGGCCACGGTATCCCGGTTCACGCCCCCATCCACCTCAATGAGGCAAGAGGGATTCAGCCTATCCCGCATCTCCTTGAGCCGGCGAAGCCTTCCCGTGGAGGTGGGAATGTATTTCTGCCCCCCAAACCCCGGGTTCACGCTCATGAGGAGGGCCAGATCCAGCTCGGGCAACAGGGGCTCAAAGGCCTCGAGGGGGGTAGCAGGGTTGAGGGCAAGCCCCGCCTTCTTACCCAGCTCCTTCACCTTCTGCACCGCCCGGTGAGCATGGGGGGTAGCCTCAAAGTGGACGGTGATCACATCGGCTCCAGCGCGGGCGAAGTCCTCCAGGTACCTCTCCGGCTGCACGATCATCAGGTGCACGTCCAAAGGCAAGGAAGTCACCCGCCGCACCGCCTCCACCAGAAGGGGCCCGAAGGTGAGGTTGGGGACGAACACCCCATCCATCACGTCCAGGTGGATCCAGTCCACCCCTGCCGCCTGGGCTTCCTCGATCTGGTCCTTCAGCCTCGCCAGGTCCGCCGTGAGGATGGAGGGCGCAAACTTGAGCATCCTTTCCCCCTAGGCCACCCGCAGGTGCCCCCGCTCGATGGCCAGCTCCCGCATCTTAACCAGATAGTAGGCGATGATGAGCTGGGTCAGGGCCAGGGGATAGCTCTGCCCCGCCTTATCCCAGAAGGTACCCACCAGGCTGGGGTCGAAGTGCTCGGCATGGTGGCCCAGATGATCCCAGATGATGCGCTCAAAGGCCTGGGCCTGCTCGGGGGTCACGTGGCCGGTGATGTCCAGGATGTCCGCCTCCTTCCGGGTTTCCAGGCGGATCAGGGCCTCGTCCTCGTAGGCGGAGTGGAGCACCTCCGAGAGGTCCAGGCGGGGCAGGGTGTGCTTGAGGGTGATCCTTACGTTCAGGGTGCTGGGGTTTTCCGGATCGTAGCCCACGGGGCGGTAGAAGCGCACGATGATGTCCGCATGCTCCTTCTGCGGCCAGATAAAGGCCCGGGAATCGGGCATGCGCCTTTCGATGTCGGCGATGACCTCCTCCGGGGTGTACCCCCGCTTGGCCACATCCCGCTTCACCTTCCATTCCCGCCTGAGCTCCTCCTCGGGGTCCAGGTAGACGGTGAGGTGGTAGCGGCTCCTCAAGGCCGGGGAAAAAAGGGTAAGGAGCCCCTCCAGGATCACCACCCGGGGAATGAGCCTGCCCTCCTCCTCCACCGCCCGCGGCGCCGGAACGTACACCGGCGGGTCAAAGGTGCCCGTGGAGTGGTTGTACACCGGCTTCAGGATGGGTTCCCCCTCGGAAAGAAGCCTCACGTGCTGCTCCATGATGTCCATGTAGTTGCACTCGGGGTTCAAGGGGGTGATACCCAGCTCCTTGCGCTGCTTGCGGTCGTACTTGTGGTAGTCGTCCACGCAGATGTTGGTGGTGCGCTCCACCCCCAAAAGCCGGGCGATCCCCGCAGAAATGGTGGTCTTCCCCGCCCCCGAGTCACCGGCAATGCCCAACATGAAAGGCCTATGGGGCATCTTCCTCCTCCCTAAAAACCGAGCTGGCGTAGATGTCGTCGGCGGTGAGGGTCATGAGCTCCTCTAGGGTCACCGGCCCCGCCTTCTGGTAAAGCCGGTAGGCCTGCCGAAGCTTGAAGCGGTCCAGGGCATTGCGCACGCTCCGGGCATAGGCGAAGTTGGGAAGGCGCATGCGGCGTTCCAGGTACTCCAAGAAGGCCTTTTCCGCCTCCTCGGTGAAACGATAGCCCTGCCGTTCCAGCATGAGCTTGCCGATCTGGAAGAGTTCTTCGGCGCTATAGGGGGGAAACTCTATGTGGTGGGCGATGCGGGAGCGCATCCCCGGGTTTAGGGTGAAGAACTCCTCCATGCGGTCCTTGTACCCTGCCAGGATCACCACCAGGTCCTCCCGCTGGTTCTCCATCACCTGGAGGAGGATCTCGATGGTTTCCTGGCCGTAGTCCCGCTCGTTTTCCGCCCGGTAGAGGCTATAGGCCTCGTCGATGAAGAGCACACCCCCCATGGCCCGCTTCAGGACCTCCTTGGTCTTGGGGGCGGTGTGGCCGATGTACTGGCCCACCAGGTCGTCGCGGCTGGCCACCACCAGGTGGTCGCGACGGATGTAGCCCAGCTTGTGCAGGATGGTGGCCATCCTCAAGGCCACCGTGGTCTTGCCCGTGCCCGGGGGGCCCACAAAGGCCATGTGCAGGGTAGGCCGGTCGGCGGTAAGCCCCAGCTCCCGGCGAAGCCGGTCCACGGAGAGGTAGGCGGCGATCTCCCGGATCCGCTGCTTCACCGGCCTAAGGCCCACAAGCTCCTGGTCCAAGGTATCCAGCACCGCCTCGATCTCGGGGTTTTTCACCACCGCCAGGTTTTGGCCTTGGGTTTCCTGCATAACCCTCCTTGATTTAGCTAAGGGGCCCCGGGCACGGCCGGGACCCCCAGACCCTTGGGACTACTCCTGGTAACGCTCGCCTTCCAGCCTCATGGTGACGTAGGGCTCCAAGGTGTATTTCAGCCTGCGCCCATCGCTCCAAAGCTGCCGGTGCAGGCGGAAGCCAGGCTCTTTCTTAGGCCGGTGGGCGATGAAGGACACCCTTTGCGCCTGCCACATGGGGGAGGGATCGTAGCCGTTGATCTTGATGTAGTGGTTGGGGAAGGCCTCGCGGCACTTCTGGAACTCGTACATGGCCGCCGCCGCGTCCTCCAGGTCAAACATGGGCAGGCCCCACATGTTCCAGTAGACGTTGTAGGGGCTAGGGTCGTCGGTGTACTCGATGGAAACCGCCCAGCCGTTTTTGATGATGTACTCGATCTGGCCCCGGATCTCCTCGTCCGCCAGGTCGGGCAAGTAGGAGAAGGTACCTTGGGTAATCCGCATCTTCCTCAGCTCCTTTCTTAGCTGGTGGGGGTGGGAAGCACGTCCGGGGTATCGGTGGAGGCAAAGTCAAAGGTGACGCTACCCCAGGTATCCAAAGCCGCCGCCAAAGCTGGCGAGTGCTGGGCCGCCTTCTTGAGGATCTCGGGACCTTCGGCCAGGATGTCCCGGCCCTCGTTGCGGGCCTTAACCATGGCCTCCAGGGCCACCCGGTTGGCCGTGGCCCCCGCCTGGATGCCCATGGGGTGGCCGATGGTGCCGCCCCCAAACTGCAAGACCACATCGTCCCCAAAGAGGGAGAGGAGGAGGTGCATCTGGCCGGCGTGGATCCCCCCGGAGGCCACGGGCATCACCGCGGGCAGGTACGCCCAGTCCTGGTCAAAGTAGATGCCCTTCACGGGGTCGGCCTTCACGTACTGCTCCCTGAGGATGTCGTAGTAGCCCCGCACCAGGTTGGGATCGCCTTCCAGCTTGCCCACGGCGGTGCCGGCATGGATGTGGTCCACCCCCAGCATCCGCATCCACTTGGCCAGGACCCGGAAGTTGATGCCGTGGTTTTTCTGGCGGGTGAAGGTGGCGTGGCTGGCCCGGTGGAGGTGGAGGATCATGCCGTTCTTGTGACACCAGTTGGAGACGGACTGCAAGGCGGTGTAGCCCATGGTGAGGTCCACCATGACGATGATGGAGCCGATCTCCTTGGCGAACTCCAACCTCTCGTAGACATCCTCCATGGTGGCGGCGGTGACGTTCATGTAGTGGCCCTTGCGCTCCCCCGTGACCTGCTCCGCCTTCATCACCGCCTCCTGGGCGTAGAGGAAGCGGTCCCGCCAGCGCATAAAGGGCTGGGAGTTGATGTTCTCGTCGTCCTTGGTGAAGTCCAAGCCCCCCGCCAAGGCCTCGTAAACCACCCGGCCGTAGTTGCGCCCGGAGAGGCCCAGCTTGGGCTTCACCGTGGCCCCGAGGAGGGGGCGGCCGTACTTGTTCAGCATGTCCCGCTCCACAGGGATGCCGTGGGGAGCGCCCTTGAAGGTTTTCAGGTAGGCCACAGGGATGCGCAGGTCCTCGAGGCGCAGGGCCTTAAGGGCCTTGAAGCCGAAGACGTTCCCGATGATGGAGGAGGTCATGTTGGCGATGGACCCCTCCTCAAAAAGCGCCAGGTCGTAGGCGATCCAGGCGAAGTACTGCTCGGGATTGCCGGGAACGGGTTCCACCCGGAAGGCCTTGGCCCGGTACCGGTCCAGGTAGGTGAGGCGGTCGGTCCAGACCACCGTCCAGGTGGCCGTGGAGGACTCCCCAGCCACCGCCGCCGCCGCCTCCTCGGGCTCCACCCCAGGCTGGGGCGTCACCCGAAAAAGGGCGATGGTGTCCGTATCCTTGGGCTCATAGTCCGGGTCCCAGTAGCCCATCTGCTTATACTCCAGGACTCCGGCCTTGCTGTACTTACCTTTTCCCGCGTATCCTGTTGCCATTTCCACACCTCCTAATAGGCCACGGGGCTGATGCCCCGAAGCTTTTCAAGCTGGTGCCAGGCTTCCACCTTCCTGAGGGTCCGGGTGGCCCCGCGGATGACCAGGCTCTCGGTCCAGGCCTGGCTTTCCCCATAGCGCACGCCCTTTAGGAAGGGGCCGTCGGTGATGCCGGTGGCGGCAAAGTGGGTGTCCTCGGCCGAGCAGAGTTCGTCCAAGGTATACACCCGATCCAGGTCATAGCCGGCATGCACCACGTTCCAGCGTTCCTCCTCGCTTTGCGGATCCAGGCGCATCTGCATCCCACCCCCTAAGGCCCGCACCGCCACGGCGGCGATCACCCCCTCTGGGGTGCCCCCCGTGCCCATGAGCACGTCAATACCCGTGTTGGGTAGCACCGCGGCCAAGGCCCCGCCCACATCCCCATCGGTCTGCAGGCTGATCCGGGCCCCGGCCATCCGGATTTCCTCAATAAGCCGGCTGTGGCGAGGCTTATCCAGGACGAAAACCGTGAGCTCCCGCACCTCCTTTTTCAAGGCGCGGGCGATCTCCTTTAGGTTGTCGGCCACCGAGGCCTTAAGGTCAATGGCCTCCTTGGCTTCCGGGCCCACCACCAGCTTGGCCGCATAGAAGGCGGGTCCCGGGTTAAAAAGAGAGCCCTCCGGAGCTGCGGCGATGACGCTGATGGCCCCCGGGCGACCCAAGGCAAGGAGCCTCGTGCCCTCCACCGGGTCCACCGCCAGGTCCCAGGAAGGGCCCCGGCCTTGGCCCAGAACCTCGCCGTTGTAGAGCATGGGGGCCTTATCCTTCTCCCCTTCCCCGATCACCACCCGGCCGCGGAAGTCCAGGCTGTTGAGGAGGAGGCGCATGGCCTCCACCGCCGCCCGGTCCCCCCCTTCCTTGTCCCCCCGGCCCACATACCGGGCCGAGGCCAAAGCAGCGGCCTCGGTAGCCCGCATCAGGTCCAGGCCCAGGTTGCGCGTGGGCATAGCCATGCGCTTACCTTAGAGGGGGCATTTTATTATTGCAATCATATGTTTTCGGCTATAACATAAGCCCATGCTCATATCTAAAAACGCTAAACTGCCGAACCCTGCCGCGTTACGGGTCTTTGTCACGGTGGTGGAGGAAGGTGGGGTGGGCCGGGCAGCCCTAGCCTTGGGCATCACCCAGCCCGCGGTAAGCCAGTACCTGAGGGCCCTGGAGGAACAGGTGGGCCACCCCCTGTTTGAGCGCCCGGGGCGGCACCTGGTCCTCTCCCGCGTGGGCGAGGCCCTCCTGCCCGAGGCCAGGCGGGTGGTGCAGGCCCTGGAGGAGTTCCAGCGGGTTTCCCAGGCCATGGGCCGGTTGGAACTGGGGGAGGTTACCCTGGGAGCCGCCACCACCATGGCCACCTACGTGCTTCCCCTTTTCCTAAAGAACTTCCACGACGCCCATCCCGGGGTAAGGGTGCACGTGGAAAGCGGCTCCTCCGAGCGCCTGGCGGAGCGCCTGCTCATAGGGGAAGTGGAGTTCGCTGTGTTAGAGGGTGTAGAGCATTGGGAAGGCTACGAGCGCCACCTTTTTTACGAGGATGAGCTGGGCCTCATCGTGCCCCCCGACCACCCCTGGGCGGGGCGGGAAACCGTGCCCCCAGAGTGGTTAAAGGAGGAAACCCTCATCGTGCGCAAGCCCGGCTCCATGACCTGGCGGGCCCTGGAACGGGCCTTTGAGCAAGCGGGCTTGGAGCTTAACCCTACCTTCTACACTGACAACAACGAGGTCACCAAGCGCCTGGTGCTGGCGAAAGCTGGGGTCGGGATCGTAAGCCGGGTGGTGGTCCAGCCCAACTTAAAGGTGGGGAACCTCCGAGCCCTAAGGCTGGCTGCGCCCGTGGGGGAGATCCGCCGCTACTTCTGGCTGGTGCACCCCAAGAGCGTGGCCAACCCCGCAGCCCAGGCCCTCATCGCCCTGCTTCGCTCCTAGTAAGGCGCATGGCCAAGGCCAAGGCCACCACCATGAGGGAAAGAAGCCCCAGCTCGGCCAAGACCGCCATGAAGGCGGGATCCGCCAGGTCAAACTTCTCCACCGCCTCTGCGGTCAGGACCAGGATGCGGCGGATGGCGGCGATGAGGCCGATAACCAGAAAGGGGGTGGCCTCGAGGGTCCCTTCCTTGGCGAAACGCAGCAGGGTGTAGAGGATTTCCGCCAGCATCAAGGCAAGAAGCACGCGGTCCAAAAGGCTCAGGGCCACCTCCCCGTAGTCCCCCCTCATCAGGTGGTACACCCCCTCCACCAAGGTGGAAAGGAGGAGAACCGCCGCCCCGCCGGCGATGAGAAAGCCAGCGAAGAGGTAGATTACCGTTTCCGTTATCTGGAGAACCCTGTAAGCGTCCCGCTTCACCGTTTTAGTCTACATCGTTGAGGTAGGTGAAATCCCCCTGTTCCTCCAAAAATTTCTGCATCTCGTAGGGGGAGCGGATCCCCTCCTCCCCTGGGAAAGGACCTTCCATCCAGTGGGGCGGGGCCTCTGGGGGCGGGGTCTGGAAACCGTAGAGGTAGTAGAGGGCCCAGTAGCCATGGGCGTCCTTCAAAATCACCGCATCCCCGTAACCATCCTCCAGCACCTTCACCGCCTGCTTCCTGGCCTCCTGGTAGGGCATTTCTGAGTAATCCATATACACCCCCTACTTGGACTCGTTGATGAAGAGGGTATAACCATTGTCCTCCAGCCAACGGGCCTGATCGTAAGAATCCAGGAACTCCTCGGGGGAAGCCTTGGGTCCTTCCACCCAGTCCGGGGTTTCGTCTGGATCCGGGGCCTTGCGCCCGTACCAGCTGTAGAAGTAGTAGAGGGCGTAGTATCCTCCCTCCCCCTCGAGGACCAATCCCTCCCCTATTCCATCCACCAGGACCTTCAAAGCCCTGGCCTCCGCCTCCCGGTGGGCTAGCTGCCGCATGGCACCTCCGTGATCACCAGGTAATCGGTGGTGATCCGGTCCTGGGCCATGGGGCGGAAGACCTTGTTGGCAAACTCCACGTGCAAGGGATGGTCCCGGTAGAACTCCACCACCTCAGGCCCCTCAAAAAGGATAGAAAGCCAGTAGCGGTAGCGGGCCCCTTCGGCAAGAGCCTCCCCATAGCGCAACCCACAAACCCCGGGAATCTGCAAGAGGACCTCCCGGGCCTTCCGCACCATCTCCCTCACCTCCTTCGGACTGGCCTCGGCGTTGAACACGATCAGGTGCTCCACCACTTTTTCACCTCCTCCAGGTAGGAAAGGTCCACCACCACCCTCTCCCCGGACCTCGGCCCCTGGAGGACGGGCGCAGGGTTCCCGGGCTCCCCCAGGTGGGGAAGAAGGGCGTGGGCTTCTTGGTAGTCCTGGTCCAGGGTATAAAGGCTAGGGGTGATGAGCACGGGGAAACCCGCCCCCAGGGCGCTCAGGAGACCATTGCGGGAATCCTCCACCACCAGCCCCTCTTCCGGGGCCAAGCCCAGGCGCTCCCGGGCCAGGAGGTAGATGCCGGGATCCGGCTTCTTCCTTGCCACCACATCCCCGGCCAAAACCAGGGAAAACCAGCCCGATAGACCCGCACCCTCCAAGAAGGCCTCGGCGTTTTCCGGGCTGGTGGTGGTGCAAAGGGCTAAGGCCACCCCTGCCTCCCGGGCCTCGAGGAGAAGCCGGCGCACCCCCGGGCGCAACGCGACCCCCTCTTCCCGCAAAAGCTTCAGGTAAAGGTCCGTCTTGTAGCGGTGCACCTCGGCGATCTCCTCCCAGGAAAGCCCAGGTGCCCCCGGGGTTTCCTCCAGGGCCCGCTTAAGGCGCTCCTTCCCCCCGGTGGTCCAAAGGAGGCGGGCGTAGGTTTCCTGGTCCCAGTAAAGGGGAAGGCCAAAGTGGGCAAAGGCCCGGTTGAAGGCCTCCCGGTGGAGTTCCTCAGTCTCCGCCAAGGTGCCGTCCAAATCCCAAAGAAGGGCCTTCAGCTTCCCCACCATAGGCGCATCCGGGCCATGGCCAAATCCTTGAGGCCCTCCTTCATGGCCGCCATCAGGCCCAGGTAGTCTTCCGCTCCCACCCTCCTGAGAACCGAGGCCGCCTCGAGGGCCAGGTCGGCATAAAGGTTGATCTTTCGGATCCCCCGGTCCACCAAAGCCCGATAGTCCTCCGGGCTTAAGCCCGAAGCCCCGTGGAGGACCAGGGGCACGGGAAGGTGGCCCAGCTCCTCCAACAAGGGCAGATTGAGGCGCACCGGCCCCTTGTGCAGGCCGTGGCGGGTGCCAATGCTCACCGCCAGGGCGTCCACCCCGGTCTCCTCCAGGTAGCGCCTGGCTTCCAAGGGGTCGGTGTAGGCCACGGGCTCATGGGAAACCTCCCCCCCGTAACCTCCCGGCACTGCCCCCACCTCCCCTTCCACCGTAGCCCCATAGGCCCGGGCCACCTCCACCGCCAGGCGGGTCAGTTGGATGTTCTCCTCGAGGGGCAGATGGCTTCCATCGAGCATCACGCTGGTGAAGCCCTGTTTTAACGCCCGTACCACCTCCTGGAGGCTTTCCCCATGGTCCAGGTGTAGGGCCACGGGTACCTTGGCCCCCTCCGCCAAATGGCGGAGCCCAGGTGCCAGGGCTTCCAGGGGCGGCCCCCCTAGGTGTAGGGCCACGCTGAGAATCACCGGAAGGCCCAGGGTTTCTGCGCCCTCCAGGATGGCCTCCGCCCACTCCAGGCCTACCACGTCAAAGGCCCCCACCGCCCGGCCCTTTTCCGGCAGAACCTCCCGCAAGGTGGCCAGCATCCCTCCCCCCTATACCCCAAACACCATGCCTTCCCCCCGCATCCCCAGGAAGCGGGGGACCACCCTATGGACGTCCACCCGAGCGCACTCGGCCACATCCTCCCCAAGCCCCACCGCCACCAAGGCCTTGGCGGCCTCGCTGGCTGAGAGCACCGGCAAAGGCGGGTTCTCCGCCAAGAAGAGGGCTAGATGGGCCATTTCTCCCACAGGAGTAAACCCCAGGGCTTGCAACCGCCTTCCGATGACCCCAGCCGTGTAAAGGTCATCCAGGGCTATGTTGCCCTCCTTGCCCGCACAGAGGATAGCTACTTCCCCGCCTGCACCTGCCGCCACCTCCGCCACCGCCTGGGCGTTTTGCAAGGAACCCAGAAGGATATACCTAGCCCCTAAGGCCGCATGGGCGGCCCGGGTGCCGTTGGTGGTGGCCATGACCACGGTCTTCCCCACCACCCTTTCCACCTCCCGGGGGGAGTTGCCCAGGTCAAACCCCTTTGGGGGAAGCCCTCCCACTTCCCCGGCCAGGACTTCCCCATCCTGGCGTAAGGCCCGTGCGGCCTCCACTCCCGGGGCTAGAACCAGGGCCTTGGCCCCAGCCCTTAGGTAAAGGGCGGCGGTGGTGGTGGCCCGGATGACATCCACCACAATGGCCATTCCCGCATAAGCCTCAGGACGAGGGAGGGGATCTACCCAAAACCTCATAGGAGCTCTTCCAAAGCCGCCGCCACCCGCTCCGGGGTAAAGCCCAGCTTCTCGTAGACCTCGGGGTAAGGGGCGCTGGCCCCGAAGCGGTCCAGACCCACCACCTTGTGGGCGTACCGCTCCCAACCCAGGGTAGCCCCTGCCTCCACCGCCACGGTGGGGAGGCCTGGGGGAAGCACTTCCCGCCTATACTCCTCCGGCTGGGCGGCAAAGAGTTCAAAGGAAGGCAGGCTCACCACCCGCACCCGGCGGCCCTTCTCCGCCAAAAGGACCCTGGCCTTCAAGGCCAGGTGCACCTCGCTTCCCGTGGCCACGATCACCCCTTCGGGGTCCTCTACATCCTCCAGGATGTAGCCTCCCTTGAGGGCCCCCTTGGCCTTTTCCGGGGAAAGGAGAGGAACTGCCTGGCGGGTGAGGATGAGGGCCGTGGGACCTTCCTTGCGGCTTAGGGCCACCCGCCAGGCGTAGAAGGTCTCGTAGGCGTCTGCGGGACGAATCACCCAAAGGCCCGGCATGGCCCGGAGGCTCATGAGGTGCTCCACGGGCTGGTGGGTGGGGCCGTCCTCCCCCAGGGCGATGGTGTCGTGGGTGAAGACGAAGATCGTGGGGGTGCCCATGAGGGCCGCCAGGCGGATGGCGGGGCGCATGTAGTCGGAAAAAACTAGGAAAGTGCCCCCATACGCCCTATAGCCCCCATGAAGGTTAAGGCCGTTGAGGATGGCCCCCATGCCGTGCTCCCGCACCCCGTAGTGGATGTACCGCCCCGTGGGGTTTTGCGGGGAAAAGTCCGCCATGCCCTGGGCCTGGGTGTTGTTGGAGGGGGTGAGGTCGGCGCTCCCGCCCAAAAGCTCGGGCATCCCGGGAACGATGGCGTCTAGGGCCTTGCCGCTCGCCGCCCGGGTAGCCACGGGCTTGTCAAAGGCTGGGGGCTCCTCGGGAAGGGAGGGAAGATCGCCCTTTAAGCGGCGCAGAAGCTCCTGGTGCAGGTCGGGATAGGCCCGGGCATAGGCCTCCATGAGCTCTTCCCAGGCCTCCTGCCAAGCCCTTCCCTTCTCCCGCATGTCCATGTGCCGGTAGACTTCCTCGGGAACCTCAAAGGGCGGGTAGGGCCAGCCCAGGTTCCTACGGGTGGCCTCCACCGCCTCCGGACCCAAGGGTTCCCCGTGGGCCTTGTGGGAGTCCTGTTTGGGGGAACCGTAACCGATGTGGCTCCGCACGGCGATGAGGGAGGGCCTTTCGTCTAGCTGGGCCAGGCGGATGGCGTGGCGGAGGGCCTCGAGGTCGTTGGCATCCTCCACCCTGAGGGTGTGCCATCCATAGGCCCGGTAGCGCGCCAGGACATCCTCGGTAAAAGCCAGGTCGGTGGAGCCGTCAATGGAGATGTGGTTGTTATCCCAAAACACGATGAGCTTGGAAAGCTTCCAGTGTCCTGCCAAGGAGCTGGCCTCCCCGGAAACCCCCTCCATCAGGTCCCCATCCGAGGCCAGCACGTAGGTGTAGTGGTTCACCACCTCGTAGCCCGGGCGGTTGAACTCGGCAGCCAGCTTCCTCTCCGCCAGGGCCAGGCCCACCGCGGTGGATATACCCTGGCCCAAGGGACCGGTGGTCACCTCCACCCCTGGGGTGTGGCCATACTCGGGGTGGCCCGGGGTCTTGGAACCCCACTGGCGGAAGCGCTTGAGCTCCTCCAAGGGAAGGTCATACCCCGTGAGGTGGAGGATGGCGTAAAGAAGCATGGAGCCATGCCCTGCGGAAAGGACAAACCGGTCGCGATCCGGCCAGTTCGGGTCCAGGGGATTGTGGCGCATGACCTCCCGATACAGAAGATCGGCCAGGGGAGCCATGGCCATGGGCATACCGGGGTGGCCGCTTTTGGCCTTTTCCACAGCGTCTATAGCCAAAAACCGGACGGCGTTCACCGAAAGGCGGGTGAGGTCCTTGGTCTCGGTCATGTTGCCTCCAGGGTACGCCCCCGTGAAGGAGGGCACAAGCGGAGCCAGGGAGCCCTACTATAAGCCAAGGCTTATGTAGAACCCCGTTTCCCCCGGTGAAAGACTATACCCTCTTCCACCCTTCTCCCTCCTTGCTGAGGCTCCGGGCTAGCTTTTAGGGGAAACCCCGAGTGGCCATAGTCTGCTGGCGGGTGCCAAGAGGGGTTTCCCTGCAGAGGGAAAAGCAAGCGGCCATCGAGCCTGCCGGCGTTCTGGGCCGTTTGGCCATGGCCCGGACTTCGGGCTAGGGGGCATTAGGGGAGATTCCGTAATTCTCAAACCTTTACCGGTAAGTACGGAAAACGCTTGAGCCAGTTGGGAACCTTGTTCCTGTAGAGCCCATACCACCCGGGCCGACTTTTCCTTCGGCTTTAACCCCTCAAGACGAAGAAGCCTCGCTCCCCCGGGAACCAAACCCTGGAGAAACACCAGCCCGCCAAAGTCCTTGTCGGTGATGAGAAGGAGAGCCTCCCTTTCCTTGGCCAAGGCCACATACAGGACCTCGAGGCCCTCAGCCCGTAGCCGCGCCCCAACCGGGGCGTCTACCCCTTTGTCAGCGACAATCTTCACGCCACCTTCTCAGGGACCGGGCAGTACACCTCTGCCCCGAGGGTTTCGGCCGCATAGAGCACAGATCCTCTGGCGTAAGGCGGGGGTGGGCAGCCAGAACCTCCTTGGGTGTTTCCCCGGCAGCCAAACGGCGGAGGACCTCCTCCACGGTGATCCGGGTACCGGCCACCACGGGCTTACCCAGCATCACCTCGGGATCCCTGATGACCCAGGCTTCCATGTGTCCTCCAGTACGCCACCCCGAACCTCTCGGTAGCGGATAGCAAAGGTGTTTTCCAAATCGCTCCCTTACCCGAGGACCATCCGCTTGCCTTGGCCCCCCAGGGCTGCTAGAATCCTCTAGGTGTGGGCGCCCGTAGCTCAGCAGGATAGAGCGGGGGCTTCCTAAGCCCTAGGCCGGGGGTTCGAATCCCTCCGGGCGCACCAAGGCCAAAAACACTTCCCCCCTCGCTACCGAGGGGGGAAAGCCTTTTTTCCTAGTCTCAAGAGCGCACCGGACGCCTGCCGCGGGCTGGCGCCTCGGGCAAAACCTCCACCCGCTTAGCCCTCTCCAGCTTCACCCCCTGCACCTCGGCTAGGCGGGGGAGGTCCTGGGGACGGAGGTCCACGTAAAAGCCCTCCTCTCCCTGGGCGATCTTGCCCACCTCGAGGCCCACTTCCTTAAGGAGGGCCACCAACCGGGGCAGGGTGAGGCGGGGACCCGTGGCCTTGAAGGTAAGCCAACCCTCCTCGCCCGTGAGGAGGCTTTTCTCCCTGGGGGCCCCCCCCAGAAGCAGGGCCATGAGGGCCGCCACCACCTCCACCCGCCCCTCGGCGAACAGACGGCTGGCAAAGTCCTGGTACAGCTTGTAGTCCCTCTCGGGCACCCGGGCGAGACGGGCCAGGAGGTGGTGCCACTTGGCCTCGAGGACTTCTTCGGGCGTGGGGGGATTCACCCGCTTGAAGGTGCGGCCCACGGCCCTTTCCAGCTCGGAAAGCTCCCGCCTTTCCCGGGGGCCGTAGAGGATCACCACCTCACCTCCCCGCCCGGCCCTGCCCGTGCGCCCCGAACGGTGCTGGTAGGTTTCCGGCTTGTCGGGGAAGCGGTAGTGCACCACCAGGTCCACCTCCGGGATATCCAGGCCCCGGGCGGCCACATCCGTGGCCACCAAAACCCTTACTTCCCCTTCCCGAAAGGCCCTCATGACCCTTTCCCGATCCGTCTGGGAAAGATCCCCGTGGATGGCCCGCGCCGGGTGCCCGAGGCGAAGAAGCCCCGCGGCCACCTCCTCGGTCTCCGCCTTGGTGCGGGTGAAGACGATGGCCCGCTTAGGGGCCTTGACAAAAAGGATATCGGAGAGGAGGGAAAGGCGGTCCCCAGGGACAGGAATGGCCTCCTCTTGGTAGGTGACGCCCTCCTCCCGCACCACGTTGATGACCACCGGGCTTTTCATGTACCGCTCCGCCAGCTTCTTGGCCCAGGAGGGCAGGGTGGCGGAGAAAAGAAGGGTCTGGCGCTCCTTAGGGGTGGCGGAGAGGATGGCCTCCACCTCCTCCTCAAAACCCATGGAGAGCATCTCATCGGCCTCGTCCAAAACGGCGATCCGCACCTGGGAAAGGTCCAAGACCCCTTGCCGCAAGTAGTCCAGGGCCCGCCCCGGGGTGGCCACCACCACATCGGCCCCCCGGGCCAGCTCCTCCTTCTGCTTGCCGTAACCCGTGCCCCCGTACACCGTGACCACCTTGAGGTGGGGGGCCACCGCCTGCAACTCCCCGGAAACCTGAAGGGCCAGCTCCCGGGTAGGGGTCAGCACCAAGGCCCTGGGGAGGCGGCCCCGCTCCTTGGAGGCCTCGAGGCCTTGGGCGATGGGCAAGGCAAAGGCCAGGGTCTTGCCGGTGCCCGTGCGGGCCTGGCCGATGAGGTCCTTGCCCTCGAGGGCCAGGGGCAAGGCCGCCGCCTGGATGGGGGTGGGGGCGTTGATACCCCGGCGCAAAAGGGCTTCCTTAATCTCGTCCTTCAGGGGAAAGTCTTTGAACTCCATTCTCTCTCACTTCCCGGGCCCCACCCGCGCCCGAAAAGGAGGGGCAAAGCCCGTAAACCTTTCAAGTTTAGTGAACTAGAGCACGAATGTCAAGGGAATGACCTCCACCCTCTCCCCTTCCCTGGCATCCTGGTCGGGGGGGAGGACCACCAGGGCGTTGCCCAGGGCCATGGAGCGCAAAACCCCGCTGGACTGGCTCCCGGTGGTGCGCACCACAAGCTCCCCCTCAAAGGAGAGCACCCCGCGGCGGAAGACCTTTTTACCCTGGGCACTCTTAAAGGGGGTAAGGACCCTGGCCTCGAGGAAACGGTAGGGGGGCTCGGTGCGCCGAAGGAGCCGGTAGAGGAAAGGCCTCCCATAGAGGAAAAAGGTCACCATGCTGGAAACCGGGTTTCCGGGTAGGCCCAGCACGGGAAGCCCATTCAGTCGGGCAAGGAGCAGGGGCCCCCCGGGCTGCTGCTTCACCTTCCAGAAGACCACTTCCCCCGCTGTCTCCAAAACCTTACGCACCACATCGTACTCCCCCATGGACACCCCCCCCGAGGTAAGGAGGAGGTCCAGCCGCCCTGCCCCCTCGAGGCGGGCGAGCACCTTTTCCGGATCGTCTTCCACCTTGCCCAGGAGGACGGGCTCCCCTCCAGCCTCCCACACCAGGCCCAGGAGGCTATAGGCGTTGGAGTTGTAAACCCCCCCATAGGGCAAGGGTTCCCCCGGCTCTACCACCTCGTCCCCCGTGGTGAGGATCCCTACCCGGGGTCGCCGGAAGACCTGCACCTGGGGGTAGCCCATGGCCGCCGCCAGGCCCAGCCTTCCTGGGGTGAGGAGGTCCCCCTGCCGCAGGTAAATCTCCCCCTTCCGCAGGTCATCCCCCTGGGGCCGGATGTCCTTGGCGCTGGCCGGGGCGAAGAGGAGCACGTAATCCCCTTCCCGCCGGGTGTCCTCCACCCGGATAACGGCATCTGCTCCATCAGGGATAGGGGCCCCGGTGTAGGCGGCCACCGCCTCCCCCTTCCCCACC
Source organism: Thermus tenuipuniceus (assembly GCF_002964845.1). GTDB lineage: Bacteria > Deinococcota > Deinococci > Deinococcales > Thermaceae > Thermus > Thermus tenuipuniceus. Next base: position 46,217 of record NZ_PRDA01000019.1, read on the forward strand.
CGTCCGGCAAAGGGCCTTCCCGCCGGCGACTCCCCGATGACCCTGAGGCGCACCGGGTTCTCCCGGCTCGCCCCCAGGGTGTCCTCCTCTCGGCAGGCGTAGCCATCTATGGCGGTGTCGTCCTGGTCGGGATGGTCCACCAAGGAAACCAGGTCCTCCGCCAGGACGCGGCCATAGGCCTCCTTCAGGGGTACCTCCTCCACGGGAAGCTCCCCCTTGGCCTCCACCAAGACCAGCTCCAACGCTTCCTCCACGCTGATGCCCGTGCGCATAGGCCCAGTCTAGGGCAAAGCCCAAGGCCTCAGGAAGAAGATTCCCGGTAGGCCGCCTGCAAGCGGCCAAAGGTCCAGGGCCAAAGGGCAATCCCCACGGCGTAAAGACCCAGGGTAAGGGCAAAGAGGTAGTTGAAGGCGACAAGGCCCCAGGCCTCCTGCACCATACCGGACAAGGCACTCCCCAAGGCAAAGAGAAGGCTCCAGAGGGCGGACTCCATCAGGAAGAAGCCCGGGCGCTCGTCTTCCTCCAAGTAGTCCATCACCAAGGCGGCGTACACAGGCCCGGCAGCGTTCATAAGGGCTCCCCGGATGAGGAGGGCCACGGTAACGAGGGATAGCCAAGGCACCCAGGCCAGGATGGCCATAAAGGGCAGGGACAAGGCCTGCACGAACACGATGGCCCCCAGTTTCCCAAGCCGGCGCACCAGAAGGGGCTGGAGCAACATGGCCACCCCGGTGGCCAAGGCGGAAAGGGCAAAGACCAGGCCCGTGGTTCCGTAGCTGAGGCCAAACTTTTCCCGAAGATACAGGTTCAAGAAAGGGATGACCAGTCCAGCCCCAAACCCGATCACCGCCTGGGGCAAAAAGAGGCGCAGCCAAATCCCAAACCGCCCCCTCAGCCTGGGGGGTGTTCCCTGCCCTTCGGGAAGACCAACCAGAAAGGGAAGCGTCAGGAGGAAAAAGGGAAGGGCAAAGAGGATCACCCACCTGGCCCCCACCCATTCGGAAAGGGCACCGGCCAAAAGGGTGGAGAAAAAGCCCGAGGCCGTGGTCAAAGCCGCCTGCAGGCTGAAAAGGGAAACCCGCCTCTCGGCAGGGATCAACCGGGCCATGAGAGGTGCCCCCGCCCCCTGCACCAAGGCTCCCGCCAGCCCGTATCCTGCCAACGAGGGGAACACCAGCAGACCAAACCCCAAAAGAAGCCCGCTTCCCACCGCCAGGGCTAAGGCCAGAAGAAAGCTCTTCCGGTAGCCCAGATGGGGGATAAGGTAGGCCAGGGGCAGGGCAGAAACCACGCCCACCAGAAGAAGCAGAGCCTGGGCAAGCCCTATGGCTTGGCGACCATAGCCCAGGCCCTCGAGGTGAAAGTTCAGGAAAAAGTAAATAAGGTTAGCCCCAAAGGACCAGAGGAAGCTGGCCGCGAGGAAGCGATAAGCTAGTGAACCGAGTATATACCTCACAAAACCCTTCTCTGAGGAAACAAGCCTGGATCCAAGGCCCCTACCCCTGCCGGCTTGGGCAATGAGGCGCTAGAGAACAGGCCCCGCACCGGGGCTTACGGGCCAGGCACACGTACCTGCCGTGAAGGACCAGGGCGTGGTGAACAAAAACCCAGTCCTCCTTGGGGAAAAGCCTCTCCAACTCGGCCCCGATCTTCTCTGGGCTCACAGCCTGGGAGAGGCAGAGCCTTTTGGCCAGGCGGGCCACATGGGTGTCCACGGCAATGCCCGGCACGCCAAAGGCCGCCCCCAGGACCACGGTGGCCGTCTTCCAGCCCACCCCCGGTAGCGCCATCAAGGCTTCCTTTTCCTTGGGTACCTCCCCCCCATGCTCCTCCACCAGCCTTCTGGCTAAGGCCACCAGGTTTTTGACCTTGGTGCGGTAAAGACCGATGCGCCTGATGTAGGGTTCGACCTCCTCGGGAGTCGCCTTGGCCAGGGTCTGGGGGTCGGGAAACCGGGCAAAGAGGGCCGGGGTGGCCTCATTTACGCTTTTGTCCGTGGCCTGGGCGGAAAGCACCGTGGCCACCAAAAGCTGGAAGGGGTTATTGTGCTTTAGCTCCGTTTTAGCCCCCGGATACGCCACCTTCAGGGCCTTCAGGATGGCCAAGGCCCGCGCTTTCTTCTCCTTTTGCCCTTCCTTAGGGCAACCCACGGAGTCTACTCTACAATGAGGGCGTGGAAAAGCCCAAGCTGGGCCTCATCGTGCGGGAACCCTACGCCAGCTTCATCGTGGACGGAAGGAAGACCTGGGAGATCCGCAAACGCCAGACCCGACACCGGGGTCCCTTGGGGATCATCAGCGGGGGGGTATCTCATCGGCCAAGCGGACCTGCTGGACGTGCAGGGACCCTTCACCGTGGAGGAGCTTCTGGCCCACCCGGAAAAGCACCTGGCGGAGGAAGCCTTTCTCAGGACCTATGCCGGGGAACAGCCCCTTTACGCCTGGATTTTGCACAACGCCTTCCGCTACGAAAAACCCCTCTTCGTACCCAAAAAACCCGGTCGGGTCATGTTCGTGGATCTTTCCGAGGTATGGCCATAAGCCCCCCGTACCCCACGAAGACCAGGAGGTCGGGATCCAAGGAAGCGATCACCTCCTGGCGGTGGGTGGCCACCACCAGGGTGATCCCCGCCTGGCGCACCAGCTTCCCAAGACCCAAGGCCACCCGCCTGGCGGTGGGCACGTCCAGGTGAGCGGCAAACTCGTCGATCAGGAGAAGGTCAGGGCGCTGGGCCAGGAGGAGGGCCAAGCGGTAGCGCTCCCGCTGGCCCGTGGAAAGCTCCTTCGGCCTGGCCCGGTAGAGCACGGCGTCGGAAAGCCCCACCCGGTTCAACACCTCAATGGCCGCCCCCACATCCTGAAGCTGGCGGTAAAGCCGCTCCAAGATGGGCTCCTGGCCAAGGTCCACCTCCCGCTCCCCGGGGATATAGGCCACCCGCTTGCCCTCGGGTACCTCCACCTCTCCCCCTCCGGGAGCTCCCCCAGGAGGAGGCGAAGGAGGGTGGTCTTCCCCACTCCGCTGGCCCCGGCCAGGGCCACCACGCTGCCCGGGGGAACCTCGAGGTCCACCTCCCTAAGGATCGCTCGCTCCAGCACCCGGGCCTTGACCCCGAAGGTCACAAGGGTTTCCTGCACCTCTGGGGAAAGGTCGGAAAGGTCCAGGTGGCTCCGGTAGCCTTTACGAACCCCCACCAGCCGGATAGACCCTGGAAGCCCCCGCACCCTCCCGAAACGGGAAACGAAAAGCCTTCCCCCATGGACCCTGGCGTAAGGGCCTTCCTTCAAAAACCGATCCAGGTAGTGCTCCGCCTCCTCCGTAAGGGGATAGGCCAGCACGGGCCTTCCCGAGGCGGTGTCGAAGAGGTAGCGGAAGCCCACCTTCTCAAAAAAGGGGTGGTAGCGGGCCATCTGGGCCACGGTGTACACCAGGTGTTTCTCCCGCCTTCCCTCGGGCACAGCCCGCTCCTTCACCCAGGCCAAGGCCAGCTCCACCAAAAAAGCCCCTAGGCCCTCCGAGCGGTAGTCGGGGTGCACCACCACCCGGGCGATGCGGCTGGCGGCGGTGTGCACTCGGTCCAGAGCGCTTTCCCAGTCCTTCCCGCCCTCAAAGGTCGGGCGGAACCAGTCCTTGGGAAAGATACGCTCCCGGATGTTCCGCTCCACGCCCCCAGGAACCCTGCCCCCTAAGGGGCTTTCCCTCACGTGGTCCAGCGTCCTGGAAAATAAGGGCCACAAGGGGAAAGCCCCCTCGAGGGCATACTCGTCAAAGTCCAGAAGGGGTTTGCGGTATTCCGTGGCGAGCCTGACCCTGTCCCCGGGGCGGAGCCATTTGGCCGCATCCCCGGTCATGCGAAGCCTCAGGCCCCCCTCGAGGACAACCTCCCCAAACCAGCGCCAGTAAACCCTCCGCCCCAGGACCCTCATGGGCGCTAATAGGCCTTGGCGAAGAGCACCCGCTTGCCGTAGGCGCTCTTCCGCCCGCAGCGGACGCACACCCCTTCTTCCGCCTCCCCCTCAAAGGGGATGCAGCGGGTGGTGGCGGTGGTCTCCTCCTGGATGGCCTTCTCGCAGGCCCGGTCCCCGCAATGGAAGGCCAGGGCAAAACCCTCCTGCACCGCCTCCTTGAACTCCTCGTAGGTGTCCACCTTGCGGGTGTGGGTTTCCCGGAACTCCAGGGCCCGTTGGTAAAGGGCCTGGTGGAAGGCATCCAGCTTCTCGGGTAGCACGGTGGGAAGGACTTCTAGGGCCAGGCGCTCCTTTCCCCCCAGGCGGCTGGCCAGGACGGCCTCGCCCGCCTCGAGGTCCTTGGGGCCAAGCTCAATGCGGAAGGGCACCCCCTTAAGCTCCCACTCGTGGAACTTGTAGCCTGGGGTGTACTGGTCCCGGTCGTCCAGGTGCACGCGAAGCCCCGCCTGGAGAAGGCGCCGCTTCAGGTCAAAGGCCGCCTCCAGAACCCTCTCCCGGCTTTCCTCCCGGTAGATGGGCACGATGACCACCTGGATGGGAGCCAGGCGAGGAGGCAGGATGAGCCCCTGGTCGTCCCCGTGGGTCATGATGATGGCCCCGATGAAGCGCCAGGAAAGCCCCCAGCTGGTGGTGTGCACGTACTTCACCTGGAGGTCTTTGTCCTGGAACTTGATGTCAAAGGCCCGGGCGAAGTTCTCCCCCAGGTAGTGGCTGGTGCCCGATTGCAGAGCCTTGCCGTCCCGCATCAGGGCCTCAATAGTGGTGGTGTAGACGGCCCCGGCGAACTTCTCCTTTTCCGTCTTCATGCCCTCCACCACGGGGATGGCCGCGTACTCCCGGGCCAGCCTGGCGTAGACGGAAAGCATCCTGCGCACCTCCTCCTCGGCCTCCTCCCGGGTGGCGTGGGCGGTGTGCCCTTCCTGCCATAGGAACTCGCTGGTGCGGAGGAAGGGCCTTGTGCGAAGCTCCCAGCGCACCACGTTGCCCCACTGGTTGAGAAGCTGGGGCAGGTCCCTATAGCTTTTGATCCACTTGGACCACATGTAGCCGATCACCGTCTCCGAAGTGGGGCGCACCGCCAAGGGCTCCTCCAGCTCCTCCCCCCCGGCATGGGTGACCACGGCCAGCTCCGGGGAGAAGCCCTCCACGTGCTCGGCCTCCTTCTTCAGGAAGCTCATGGGGATGAAGAGGGGAAAGTAGGCGTTTTGGTGGCCAGTTTCCTTGAACATGCGGTCCAAAATCCCCTGGATGTTTTCCCAAAGGGCATAGCCGTAAGGCCGCACCACAATGGTGCCTCGGACCGGTCCGTAGTCAGCGAGCTCGGCCTTTTGGATGACCTCGAGGTACCATTCGCTGAAATCTTGGCTTTGCGGGGTTAGGCCCTTCTCCTTCGCCATACCCGCACATCTTACCTCAGGAGAGGAAAACCCCCAGCTCGGTAAAATGGCCCCATGGACCTCTTCCCGGTTCTCAAGGAGTTGCATCAGAAAAGCCCAAGGAAAATCCTCCTAGTGGTCTTAGACGGGGTGGGGGGGCTTCCCCCCGAGTCCGGGGGGCCCACGGAGCTGGAAGCGGCCAGGACCCCAAACCTGGACCGCCTGGCGGTGGAAAGCGCCCTGGGCCTCCTCACCCCCGTCTACCCCGGCCTTACCCCCGGAAGCGGCCCCGGGCACCTGGCCCTTTTCGGCTACGATCCCTTCCGCTACGTAGTGGGCCGGGGGGCGCTCTCCGCCCTGGGCCTGGGGGTGGACTTCCGGGAAGGGGACGTGGCCTTAAGGGGGAACTTCGCCACCTTAGGCCCAGATGGACAGGTTCTGGACCGCCGGGCGGGCCGCCCCAGCACGGAGGAAAACCAACGGGTGGTGGCCAAACTCCAGGAGGCCATCCCCCGCATTGAGGACGTGGAGGTCTACTTCTACACGGAAAGCGAGCACCGCTTCCTGGTGGTCCTCCGGGGCGAGGGCCTGGGGGATGGCATCACGGACAGCGACCCCCAGAAGACCGGCCTCCCTCCCCTGAAGGCCCAGGCCCTGGACGAAGCCTCCAGAAAAACCGCTCGGATCGTGAACCTCCTTTCGGAGCGCATCCAGGAGGTGCTCAAGGATGAACCCGGGATCAATGGAGCGCTTTTCCGAGGCGCCTCGAGGCGGCCCTCCTTCCCCAGCATGGCGGAGGTCTACGGCCTGAAGGCAGCGGCCATCGCCAGCTACCCCATGTACAAGGGCCTCGCCGCCTTGGTGGGCATGGAGGTCCTGCCCGTGGAGGGGGAAGGGGACGCCCACGAGGGGAAGCTGAAGGCCTTGCAGGAAAACTGGGAACGCTACGACTTCTTCTACCTCCACTTCAAGAAGACCGACGCCAAGGGAGAGGACGGGGACTTCTGGGGCAAGGTGGCGGAGATCGAGCGCTTTGACGCCCTCTTGCCGGAGATCCTGCGCCTGGACCCTGACATCCTGGCCATCACCGGGGACCACTCCACCCCTGCCCTCCTCAAAGGGCATTCCTGGCACCCCGTGCCCCTTCTCCTCAAGGCCCCTTACCTGCGGAAAGACGGGGCCTTGCGCTTCACGGAAGGGGAGGCGGCCAAGGGAAGCCTCGGGCACCTCCGGGGGGTGGAGCTCATGCCCCTCCTCCTGGCCCACGCGGGGAGGCTCTTGAAGTACGGGGCCTGAGGTGTAGGGTTCCCATCCTGGCCCAGGCCACGGGAACCCTACAGGTAGCCCGCCCGCTTGAGCTCCTCCGCCACCGCCTCGAGGACCTGCTCATAAGCCCGGTCCAGGTCAACGTCCTTTAAGGTGGCCCCAGCGGCGGGCACATGCCCCCCACCCCCAAGCTTCACGGCGATGTTCTGGGCGGAAACCCCACCCCGGGAGCGGATGGACACCTTCACCCCCTCCTCCCGCCTGCGCAGGAACACGGAAACCACGCTCCCCTCCACGTAACGGATGAGCCCCACGAAGTCGTCGGAGTCCTCCTCCTCCCGCTTGGCATCCTCGGGAAGGTGAGCGGTGACCAGGAGCCCCCCGAAGTGGAAGGCCACCGTGGAAAGCACCTGTCCCATGAGGCGGAAGTAGGAGGGGGGGCGGAACTGGAGCCTATCGGTAAGCTCGGCCAACTTCACCCCGTACCCCACCAACTCCGCCGCCACCCGCAGAACCTCGGGGGTGGTGTTGGCGAAGCGGAAGTTGCCGGTGTCGGTGAGGATGCCGGTGAGCACCGGGGTGGCGATCTCCGCCGTCCACTCCACCCCCAGGAGATCAATGAGGTCCTTCACCATCTGGGCGGTGGCCGCCTTGGAGGGGTCCACCACGGCAATGTGGCCGAAGCGGGGGTTGGTGCCGTGGTGGTCAATGTTGATGACGAAGCCCTCCACCGGTACCCCCACCACCCGGGAAGGCTCAGCGCTGTCCAGGGCCACCAGGGTGGCCCCTACAGGGAGCTTCGCCACGGGGTCCGAGTACTCCTCCTCCTTGGGCAAAAAGCGCAGGAACCTAGGGGGCTCGGCCACCCAATAGGCCTCTTTGCCCAGGGCTTTAAGGGCCCGGTATAGGCCTAAGGAGCTACCGATGGCATCCCCATCGGGGTCCACGTGGGTGGCGATGTAGATGGGGCCTTCCACCGCCTTCAAGACCTCGGCCACCAGGCGCATCTTCTCCCAGTACTTGGGGTCGGGGACGTTCCCGTCCATAGGCCATACCCTATCACGCAAAGGGGTTTCTCACCTCTAACCCTCCATAGGCCCCAGGGTGGAGGTCCTCGCTCCAGACCACCCGGGCCTTTAGGGCCCGGGCGCTTTGCAGGATGAGGGCATCCCAGAAGGAGATCCGGTGGCGCTCTGCCAGGTGGGTGGCCTTAAGAACATCCCCCAGGGTGGGCTCGTGCACCCAGGCCTTACCGAGGTCGGTCAGGATCTGGCGGGCCACCTCCGGGGAAAGGGGGGCTTGGAGCTTACGGGTGGTGACCACGTAAAACTCCTGGAGCACTTGAAGGGATAACGCCAAGCGCCTTGCCACCATAAGGCGCTCCAGGAGCGCAAGGGCTCGCTCCCGTTTGGCCGGGGAGGAGCGGTCGTAGGCGTAGACCAAAACGTTGGTATCCACAAACTCAGGAGGCTCTATCGTGCACCTCCTCCCGGGAGGGCAAGGGCATGCCCCCGGTATCCAGGATCCCCTGACGCATCCAGGAAAGTTGCCGACTAAAGGCCTCTTCTAGACCCTCCTCCCGCTCCACCTCCTTCTCCAAAAGCTCCGCCACCCAGGCGTTTAGGCTCAAGCCCCGCTTCAGGGCCAAGGCCCGGGCCCGGCGCACCAGCTCTGGGGGAAGCCTTAAGGTTAGGTTCCGGCTCATGCCCTTAGGTTAGCACAACATGATGTGCATAGGGTAAGGTGAGTGCCCCGTTGGGGCTTGCGCCCTGACGGGAACCCCAAAGGGGCCGCGGGCAAACCGCATCTGCCCTTGCCGATGGGGCAACCTTCGCGCATGGGCGCTTAGAGGCTGTCGTAAAAGTCTCCCACCTCACCTTACGCGGCCCTCGCCAGCCGC
>NZ_KZ672961.1 GCF_002964845.1 Thermus tenuipuniceus
TGGCCCCCGCCTGCGGGGGGAAGGGGGTGTTTATGCAGGGTATTCGGGAGGTGCAAGTTTTGAGTCAGTCCAGCACGAAGCGGTCCTCGCTTTCGTGAAGGCGCACCCGGTGGACGATGCGCTGGTCCTGGCCCCCGTTCCCCTCGGTCATGGCCACCACGCTCACGTAGGGCCTTAAGGGGCTACGGAGCACCTTCTTGGTGAGGGTTTCCTCCACCTGGAAGATGCCCGCGGAGTTGTTCATGGTCACCTGGATCTCCACGGGCACCTTTTCCCCTTTCAGGATGCGCACCTCGTCCACCGCCAGGGCGCTTATGGAGTGGATGTCGATGCTCCCCAGGGCGAAGGCCTTCCGCCCCCGGCCCTTGGTGATGTCGGTGCCGTCGGCCACGGCGGTGACCCCTGCCTCAATGGTTAAGGGCTCCGGGGAAAGGTCATGGCTATAGATGCCGTGGAGGATGAGGGCCCTAAGGGCGGTGCGTTGCTCGGGATCCGGGTAGATCTTCTCCAGGATCCGGTTCAGGATGGGCAGGGACAGGGTAACGCCAAAGGCCTCGTGATGGTCCCGGTGCACCTGGTTGCCCAGGTCGTGGAGCATGGTGGAAAGGAGGACCACCACGTAGGCATCCTCCAGCTCCCCGGCCCCTGACTCCACCGTGTCCAGGCGCACCCCTGCCTCGGCCAAGAGGGCCAGGATGGCCACGCTGGCCGCCCCGGTGAGGAGGGCGTGGACCCGGCCGTGGTCGTTGTAGCCCAGCTTGCGCATGGTGATGTAATTGGCCATGTTCCACCCAGCCCTGGCCTCGGGGTCTTGGATGAGGAGCTCGTAGGCCTTAAGGGCCTTGGGAAAGGCCCTTAGGCGCTCGCGAATGGACTGGTCAGCCTCGGCGTACAGCTTGGCCTTGGGGCTGGCAACGTGGACAACGCGCTCTCCCGTCATGGGCACCTCTACATTACACCACACCCCGGATGGCCACGCCCACCCACACCCCCATGCCCTAAAAGAAGGCAGAGGGTCCGGCCAAGCCCCCTCCCCAAGGGAAAGGGCTCGCTCTTATAACTTTCCGTATATCCTTTCCTGAGCTACACCGAGTTCTCGGCCACCCCAAGGCGTTTTCCGGGGTCCCCACCCTGGCGCAAGCCAGGGTGGGGTGGTATTACTCCCCCTTGAAATTAGGTGCCCGCTTTTCCAGGAAAGCCCGAACCCCCTCCTTCATGTCCTCCGTGGCGGAGGCATAGCCGAAAAGGTCGGCCTCGATCTCCAGGGCCTCCGCCAGGTCCAGCCCCTCGCCCCGCACCACGCTTTCCTTGGCCAGGGCCAGGGCGATGGGCGCATTCTTCATGATCTTCTGGGCCAGCTTCTTGGCCTCCTCCAGGGCATCCTCCCCCACCCGGTTCACCAGGCCCAGGCTTAAGGCCTCCTCGGCGGACACATGCCGCCCGGTGAAGATGAGGTCCAAGGCCCGGCCCCGCCCGATGAGGCGGGGAAGCCTCTGGGTGCCGCCAAAGCCCGGGATCAAGCCCAGCCCCACCTCGGGCAGGCCCAGCTTGGCCTCCTTGGAGGCCACCCTCAGGTCGCAGGCCAAGGCCAGCTCCAGCCCTCCTCCCAGGGCATACCCGTTGATGGCGGCGATGGTGGGAAGGGGCAAGGCGGCGATCTCGGCGAAGACCTGCTGCCCCAAAAGGGCATACTCCCGGGCCATGAAGGGATCCTTCAGGGCGGCGATCTCCTTGAGATCCGCCCCGGCGGCGAAGGCCTTGCCCTCCCCGGTGAAGATGGCCACCCGGACCTCGGGATCCTGATGGATCACCTCGGCCACCTCGGCCAGCTCCCTGAGGAGGTCCTGGGAAAGGGCGTTTAAGGCTTCAGGACGCCTTAGGGTAACCAGGGCGATGCCCTCCTCCACCTCGTAGGAGAGGTGCTCAAACTCGGGGATCTCCAGGATGAACTCGTGCTCGTGTTCGTGCTCGTGGGCCATGCTACACCTCCAAAAGGGCCTCGAGGGCCACCTCCACCATCCGCCTTACGCCCTCTTGCAAAACCTCAGGCGGAGCAAGCTCCGGGTCGCCGATGCGGTTGGAAACCGTGAGGATGGCCCCCGCCCGCACCTTCCGCATCTTACCCAGGAGGAAGAGGGCGCTGGCCTCCATCTCAAAGGCCAGCAGGCCAAACTGAGCCCAGGCCCTCGCCCCCTCGGGGGTGGTGGCGTAGAAGGCATCCTCGGTGGCCACCAGGCCCACATGGTGGGGGTAGCCTCTTTGCTCCGCCTGCTTCCAAAGGGCACGGAAGAGCTCGGCGTCGGGCACGGGAGCATAGGGACGGCCTTCCAGGTACTGCCGGGTAGCCCCGTCCAGGGGCACCGCCCCTTGGGCGATCACCAGGTCCCCGGGGGAAAGGCCCTCGTCCACCGCCCCACAGGTGCCCACCCGGAGAAGAACCCTGGCCCCCAGGCTCACCAGCTCCTCGGCCACGATGCTGGCCGAAGGGGCTCCCATGCCCGTGGTCTGCACGGAAACCGGCACCCCCCGGTACCGGCCGGTGAAGCCCAGAAGGCCCCGGTAGGAGGTGTAGAGCCTGGGTTCCTCGAGGAAGGTGGTGGCGATCCACTCCGCCCGGCCCGGATCCCCGGGCAGAAGCACCCTCTCCGCCACCTCTCCCTTCTTGCCCCGCACGTGGATGGGACTCATACCGCCCCATTTTAAAGCCGCAAGGCGGGAAGCCCTTCCACCAGGGCCTCGTCGTGGGTGGAGAAAAGAAGGGCCGCCCCCACCTCCCTGGCCAACTCCCGCATGAGCCTGAGCACCTCCCTGGCCTGGGTGCGGTCCAGGCTGGCCGTGGGCTCATCGGCCAAAAGAAGCCTGGGGCGGAGGTACAGGGCCCGGGCCACCGCCACCCGCTGCCGCTCCCCACCCGAAAGCCTCTGGGGCAGGAAGTCCGCCCTTTCCCTAAGGCCCAGCCGGGCAAGGAGCCCAAGGGCAAAGGCCCGGTCCACCCGACCCGCCAGGTAGCCGGGGGCTAGGACGTTTTCCAAGGCGGTGAGCTCGGGGAAAAGAAAGTGGTGCTGGAAGACAAGGCCCATAAAGCGAAGCCGCCTCCTGGCCAAAACCCCCTCGGGAAGGCCCCGGATGGGGATTCCCTCCCAGTACACCTCGCCCTCCTGCAGGGAAAGAAGGCCCGCCAGGAGGTGGAGGAGGGTGGTCTTGCCGCTTCCCGAGGGCCCCAGGATGGCCAGGGACTCCCCAGGGCAAAGCCTAAAGGAAACCCCCCGGAAAAGATAGCCGTTCCCGTAGGAGAATCCCAGGTCTATGGCCTCCAAGACCGGGTTCACCCTCTCATCCTCTAGGCAAAAGATGAAGCCTCGGTTAGAGTAAGGCCGATGTCGGCATCCCCTCTTTTCCAGGATATGGGCCCGGAGGAAACCCGCCTGGCCCGCTCCTACTTCCAGCCCCTGACCTACCCCAAGGGCAAAGCCATCTTCCACCAGGGGGATCTAGGCCAGGCCCTTTACCTGGTGGAGGAGGGCCGGGTGCGCCTCTACCGCACCCACCTGGGGGGCCAGGAGAAGATCCTGGGGTTCCTGGGGCCCGGGGAGGTCTTTGGGGAGATGAGCCTTTTGGACGGGGGGGAACGGAGCGCCAGCGCCCTGGCGGAGGAGGAAACCCTGCTTCTCGCCCTCTACCGGGAAGCCTACCTCGGACTCATCCGCCGCCTGCCCCTCTTCGCCCACAACCTGGCCCGCATCCTGGCCCGCCGCCTGCGGGAACTCAACCTGGAGCTGGACCTTCTGGCTTTTGAGGAGGCGAGAAGCCGGGTAGCCTACGCCCTCTTAAAGCTCCTTCGCCAAGGATATGGGCCTCAGTTCCAGCTGCGCCACCAGGACCTGGCGGCCCTGGCCGGGGTGAGTCGGGAAACCACCACCCGGGTCCTCCACGAGCTCAAAGACCAAGGCGTCCTGCGGCTTTTTTCAGGGGTGGTGGAGGTGGTGGACCCCAGGCTTTTGGAGGAGGTGGCCTTTGGCCTGGTTTGAAGAAACCGAGTCGGAGGACCTTCCATGCGCTTGAAGGTGGATGTTCTCCCCACGGAGGAGCTGGTCTACCCCGATGTGGTGTTGGTGGTGGACGTGATCCGCTCCACCACCACGGCCGTCGCCTTCCTGGAGGCGGGGGCAGAGGCCCTGTACTGGGTCCCAAGCCTCGAGGCCGCCCGGGCCTTCAAGGATGCCGACGTCCTCCTGGCGGGGGAGGTGGGGGGGTTAAAGCCCCCGGGGTTTGACCTGGGGAACTCCCCCCGGGAGGCCCTCGAGGCCCCCGTGGGCGGCAAGACCGTGGTGATGAGCACCACCAACGGCACCAAGGCCGCCCATGTGGCCGCCAGGACCGCCAAGCACGTGCTTCTGGCCTCCCTCTTCAACGCCCACGCCGCAGCCCGCCTGGCCCGGGAGCTGGCCACGGAGGAGGTGGCCATTCTGGCCGCCGGCAAGGAGGGGCGGGTGGGCCTGGACGACCTCTACACCGCCGGGGTCCTGGCGGAGTACCTGGGCCTCCTGGGGGAGGTGGAGCCTGAGGATGGGGCCAGGATCGCTTTGGCGGTGAAGCGGAACTACCAGGACCCCTTGGAGGCCCTTTCCCTCTCCGCCGCCGCCACCGCCCTGAAGGGTGTGGGCCTCGAGGCCGATGTGCCCTTCTGCGCCCAGGTGGCCAAAAGCGCCGTGGTCCCCATCCTCACGGGCCGGGTGGGGGAGGCCCTCATCTTCAAGCGGGCCCTCCCAGGAACCCTAAAGGAGCCGGGGAACCAGGCGCACGAAAAAGACCATCCCCAGTAGCTCCATCAGGGACTGGAACACGATGACCAAGGGAGCGAGGTCCGCCTCGGGTACGGCCAGGCTTAAGGGGAGCACCAAAAAGGAGTTCCGGGTGCCCAGGCTGAAGGCCAAGGTTCTTCCCGCCTTGGCGGGAAGGCGGAAAATCCGGGCCAGGAAAAGGGAGAGCCCCAAGGCCCACGCCAAGTAGAGGAGGAAAACCCCAAACAAGAGGAGAAGATGCCCCCAAAGCCCCGGTAGAAGGCCCGCATGCCCCAGGGCCACCAGGAAGACCACCAGGGTGAGAAGGGGCACGGGCCAGTAGGCGGTCCGGGACGCCAGCGCCTTTCCCCAGGGGCGGCCCTGAACCCAGAAGGCCAGGAAAAGGGGCAGGAGGACCACCAACCCCGCCCCCACCAGGGTGGCTGGGTCCGGGTGGTAGGCCGATAGCGCCTCCCCGAAGAACAAGAGAAGGTAAAGGGGCAGAAGGGCGAGTTGCAGGAGGAGGTTCAGGGGCGTCAGGACCAGGGCTCTGGCCATATCCCCCCGGCCCAGGTAGCTAAAGGCCAGAAACCAATCGGTGCAGGGCACCAGGAGAACCAAGGCCACCCCCAGGCGGAGCCCCGGGTCCTGGGGCAGAAGCGGGAGGAGGCCGTAGACCAAAAGGGGTACCAGAAGGAAGTTTCCCACCACCGCCGCTAGGAAAAAGGTCCGGTCGCGGAAGGCCTGGCGCAGGATACGGAAGGGCACCTGGAGGAAGGTGAAGAAGAGGAGAACCGCCAGGGCAGGCCAAAGAAAGCCCTCTCCCCAGGGGGCAAGGCCGGGAAGCCCAAACCCCAGCCCCGCCCCCAACAAGGCCGCCCCCAGGTAGAGGGGAAGCTGGTGCCGTTCCCAGAGGCTTTCCACCCGCGCCTAGCCCCCTTGGGCCAAAAGCTGGTAGAAGCGCCTTAGGGTAGCGATGCCCTTCTCCAGGTTCACCAGGTCAAACTTCTCGTTGGGAGCGTGGAGGTTGTCGTCGGGAAGCCCCAGGCCCAGGAGGACCACGGGCGCACGAAGGGCATCCTGAAGCTCCGCCACCACCGGGATGGTCCCTCCCTCCCGGGTGTACACGGGGGGCCTGCCCCAGACCTCCTCGAGGGCCTTGGCCATAAGGCGCATAGGGGGGCTGAAGGGATCGGTGAGGACCGGCCTGCCCCCGTGGAGGCGAAGGATTTCCATGGTGTAACCGGGCGGGCAGATCCCCCGCAGGTAGGCCTCCACTTGGCTGGCCACCTCCTCAGGATCCTGGTCCGGCACTAGGCGCAGGGAAACCTTGAAGCCCGCCTCGGCAGGGATCACCGTCTTGGAGCCCTCCCCCTGATACCCTCCCCAGATGCCGTTGAGGTCCAGGGTGGGCCGGGTCCAAAGCCTCTCCAGGGGGCTATAGCCCTCCTCCCCGGGCAGCACCTCCACCCCGAGCTCCCGTCTCAAGGCCTCCTCGTCCAAGGGGGGCCAAAGCCTTTTCTCCTCCTCCGAAACCGGTCGCACCCGGTCGTAAAGGCCGGGAACCAGGATCCTCCCGGTTTTCTCGTCCTTTAGCTTGGAAAGAATCCACCCCACGGCCTGGATGGGGTTCGGAGCCACGCCGCCGAAACTTCCGGAGTGGAGGTCCCGCCGGGCCCCCTTCAGGCGCACCTCCAAATAGGCCAGGCCCCTTAGGCCATAGGTGAGGGTGGGGGTGAGGGGAGCGAACATGGCGCCATCGGAGATGAGGACCACGTCGGCTTGGAGCTTCTCCCGGTGCTCCCGCACGAAGGGCAGAAGGCTCGGGCTTCCGATCTCCTCCTCCCCCTCCACCAGGAACTTCACGTTCACCCGGGCGGGCAGGTCCTCGAGGGCCGCCACATGGGCCCAAACCTGCCCCTTGTCGTCGGAGGCCCCTCGGGCGTAGACCCTTCCCTCCCGCACCGTGGGGGCGAAAGGGGGGGTTTCCCACAGCTCCAGGGGATCCGGGGGCTGGACGTCGTAGTGCCCGTAGACCAGGACGGTGGGGGCCTTGGGATCCAGGAGGCGCTCGGCGTAGAGGATGGGATGCCGCGGAGTCTCGTGGAGCTCCGTGCGGAAACCCCGCTCCCTTAGCCTCTCCGCAAGCCAGAGGGCCGCCTTGCGAACGTCTTCCTTGTGGGCCGGGTCGGTGGATACGGAGGGGATGGACAGGAACTCCAAAAGGGGCTCTAGCGCACTCACGCCCCCATGCTACTCCCCTCGGGCAGGGTCTTGCCCTCCTCCAGAAGAAGGAGCCTCAGCCGGGCCACCTCGGCCTCAAAGCGGGCCTGCAGGGCCTCCAGCTCCGAGCGAAGCCGCATGATCTCCTCCACCCCCGCCAGGTTCACCCCCAGCTCCTGCGTCAGGCGGCGGATCTCCCGGAGCCTCTCAATGTCCCGCTCCGAGTAAAGCCGGGTCTTCCCACCCGACCGCTTCGGCTTGATCAAACCCTTCCGCTCATAAAGCCTAAGGGTCTGGGGGTGCATCTCCAATAGCTCCGCCGCCACCGAGATCCCGTACACGGGACGGTCCTTGGGGGAGGGCTTGGCCGTGGCCCCAGGAGGGGGAAGGGCCGGGCGTTCCAGCTCCTCAAAGCGGGCCCCGATCTCCTCCTTCAGCCGGGCCACCTCGGCCTCAAAGCGGGCCTGCAGGGCCTCCAGCTCCGAGCGAAGCCGCATGATCTCCTCCACCCCCGCCAGGTTCACCCCCAGCTCCTGCGTCAGGCGGCGGATCTCCCGGAGCCTCTCAATGTCCCGCTCCGAGTAAAGCCGGGTCTTCCCACCCGACCGCTTCGGCTTGATCAAACCCTTCCGCTCATAAAGCCTAAGGGTCTGGGGGTGCATCTCCAATAGCTCCGCCGCCACCGAGATCACGTACACGGGACGGTCCTTGTCCATGGCCTTTAGCTCCCTCCGCTAAACCCTCCTAACCAATACTATTATAAAGCGGGCACAAAACCTAGGCGCAAGGAAGCTTTCCTGGCCGCCTCCACCACCCGGGGAGCCAGGCGGTGGGCCTCCTCCAGGGAAAGGCGGCTGGCGGGAGCGGAGAGGGACAGGGCGGCCACCACCTCTCCCCCGGGGCCGAAGACGGGAGCGGCCACACAGCGCACCCCTAGCTCCCTCTCCTCGTTGTCCAGGGCGTAGCCCTTCCGGCGCACGGTTTCCAGCTCCCGCTTCAGGTCCTCGAGACGGGTCAGGGTAAAGGGAGTATAGGGCACCAGGGAAAGCCCCTCGGGAATGCCCCGGAAGGCAAGAAGCACCTTCCCCACCCCCGTGGCGTGCAGGGGAGCCCGGGAGCCTGGGGCGGTGAAGAGCCGGACCAATCTGGCCCCCTCCGCTTGGTCCAGATAAAGGGCCTCCCTTCCCGCCAGCACCGCCAGGTTCACGCTCTCCCCCGTTTCCGCCGCCAGGGCCTCCATCTCCGGATGCGCCGCAAGAAGCAGGTTCTGCCTGGGATAAACCTGGCCCACGGCAAAGGCCTTGGGCCCCACCCGGTACACTCCCCTTTCCTCCTCCACGAAGCCGTGGCGGACCAAAGTCTGGAGAAGGCGGTAAAGGGTGCTCTTGGTAAGCCCCGTCCGCTCTGCCAGGGGGGAAAGCCCCGCCTCCTTAAGCTCCGCCAGGGCCTCGAGGACGCTCAGGCCCCGCTCCAAGGTCTTCACCTCCCCGGCTCCTTTCCTCCTGGGGCGTGGCATAGGCCTCAGGCTAGCACCCGCTGGGTTGTTTTTCAAGTAACAAAAAATCATTTTGCTTCTTGACAAATCCTCACCCCTTCCCTTAGGCTCAAACCACCATGAAGGGCGTGGAAATCCTCAAAGACCATCCCCTCTTAGGGGAGGTGCTCACGGAAGAGGCCCTGAGGTTCGTGGTGGCCCTGCACCGGGAGTTCAACCCCGTGCGCAAGGCACTTTTGGAGCGCAGGAAAACCCTCTGGGAAAGGTACAAGGCCGGGGAAAAGCCGGACTTTCCCGAGGAAACCGCCTTCGTGAGGGGCGGGTCCTGGCAGGTGGCGGAGGCCCCACCCGACCTTTTGGACCGCCGGGTGGAGATCACCGGCCCTGTGGACCGAAAGATGATCATCAACGCCCTGAACTCCGGGGCCAAGGTCTTCATGGCGGATTTTGAAGACGCCCTCTCCCCCACCTGGGACAACGTGATCCAGGGGCAGAAGAACCTCTATGACGCCGTCCGCCGCCAGATCGACTTTGTAAGCCCCGAGGGGAAGGAGTACAAGCTGAAGGAAAAGGTGGCTACCCTGGTGGTCCGGCCCCGGGGCTGGCACCTGGTGGAGAAGCACGTCCTGGTGGACGGGGAGCCCATCTCCGCAAGCCTCTTCGACTTCGGCCTCTACTTCTTCCACAACGCCCACGAGCTCGTAAGGCGGGGTAGCGGGCCCTACTTCTACCTGCCCAAGCTGGAAAGCCACCTGGAAGCCCGGCTTTGGAACGAGGTCTTCCACTTCGCCCAGGACTACCTGGGCATCCCCCGAGGCACCATCCGAGCCACGGTGCTCATCGAAACCATCCTGGCGGCCTTCGAAATGGAGGAGATCCTCTACGAGCTTAAGGAGCACGCCGCCGGGCTAAATGCCGGCCGCTGGGACTACATCTTCAGCTGCATCAAGAAGTTCGCCACCACCGCCCCCATCTTCCCCGACCGGGCCCAGGTGACCATGACCGTGCCCTTCATGAAGGCCTACACCGAGCTTTTGGTCCGGTCCTGCCACCTCCACGGGGCCCACGCCATCGGCGGCATGTCCGCCTTCATCCCAAGCCGCAAGGACCCCGAGGTGAACGAAAGGGCACTGGAGCAGGTGCGGGCCGACAAGGAGAGGGAAGCCTCCCAGGGCTTTGACGGCACCTGGGTGGCCCACCCCGACCTGGTGCCCGTGGCCATGGAGGTCTTCGACCGCCACCTGGGGGAGAGGCCCCACCAGAAGCACGTGAAGCGGGAGGACGTGCAGGTGAGGGCGGAGGACCTCCTGAACTTTGAGGTCCCGGGGGGCAAGGTGACGGAGGTAGGCCTTCGCAACAACATCTCCGTGGCCCTCCAGTACCTGAACCAGTGGCTTCTCGGCAACGGGGCCGCCGCCATCTTCAACCTCATGGAGGATGCCGCCACCGCGGAGATCAGCCGGGCGCAGCTTTGGCAATGGGTGCACCGGCAGGCCACCTTGGAGGACGGCCGCACGGTCAGTGCCGAGCTTTACCAAAAGATCAAGGAAGAGGAGCTCGCCAAGCTGGGAGGACGGGAGGTTGGCCGCTATAAGGAGGCCGAGGAGATCCTGGACAAGCTGGTCCTCTCGGAGGAGTTCATCGAGTTCCTGACCCTGGTGGCCTACGATTACCTGGACTGAAACCAAAAAATCCGGGCTAAGTGCTCGTGCACGAAGGGTGCTCCATTGGCAAAAGCAGAAGCGGCTTGCCCGTGGCCTTTTTGGGGTCCCCGTTGTGGCGCAAGCCACGACGGGGTACTTAGGAAGGGGTGGGGCAGGCCACCCACCCCTTCCGGTAAAGTGGGATAGGAGGTGGCAATGGGGTTCCTGGAAGAGCTTAGGGCCCTCTTCCCCCCGGGAAGGCTCCTCACCAAGGAGGCGGAGCTAGCCCCTTACGAGTCCGACGCCCTCACCGCCTACCGCAAGCGTCCCCTAGCTGTGGTGCTTCCCGAGCGGAAGGAGGAGGTGGTGGAAGCGGTGCGCCTGTGCTACCGCCACGGGGTGCCCTTTGTGGCCCGGGGAAGCGGCACCAGCCTCTCGGGGGGCTCCTTGCCCGTGGAGGGGGGCTTGGTCATCGCCCTCAACCGCATGAACCGCATCCTGCGCCTGGACCCCAAGGCCCGGATCGCGGTGGTGGAGCCTGGGGTGGTGAACCTGGAGGTTTCCCGGCAGGCAGCCCCTTTTGGCCTCTATTACGCCCCCGATCCCTCCAGCCAGCCCATCTCCACCATTGGCGGGAACGTGGCCTTCAACTCCGGCGGGGCCCACTGCCTGAAGTACGGGATGACGGCAGGCCACGTGCTGGCCCTCGAGGTGGTCACCCCTCAAGGGGAGGTGGTGCGCCTGGGCGGGGAAGGCCTGGAGAGTGTAGGCCCCGACCTCCACGGCTTTTTTGTGGGCACCGAGGGGCTTTTGGGGGTAGCCCTGGAGATCACCTTAAGGCTCCTCCCCAAACCCGAGGCCTACCACACCCTTCTGGCCGCCTACGAGAGCCTCGAGGCCGCCGGCAACGCCGTGAGCCAGGTGATCCGAAGCGGGCTCCTCCCCGGGGCCATGGAGATCATGGACCGCTTGGCCATAGAGGCCGCCGAGGCAGCGGTGAAGGCCGGCTACCCCCGGGTGGAGGCCCTCCTCATCGTGGAGCTGGAAGGCCCCAAGGAGGAGGTGGAGGAGGAAGCCAAACTCCTGGCCCAGGTGATTAAAGAAAGCAGGGCCTTGGAGGTGCGCATCGCCCAAAGCGAGGCCCAGCGCCAGGCCATCTGGAAGGGGCGCAAGGCTGCCTTCAGCGCCGTGGGAAGGCTTTCCCCCGATTACATCGTTCAGGATGGGGTAGTGCCCCGAAGCCGCCTGGGGGAGGCCCTGAAGGAGATCGGAAGGCTTTCCCAGGAATACGGCCTCAGGGTGGCCAACGTCTTCCACGCCGGGGACGGAAACCTTCACCCCTTGGTCCTCTACGACGGCAAAAAACCCGGGGAGCTGGAGCGGGCCGAGGAGCTGGCGGGGGAAATCCTCAAGCTTTGCGTGCGCCTGGGGGGGTCCTTGACCGGGGAACACGGCATCGGGGTGGAGAAGAAGGAGTACATGCCCAAGATGTTTGCCCCGGAAGACCTCCTGGCCATGGAGCGGGTAAAGGAGGCCCTGGACTCTAAAGGCCTCGCCAACCGGGGCAAGGTGCTACCCGGCCACGGGCAAGGCCCGCATCTAGGAGAGGTGCATGCCTGAGGTTCGCGCCAACTCTCTGGAAGAAGTACGGGAAGCCGTGCGCACCTATCCCCGCCTGCGCCCCAAGGGGGGCGGGAGCAAGCCGGCCCTCTCCACCCCCAAGGACGGGGAGACCCTCCTGGATCTTTCGGGCCTCAGGGGCATCCTGGAGTATGCCCCTGAGGAGTTCGTCTTCACCGCCTATGCCGGCACACCCCTTAAGGAGATAGAGGAAACCCTACGGGCCCACGGCCAGTACCTGCCCTTCCACCCACCCCTGGTAGAGCAGGGGGCCACCTTAGGCGGCACGGTGGCGGCAGGGCTTTCCGGACCCATGCGGGAGCGGTTTGGGGGCCTGAGGGACTTCATCCTGGGGGTGCGCTTCGTGGACGGGGAAGGAAGGGTGGTGCGGGGCGGAGGCAAGGTGGTGAAAAACGCCGCTGGCTTCCCTTTCCACCGCCTTATGGTGGGTTCCCTGGGAGCCTTCGGGGTCATGGTGGAGCTTTCCTTTAAGGTCTTTCCCTATCCCCGGGCCACCCGAAGCCTGAAGGTGGGCTTTGCCAAGGCGGAAGAAGCCCTGGCGGCCCTCGAGGGCCTCAGGACCCTGCCCTTGGATCTCCTCGCCTTAGACCTGGTGCCTCCAGCCACCTTGGAAATACGGCTGGGGGGATTCCCCGAGAGCCTGGAAAAACGGATCCAGCGGCTCCAAGACCTCCTGCAAAGGGAAGGGGAGGTGCTCCGGGAGGACGAGGCCCATTGGGAAGGGGTAAAGAACCTGGCCTTCCTGAAGGAAAGCCCCATCTGGGTAAAGGTGCCTTCCCGTCCGGACCTCATCCCCCTACTGGAAGGCCTTCCCTTAGGACCCAGGCGCTACCTGGCTGGGGGAGAGCTTCTCTATGCGGGCCTAGACCCCGAAGGACTCCAGGCCCTTAGGGAAAGGGCCATCCCCCACCTGGTGTTGAGAGGCAAGGCGGATCAACCCCTTTACCCTCCTCCACCGGAAGCCTTCTTCGCCCCCATCAAAAGGGCCCTGGACCCAAAGGGTCGTTTTCCCTTAGGGTGAGAGCATGCAGCACCGCATACCCGTGGAAACCCTGGGCAAGGAAGGGGAGGTGATGGCCCACGCCATAGAGGCTTGCGTCCACTGCGGCTTCTGCCTCCCCACCTGCCCCACCTATTTGGTCCTGCAGGAGGAGATGGACTCCCCCCGGGGGCGCATCTTCCTCATGAAGGAGGTGTTGGAGGGAAACCTTGACTTGGAGGAGGCCCTCCCCTACCTGGACCGCTGCCTAGCCTGCCAGGCCTGCGTCACCGCCTGCCCTAGCGGCGTCCCCTACGGAGAACTCATCGCCACCTTCCGCCTCCACACCGAGAAGGAGCGCCACCGCTACCCCCTGGAGCGGGCCTACCGCCTGGGGCTCCTCCGCACCCTGCCCTACCCGGAGCGCTTCCGGCCCCTTTTGGAGCTCGGGGTGCGCTTCAAGCCCCTCTTGAAACCCCTGCCCCTGCCCAAACCCCTGAAGGCTCCCCTGGCCCTTCTCCCCGACCGCTTGCCCGAAAAGGAGTTCCATCAAGAAGTCTATCCCGCCAAGGGGGAGAGACGGGCCCGGGTAGGCATCCTCCTAGGATGCGCCCAGCAGGTCCTGAGGCCTTCCATCAACCGGGCCACCATCCGGGTCCTCCGGGAAAACGGGGTGGAGGTATGGGTAGCCCAGGAACAGGTCTGCTGCGGAGCCTTAAACCTGCACGCGGGGGACAAGAAAGGGGCGAAACGCCTTGCCCGGCAAAACATGCTGGTCTTCCGGGATGTGGACTTCGTGGTCACCAACGCCGCCGGGTGCGGCTCGGGGATGAAGGAATACCCCCTTCTCTTCCTGGGTGAACCTGAGGAGGAGGAGGCTAAGGCCCTGGCCGCCAAGGTCAAGGACTTCACCGTCATCCTAGACGAGCTGGGATTCATCCCGCCACCGCCCCCCAAGAAGCCCCTTCGGGTGGCCTACCACGACGCCTGCCACCTGGCCCACGCCCAGGGGGTGCGCGAGCCCCCCAGGCGCCTCCTCAAGGCGGCCGGGGTTGAGGTGCTGGAGCCAAGGGAGTGGGAGATCTGCTGCGGCAGCGCGGGCACCTACAACCTCTTCCAGCCAGAGATCGCCGAGGTCCTGGGCCGGAGAAAAGCGGAGAACCTGAAGGCCACCGAGCCGGACCTGGTGGTCACGGGCAACATCGGCTGCCTTACCCAGATCCGGGCCTACTTGGACCAGGGCATCCCCGTGCTGCACACCGCGGAGCTCCTGGAGTTGCTCTACGAAGGAAAGGACTCCGTGGATTGACGTAATGAAAAGTGTGCATCTATGCATGAAACCATGCCCCTCACCATCCGCAACCGGGAAGTAGAACGTTTGGCCAGCGAGGTGGCCCGCCTGACGGGCGAAACCAAGACCGAGGCGGTGCGCAAGGCCTCGGAGTTCCGCCTGGCCGAGCTGACCCGTAAGCGGCGCCCTGATCGGGTGCTTCGCTTTCTGGAGGAGGAGGTGTGGAGAGGCTGGTGGAGGAGCTAGGCCTCGAGGTCCTGCCCTTCACCAAGGAGCACTACCGGGAAGCGGTGAGGGCCTACGCCCGCTACGGCAAGGGCCGCCACCCCGCCGGGCTCAACCTGGGGGACTGCCTGAGTTACGCCGTGGCTCGGGCCGAGGGGGAACCTCTGCTCTACAAAGCGGAGGGCTTCCGCAAAACCGACCTGGGGAACGGATGAAGGAGCTTCTGAAAGCCACCTTCCTCGAGGCCTTGCGGGCTGCTCACCCCTACCGCCTCACGCTAAAGGCCCTTCCCCCCTGGAAGCCGGACCTGATTCTGGCGGTGGGCAAGGGAGCCTCTTGGATGCTAAAGGCGGCCTTGGATCGCTACGGGGAGGTACCCTACCACCTCACCCTGCCCAAGGGGCAGGATGCCCTGGGACTACGAGCGGTTTTCGCCGGCCATCCCTTGCCCGATGGGGAAAGCCTAAGGGCGGCCCAGGAGGTCCTGGAACTCCTCAAGGGGCTTTCCCCCAAGGCGCGGGTTTTAGCCCTGGTTTCGGGCGGGGGAAGCGCCCTTTGGTGCCTGCCCCTGGGGATCTCCCTGGAGGCGAAGCGGGCCCTCACGGAGGCCCTCCTGAAAAGCGGGGCCAGCATTAGGGAAATCAACGCCGTGCGCAAGCATCTTTCCCAGGTGAAGGGGGGAAGGCTTCTAAAGGCCACCCAAGCCCGGCTTCACGTGCTTCTCCTCTCCGACGTGCCGGGGGATGACCCTGGGGTTATCGCCTCGGGACCCTTCCATCCCGATCCCAGCACCTACCTCGAGGCCCTGGCCGTCCTGGACCGGTATGGCCTGGCCTTTCCCGAAGCCGGGCAGGTGTTGGAAGAGGGACGAAGAGGCCGGATCCCCGAAACCCTGAAGCCCCAAGACCCCGCCCTAAAACGGCTTTCCTACCGGATCGTCGGGCGCAACCTGGACCTCCTAAAGGCCGCCCAAGGGTTCTTAAGGCGGCAAGGCTACCGGGCGGTGATCCTCTCGGACCGCTTCGGCGGCGAGGCCCGGGCCCTGGCCCGCTTCCATGCGGAGCTGGTGGAAACCCTCCGCGCCCATGGCTTTCCCTTCAAAAAGCCCCTTTTCCTCCTCTCCGGGGGTGAAGCCCAGGTACAGGTGAGGGGAAAGGGTAGGGGGGGCCGGAACCTGGAGTTCCTCCTCGCCCTCTACGCCCACCTCCAAGTCCCCCTTTACGCCCTGGCCGCCGACTCCGACGGGCTGGATGGGCCCTCGGGGGTAGCGGGGGCTTTGCTCACCCCAGAGGTCTGGGAGTTGGGCTTGGATCCAAGGCCCTCCCTGGAAGCCAACGACAGCTACGGCTTCTTTGAACAGGCGGGAACCCTCCTAAAAACCGGGCCTACCGGCACCAACCTCAACGACTTCCGCCTCCTCTTTGTAGACTGAAAAGGTGGAGTACCCGGAGCTGGTCCCGGTCCTCGAGGTCATCCTCAAAACCGTCCCGGCCCAGAAGATCATCCTCTTCGGCATCCGGGCCCGGGGAGAGGCCCACCCGGAAAGCGACTACGACCTCCTCATCGTGGTGCCTAAGGAAGTGGACAAACGGATAGCGGCGCGGTCCCTTTACCTTTCCTTAGCTAAGGTACGCAAGGGTTTCCCCGTGGACCTGGTGGTAGCCCATCCCGAGGATCTGGAAAAGTACAAGGACGCCTGGATGACCATCTACCCAAAGGCCCTAAGGGAAGGGAAGACCCTTTATGCCGCTTGAACCCACGGACCCCTGGTCCTGGTTACGCCTTACCAAAAGCGACCTAGCCTACGCTGCCCAAACACCCCAAGAAGCCCTTTTCGAACCCTCCGCCTTCTTAGCAGAACAAGCCGCAGAAAAGGCCATAAAGGCCCTTCTCGTAAGCAAAGAGGCCACCCTCCTCATGGAGTACACCCTCAGGGGCCGCTACCCTGCGGGGCTTCCCAAGCTCACCCAGGAGGAAGGAGAGGAAGCCTTAGAGCTGGCAAGGCGGGTGGTGGCCTGGGTGGAATCCCTCTTGTCCGAAGGCCATGGCTAGCCTCTACCTCCACGTCCCCTTCTGCCCCACCCTCTGCCCCTACTGCGACTTCCACGTGGTGCGCCGGGGCCCAGGGTGGGTGGAAGCCTACCTGAAACGCCTTAAGGAGGAAGCCCAAAGGCTTTACGAGATCCACCCTGAGCCCCTAAAGACCCTCTACCTGGGCGGGGGTACCCCGAGCTTTCTCCGGGACCGGGAACTCATCGCCCTCTTCCAGGCCCTTCCCTGGAAGCTGGAAGCGGATGCGGAGGTGACCCTCGAGGCCAACCCCGGCACCTTGAACCGGCAACGGATGGCCCTTCTCAAGGACCTCGGGGTAAACCGCCTCTCCTTAGGGGTCCAGAGCTTCCAGGAGGCAGTGCTGCGGTTCCTGGGCCGGGCCCATGGGCGCAAGGGAGCCTTGAAAGCCGTGGAGATGGCCTTGGAGGGGGGTTTTCGGGTTTCCCTGGATCTCATCCTGGGCCTGCCTATGCAGGAGGTGGAGAAGGATCTAAAGGAGGCCGCCTCCCTAGGGGTGGGGCACGTATCCGCCTACACCCTGCAGGTGGAAAAGGGTACCCCCTTCACCCTCTCGGGCCTGAAGGAAGATCCGGAAGGGGAAGCCTGGGCCATGGGGAAGGCGGAGGAGATCCTGGAGGGTGCCGGCTTTGTGCGCTACGAGATATCCAACTTCGCAAGGCCCGGCGAGGAGGCCCGCCACAACCTGGCCTACTGGCGGAATGGCTTTTGGCTGGCCCTGGGTCCCAGCGCCGCAGGCCAGTACCCGGGCACGGGGCCGGTTTACGCCTTCCGCCGCACCAACCCTCCCCTTCCCCGCTGGCTCCTGGGGGAACCCCCCCAGGAGGAAGCCATCTCCCCCCTAGAACACGCCAAGGAAAGCCTGATGCTGGGCCTGCGCCTGAAGGAGGGCGTGGATGTGGAGGCCGTGGAGAGGAGAACGGGCTTAAGCCTTTGGCTTAGGCTAGAGCCTGCTGCTATATCCCTGGCGGAAGCAGGCTTTTTGGAAGTGGAAGGCCTCCGCCTCAAGCCCACCCGCCGGGCTTTCCCCCTCCTCCATCCGGTGGTCCTGAAGTTATGGGAGGCCCTCGAGGCCTCCTCCAGCCGCCGGATGTGATAAAATTTGACCCAGTCAAAGGAGGGGATCGTGGACCCGAACCAGCTGGGCAAAGAGGTGCTGAAGGCCCAGCCCTTCAGCCAGGACCTGGGGATGGAGCTCCTTTCCGCAGGGGAGGAGGGAGTGGAACTGGCCCTAAAAGTCCGTCCGGAGTTCTACCAGCACCTGGGGGTGGTCCACGGAGGGGTCATCGCCGCGCTGATGGACAACACCCTCACCTTCGCCGGAGGCCTGGTCTTAGGACCCGAGGTGCTCACCGTGGAGTTCAAGCTGAACTTTCTCCGCCCCGCCAAGGGGGAAAGGCTTTTGGCCCGCGGTAAGGTGGTGCAGGCGGGTAAACGCCTGGCGGTGGTCCAGGGCGAGATCTACAGCGAGGAACCCGAGCCCAGGCTGGTGGCCCTGGGCCAGGGAACCATCGCCAAGGTTTAGGCGAAGGCCAAGGCCGCCCGCGCCCGGTCGGCCAGGGCGAAGAAGCGCTCCTTGGTAAGGGGGATTTTTCCCGTCACCAAGCCTTTCCCTGGCTCGAAGTGGGCGTGCAGGTGGATGTGGGCCCGGGGAAGGCGGATGCCGATGCGCTTCAACTTGGCGTGCCGGGGAGAGACATCTGCCAAGAGAAAAGGTTCCCCCAAGGCATCGGAAAGGGAAGCGGTCATGATGGTGGTGGGAAAGTCGTAGGGGCGCTCCATGCGGTAGATGAAATCGGGGAAGTCCGCCTCCTTCTCGAACCGGACCCCCTTATCTCCAGCGTATTCCCGCATCCAGGAAAGGAGCTCCACCCAGGCCTCATAGAGTTCCCGTTCGTGCGAGGCGCTCATGGCCCGAGTATACCAAGAGGCTAAGTACCCCCTCGTGGCTTGCGCCACGNAGGCCATGGGCACGCTGTATCCACCCTTGCCGATGAAGCAACCTTCCTGCGTGAGCACTTAGGGCGCGCTGGCCCTAATAGAGGAATTCCCGGATGTCGTACCGGGCTACCCGCAGGCCCAAGCGGCGGAGCTCCCTGGCCCAAGCGGCAAGCTCCGCCTCCAAATCGGGAAGAGGCTTTAGGCCCAGGAGAGCGTAGGGGGTACCCAGCTCCTCCTGGAAAGGGGATAGGTAAACCACATCCTCTTTCCCCAAGGGGAGCTCGGCCAAAAGGGCCAGGCTCTCCCGGCGGTGGGCCTCAGCGTAGGCTAGGCCCCCAGCCCCCACCATGAGGATTACCCCCAAGGAAAGCCCCGCTCCCTTCAAAGCCTTCACCAGGGGTAAGGCCTCCCGGGGATGCCCGGGCTTGTTAAGGAGGGCAAGCAACGGAGCATGCCCGGTCTCGAGGCCAATGTAAACCCGTCTAAGCCCCAAGGCCCTAAGCCTTTCCCACCAAGCAGCCTCCTTCTTCAACCCGGTAAAGAGGTCCAAAAAGCCCAGGATGGGCTCCCCGGGAAAGGCCCGCCGGACCTCCTCCAGAAGGGGAAGAAGGGGCTCGCCCAGGGCCAAGGCATTGCCATCTCCCAGGAAAACCCCCTTCCTTAAGAGCCTTCCCCTTCCCAAAAGCTCCAAAACCCGTCCCACATGCTCCCAGAAGGCGTCGGGACTGCGCTTCTGAAAGGGGCGGTCCTGGTAGAAGGAGCAGAAGGCGCACCGGTTCCAGGTGCAGCCCGTGGTGGCCTGGAGGACCACGGAAAGGTAGGCATCCGGAGGGAGAATGCTCACGGGCCAGGCGTAGGCCCAGCGATAAGGGGTGGGGTCGGAAAGGGCCTCCGGGGTCCAGCGAAGCACCTCTTCCCGGCGTCCAGGATCCCTGAGATGGGCCTCCGCTATACCCAGGATCTCGCGGTAGACCTCCAGGGCCTCTGCCTCCTCCAGGCGTCGCCTCCTCCTCTCCCCCTCCCGGTAGCGCAGGTGCAGGCTTCCGTCCAGGGCCCGCTTGTAGGTGAGCCCCTGGCGGAAGTAGTGGTAAGGCCGGCCCTCCCGGTCAAAGGAGAGGACCCTGTCCCCCAGGGAGAGGACCGTGGCCTCCGGGCGCAAAAGCTCCACGCCCTTAGGTTACGCGCTGCCGGGGATGGGGTTGAGGAAGGCCTGTTCAGAGCCATCCTCACGGGGCATTTCATCCCCCCTCGAGGCCCTTAGAATAAGCCCCGTGGTGCTCTCGGCCCTGAAGGGCCTCCTCTCCCCCGATACCCTCTCTCGCCTTACCCCCCTGGGCGGCTTCGAAGCCCGGGTGTACACGGATGGGGAAAGGGTCTACAAGGTATACCGGCCTGGCGAGGCCCACCTGGCGGGCCTCGAGGCCGAGAGGATGGCCCGCGCCGGCTTGGGAAGCTTCGTCCTGGGGGTGGCCCAGGTGGAGGGACAAGGGGTCCTGGTCATCCGCCGTTTTCCCGGAAAACCCTTCAGCCCCGAAGCCTTCACCCCCAAGGCCCTCGCCGCCCTCTCCCACCTCTTCCTCTCCCTCCACCGCCTCCCCGAGCCGGGGTATGTGGGGGAGGAAGAGCTTTTGGGGAGGCTAGAGCGCTTCGCTGAAAGCCTGGGCTCCGTGCCCGAGGCCTTAAGCCTCATCAAGGCCCTTATGCGGGAGGTCACCTGGGTGGCGGGGGTGGAGAAGCGCTTCTGCCATCGGGACGCCTGGGCGGGGAACCTCCTGCTTAAGACCCAGGAAAACCCCTCCCACGACGACCCCGAGGTGATCCTGGTGGACTGGGTCCGCTCCGGAGGCGACGATCCCGCCCGGGACCTGGCCCTCCTCAAGACGGGAAGCCTGGACCTTCTGGGGGAAGAAAGGGCCCGGGAGGCCCTTTTCCGCCTGGTGCGGTTCTACCCCGAAGAGGTGCGGGAGCGCCTGGCCTTTTACGTGCCCCTCACCTACCTCCACGACCTCCACTGGTTCCGCACGAAAAAGCCCGAGGGATTCCTCGAGGCCTTGGCGGACAAGCTCCCCCGGGCCCTGAGCTTCTTTCAAGACTGCTTTCCCCTAAGAAACCCGGCGTGTTAGGCTTTGGGGGATGAGGATCACCCTGGTGGACCATCCCTTAGTCCAGCACAAGCTGGCTCACCTCCGGGATAAGCGCACGGGTGCCAAGGACTTTCGCGAGCTAGCGGAGGAGGTATCCCTCCTCATGGCCTACGAGGCCATGAGGGACCTGGAGCTTACGGAAACCACCGTGGAAACCCCCGTGGCCCCCGCCCGGGTCAAGGTGCTTTCCGGCAAGAAGTTGGCCCTGGTGGCGATCTTGCGGGCTGGATTGGTCATGGTGGAGGGCATCCTCAAGCTGGTGCCCCATGCCCGCGTGGGGCACATCGGCCTCTACCGGGACCCCGAGTCCTTAAAGCCCGTTCAGTACTACGCCAAGCTACCCCCAGATATCCACGAGCGCCGGGTCTTCCTCCTGGACCCCATGCTGGCCACAGGGGGTAGCGCCAGCCGCGCCCTCACCCTCCTCAAGGAGAAAGGGGCCACGGGAATCAAGCTCATGTGCCTCATCGCCGCCCCCGAGGGCCTGGAGCGCATCGCCCAAGACCACCCTGACACCGAGGTGGTGGTGGCGGCCATCGACGAGCGCCTGAACGACCACGGTTACATCGTTCCCGGCCTGGGGGACGCCGGGGACCGGATCTACGGGACCAAATGACCGAGCTTCTGAAGAAGATAGGCATCGCCGAGCCCACGGGCACAGGCTGGCTCACCGTGGTCTTCGCCTTCCTGGTGGCCCTTTTCTTCACCTGGCGCTTCCTGCCCCATGTGCGCCGCTTCGCCCTCAAGGTGGGCTGGGCGGACATGCCCAACGAAAGGCGCCTCAACCGGGAACCCCTGCCCAACGCCGGAGGCTTGGCGGTGTACGCCGGGGTGGTGCTGGCCCTGGTGGTGGCCGCCTTCCTAAGGCCCATCCTGGTGGAACAGGTGCTTATCCAAATCCTCGCCATCCTCTTGGGAGGAGCTTGGCTGGTGCTGGTGGGCTTCATCGACGACCAGTTCGGCCTCCCACCCCTCTTCCGCCTCTTCGTGCAAACCCTGGCCGCCCTCCTCCTCATGGCGGTGGGGGTGCGGTTCGAGGCCGCCTTCGGCACCCCCCTGGATCCCGTCTTAGGGTTTTTCCTCACCTGGCTCTGGGTGGTGGGAATCACCAACGCCCTGAACCTCATGGACGGCCTGGATGGGCTGGCGGGCGGGGTGGCGTACATCAGCGCCATGAGCCTCCTCTTCGTGAGCGCCCAGTTTCCCTACTGGGCGGCAGGCACCCTGGTCCTGGCGGCCCTGGCCGGGGCAGCCCTGGGCTTCCTGCGGCACAACCTCCACCCAAGCCGCATCATCCTGGGGGATGCGGGGGCTTACTTCCTGGGCTTCACCCTGGCGGCCACCTCCCTTCTTGGCAACCTAAAGCTCACCACCTTTTTGGGCCTCCTGCCCCCGGCCCTCTTTCTCCTCCTTCCCATCCTGGACACCACCCAGGTGGTGGTGCGTAGGCTATTGCGGGGGCAAAACCCCCTTTCCACCCCCGGCAAGGACCACATCCACCACCGCCTCCTCGCCCGGGGACTTTCCCAAAGGCGGGTGGCCTTCCTCCTGTGGGGGCTCGCCCTCCTCTTCAACCTTCTGGCCATGGCCTACCTGGGCATGCCCAAGGAGGCCATCCTGGCAGGCCTTTTCGCCACGGTTTCCGGCCTGGGGTGGGTGACCTACCGCCGCCTCAGGGCCCTTTGGAGGGAGGCAGAATAGCATGAAGCGGGTGGTCCTAGCCTTCGGCACCCGGCCCGAGGCCACCAAGATGGCCCCGGTCTACCTGGCCCTGAAGGAGCACCCCCATATCAAACCCCTGGTCCTCCTCACCGGCCAGCACCGGGAGCAACTCAGGCAGGCCTTAGGGCTTTTTGGCATCCAAGAGGACCGCAACCTGGACGTGATGCAAGAGCGCCAGGCCCTGCCGGACCTGGCGGCCCGCATCCTGCCCCAGGCGGCCAGGGCCCTCGAGGAGATGCGGGCGGACTACGTGCTGGTCCACGGGGACACCCTCACCACCTTCGCCGTGGCCTGGGCCGCCTTTCTGGTGGGGCTTCCCGTGGGGCACGTGGAGGCAGGCCTAAGAAGCGGTAACCTCAAAGAACCCTTCCCCGAGGAGGCCAACCGCCGCCTCACCGATGCGCTCACCGACCTGGACTTCGCCCCCACCCCCCTGGCCAAGGAGAACCTGCTAAGAGAGGGCAAGAAGGAGGAAACCATCCTGGTCACCGGCCAGACGGGGGTGGATGCCGTGCTCCTGGCCGCCCGGCTGGGCCGGCTCCCTGAGGGACTTCCCCCTGGCCCTTACGTGACCGTTACCATGCACCGGCGGGAAAATTGGCCCATCCTGGGGGAGCTGGCCCGGGCCCTCAAGCGGGTGGCCGAGGCCTTCCCCCACCTCACCTTCGTCTACCCCGTGCACCTGAACCCCGTGGTGCGGGAGGCGGTCTTCCCCGTGCTCAAAGGGGTGAAGAACTTTCTCCTCCTGGACCCCTTGGACTACGGGCCCATGGCCGCCTTGATGCGGGAAAGCCTCCTCCTCGTTACCGATTCCGGGGGGCTCCAGGAGGAAGGAGCGGCCCTGGGGGTTCCCGTGGTGGTGCTCAGGAACGTAACGGAAAGGCCGGAAGGCCTCGAGGCGGGCATCCTCAAGCTGGCGGGCACCGACCCCGAAAGGGTATACCGGGTGGTGGCGGGGCTTTTGGGAAACCCGGAGGAACTGGCCCGCATGCGCCAGGCCAAGAACCCCTACGGGGATGGCCGTGCGGGAGAGCGGGTGGCGAGGGGCGTGGCCTGGCGGTTGGGCCTAGGTCCTAGGCCCGAGGACTGGCGCCCTTAGGCCAGGGGCGAAGCTGGTAAAAGCCCACGAGCAACACCGCACTCCCTAGGGCCAAGGCCGCGAAGCGGCCACCCAAAAGCTCAAACAAGAGCCCGGTGAGGTAAGCCCCCAAAGGCCCGGTTCCCATCATCACCAGGCTGTACACCGCCATCACCCGGCCCCGGATCCGGTCGGGCACGGAAAGTTGCACCAAGGTATTGGCGTTGATGAGCACGGAGATCATCCCGAATCCTCCCAGGGCCAAAAAGAAGGGGGCCAGGAAGGCGTAGGGCAGGAAAAGGCCCAGGTGGGCCAGGGAAAGGGAAAAGACCCCAAGAAGAAGCCTGCCCGGCTTGGGTCTGCCCGTGAAGGCCATGACCAAGGCGGCCCCCAGGGCCCCAAACCCCACGCTGGAAAGGAGGCCACCATAGCCAGCGGCGGAAAGGCCCAGCACCAGCCGGGAATAGGCGGGCACCAGGGTCTGGAAGTTCATGCCCAAGAGGCTTGCGAAGAGCACCAGCCCCACCACCCGGCGCACCACCGGATGCTCGAGGACAAACCGCACCCCCTCCTGGGCCTCCCGCCACCAGCGGCCATCCCCTTCCTCCCCCCTAGGCCCCAAAGGTACCCGGCGCAGGACGAAGAGAAGGGGCAAAAAGGAGAGGGCATTGGCCAGATAGGCCACTCCCACGCCCAAAAGGGCGATCAACACCCCGGCTAGGGCCGGCCCCAACAACCTGCTGGTGTTGAAGCCAAAGGAGTTAAGGGCGATGGCCCCCGGATACCGGTCCCTGCCCGCCAGTTCCACGGTGAAGCTCTGGCGCACCGGGAGGTCCATGGCGTTGAGGGCCCCATAGAGGAAGGCGAAGAGGAGCACGTGGCCGTAGCGCACCTGCCCGGTAAGGATGAAAAAGGCCATGAAGAGGGCCAGAACCATCATGCCCCCCTGGGTAAAAATAAGAAGGTTCCGCTTGGGGTAACGGTCCGCCAACACCCCGGCGGGGAGGGAGAGGAGCAAGGAAGGCAGGAACTGCAAGGCCACCACCAGCCCAAGCCTCTCCGCACTACCCGTAAGGAGGAGGACCAACCAGCCCTGGGCCGCCGACTGCATCCAAGTACCCATCTGAGAGGTGAAAAGGGCGAGCCAGTAAGAACGATAAAGAGGGTCTTTCAGGAGGGCCAAGGCCAGCACCCCCTTATCCTACGACTGACTGACCGGTCATTACCAACCCCACCGCCAGCCTGTGCGTATACTGAGGCATGCTCCAGCGCGGCTTTCCCCTGTTCCGCGTTTTGGGGATCCCCCTTTACTTGGATTTCTCCTTTCTCCTGATGCTGCCCCTCCTGGCCTTCCTTATCGGCAGCAACCTGCCCATTTATCTGGATCTATTTCACCTTCCCCAGGACCCCTCCCTGCTCCAGGGCACCCTGCCCTTCCTCCTGGGACTTTCCGCGGCCCTTGGCCTTTTCGCTTCCGTGCTTTTGCACGAGCTCGGGCACGCCCTGGTAGCCCGGCGCTTCGGTATAGAAACCAAACGCATCACCCTGTGGCTCCTGGGCGGGGTAGCCCAGATGGAAAGGATCCCCAGGGAACCCAAAAAGGAACTCTGGGTTGCTTTGGCGGGCCCAGCGGTGAGCTTTGCCCTGGCCCTCTTCTTCCGTTTGGTGCAGGCGGAATCCGGGGCCTTGGGGTTTCTCACCCACTATTTGGCCCTGGTCAACCTGATGCTGGGGCTATTCAATCTCCTTCCCGCCCTGCCCTTGGATGGAGGCCGGGTCTACCGGGCCCTTTTGGCCATGCGCAAGCCCTACCCCCAAGCCACCCGGCAGGCCTTGGCCTTGAGCCAGGCGGTGGCCTGGGCCTTGGGGCTATTCGGCCTTGTGATCTTCAATCCCCTCTTGGTCCTCATCGCCTTTTTCGTGTACATGGCCTCGAGGGCCGAGGTGGAGGCAACCCTCCTGGCCCAGGCGCTAAGCGGGCTCAAGGTCAAGGACCTCATGACCCCAAACCCCCTGGTCATCCCCCCAGAGCTTACGGTCCAGGAAGTCTTGGGCCTGGCCCTGGCCCACAAGGTTTCCGGCTTTCCCGTGGTGGAGGAGGGGCGGGTCGTAGGGGTAGTGGGCCTCGAGGGGCTGGAGGGCGCCAACCCCCTGGCCCCCGTGGTTCACTACCTAAAAGAACCCCTGATCCTCTCCCCCGAGGAGGACGCCCTCACCGCCCTGGAGCGGATGGCCGAGCGGGGGTATGTCCGGGCCTTGGTCATGGAAGGGGAGCAGCTTCTCGGCATCCTCAGCAAGACCGATCTCCTAAGGGCCTTCCAGGTGCGGATGCTGGGACAACCCTCACCTTGACAGGTACCCAAGGGTAGGGTAGGTTAGGAGCGCAAAAGTATACGGGAGGTGACCATGAAGAGAACCCTTATCCTTATCGGCTTGGTAGCCCTAGGACTGGCCCTAGCCCAGAAACCCAAGGTGGTGATCGGCACGGGAAGCACCGGAGGGGTCTTCTTCTATTACGGTACCGCCATGGCCGACATCCTCAACAAGGCCGGGGCGGTGGAAGCCCAGCCGGTCCAGACCGGCGGCTCCTACGACAACCTCCAGCTCCTGCGGGACCGCACCGGGGGAGGCACCTACTACTGCGCCCTCACCACCACCGACTCCGCCTACGTGGCCTACACCGGGGAGGAGCCCCGCTTCAAGGAAAAGCCCGCCAAGAACCAGCGGGTCCTCTTCTACATGTACCCCTCCTTCATCCACCTGGTGACCACGGAAAAGACCGGCATCAAGGTGGTGCAGGACCTTAAGGGCAAGCGGGTCTCCACGGGCCAGCCCGGCTCCAGCACGGAAAACCTGGCCCTCCTGGTGCTCCAGGGAGCAGGTGTGAAGCCCGAGAGCTTCGCCAAACGGGAGCGCCTGCCGGTGGCGGAAGGAGCCAAGGCCCTGGCCGAGGGCACCCTGGACGCCTTCTTCTGGGTGGGAGGCGTGCCCACCAGCTCCATCGTGGAGCTTTCCCAGACCCTGGCCCGCAAGGGGGACCGCATCTACCTGGTGCCCATCGACCCCAAGAGCACCACCGCCCAGGTGGTCATGAAAAAGTTCCCGGGCCTGGTGGATCCCTACAAGGTGCCCAAGAACATCTACAACACCCGCACCGATGTGCCGGGGCTCGCCACCGGCAACATCGTAGTCTGCCCGGACACCCTGCCCGCGGAGGCCGGCTATGCCATCGTGAAGGCCGTCTTCGAGAACCTGGACACCCTCCGCACCGCCGTGGCCGCCGCCAAGGACACCAGCCTCGAGGCTACCGCCAGGCTGCATGGAAGACTTCCCATCCCCTTCCACCCGGGAGCCGAGCGGTACCTGAAGGAGAAGGGCCTCATCAAGTAAGCCATGCCTTAGCCCGGGTGTCCTGGAACCCTCCAGGCCCCGGGCTTTTTTGGAGGAAGCCATGGAGCTAGAACATCCCAAGACTCCATCCACCCCTCTGGCCCGGCTGACCGACTGGATCTTGATCCTGGGAGCTCTTTACAGTCTGTATCTGGTCCTTCATCCCTTCACCCCCTTGGCCAAGGCCGAGATCCCCATCCTGGACATCGTCCAGCTCCAGCGAAGCACCCACGTCCTCTTCCTCCTCCTGGGAGGCTATCTGGTTTCCTTCTACCTCCCCCGGAAGCGCACCCTCGGAGCCTGGATTTACTTTTTCTTCACCCTTATCCCCCTTTACAACTTCCTCTTCCCCAGCGTCCCCGGGGTGAACCTGTCCTGGGAGGTCAAAGGGGTGGGCCTCCTCTACTGGGCGGTGGCGGTTTTACCCGCGGTCCTTCCAGGGCTGAAGCGCCCAGCCGACCTTCTCGCCATCCTCCTCGCCCTCTTTCCCACCCTTTACCAGCTCCGCTACTTTGAGGAACTGGTCTACCGGGCGGTGCTTCCCCAGCCCTGGGACATGGCCATGTCCTTTGGGCTCATCATGCTGGTCCTGGGCTTGGTCTACCGCCTCCTGGGACCGGTGATGCCGGTCCTGGTCCTCTTCTTCTTCAGCTACAACCTCTACGCCGACCTCTTCCCCGGGGCCTTCAAGGGAAGCCGCCAGGGGATTGATCTCCTCCTGGGCAAAACCTTCAACGAAACCGAGGCCGGAATCTACGGCCTCATCACCGGCGTATCCGCCAAGTACCTGGTTTACTTCACCCTGCTCTCCGGCATGATCGGGGCCCTGGGCTTAGGGCGGGTGGTGGCCAACCTGGCCCTGGCCCTGGTGGGCAAGCACCCCGCCACCCCCGGGCGGGTCACGGGCCTGGCCAGCGTCTTCATGGGGATGTTCTCCGGCTCCGGGGCCGCGGACACCCAGTTCGTGGCCGCCCTCACCAAGCCGCTTTTTGAAAGGGCCAACTACGACCGTCTGGTGGCCGCGGGCCTGGTGGCCACCGCGGGTACCATCGCCCTCATCACCCCCCCGGTCATGGGCTCCATCGCCTTCATCATGGTGGAGATCCTGCAGATCCCCTACCTGAAGGTGATCGTCATGGCCTTGGGGCCGGCCCTTCTTTACCTAACCACGGTGCTGGCCTTCAACGAGTTCTACTCCCGCAAGGCGGGCCTGCCCCCAGTTGGGGCAGAGCTCGGGATGAGCCGAAGGCGCTACGCCCTCCGCTACTCCATCCTCTTCCTTCCCATCCTCCTCATCGTGGCGATGCTCTACTTGGGCTACGAGGTGCGCACCGCGGCCAGCCTGGCTCTCCTCTTCTTCATCCTCATCGCCTACCTGGACCCCACCCTAAGGCCCAAGGGCATCGCCCCCATCTTCCAAGGGCTAGCGGACGGCTTCCGCACCCTCTTGCCCATCGGCACCGCGGTGACCGCCGCCAACCTCATCTTCGCCATGATGGTCATCAGCGGGCTTCCCTCCAAGTTCAGCCAGCTTCTCCAGCAGGTCTCCGGGGAAAGCCTCCTCCTCGCCACCCTCATCACCGCCCTCTTCAGCCTGGTCCTGGGCATGGGGGTACCCCCCACGGCCACCTACGTGCTCACCTCGGCCCTCACCGCCCCAGCCATCATCGCCCTAGCCAAGCAAAACGGCATTCCCGACTCCGCCGCCGTCCTTGCCACCCACATGTTCCTCTTCTACTACGCGGTGCTGGCGGATGTGACGCCCCCCGTAGCCCTCTCCGCTTACGCCGCCAGCAGCGTCTTTGGCACCAACCCCCTGGTTACCGGGGTTTATGCGGCGCGGGTGGCCCTTTCCAAGTACCTGGTGGGCTTCTTCTTCCTCCTCTCCTATTCGGGCACCGCTCTCCTCATCGTCCCCGTTCTGGAAAACTCCCCCGCCGCTGAGGCTTGGCCCATGATCTTGGAACGCTTCCTGTCCGTAGCCATTGGCATCGTCTACCTCTCGGCCTCCGCAGCGGGCTACACCCGAAGACCCCTTGCCCGTTGGGAGGCCTGGGCTTTGGGCATCCTGGCGGTCTTCCTCTTCGCGCCCTACGGACCCCTGAACCTGGCAGCTTTCCTGCTCGGGCTTCCCTTCTTCCGCAAAGGGTTGACGGGAGCACGCGGGAAGCCTTAGGGTAAGGCCGAAGGAAAGGGGGTAAGGCTATGAAGAGAGCCCTGTTGATCCTCTTGGCCTTGGCGGGTTTGGGTCTTGCCCAGAAGCCCAGGGTGGTGATCGCCACCGGGGGTGTGGGGGGGGTTTACTTCTACTACGGCACCACCCTGGCGGAGATTTGGAGCAAAGCCGGGGTAGCCGAGGCCCAGGCCATCCAGACCGCGGCTTCCATTGACAACCTGCTCCTTCTGGAAAACCGCACAGGCGGGGGCACCTACTACTGCGGCACCGTGTTGCCCGATTCCGCCTATTTGGCCTACACCGGTCAGCACGATCGCTTTAAGGACAAACCCGCCAAGAACACCCGCATCCTCTTCGCCATGTACCCCAACTTCCTGCACATCGTCACCCGGGAGGGAACGGGCATCCGGGTGGTGCAGGATCTGAAGGGGAAGCGGGTGTCCACCGGAGCCCCGGGCTCGGGTACCGAGGTGGAAGCGCTCTTGGTGCTCCAGGCGGCAGGGCTTTCCCCCAAGGACTTCGCCAAGCAGGAGCGCCTGGGGGCCCAGGAAAGCGCCAACGCCCTGGCCGAGGGCAACATCGATGCCTTCTTCTGGTCGGGAGGCCTCCCCACCGGGGCCATCACCGAGCTTTCCGCCGCCCTGGCCCGGAAAGGGCAGAGGATCCACCTGGTGCCCCTGGATCCCAAGAGCACCGTGGTGCAGACCTTCCAGAAGCGCTTTCCCGGCCTCGCCGGCCCTGGGGTGATCCCCAAGGCGGTCTACGGGGCCCGGAGCGACACCCCCACCCTCACCTTCTGGAACCTCTTCGTCTGTCCGCAAAGCCTGCCGGAGGAGGCCGCCTACGCCCTCACCAAGGCCACCTTTGAGAACCTGGCCACCCTGCGCCAGGCGGTGGCCGCTGCCCGGGATACCACCCTGGAAAACGCGGTTCGCTTCGTGGGGGGCACCATCCCCTACCACGAGGGGGCCTTGCGCTACTTCCGGGAAGCCGGGGCCCTGAAGTAGGCCGGTGAAGCCCACCATTTTCCGCAACAAGCTGGCCCAGCTCCCTAGGAGCTGGGCCTTTTGGCTGACCCTGGCCCTTCTCGGCCTGGTCCGGGTGGTGGTGGTGGAGGACGGACAGCAAAAGCGGTATCTCTTCCTGAGCGCCTGGGAGCAAGGACGGGTGGAGTTCGTCAACTCGGTGACGGGGAAGCCCGTCCTCTTGGAGTTCCACCTGCCCTGGGCCTTCCAGGGCTTTCGGGCCTTCACCGACCCGGAAACGGAAGCCTATTACACCGCAGGTGAATACCCGTGGAACCAGGCGCTGGCCAGGGAGAGGCGGAAAACCCTGGCCTACTGCTCCGAGGTGGGACTGGCCTTAAGGCTGGGTAGCACCTGGTTCCGCGTGGAAAAGGGATGCCTTCGCCTCCGCCTCCTCTGGCCCCCTTAACGGAGGATCTGGGGGACTACCTTCAGGGTGAGGGTGCGGCCCTGGCGCCAGACCTCGAGGCTCACCGCCTCCCCCGGCTTCTTGCCGTAGAGCACCTGGCGGAGCTGGGCGATGGAGCCAAGGGGCACCCCATCCGCCTTCAGGAGGACATCCCCGTCTACCCCCACCTGGAGGGCCTCCCCCGTGGGAAGCTGGATGTAGGCAAAGCGGCTTGGGGGGCGAAGACCTGCCCGCTGGGCGGGGCTATTCCGCTCCACCTCCTGCACCATGAGGCCAGTGCTGGGTAGGTTGTACTGCTGCCGGAGCCTGTCCGGGTAGACGGAGAGAGGGATGAGGGACACGCCAAGACGAGGGCGGTTCCTTATGATCTCCTCCGTGGTCAGGGTTTTTCCCGCCTTCAGCTCGGGCAAGTACTGCTTCACCAGGTTGATGGGCAGGGCAAACCCCACCCCGGCGAACTGGGCGGCCCCGAACTGGCCCGTGGGGGTGAAGATGGCGGTGTTGATGCCGATCACCTCCCCGCGGGAGTTGAGAAGAGGACCGCCGGAGTTTCCAGGGTTGATGGCGGCATCCGTCTGGATCACCTGGGGCACCAGACCCGACTCGTCCCCGATGGCCCCGGGGTTTTCCCGGATGGCGGAGACGATCCCCTGGGTCACGGTGAACTCCAGGCCGAAGGGGTTCCCCATGGCGATGGCCTTCTGGCCCACGCGGATGCGGTCCGAGTCCCCCAGAACCAAGGGTACCAGCTTCTCCTTGGGAGCCTCCACCTTGAGGAGGGCCAGGTCCAGAGGCGGGGCCGCCCCCACCAGCTTGGCCCGATACTCCTTGGGGTCGTTGTGGAACTTCACGGTGATCTGGCTCGCCCCCTCTACCACGTGGTAGTTGGTGAGGATGTACCCCTCCCTATCGATGACGAAGCCCGAGCCCGTGCCCTCTTGCGGGGGCATCTGCAAAAATGGAGCAAAGAACTCAAATCCGGGGGGAAGCTGGACACTTTGGGGACGGGTCACCACCCCCACGTAGACCACCCCGTCCCCGTACTTTTCCACGATCTCCACCGTGTTGCGCTCGTACTCCAAAAGCCCTGCCTCGGCAGGAGCAGGAGCGGGTTGGGAACGCTGGGTCTGGCCGTTGCTCAAACCCCACCAAAGCACGGCCCCCGCCATCAGGGAAAGCACCAGAAAACCTAAGAAGGAACGGCCCAGGTTCATGCGCCACCTCCCGAACTCACCTTACGCTTTCCCGGTTAGGCACCGATTAGACGAAGACCACGGTCTTGTTGCCGTGGACGAGGATGCGGTCCTCGAGGTGCCAGCGCACCGCCCGGGCCAAAACGGTGCGCTCCAGCTCCTGCCCCAGCCTGCGCATCTCCGCCACCGTGTGGCGGTGGGATACCCGCACCACATCCTGCTCGATGATGGGCCCCTGGTCCAGCTCCTCGGTGACGTAGTGGGCGGTGGCCCCGATCAGCTTTACCCCCCGCTCGTGAGCCTGGCGGTAGGGGTCGGCCCCGGCAAAGGCCGGCAGGAAGGAATGGTGGATGTTGATGATGCGCATGGGGTAGCGGGCCACGAAACCAGGGGATAGGATCTGCATGTAACGGGCCAGAACCACCAGCTCCACCCTTTCCTCCTCCAGAAGGGCCAGGATCCTTTCCTCCGCCTCCTCTTTCCTTCCCTTCTCCACCGGCACGTGGTGGTAGGGGATACCGAAGCGCTCCACCTCCTCCTGGTGGTGGGGGTGGTTGGAGATCACCATCCGGAGGTCCATGGAAAGCTCCCCCACCCGGTAGCGCCAGAGGAGTTCCAAAAGGGCATGGGCTGGCTTGGAGACTAAAATGGCCACCCGCTTCTTTTCCGAGGCATAGGCCAGGCGCCACTCCATCTGGAAGCGGCTGGCCACCACGTCCTGGAAGGCTCTTTCCAAGGCAGGGCGGGAAAGGTCCAGGTGGGGGGTGGTGAAGGCCAGGCGCATGAAAAAGGTTCCCCCTTCGGGATCGGTGGAATACTGCTGCAGATCGGTGATGTTGGCCCCATGGGCGTACAGGAACCCGGAAACCGCAGCCACGATCCCGGGCCGGTCCGGGCAGGTGATGAGGAGCCGCGCCTCTTCCATAGGCGCTACTATATCCCCATGGACTGGCGGACCACCGACCTATCGGACGCCCATCCCGAGGCGGAAACCCTGCCCATGGTCTTTAGGAGCTTCGGGGGCAAGACCCGCTTCCAAGGGTGGGTGCGCACCCTGAAGGTCTTCCAGGATAACGCCCTGGTGCGAAGGGTGCTGGAGGAGGAAGGCCGAGGCCAGGTGCTGGTGGTGGACGGGGGAGGCTCCCTGAAGACCGCCCTTTTGGGGGGCAACCTGGCCCGACTGGCCTGGGAGCGGGGCTGGGCTGGGGTGGTGATCCACGGGGCCGTGCGGGATACCGAGGAGCTCAGGGAAGTGCCCATCGGCATCCTGGCCCTGGCGGCCACTCCCAGGAAAAGCGCCAAGGAGGGCCCGGGAGAGGTGGACGTACCCCTTAACCTCCCCTGGGCCAGAGTTCTTCCGGGAGACCTTCTTCTGGCCGACGAGGACGGGGTTCTTCTCCTGCCCTCGCCCCAGAGCGGCGGCCAAAGCGCCGGATGAGGTCCTCCTCCTTAAGGGCCAGCAGGGTGGGCCGCCCGTGAGGGCAGACCCAGGGGGTTTGGCACTGGAGGAGGGCATCCAGGAGGGCCTGGCCCTCGGCCCAGGACAGGGGGTGCCCTGCCTTCACCGCCGGCAGGCAGGCCAGGCGGGCCAGAAGCTCCGTGAGGCTTTTCCCCTCTCCCCTAAGGGCCTCGCGGAAGATCTCCGGAAGGAGGAGGGGATAGGGATGGAGGAAGGGGGGAGCCTTCAGGAGCCTGACCCTGCCTGGGCCAAAGGCCTCGAGGGCAAAGAGGGAGGCCAAGGCCTCCTGCCTTTCCGGCAAAAGGACCTCCTCCGCAGGGGAAAGCTCCACCAGAACCGGATAGGGAAGCTTCCTTAACCCCTCCTCCTTAAGGCGCCTTTGAAACTCCTCGTAGAGGACCCGCTCGTGGGCGGCATGCTGGTCCACCAGGTAGAGGGTATCCCCCGCCTCCGCCAGAAGATAGCTACCCCGGAACTGCCCCAGGTACCGCAAAGGGGGAAGCCCC
Source organism: Thermus tenuipuniceus (assembly GCF_002964845.1). GTDB lineage: Bacteria > Deinococcota > Deinococci > Deinococcales > Thermaceae > Thermus > Thermus tenuipuniceus. The sequence continues at coordinate 33,392 of NZ_KZ672961.1, forward strand.
GATGGGCTAGGCGGGCTTAAGGGCATGAGGGGCCTGGGTTCAGGGAGGCTACGGGCCAGGTTATGCCTTTGGAAGGCCTCCCTCAGACCTTCCTCCACAAAGGCCTCCACCTCCTCCAAGACCGCCACCTCCTCCTTCCGGGCATCCAGCCGGAGGCGGAAGGCCTCGAGGGGCAGGGTAAGGTTCAGGACACCCACGGGAAAATGCCCCTCGGGAAGAAGCTCCCGGTAGGCCCGGCGCACGGTTTTCAGCAAACCCTCCGGCCAGGCCACGGGACGGCCGTTGATGGCCAGGAAGAGGAGGTCAGGCCGGGTACGGGAGGCCTGGGGTCCGGAAAGCAAGCCCTGAAGCCGCATGCCCTTGGCCTCCCGCTCCACGGGCAAAAGCCTTTCCGCCAAAACCCGGCCAAAGGCCAGCCGGGCTGCTTCCTTAAGCCCCGCACCCGGGAAGAGGAGCCGGGCCTCCCCCTCTGCGAAAAAGGCCAGGGAAAGCCAGGGGTAGTGGAGGAGGTAGCGCCTTAAAAGCTCCGCCACCTCCCGCTCCGAGCCTTCCCCTTCCCACCCCACCACCTCCACCCGGGTCCCCGGGGGGGCGGGCACCTCTTTGAGCTCCACCCCTTCCTTCCTGGCCACCAGGAGCCCTCCCCCCACCTGCCTGCGGGGCCGGGAACGGATCCTGAGGAGGGCGGCTTGCCTTAACGCATAAAGGGCCTGGCCGCGGAAGCCCAGGGTGGTGATCCTCTTGGGGTCCAGAAGCTTGCTGGTGGCGAAGGGTTCCACCGCCAAGGGAAGCTCCGCAAAGGGGATTCCCTCGCCATCGTCCTCCACCACGATCCTCTCCCGCCCCCCGCCGAAAAGTTCCACCCGCACCCTTTTGGCCCCCGCGTCCAAGGCGTTTTCCAAAAGCTCCCGCACCGCGTCTCTGAGGGAAAAGACCACCTCCCCCCGGGCCAAAAGCCCCCGGAGCTCCTCAGGAAGGGCGCGGATCACCCCTTTATGGTATCCAGGGGAGCCCCCAGGGCCAAGGCCTTGAGCTCATGCAGGAGGTGGAGGGCCTCGAGGGGGGTCAGGGTGTTGGGATCCAGGGAGATGAGCTTCTCCAAAACCGCCTCTGCCGCTCCCTCCCTGCGGGCGGTGAGGACCTGGAGGAGGGACTTGGCCCGTTCCACCACCTCCTTGGGAAGCCCCGCCATCCTGGCCACCTCCACCCCGTAGCTCTTGGAGGCGGGACCGGGCAGGACCTGGTGGTAGAACACCAAACCCCCTTCCTCCTCCTTGGCGGCCACGTGGAGGTTTTTAAGCCGGGGAAGAGGCAGGGCGGTGAGCTCGAAGTAGTGGGTAGCGAAGAGGGTGTAGCACCACCTCTCGTGAAGGGCTTCGGCCACGGCGGTGGCGATGGCCACCCCGTCCAAGGAACTCGTCCCGCGGCCCACCTCGTCCAGAAGGACCAGACTTCTCTCCGTGGCCTCCTTGAGGATCAGGGCCACCTCCTCCATCTCCACCATGAAGGTGCTCCTGCCCCCCGCCAGGTCGTCGGAGGCCCCGATGCGGGTGAGGATGCGGTCAAAGAGGGGAAGGATGGCCTCCTCCGCGGGCACAAAGCTTCCGATCTGGGCCAGGAGGGCGATAAGGGCCGTCTGGCGAAGGTAGGTGCTCTTCCCCGCCATGTTGGGCCCGGTGACCAACACCAGGTGGTGGGCTGCCTCCAGGTCGTTGGGGACAAAGCTGGTGCGCCGCTCCACCACCGGGTGGCGCCCCCCGCGGATCTGAAGCCGATCGCCAAAACGGGGCCTCACGTAGCCGTAGCGCACCGCCACCTCCGCCAAGGCGGCATAGACGTCCAGCTCCGCCAGGACCCTGGCCGCCTCCCTGAGGGCCTCCGCCTCCCCTTTGGCCTTCTCCCTAAGTTCCAGAAAGACCTCCTCCTCCCGGCGGCGGATCTGGGCCTCGAGGCGGTAGAGCTCCCTTTCCCTCTCCTTGATCTCCGGCAGGGTGTAGCGTTGCCGGTCCTTCAGGGTCTGGATGGCCTTGTACTCCGAGGGCACCCTCTCGTAGTAGGGTCGGGTAACCTCCAGGTAGTAGCCGAAGACGGCGTTATAGCCCACCTTCAGGGTGGGGATGCCGGTTCTGGCCTTCTCCCGCTCCTCCAGCTCCAGGAAGTAGGCCACCCCCTCCCGGTGGGCCTGGCGCAGGGCATCCAGATGGGGATCGTACCCCTCACGGATGAGCCCCCCTTCGGAAAGCTTTAGGGAGGGATCCTCCACCAAGGCCGCCCTCAGCTCCTCCAGAAGGGAACCCAGGTCGGGCAGGGCCACCTCCTCCCCCAAAAGGGCCCGGAGCTCGGGCAGGATCTCCAGGCTACGGCGCAAGGAGCCCAGGTCCCGCGGGGATGCCCGCCCCATCTCCAGCCGGGTGGCCAGCCTTTCCAGGTCCGCCAGGCGGAAAAGAAGCCGCCTCACCCCCTCCCTTAGGGCCCCTTCCCGCACAAAGCGCTCCACCCGGTCCAGCCTGGCTTCCAGGGGACCCGCCTCCAGCAAGGGATGGCGCAGCCAGCTTTGCAACAACCTGCGGCCAAAAGCCGTACGGGTTTCGTCCAGAACCCCGAAGAGGGTGTCCTGGCCCCGGATGGGCTCGAAGACCTCGAGGGCCCTCAAGGTGGCCTCGGGCAGGTGCATGAAGGCCCCCGGGTCATAGGGGCGGAAGGGCCTGGGGGTGAACCCCTCCCCTTGGGTCCAGCGGGCGTACCAAAGAAGCGCTCCCTGGGCCCGGCGCAGGGCCAGGGGCCCCTCCCCTACCGGTTCAAAGGGAGCCTCCGAAAGCATAACGGGGAATCGCTTCTGGAATTCTTCCACAAATTCTTGGTTTTCCCTGAGCTCCGGGGCCAGGAGCACCTCGGCGGGACGGTGACGGAACAGCTCGTCGTAGAGGGCGCTCTTGCTCTTCAAAAGCGTCCCCTTGAACTCCCCTGTGGAAACGTCCAGAAAGGCCACCCCGAACCCATCCCCTGTGGCGATGGCCGCCAGGTAGTTAGCCTCCTTGGAAAGGAGGGTTTCCTGCACCAGGGTGCCGGGGGTAAGGAGCTGGGTCACCTCCCGTCGCACCAGGCCCTCGGCTTCCTCCGCCGGTTCCACCTGGTCGGCCACCGCCAGGCGGAAGCCCATCTTGAGAAGCCTTTCCGCGTAGGCGTCAAACGCCCGGATGGGGATCCCCGCCATGGGGGTGGTGAAGTCCTTGCTGGACTTATGGGTGAGGGCCAGGCCCAGGGCGCGGGCCAGCTTTTCCGCGTCCTCGCCGAAGCACTCGTAAAAGTCCCCCACCTGGAAGAGGAGGAGGTAGTCCGGGTAGCGGTCCCTAAGCTCCACGTACTGCTGCAGGAGAGGGGGGAGGGGACCTGGACCTTCGCCCTTGAGCATAGCCCCTATCATAATTCTCCCGTATACCCCCGTATAAGCTACACCAAATATACCCATCCATATCGCAATAAATCAGGCCCTACCCGAACTTGACATGGGTAAGGTGTAGCCCTTAGTATAGGGCTCAAATCGCAAGGGACAAAAGTCCAAGATTTCCCAACGAGGAGGAGCAGGATGGAGAAGTTAAACCGGCGCACCACGTTGAAGCTCATGGGCATGGGAGCTGCCTTGTTGGCCGCAGGGGGGCGGGGGCTGGCCCAGCAAGCTCCCACCGCTGACCAGCTGGTGAAGGGCAAGAACCCCAAGATGATTGTCCTCTCCCAGCGTCCCATTGTTCTGGAAACCCCCTATGACCTCTTGGTGAGCAACCCCGAGCGCACCCCCAAGGAAATCCTCTACATCCGCAACAACGTGGACCTTCCTGGCTACAACACCGTGGAGGGGGGGAACCTTGAGGGATGGAAGGTGGAGGTGGGCGGCCTGGTAGACAAACCCTTCAGCTTTGAGGCCAAAGAACTCCTCTCCTTGCCCCAGCACGAGGTCACTATGGTCCTGCAATGCTCGGGCAACGGCCGTTCCCTCTACCAGCCGCGCGCCTCCGGCAACCCCTGGAAGCGGGGGGGTGTGGGCAACGTCACCTTCCGGGGCGTGCGCCTTAAGGACCTCCTGGCCGCCAAAGGGGTCAAGCTGGGAGAAAAGGCCTATTACATCACCGCTCACGCCAGCCGTCAGGGCAACGCCCCAGAGTTCGTGCGCTCCGTGCCCATCCATGCCCTGGAAAATGCCCTTCTGGCCCTCTCCATGAACGGGGAACCGCTGCCCGCCGTTCATGGAGGCCCCATTCGCCTGGTCTTCCCCGGGTACTTCGGGGTCAACAACGTAAAGTGGGTGGAGAAGATCGAATTTACTGAGGCTGAGAACACCACCGCGGAACAGATCCCCCGCTACCGGGTACCCACCATTCCCAACGCCGCCATCCCCTTCCTGCCCCAAGAGCCTGGGAAAACTTACCCCTATACCTTCCAAAACTCCCGCCCCAACTGGCTGGTCACCCTCAACAGCTTCATCTTTGCCCCCCTCGAGGGCCAGACGGTAGAAGGCCCCTACGTGCGGGTGGAGGGAGTCGCCTTTAACGACGGCATCGTCCCCATCGTGAGCGTGGAGGTGTCCACCAACGGCGGCCGCACCTGGCACCAAGCCCAACTGGAACGCCAGGAAAAGAGCTTCGGCTGGATCCGCTGGCGGAACACCCTCTACCTCCGCCCCGGGGAGCACGAGATCATGGCCCGGGCCTGGGACGCTGCAGGCCGCAGCCAGCCCCTGGACGGCAACATCGCCTGGAACGAGAGGGGCTACGAGTACAGCGGGGTGATGCGGGTAAAGTTCGTCGTGACCTGAGGCTTGGGAAAGACCCTGGGGGAATCCGTGGGCCTATGTGTGGGGTCACCCCCAAACCTTACAAGGACTGAGACTTAAAGTGACAGCATGAGAAAACTTCTCCCGACCTTGACAATCGCTGCTTTTGGCCTGACGGGATACCTGGCCTTGAGCCAGTTCACCCTACCCGAGGGTCCCGGCCAAGAAGTGGTGCTGGCCAAGTGCCAGGCTTGCCACGACATCGGCTTCGTGGCCCGCGAGCGGCTTTCGCGGGAACGCTGGGACGCCGTCATCAACGAGATGGTCATGCGGGGCCTGCAGGTGACCCCAGAGGAACGCGCCGTAATCCTGGACTACCTGGCCACCTACCTGGGCACCGAACCCCCACCTGCCCCGCCGCCAGCCCAGGCCGCCGCCCCAAAGACCGGAGCCCAGGTCTACGCCAACTGCCAGGGGTGCCACGGACCCCAAGGCGAAGGCAACCCGCCCACCTTTCCCCCCCTCAAAGGGCACGTGGAAAGCCTGCTCAAGGCGGAAGGCGGTCGGGAGTATCTCCTCCTGGCCGTGCTTTATGGCGTGCAAGGGGAAGTCCAGATCGAAGGCCAGAAGTACACGGGCATCATGCCGGGCTTCGCCTGGCTTTCCGACGAGGAGCTGGCCCTGGTCCTCAACCATCTGGCGGCCTGGGGGGCCCCTCAAGGGTTCAGGCCCTTCACACCAGACGAGGTGAAGGCGGCCCGGGCCAAGCCCTTTACCCCAGAGGAGGTTCTGAAACTTCGGCAGGGGCTTAAACTGCCATGAGCGGGAAGGTCGTCTCCCTCCACCTGGGGCTGGGCTCGGGGTTACCCAAGCCCCGGGTGGAGGTCTTGGAGCTGGTGGCCGGCTTCGGGGCCAAAGGGGACCGGCATGCGGGTAAGGACCCCGACCGGGCGGTCCTGGTGGCCGGCCTTCCCTCCTACGAAAAGGCCAACGGGGCCGGCATCGAGCTTCCCTTTGGAGCCTTAGGGGAGAACCTCCTTTTGGATCTCGACCCCCACGACCTCCCCCCAGGTACCCGCCTAAGGGTAGGGGAAGCCCTTTTGGAGTTCTCCTACGTATGCACGGTCTGCTCCAGCCTTTCCCAGTTTGACCTGAGGCTTCCCAAGCTCCTCTATGGGGGCCGGGGGCTTTACGCCCGGGTCCTCGAGGGGGGGCTGGTGCGGGTGGGGGACCCCGTCCAGGTGCTTTTAGCCGTTTAACCGTGAAACCAGGGGGCCCGGGGGAAGCGTTCCCCGGGCCCCATTTGCTTTCCCAGTGGGCCCACAGCGGTTTAAACGCCCACTCCTATGGGAAGTCCAAAAGCCCAGTAGGCAGGCTTTTCCCCTTTGGGTTCGTTCAGCACCTCAATCCGCCCCTCGAGGCTCGCCTCCACCTCCTTGAGCTCCTTGAGGTAGTCCATGAAGCTTTCCGCATCGCTGAAGCCGGTGTCCACCCGGTAACCCTGGGCCTCCTTCAAAACGGTGAAGCCGTCCCCCCCGGCGGCGATGAAGTTGTTCACCGCCACCCGGTAGGTGGCCTCGAGGTCCAGGGGCACATAGCCCTTCTCCGTCCTCACCTCCACCCGCACCACCCGGTCCCCTGCGGGGCGGGCAAGGTCAAAGGCGTAGCGCAGGCCGGAAACCTGGAGGAAGCGGCCCGCCCCCTGCTCCCACTGGGACACGCCGTTTTCCAGTGCGGCCTTGATCTCCTTGCCCTTCAGGTCCATGACCACCAGGGTGTTGCCGAAGGGCAGGACCTCGTAGACCTTGCCCACGGTGATGGGCCCCTTGGGGATGGTGGCCCGGATGCCGCCGCCGTTTTGCAGGGCGATCTGCACCCCGGCATTCCGGGTCTTCCAGACCATGCCGTCGGCGATGAGGTTGCCCAGGTTGCTCTCCCGCTTGCGCACGATGGCCCTTTCGCCGATGAGGTCCACCTTGGCCTGGGCGATCACCTGGCCCATCAGGGCCATGACCGGCTGGGCGTAGGCCAGGAGGGCCTCCTTGGCGAAGAAGTCCTCAGGGGCCACCTCAGGGGTCATGAGGAAGGGCTCACCCTTGTAGGCAAGGAGCTCCCCCTTGGCGTCAAAGGTGACCTCCAAGAGGCCCACCACCTTCCCCCACTCCCAGGCCTGCACCACCAAGACGTCCTTGCCCTCGGGGTTCTTCACCACCGTGGGGTAGGGGCCCGCCGGGTTAAGCTCCTTGTGGGGGAAGCTCCCCAAGAGGGTGTGGGAGTGCCCGCCCACGATCACCTGGGCCCCCACGAGCCTCCGGGCCAGCTTCAGGTCCTCGGCGTAGCCCAGGTGGGAGAGGACGATGATCTTGTTCACTCCCTTTTGCAGGAGCTCGTATACCGCTTTCTGGGCGGTCTCGTAGGGGTCCAGGAAGTCCACGGTGGGCCCGGGGTTGGCGATCTCCCGGGTGTCCGGGGTGGTGAGGCCGATCACCCCCACCTTTTCCCCGCCCACCAAAACCACGGCATAGGGGGTAAAGAGCCCCTTGAGCCTGGGCTCCCGCTCCACCCCCACGTTGGCGGACACCACCTTAAACCGGGCTCCCTTCAAAAACTCCGCCAGGGGACCCGGCCCCAGGTCAAACTCGTGGTTGCCCAGGGCCATCACCCGGTAAAGGGCCCGGTGCATGAAGTACCGGTCCGCCAGGCCCCGGTACTGGTTGAAGTACAGGGTGCCCTGGAAGACGTCCCCAGCATCCAAGAAGAGGAGGTTCTTCCGGCCCGCCCTCAGCCGGTCAAAAAAGGCAATCCGCTGGGCCACACCCCCCACCCTCACCTTCTTGCCGGAAAGGGTGAGCTCCATGGGCTCCAGGTGAGCGTGGGTGTCGTTGGTGTGCACCAGGGTGAGGGTAAACCCCCCCTGGGCCCGCCCCAAGCCCAGGCCCGCCAAACCTAAAGCCGCTCCTGCCTTCAATATCTCGCGCCGCTTATACATACCCGACCTCCAGGCTTCAGTCTACCCAAGGCCGGGTCAGCTCAGGGTCAAGGACCTCGAGGCCAGGCCCTCCTTGACGGGTGACAGGCACCAACTTGACAGTGTGCATATCTTTGCTGTACACTTTGCGCAATCTGCTGGGGGGAAAGGGGCGAATCCGCAACCTCGGCAGGTCAAGGAGGTTAAAAATGGCGTACACCAAGGCGGAAATCCTCAAGGCGCTCCGAGAGGAGAAGGTCAGGTTCCTCAGGCTCCAGATCACCGACATCCTGGGCGTGGTGAAGAACGTGGAGGTCCCTGAGTCCCAGTTTGAGAAGGCCCTGGACGGGGAGATCATGTTCGACGGCTCCTCCATCGAGGGCTTCACCCGCATCGAGGAGTCTGACATGCTCCTCAAGCCTGACTACAACACCTTCGTCATCCTCCCCGATGGCCTGGAAGACCCCGCCCGTGGCCGGGTGGCCCGGCTCATCTGCGATGTGACCTACCCCGACGGCCGTCCCTTCGAGGGGGACCCCCGGTACGTGCTGAAGCGCCAAGTGGAACGGTTGCAAAAGCTTGGCTTTGACAACATGTATGCGGGCCCCGAACCGGAGTTCTTCCTCTTCCTCAGGACCCTCGAGGGCCTTCCCACCGTGGAAACCCACGACCGGGCGGGCTACTTCGACCTGGCCCCCATCGACAAGGGGGAGGAGGCCCGGCGGGACATGGTGAATGTCCTGGTGGCCATGGGTTTTGAGATCGAGGCCTCCCACCACGAGGTGGCCCCGGGTCAGCACGAGATCGACTTCAAGTACGCCGATGCCCTCACCACCGCCGACAACATCGCCACCTTCAAGTGGGTGGTGAAGAAGGTGGCCCTAAACCACGGCCTCCACGCCACCTTCCTCCCTAAGCCCATCCGGGGCATCAACGGCAGCGGCATGCACACCCACCTTTCCCTCTTCAAGAACGGGGAGAACGCCTTCTTTGACCCCGAGGCCGAGTACCAGCTTTCCCAGACGGCGTTGCACTTCATCGCTGGGCTTCTGGAACACGCGGAGGGCATGGTGGCCATCACCAACCCCTTGGTGAACTCCTACAAGCGCCTCACCCCCGGGTACGAAGCCCCCACCAACATCGCCTGGTCGGCAGCCAACCGCTCCGCCATGATCCGCATCCCCGCCCGCCGGGGCGTGGGCACCCGGGCCGAGCTCCGGATGCCCGATCCCTCCTCCAACCCCTACCTGGCCCTGGCAGTCATGGCTGCAGCGGCAGCGGATGGGATCGAGCGAAAGCTCCTCCCCCCGCCCCCCATCCAGCGCAACATCTACCAGATGAGCGTGCGGGAACGGCGCAAGCACAAGATCCGCGAGCTCCCGGGAACCCTAAGGGAGGCCCTCGAGGCCCTCAGGAAAGACCCGGTGATCCGCGAGGCCCTCGGCGAACACGTGTATACCCACTTCCTCCAGGCCAAGCAGATGGAGTGGGACGACTACCGGGTCACGGTCCACCAGTGGGAGCTGGACCAGTACCTGGCCACGTACTGAGGGTGGGTATGGCGTCCCTCCCCCTTCGGGGGGAGGGGTTGACCCATGGGTCAGGCATAAACTTACGAGGGGGCATTGACAAGAACCGGTACCCCCCCCTTAGAATGGGGCCGCAACGTGAACGCGTGCGCTTAAGGAGGTGCTTATGAGGAAAATCGGCTTTTTGGTAGCAGGTGTAGCCGCCCTGGGCATGGCCCTGGGCCAGGCCAACGTCATCAAGATCGCCACCCAGTCCCCCCTCTCCGGCCCCCAGGCGGCCTTGGGGGAGCAGATCAAGCTGGGGGCGGAGCTGGCCATCGAGGAGGCCAAGGCCAAGTTCAAGGCCCTGGGCTTTGATCTGGTCCTGGTGCCCTACGACGACCAGGCTAACCCCGACGTGGGCGTGGCCAACGCCAACCGCATCATCAACGACCCCGACATCCTGGGGGTGGTGGGCCACCTGAACTCCGGCGTGGCCATCCCCTCCAGCGAGGTGTACGCCAGGGTGAACCTGGTCATGGTCTCCCCCGCCAACACCAACCCCCGGGTCACCGACCGCAAACTCCCCAACGTGAACCGCATCTGCGGGCGTGACGACGTCCAGGGGCCTGTGGGGGCGGAGTACGCCTTCAACAACCTGAAGGTGAAGAACGTCTTCATCATCCACGACAAAACCGCCTACGGCCAGGGCCTGGCGGAGGAGTTCAAGAAGCGCCTCGAGGCCCTGGGTGGCAAGGCGGTGGCCTTCGTGGGCACCGAGGAGACCTCCAACTTCGTGCCCATTATCAACCAGATCCGGGCGGCCCGGCCCGTGCCCGAGCTCATCTACTTCGGGGGCATCTACAGCCAGATCGGCCCCTTTGTGAAGCAGCTTCGCGAACGGGGGGTCAAGACCCGGCTCATGGGCGGGGACGGGTTGGACTCCAGCGAGTTCGTCCGCCTGGCGGGTAAGGAGAACGCCGCAGGCACCTTCTACACCACGGTGGCCGGCCCGGTTTCCGCCTTCCCCAAGGCCAGGGCCGTGGCCCAGCGCTTCAAGCAGAAGTACGGCAAGGACATGGAGGGCTTCGGCATCTACGCCTACGACGCCGCCAACGTGATCTTGACCGCTCTGGAAAATGCCATCAAGGCCGCGGGCAACAAGAAGCCCACCCGGGAGCAGGTGGCTCAAGCGGTGCGCCAGGTGAAGATGGAGGGCCTCACCGGCACCATCGAGTTTGACGACAAGGGCGACAACAAAAAGGCCAAGTACTTCGTCATGCAGGTGGCCTCCACCGGCAACTGGGCTGACAACAAGCTGATCCGCGTCATCGAGATGGCCGCTCCAGGGGCCAAGTAAACTGGGACTCCAACCCAAGGGGGTGGCCTTCAGGCCACCCCCTTGGCCCGGAGAAAGGAGGCACCTTGCTGGAGCAAATCCTAGCCCTACTGCCCCAGGTGATCTTCGACGGGTTCATCCTGGGCTTCGTCTACGCCATGGTGGCCCTGGGGTACACCATGGTCTATGGCGTCTTGGAGCTCATCAACTTCGCCCACTCCGAGATCTTCATGATTGGAGCGGTGGTAGGGGTGGAGGTCTTCCGCTACTTGGCCCCCCAGGTGGAAAGCGGCTTCCTGCTCCTCCTCCTCGCCCTAATCCTGGGCGGGGTGGTGGCAGGGATCACCGCCATCCTGGTGGAGCGCTTCGCCTACCGCCCCTTGCGGGCCCGAGGCACCACCAACCGCCTGGTACCCCTCATCACCGCCATCGGGGTTTCCTTCATCCTCCAGGACCTGGTGCGCCTCATCGAGGGCCTTTGGCACAACGAGTTCTTCCTACGCATGCGCACCGTGGAGGACCTCGAGGGCTCGGTAAGCCTCTTCGGGGGGGCCATCTTCGCCCAGACCAAGTCCTTCATCCTCATGGGGGTTTCCATCCTCATGCTGGTGGGCCTCACCTACCTGGTGAACCGCACCAAGCTGGGAGTGGCCATCCGCGCCGTGGCCCAGGACCTCCACACCGCAAGCCTCATGGGCATAGACCCGGACCGCATCATCTCCCGCACCTTCCTCATCGGGGGATCCTTGGGGGGTGTGGCCGGGGTGCTCTTCGCTCTGCAATACACCACCATCACCCCCTATGTGGGGTTCCTGCCCGGCATCAAGGCCTTCACCGCAGCGGTGCTGGGGGGTATCGGCAACATCCCGGGGGCCATGCTGGGCGGGCTCGTGCTGGGGCAGCTGGAAAACTTCTTCGGCACCTACCTTCCCATCCTCACGAACGGCAACTTCGGCACCGAGTATAAGGACGTGGTGGCCTTCCTCATCCTGATCTTCATCCTTCTGGTCAGGCCCCAAGGCCTTCTGGGACAGGTGGTCAAGGAGAAAGTATGAACGCCCTCTCCTCCCTTCTCAGCCTGGCCTACCTAGGCCTCGCCTTCCTGGCTCCAAGCCCGGTAAGCCACCTCTTCGGCCTGGCGGCCTTAGGGGTTACCGCTTTCCTGAGGCTTTCCCCCACCTGGCGGACCCTGAGCCTGGCCCTTCTCACCCTGGCCTTCACCGTGGGCCTCATGCGCTCGGGGAACACCCTGGGCCTCATCGGCCTGGTGGGCATCCTGGTGGCCCTCACCACCCTGCCCCGCATCCCCACGGGAATCCGCGTACTCCTGGCCCTGGCCATCCTCCTCCTTTCCGTGCCCCTGGCGGGCTTCGCCAACACCTTCGTCTTTGAGCTCGGCATCCAGATCGGCATCTACGCCGCCATGGCCCTGGGGCTCAACGTGGTGGTGGGGATGGCGGGGCTTCTGGACCTGGGCTACGCCGCTTTCTTCGCCGTGGGGGCCTACACCTGGGCCATCTTCGGCAGCGAGCAGGCCAAGAACTTCCTTCAGGGAAACTTCCCCCTACCCGGGGAGTACATGTACCTCTTCATGGGCATCGCCATCGTCACCACGGCGCTTACGGGTCTTCTCATCGGCCTTCCCGCCCTTAGGCTTCGCGGGGATTACCTGGCCATCGTCACCCTGGGCCTGGGGGAGGTGGTGCGGATCCTCGCTAACAACCTGGACCACCCCATCAACTTTACCAATGGCCCCCAGGGGATCACCCCCGTGCAACGCCCCCCCATCGACTGGTTCCGGCAGCTGATGGCCACCCTGGGGGTGCACCTGGACCGGACCACGGATTACCAGCTCTTCTTCTACTTCCTGGTCCTCCTCATGATCGGGCTGGTGGTGCTGGTGAACGTAAACCTGGCCAACTCCCGCTTCGGCCGGGCCTGGGTGGCCATCCGCGAGGACGAGGTGGCCGCTCGCTCCATGGGCATCCCCCTCCTACCCACCAAGCTCCTGGCCTTCATGACCGGGGCCGCCTTCTCCGGGGTAATGGGGGTGATCTTCGCCGCCCAGCGCACCTTCGTATCCCCCGAGTCCTTCACCCTCTTAGCCTCCATCACCATCCTGGGCATGGTGATCCTGGGAGGGATGGGATCCATCCCCGGGGCCATCCTGGGCGCTGCGGCCCTCACCATCCTCAACCTGGACGTGCTCAAAACCTTCAGCGAGTTCGTGCGCATCAGCCTGCCCCAGATCCCCAACCAGGTGGATCCCGCCAAGTACGAGCGGCTGGTCTTCGGCCTTATCCTGGTGCTGATGATGATCTTCCGCCCGGAAGGCCTCATCCCTGAGAAGCGGCACCGGGCAGAGATGGAGGAAGCATGAAGGCCCTCGAGGTCACCCAAGCCACCAAGCGCTTTGGCGGTCTGGTGGCGGTGAACGACGTGAGCCTCAGCGTGAACCAGGGGGAGATCTTCTCCGTCATCGGCCCCAACGGAGCAGGCAAGACCACCTTCTTCAACCTCCTAACCGGCATCTACCCTCCCGATGAGGGAAGGATCCTCCTATTCGGGAAGGATGTGACCGGCCTACCCCCGGACCGGATCGCCAAGGAAGGGGTAGGGCGCACCTTCCAGAACATCCGCCTCTTCGGGGCCATGACCGTGCTGGAAAACCTCCTGGTGGGCATGCACATCCACATCCACGTCCCCTACTTCCATGCGGTATTCCGCACCCCCCTGGCCCGGAGGGAGGAAAAAAGGGCCGAGGAGGAGGCCAAGAGGCTATTGGAGTACGTGAGCCTCCTCCACCGCAAGGACGAGCTGGCCAAGAACCTGCCCTATGGGGAACAACGAAAGCTGGAGATCGCCCGGGCCCTGGCCCTAAAACCCAGGCTCCTCCTCCTGGACGAGCCCGCCGCGGGCATGAACCCTAAGGAAACGGAGGAACTCCAGGCCTTCATCCAGAAGCTCAGGGACGAGCTCGGCATCACCATCGTCCTCATCGAGCACGACATGCGCCTCGTCATGCGCATCTCCGACCGCATCGCCGTCTTGGAGTACGGCTCCAAGATCGCCGAGGGTTCCCCGGAAGAGGTGCGTACCAACCCCCGGGTCATCGAGGCCTACCTGGGCAAGGGGGCTGCGGGAGGTGCGGCATGAGCCTTCTGGAACTTAGGGACGTCCACACCTACTACGGCCACATCCACGCCCTCAAGGGCATCTCCTTAAGGGTGGAGGAGGGGGAGATCGTGACCCTCATCGGCTCCAACGGGGCGGGCAAGAGCACCACCCTGCGCACCATCAGCGGCCTGGTCAAGCCCCGGCAGGGGGAGGTCCTCTTCCAGGGCAGACCCATCCACCGCCTCCCCGCCCACCAGATCGTGGCCCTGGGGGTAGGCCACGTGCCCGAGGGGCGGAAGATCTTCCCCCGCCTCACCGTGGAGGAGAACCTGGAGATCGGCGCCTACCTGGAAAACGACCGCAAGGTGGTGCAGAAGCGCAAGGAGGAGGTCTTCAGCCTCTTTCCCCGCCTCTACGAGCGCCGGGCGCAGAAGGGGGGCACCCTGTCGGGCGGGGAGCAGCAGATGCTGGCCATCGGCCGGGCCCTGATGCAAAACCCCAGGATCCTCCTCATGGACGAGCCTTCCATGGGCTTGGCCCCGGTGCTGGTGGATTTCATCTTTGAAACCATCCAGAAGCTGAACCGGGAGGGCAAGACCATCCTCTTGGTGGAGCAAAACGCCCGCCTGGCCCTGCAGATCGCCCACCGGGGCTACGTCTTGGCCACGGGGGAGATCACCCTGGAAGGCCCGGCCCGCGACCTGGCGCAAAACCCCGAGGTGCAGAAGGCCTACCTGGGGGAGGGATAGCCTGGACCCCTCCTTATACCCGGGCTTGCGCTCCCTCATGGGAGCGCTTTATACTTGGCCTGGATCAAAGGGGAATACCCCAGAAAGGAGTACTATGAAGAGGAAAATCCTTCTCGGTCTTGTGGTCGCCCTAGGCCTGGGGCTTGCCCAAAAGACCCTGGTCTTCGGCTCCAACGGGGAGCCGGTGAGCCTCGAGCCCGGCAACATCACCGACGGCATCTCCATCTACGTGCAACGGCAGATCTACGACACCCTGGTGGACTTTAAGCCCGGCTCCACCGAGGTGACCGCTGGGCTGGCCACCAGCTGGTTTAGCTCCCAAGACGGCAAGGTCTGGACCTTCCGCCTGCGCCAAGGGGTCAAGTTCCAGGACGGCACCGAGCTGGATGCGGAGGCCGTCAAGTTCAACATCGAGCGCTGGTGGGACCCCAAGAACCCCACCCGCATCGACGCCGCCGCCCGGTACGAGATCTGGCCGGAGCTCTTTGGGGGCTTCAAGGGGGATCCCGGCTCCATCCTGAAGGAAATCCAGGTGGTGGACAAGTACACCATCCGCTTCGTCCTTAACCAGCCCTTCCCCGCCTTCCCTGCCGCCATCGGCTCGGGCTACTTCGGCATCGCCAGCCCCGCCGCCATCAAGAAGGATGGGGCCAAGTACGGCTCCCCTACGGGAAGCGCCGTGGGCACCGGGCCTTTCCGCCTGGTGGAGTGGCGCCCCGGGGAGCAGGTGGTCCTGGAAAAGAACCCCACCTACTGGAAGAAGGGCTTCCCCAAGGTGGACCGGGTGGTCTTCCGGGTCATCAAGGACCCCGCCGCGCGCCTGGCGGCCCTTAAGGCGGGAACCATCGACTTCACCACCGACATCCCGCCCGCCAACCTGAAGGACCTCGAGGCCGACAAGAACCTGGCCGCGGTCTTCCGCCCCTCCTTCAACGTGGGCTATTTGGCCCTGAACCCCGCCCACAAACCCCTCTCCGACCCCAGGGTGCGGCAGGCCATCGCCATGACCATCAACAAGAAGGCCATCGTCCAGGCCTTCTGGGGCAAGCTGGGCGTCACCGACGGCCACTTCACCCCGCCCTCCATGAAGGCCTTCCAATCCTCTAAGGTCACGGACTACGAGTTCAACCCGCAGAAGGCCAAGGCTCTTCTGGCCGAGGCGGGCTACCCCAACGGGTTTGACCTGGAGCTCTGGTACATGCCCGTCTCCCGCCCCTACTTCCCCACCCCCAAGGAGATCGCCGAGGCCATGGCCGCCGACCTTTCCGCCATCGGTATCCGGGTGAAGCTCCAGACCAAGGACTGGGCCAGCTACCTGGCGGACCGGAAGAAGGCCCCGGGCTTCCAGGCCTACATGCTGGGCTGGACCGGGGACTACGGCGATCCCCAGAACTTCTTCGACCCCCACTTCGCCTGCCCCATCGCCGACCTCTTCGACGGCGCAGGCAAGCCCCTTTGCGTGAAGGAGCTGGGCGACATCCTCACCAAGGCTGCCACCACGCCGAACCTCGAGGAGCGCAAGCGCCTCTACCAGCAGGCGGACGAGATCACCTTCAACCTGGCCCTGCGCATCCCCATCGTCCACTCCCAGCCCCTCCTGGCCAAGCGCAAGAACATCTCCGGCTGGGTGCCGAGCCCCTTGGGCTCCGAGTCCTTTGAGAGCATAGAGAAGCGCTAAGCGCTTCCGCCCCGGACCCCCTGCGGGGGGTCCGGGCTTTTTGAGGCGGACAAATGTGGAGCTACGTTTTGCGACGCCTGCTGGGCCTGGTTCCCGTCCTCTTCGGGATCACCCTTTTGGTCTTCCTGTTCCTGCAGCTCATCCCCGGCGACCCTGCCCAGGCCATCCTGGGGGAGCGGGGCACCCCGGAGCAGCTTGCCGCCCTTCGGGAAAAGCTCGGGCTCAACAAGCCCCTATACGTCCAATACCTCACCTTCGTGAGAAACATCCTCACCGGGGACCTGGGCACCAGCGCCGTGTCCACCATCCCCGTGGCTGAGGAGCTGAAAAGGCGCTGGCCCGCCACCTTTGAGCTAGCCCTGGCGGCCACCTTGGTGGCGGTGGTCTTTGGAATCCCCGTGGGCATCCTGGCGGCGGTGAGGAAAAACAGCCTTTTGGACACGCTTTCCATGAGCCTCTCCCTGGTGGGGGTGTCCATGCCGGTCTTCTGGCTGGGCCTCCTCCTGGTCTACCTCTTCGCGGTGAACCTGCACTGGCTGCCCACGGGGGGAAGGCTTTCCACCGACTTGGCCATCGATTTCCGGCCCATCACCGGTTTCCTGGTCCTGGACGGAATGCTGGCCCTGAAACCCGAGGTCCTGATGGATGCCCTCAGGCACCTGATCCTCCCCGCCCTAACCCTGGGCACCATCCCCTTGGCCATCCTCACCCGCATCACCCGTAGCGCCATGCTGGAGGTGCTCTCCCAGGATTACGTGCGCACCGCCAGGGCCAAGGGTTTGGCGGAACGGCAGGTGATCCTAAAGCATGCCCTTAAGAACGCCCTCCTGCCCGTGGTCACCATCGTCGGCCTCCAGTTCGGCACCCTTTTGGGCGGGGCCATCCTCACCGAGACCATCTTCTCCTGGCCGGGCATCGGCTCCTACATCTACGAGGGCATCCTCAACCGCGA
The DNA here is from genome assembly GCF_002964845.1 of Thermus tenuipuniceus. Classification (GTDB taxonomy): domain Bacteria; phylum Deinococcota; class Deinococci; order Deinococcales; family Thermaceae; genus Thermus; species Thermus tenuipuniceus. The sequence continues at coordinate 50,471 of NZ_KZ672961.1, forward strand.
CTACCCCGTGGTCCAGGCTGGGGTGCTGGTGGTGGCCACGGTCTTCGTCCTGGTGAACCTCCTGGTGGACCTCTCGTATGCCCTTTTGGACCCCCGCATCCAGTACAGGTGAACCCATGGAAACCCCCACCCGTCAAGCCCTAAGGCGCTTTCTCAAATCCCCCTCCGGCAAGGTGGGCCTGGTCCTGACCCTCTTCCTGGTCCTCCTGGCCCTGTTCATCCCCTTGCTGAAGCCCTATGACCCCACCACGGACCGGGACTACCTGAACCGGCTCAAGCCCCCCACCCTGGAACACCCCTTCGGCACCGACCACCTGGGGCGGGACGTCTTCACCCGGGTCCTCCACGGTAGCCGCATCTCCTTGCAGGTGGGCGTGATCTCGGTGAGCATCGGCCTTTTCCTGGGTACCCTCCTGGGCCTCTTGGCCGGGTTCTACCGGGGAAGGACCGAGCTTCTCGTAGGCTGGCTGGCCGACCTGCTCCTGGCTTTTCCCGGAACCCTTTTGGCCATCGCCATCGTGGCGGTTTCCGGCCCCAGCCTGCAAAACGCCATGCTGGCCATCGGCATCGTGCAGGTGCCCGTCTACATCCGCCTGGCCCGCTCCATGGTCCTCTCCTTAAGGGAGCTGGACTTCGTGCAGGCGGCCATCGCCCTGGGAGCGGGGAATGGGCGGATCCTCTTCCGCCACATCCTCCCGGGTACCCTGGCCCCCCTGGTGGTGCAGGCCACCTTGTCCATCGGCACCGCCACCCTCGAGGCCGCTGCCTTGGGCTTCCTAGGCCTTGGGGCCCAGCCCCCTGCTCCCGAATGGGGGGCCATGATCGCCGACAGCTTCAAGGGAGGCTACGCCATAAACGCCCCCTGGACCATGATCTTCCCGGGGCTTTTCATCATGCTCACCGTTTTGGCCTTCAACCTCCTGGGGGATGGACTCAGGGACGCCCTGGACCCGAGAAGCCGGTGAAGGCTAAAGGTGGCCTTAAGAAGGGGGCAGGTCCCAAAGGGGTATCATGGAACCATGAGAAAAGGCCTCCTCTTTCCCCTCTTGCTCCTTCCTCTCCTGAGCGCTTGCGAGCTTTTGGAAGGCACGGGTTACCGGGTAGCCGAGGCCCAGCTCCTCTTCCCCGAGGCCAGGGAGCGCTGGACCTACTTCTACGGGGAGCCCCGGGAGGTGCGGCTGGGGGAGAAAACCCTGCGCCTGGAAAAAGCCGCTGGAGAAAGCCTCTGGGCGGTGCCGGGAGCGCTTTGGGTGGACGGAAACCCTGTTTTGCGCGAAGTGGGACCGGCCTTAAGACCCCTGGCCGAGGCGGTGCGGGGAATCCAGGGGAGCCTCCTCGAGGTCCGGGCCCAGGCCACCCTCCGGGCTACCTGGCTCTACGACGGGGTGGGTTGGGTGAGGCTCACGGGAAGCCTACGGGAAGGGGAACGCCGCGCCCTGGTCCAGCCCACGGGCTACTTGACCCCGGACTTCTACGCCTTCACCTCTGCGGAAACCCAGGTGCTCCTCCGGGAGGTCCTGGCCCGGCGGGGGGGGAGGCAAGTGGTGCTGTTTGAGCTTTCCGAGCCCGTCCTGAAGCCCCTGGCCTTGGAGCCCATCCCCGACGGCTACCGGGTGGGGGCCCTGCAGGTGCAGTACGGGCTTAGAGTGGAGGTGGTGACCCCACCCCCTCCCACCTACCGCATCCTGGACCAAGGCGCCAACGCCGCCTACGGGGAAACGGAGGCCAAGGCCTACTTGGCCAACAACCCCACCCGCTTCGCCGAGGTGTGGAACCTGGCTGTGGGAAACCGCCTCCCCCGTCCCCCTGCCCCCACCGTGGACTTCCGCACCAGGAGCGTGGCCGCCTTCTTCTGGGGCCTGAAGCCCACCGGAGGGTACAGCCTGAGCGTGGTGGGAGTGACCTACGCGGCTGGGACCGCGCGGGTGGTCCTGAACCTGCAAAGCCCGAGGCCCGGGGCCATCGTCACCCAGGCCCTCACCAGCCCCTACGTGCTTTTGGAGCTGGAAAGGGTGAACCGGGTGGTCTTCGCCGACCCCTCGGGGCGGGTGCTGGCGGAGGCCAGGGAGTGAGGCTAAGTACCCCGTCGTGGCTTGCGCCACTACGGTGGCCCCAAAGAGGCCATGAACAAGCCGCTTTGGCTTTGGCCGAGGGGGCGAGCTTTGCGTGCGGGTACTTATATACTGCTTCCGTGGAAGGGGAAAGCCTGGGCACCCTGGCCCCTTGGGGGAAGGAAGCTCCCCTGGCCCAGGCCCGGGCCCTCCTGGAGGCGGGGCGGGAGGGGGAAGCGGAGGCCCTCCTAAAGGCCTGGAAGGGAAAGGGCCCTGAGGAGGCCGAGCGCCTGGCCCTCTTGGGCTTCGCCAGGGCCCGCCGGGGGGACCTCCAGGGGTACCGGAGGCTCGCCCTCGAGGCCGCCAGGAGGGCCCAGACCTTCCTTACCCTCTACCATCTGGGCCTCGCCTTGCCCCCGCGGGAAGGGGTGGTGGCCCTGGAGGAGGCCCTCCACCGCACCCAAAGCCCTAAGGACCAAGGCCTACTCACCCTGGCCCTGGCCCGCACGAAACGGCGCCTAGGCCGCCTGCGGGAGGCCTTGGCCCACGCCGCCCTGGCCCGCCTCAAGGCCCCGGGGGCTTTTACCACCCTGGAGTGGGCCTGGCTCACCCTCCTGGCCGAAGAGGAGCCATCCCTCCCCGACCTCCTCCGGGAGGTGGAGCCCTTGGCCCTGGAGCCGGGGCCCGGCCTCTACGCCCGCTTTCTCGTGGCCCACCTCCGCCTCCTCCAGGGGGAGGAAAGGGCCGCCCGGGCCTACTGGCAGAAAGCCCTGGAGGAAGCGCCCCCCGCAGCCCTCCCCTATCTGGCCCCCGCAGGGGTGCGCCTCTTGGGCCAAGGAGCCCTTCCCCTCCTGCAAGCCGCCCGGCCCTGGGCCCAAGACCCCTATCCCAGGGCCCTGCTCCTCCTCGGGGAGGCCCTGGTGCGGGAGGATAGCCAGGGGGTGAGGGAGCTCCTCCCTTTGCTGGAAAGGGAAGGCACCGGAGAGGAGGTCTTCCGGGCCCGCCTCTTCCTGGGGGAGGAGCCCTCTTCCCTGGGGGAGGTTTCCGGGAGGGGAGGGTGGCTCCTCTGGCCCACCTCCAGGGCGAGCCCCGACCCCCACCTCCTGACCCTGGGAGAGGCCAGGCTCTTCGGGAGGCCCCTTCCCCTGCGGCAGGCGGAGCTTCTGGTCCTCCTCCTGGCCCGGCCCGAGGGGTGGAGCGGGGAGGCCCTGGCCCAAGCCCTCTACGGGGACGGGAACACCCCCGCCCTGCGCATGGAGCTCCACCGCCTGCGGGAGCGGGGCCTGGTGGTGGGAAGCCGCCCCTACCGCTTGCTTTCCCCCTTAAAGGCGGACTTCCTGGAGGTCAAGGAGGCCCTGCACCAGGGAAACCTTTCCCGCGCCCTCCGCCTCTACCGGGGCCCCCTCCTGCCTAACAGCCAGGCCCCGGGGGTGGAGGAGTTGCGGTGGGAGCTGGAGGCAAGCCTGCGGAAGGCGGCCCTCAGCCAGGGAAGCCTCGAGGCCCTCTACGCTTTGGCAGAGCGGCTTAGGGATGACCTGGAACTCTGGGAGGCCCTCCTGGAGCGCCTTTCCCCCTTGGACCCCCGGCACCCCGCGGTCCTGGCCCGGGTAGAGCGGCTCAGACGGGAGTGGGGGCTTTAGGGGCTAAAGACCCGGACCCAAGGGCAGAGGGACCCTGGCAGTGGGGAACTACTCCCCATTCTCCTAATACGAAGCCCAGGAGAAGCAACTTTTTCAGGACAAGCCACATATTCACGAACCCATGTACTCACAAAGTACCCTAGCTCAAAACTTGCACTTATCCACCCCCCGCATACCCATGCGCCAGGGGACCACTTGAAAAGGG
>NZ_KZ672962.1 GCF_002964845.1 Thermus tenuipuniceus
TCTTGGCTAAGATACGGAGGGAGTCGGTTCCCCAAGGTGTCTCAAATGTGGTGGCCAATTACACCGCCTTGACAGAGCCTTGAGGGAAGGCTACACTGGCTTTTGGCGTCAAGGCCGACGCCGTGCACACCTTGGGCCGCTAGCTCAACCGGTAGAGCAACCGACTCTTAATCGGTGGGTTACAGGTTCGAGTCCTGTGCGGCCCACCACGGAACCCCGGGGAAGGCCCCGGGGGTTTTCCTTTACCATGGGGCCCATGAGGTTTCCCAAGACCCCCCTGGACCTCCTGGACCTGGACCTGCCCCGGGGTGAACCCTGGGGCTACGCCTTCGCCCAAAGCCTCCTCAAAGCCCCCTGGGCCTGGCGGGCTTTAAGGCCCACCCCGGGGCTTCTTCAGCTGATACGGCAGGACCTCGAGGTCCTCTCCCGGGAACTGGAGGGAAGGCGGAGGGAGTACCCTTTAGCCGACCTGGGGGAACGCCCCCCCCACCCCGCTGAGGAAGGGGCTTTGGCCGCCCTCCTCACCCGTGACCCCGAGGCCCTGGCCCAGGTGCTCCAAGCCCACGGGCCCTATCCCTTTGCCCTCTACCGGGCCTTCCGCTTCGCTGGCGAGGTCCACCCCCTGGAACGCTACCGCCTGCCCCGGGAGGACGAACTTCTGGGCTACGAGGAGCAGCTTAAGGCCCTTAGGGCCAATGCCCTCCGTTTCCTCTCGGGAAAACCCGCCCTCCACACCCTCCTCTACGGGGCCCGAGGCACGGGCAAAAGCACCGCCGCCAAGAGTCTTTTGCACCTTAGAGAAGCCCGCATGGTGGAGGTGGAGCCCAAGGCCCTAGCCCACCTGGAAAACCTACTGGAAAGGCTGGCCCTCCTTCCCCATCGCTTCTTCCTCTTCCTGGACGACCTCTCCCTGGACCCCGAGGAGGAAGCCTTCCACCACCTGAAGGCCCTCCTGGAAGGAAGCCTGGAAGACCCTCCGGAAAACGTTCTCTTGCTGGCCACCTCCAACCGTCGCCACCTGGTGCGTCAGACTGGGGAAAACCCCCTACCCGGGGCCGACCCCACCGCCTGGGATGAGCTTCAGGACACCCTGGCCCTCTCCGAGCGCTTCGGACTGGTCCTCACCTTCCCCCCCTTTGACAAGACCCTTTACCTGAAGGCGGTGGCCCACCACCTGGGCCGCTCCTTGACCCCGGAGGAGGAAAGGGAGGCCCTGCGTTTTGCCCTGCAAAAAGGCTTCTCCGGACGTGTGGCCCGGCAGTTCGCCCGAAGTCTGCTTTAAAGACCTGCGTGCTTTAACGCCGCTTCCACGAAGCCCGCGAAGGGAGGGGAGGGGCGCATGGGCCGGCTCTTGAACTCGGGGTGGCTTTGCAGACCCAGGAAGAAGGGATGGTCCTTAAGCTCTATGGCCTCCACCAACCCCGCCCCCCGGCCCCGCATGCCCGGGGTGGTGGCGGAGATCACCAGCCCAGCCTGCTCCAGCTGGTCCACATAGAGGGGATTCACCTCGTACCGGTGGCGGTGGCGCTCCAGCACCTCCTCCTTCCCGTAAAGGCGGTGTAGGAGGGTACCCGGGCGGATGCGCATGGGCCAGTCCCCCAGGCGCATGGTGCCCCCCAGGCCCTCCACCTCCAGCTGTTCGGGCATGAGGTCGATGACGGGGTGGGGGGTGTAGGGGTCAAACTCCGTGGAGTTGGCCCCCTTGAGCCCGGCCACGTTCCGGGCGAACTCGATCACCGCGATCTGCAGGCCCAGGCAGATGCCGAGGTAGGGGATCTTCCGCTCCCGGGCGTACTGGGCCGCCCGCACCTTGCCCTCGATGCCCCGCACCCCAAAACCCCCGGGCACCAGGATGCCCGCCACGTCGCGGAAGGCCTCGTCCAGGTCCGCGCCCTCCAGGGCCTCGGCGTCCACCCACTTCACCTCCACCCGGGCCCCGTGCCGGATGCCCGCATGCTTCAAGGCCTCCAGAAGGGAGAGATAGGCGTCCGGCATCTTCACGTACTTACCGGCAATGGCGATCCTCACGGTGCGTTCGGGGTGCTTCAAAACCCTCACCGCCTCCTGCCAGAAGGAAAGGTTGGGGAAGACGGCCTCGAGGCCCAGGGCCCTTTCCACCACCTGGCCCAGGCCCTGCTCCTCGAGGAGGAGGGGTATCTCGTAAATGTGCTCCACATTGGGGCTGCTGAACACATGCCCCGGGCGCACGTTGGTGAAGAGGGCCACCTTCTTGCGCACCTCCTCCGGCACCGGTTTCACGGAGCGGAGAACGATGGCATCGGGCTGGATGCCCACGCTCCTAAGGGTGGCCACGGAGTGTTGGGTGGGCTTGGTCTTGAACTCCCCACTGGTTTCCAGGTAGGGGACCAGGGTGAGGTGGATGTAGAAGGTGTTCTCCTCCCCCTCGTCAAAGCGAAACTGGCGGATGGCCTCCAGGAAGGGAAGGCTCTCGATATCCCCCACCGTGCCCCCCACCTCCACCACCACCACCTCGGCCCCCTGCTCCTCCGCCACCTTGCGGATGCGGTCCTTGATCTCGTCGGTGATGTGGGGAATCACCTGCACCGTCTGGGAAAGGTACTCCCCCCGGCGCTCCTTCTGGATGACGGAAAGGTAGACCTGGCCCGTGGTGAGGTTGTTGCCCCGGGAGAGGTCCAGGTCCAGGAAGCGCTCGTAATGGCCGATGTCCAGGTCGGTTTCCGCCCCGTCGGCGGTGACGAAGACCTCCCCGTGCTCATAGGGACGCATGGTCCCCGCATCCACGTTCACGTAGGGGTCGATCTTGATGGCGGTAACCCTATACCCCCGGGCCCGAAAGAGGGCTCCCAGGGAAGAGGTGAGGATGCCCTTGCCCAGGCTGGACACCACACCCCCGGTGACAAACACGTACTTCCTCGGCCTTTGCGTGCTCTCGGAAACCCCGTTCACGGGACTTCAGCCTACCACATCTGGCAAAAGACCCCGGGGTTATGGTACAGTTTCCTTTGGCGTTCTTGCGGGGTCCCCCGATCCCCCGGCAAGAACATGGTGCCTGGCGCACAGAGTTGAAGGAGGGCCCAAACGCATGCAGCCCAAGACGTACATACCCAAGGAGATCGAACCCCGGTGGGTTCTCATAGACGCCGAGGGCAAGACCTTGGGGCGGCTCGCCACCCAGATCGCCACGTTGCTCAGGGGCAAGCACCGCCCCGACTGGACCCCCAACCTCCCCATGGGCGACTTCGTGGTAGTGGTGAACGCCGACAAGGTCCGCCTCACCGGCAAGAAGCTGAAGCAGAAGATCTACACCCGGTATAGCGGCTACCAGGGGGGCCTCAAGGAGATCCCCGCGGAGAAGATGCTGGCCACCCACCCGGAGAGGGTGCTGGAGCACGCGGTGAAGGGCATGCTCCCCAAGGGGCCTCTGGGGCGGAGGCTCTTCAAGCGCCTCAAGGTCTACGCCGGCCCCACCCATCCCCACCAGGCCCAGAAACCCGTTAAGCTGGAGGTCAAGTGATGGAGCAGTACTACGGCACCGGTAGGCGCAAGGAGGCGGTGGCCAGGGTCTTTTTAAGGCCCGGAAGCGGCAAGGTCACCGTGAACGGCCAGGACTTCCAGGACTATTTCCAGGGCTTGGTAAGGGCGGTGGCGGCCCTCGAGCCCCTGAGGGCCGTGGATGCCCTGGGACGTTTTGACGCCTACATCACCGTGAAGGGGGGCGGCAAGAGCGGCCAGATCGACGCCATCAAGCTGGGAGTGGCCCGGGCCCTCCTCCGCTACAACCCCGACTACCGCGCCAAGCTGAAGCCCCTGGGCTTCCTCACCCGGGACGCGCGGGTGGTGGAGCGGAAGAAGTACGGCAAGCACAAGGCCCGCCGGGCACCCCAGTACTCCAAGCGCTAAGGGTCCGGCTCAAGCCCCCGGGAGAGGATCCCGGGGGCTTTTTCCAACTCCAGAAGGGCTTCCTGAAGCTCCTCTGGCGAGAAGACGTGAACCTTTTCGTGCCTTAAATAAACCAAACGGGCCTCGGCCTCCACCCCCCAGGCCCGCCGCACCGCCTCCCAGTAAAGGGCTAACTGCAAGCGGTAATGCCCCGGGGCCATCCTCTGGTCGGTCTTGTAGTCCTCCAGGTACCACCTGTCCCCCACCCGGTAAAGCCGGTCCAGAACCCCGTGCCAGACGGTGCCCGCAAGGGGCAGGACCAGGGGAAGCTCAGCGTGGTCCTCCTCCCGGTTTTCCAAAGCGGGAAGGACTTCCCCCAGCATGCGCCGGTGGTTCCAAAGGAGGAACCGCACCTCCGCAAGGAGGCGCTTTTGCTCCTCCTCGGAGAAGGGGAAGGCCACCTCCTGCAGGAGGAGGGCCCGCATGGCCCCCTCGTTCCCCGGGTGCAGGTTGCGGGCCAAGGCGTAGTGCACCAGGGTGCCTAGGGCCCGGGGGTACTCGGGGAGGGTTTCGGCCTCGAGGGCCTGGGAAAGGACCAGGGGCTCCCCCTCCCCCTTGCGGTAGGCGCTGGGGGAGTAGACCGGGGGAAGGCGCCTAGGGGGAATGCGGCGCTCCGCGTAAGGGGCAGGGGGCGGGGGTGCGGCCGGGGGGGGTGGTGGAGGCAAGGGGGGAAGGTCCGCCCAGGGGTGGCCGTGCACCAGGGGGTCCCGGTCCATGGGCCCCAGGCCCAGGTCCATGAGGGCCTTGGCCCAGGGTCCAGGCCGTTCGGAAAGGCTTCCCGTGAGGAGGAGGGCGTCCCGGGCGCGGGAGAGGGCCACGTAGAGGAGGCGCAGGGACTCCTCCTCCTGGGCCCGGTCCAGGGCCCGCTTCAGGTCTTGGTGGGCGTCCGTACCCTCCAAGGCCACCTCCCCGTCCAAGCCCACCAGGAGTGGCTCCGGCCTTCCCCCCTCCCCCCGGGCCAGGTCAAAGACCGCCACCACCGGCCACTCCAGGCCCTTGGCCGCGTGGACGGTGAGGAGGGCTACCCCTTCTCCCCCCTCGGGGAGCTCGGAGGTTTCCGGGTCCTCGGCCCGCACCTTGAGCCACTCCAGGAGGGCCTCGAGGTCGGGGAAGCGCTGGGAGGCGGCCAGGAGGAGGAGGGTGTCCAGGTTGGCCCGGGCCCTTCGGGAAAGCCGCCTGAGGAAGGCCTCGTCCCGGGCCAGGGCCTTCAAGGCCTCCAAAGGACGCAGGCCCGCAAGCGCCTTGAGCCCATCCAGCCGCGTCTGCACCTCTAAGGGAAGGAGGGGCACAGGGTCTTCCGCCTGCAGGGCCTCCTCCACCTGCCCCAGGTCCAGGCCCAGGAAAGGCCCCCGCAGGAAGGCCAGGAGGGAGAGGCGCTCCTCGGGGCTCGGGGGGCCTTCCAGGAGGGCCAGGCGGAGGGCGTGGTAGACGTCCCGCACCTCGGGGCGGCGGAAAAAGCTTTGCCCCCGCCTTAGGACGTAGGGCACCCCCAGGGCCCGGAAGGCCCTTTCCAGGAAGGGCAGGCTCCTGCGGCTCCGCACCAGGACCGCCATGTCGGAGAAGGCGTAGCCCTGGCCGGAAAGCGCCCGCAGGCGCTCCGCCAGGAGGGCCGCCTCCCCTTCCCGCTTCCGGTCCAAGGGCCCCTCCCCCACCACCCAGTGGACCTCCACCCGGCCCTCCTCCGCCCGCAGGGGCACCACCGGCACCCGCTCGGACTCGGGAAAGAAACGCCCCACAAAGCGGTTCAGGAAGTGGGCCACCGCCTGGGCGTGGCGCCTGGTTTCCTCCAGGCGGCGGACCTCTTCCGCCTCCCCCAGGGCCTGGCGGAAAACCTCCACCCGGGCGTTGCGGAAGAGGTAGATGGACTGCTTGGGGTCCCCCACCGCCACCACCTGGGCGCCCGCGGCCTCCAGGGCCTGGAAGAAGCGGCCCTGCAGGGGGTTCACGTCCTGGAACTCGTCCACCAGGAGGTGGGGAAAGCGCTCCACCACCCGCTCCAGCGCCCGAGGGGCTTCCAGCAGGCGCAGGGCCAGGGCCTCGAGGTCGGAAGGCCCTAGGGCTTCCCGGGTACGGCGGCGGTAGCCCTGAAGGGCCTCCTGGTAGAGGGCAAGGAGCCCTTCCGCCCCGGGCAGGGGCCGGTACGCCTCGGCCAGGGAGCGCTTTTTGTAAAGGGTGCGAAGGGGCTTCTCCAACGCTGGGTCCAAGTCCTTGAGGTAGAGGAGGCTTCGCGCCTCCTCCAAGAAGAGGGCCTCGGCCAAAAACTCGTCGAAAAGGGCGAAGTCCGGGTCCAGGAAGAGAAGGGGGGCGGCGTGGCGGAGCGCCTCCGCCATGAAGCCGTGGATGGTGGTGAAGACCGCCCCGTACGCCTCCCGCCTGGCCTCCTCCGCCCAGGGGCTTGGGGGGAGGTTGGCCACCTCCTCCTGGATGCGCCGCCTGAGCTCCTCCGCCGCCTTGCGGGTGAAGGTGACCGCGGCCATGCGCCTTAGGGGCACCCTCCCGCGCAGGAGGGCCAAAAGCTCCTGCACCAGGGCGTGGGTCTTCCCGGTGCCTGCGGAAGCCACGTAGAGCCTCATGCTTCCTCCTTGCGGCAGATGTCCTCCAGGCCGCAGGCCCAGCAGTGGGAGCCGGGCTTGGGAGAAAACACCCCCTCCCGCCAACGGGTAAGGGCCTTTTCCACCTGCCAGCGCACCTCCTCCAACTGAGGGGGTTTTTCGCCTTTGCGGTAAGGTGTCTTGCGGTAGGGACGGGGCTTCCCCAAAAAAGGCCAGGTCCAAAGGTGGACCTCTTCCACTTCCTTCCTCTGCAAGAAGGCGCCGAGAGCGTACCATTCGGTCCAACGCCGTTGGGGCCCCAGGTCGGGATCCTTCCCGGGAGGAAGGAGGCGGTAGAGGTGGACCACCCTTCCCCCTGCCTCCCGGCGCACCCCGTCCAGGCGCAGGGCAAAACGTCCCCCTGGCCAAAGGGCCCAAAAAACCATGTCTCGCAAGTGCTCCTGGTGGAGGATCAACCAAGGGCCCACCTCCGGGTGCTGGGCAAGCTCGCCCATTCGGTCCGGGAAAAGGTGCCAGCCCAAGGCACTGTCCTCTGCGCGGAGGGGGAAGCGCTCCAGATAGGTACGGAAGGGGCACTCCCCGTGGCGGCGGAGGACCTCCAGATGGGCCGGGGGGGCCTGCGAGGTGGGCAGGGGCGGGACGAAGGGATCCTCCGGCAGGGCCTCGAGGCGGCTTGCAGGGGGCAGGGGTGCGGGCCTCACCCCCCGCTCCAGGGGCTCGTAGGCCCCCGAGGGCCCGGCCTCCGGGTAAAGCAAATACACCTCTTCCCCCCGCGTGGCAAGCTCCTCCAGGAAAAGGGGGTCCAGGCCCCGCAGGCGCCGGGGGAGCCCTTGGAGAAGCCCCCTCTCCCTGAGCTCCTCCAGGAGGAAGTAATCCTCCCCCTCCCCCAGGGTGTAGCGCCCCGCCACCCAGTCCAGCACATAGGCCCGCTCCGCCCGCACCCCCGTGGCCCGCAAAGGGGGAAGGAGGGCCACCCCTCGAGGGGGCTCCGGGGGCAGGGTTTCGTCCAGCAGGAGGCTCCGCCACCAGGCCAGGGGATCCCCCGCATCCGCCCGCAGGGCCAGGCGCAGCCGGGAGAGAAAAGGCTCCTTGGCCGCCACCCCAAGCCGCTCCAGCACCGCCTCCCCCCAGGCCAGGAGGTCGGGCCCCGGGGTGCGCAGGGCCACAAACCCCTCCCACTCTGGAAGAAGCCCCTCCCTCTCTGCCAAAAGCCTCAGGGCCTCCTCCCCTGCAAGCCCCAGCCGCAAGGCCTTTCGCCCCAGGGCGGCAAACCCCAGGGCCAAAAGGTCGCGCCCCGTGGGGAAAGGGTTCAAAAGGGCCAGGACCCTCTCCCCCTCTTCGGTATCGGCCAAGGCCCTTTCCCGGCCGTCGTAGAGGGGCAGGCCGTACTCGTCCCCCAGGAGGAGAAGCCCAGGGATGCGGTCCTCCGGGGCCACCACCATCACCGCAAAGGGGTCCAGGCCCTCGCCACCCAAGGCCTTGGGGGCCAGGGCCCGCTTCAGGGCCCTTAGGAGGTGGCGGGCCTCCTCCACGGGGTTGGCCAGGGCCCAGACCTCCTTCTTCACCGGCCTGGGGGAAAGGGTCTGCCAGGGTTCCAGCCCCTCCGGAAGAAGCTCCAGGGTGAGGAGGACGGGCACCTCCCGGGCCAGGCGCTTAAGGAAGCGGAGGTCCAAAGGACCCACCTCCCTAAAGCCATCCACCACCACCAGGTCCGGCCTTGGGAAAAGACGAAGGGGCACGCGGCCCGCCCGGTGGCGGAAGTCGTCGTAGTCCAAGGCCTTCCCCTTCAGGCGCTCGTAGGCGAAGTAGACCCGCCTGAGCCTTCCCGCTTCCCCCTCCTTGGGCAGGGCGAAGGGGGAGAGGCCAAAGCGCTTGAGTTCCGCTATCGCCCGGGCGAAAAGCCGGGCCTCCCCGGGAGCGATCCCTTCCCCGTAGAAGCTTCTAAGGGCCTTCCCCACCAGGGCCACCCTTCCCGCCCCGGGAAGCAAGGGCCCAAGCCGGCCCACCTCCGCCAGCACCCGGTAGTAAAGGGCCTGGAAGGACATGAACTCCAGGCCCAGCAGCGCCCCTTCAACCCCGAAAAGGCGGTACACATAGGCCCTTTGGTGGGGCAGACCCACCCAGTAGACCCTCCCCCGCCGCTTCAGGACCTCCAGGGCCCATTCCCGGGCCAGGGTGGTCTTCCCCGAAGCGGGAGGGCCCAGGAGGGGATAGAGACCAGGCTTCATATGGGGGCATTTTAAAACCGGAAAGCCCGGGAACCCGTTGTACCCTTTCGTGCCGAACCCTACCCCTTACACCCTCCAAGAAAAAGGCTTGCGGAAGGGATCTCCCGGGGCCTCCAACCCGGCGAAAACCAGGTTGGAGCTATATCAGGGAATAGCTTCCGGGGAAAGGGGCAGGGGAGTGAGATCCAAGCCCAGACGCAACACCCCCACCACCCGCCCCCGGTGGAGGACGAAACAGCGGTACCCCTCCGGCAGGACCAGAACCCGCCGGGCCAGGGAGAGCTCCCGCAGGAAGAAAAAGGGGCGCATCCGCATGGGCTTTCCGCGGATGGGGCCCATGTAGGGCATGGGCCTGCCCCCCTCGAGGGCCAACAGAAGCAGGGGCCTCTCCCCCATTGCCTGGCCCAGGACCAGGACCAGGGTATCCCCTTCCCGGTAGAGGGCCTGGACCTCGAGGGTCCGCACCACCTTAAAGCACTGGGTCAGCACCTCTTCGGGCAAGGGGCCAAAGCCCTTGGGGCCCTCCTCCCCCAGGGCCCAGCCCCCGAGGGCCAGGAGGAGGAAGACCCCAAGCCACCGCATCCTTCCTTAGTTTGGCAGATCCAGCCTTAGAAGCCCCGCTCCGCCGAGATCAGGGCCAAGGCCGCCCGGGCCACCAGGAAGGCCCGGCCAGGCTCCTTGGAAAGCCTATTCTTGGCCTCGGCCACCAGATCCTTCACCAGGTTGTCCTGGGCCCGGTAGTAGGCCAGCTCCTTCTCCGCCCGGTCCACCACACTCGGCACCCGCTGGGTCAAGCGGGCATCCAGGCCCTCCCGCCCCTTACCCCACGGGGCAAAGGCATGAGCCCTGGGTCCAAAGGGATGGTGCATCCCCATCCCCATACGGGGGGCTGGCCTCGGCCCCCGGGCCCGCACCTGGGGTTCCCCTGAGGCTGCCCGGAAGAGGAGAAGGGCGGCCTGGGCCTCCCGCGCCGCCTTAAAGTATGCCTTGGCCTCGTAGCTCTTCTCCGCCCGGGCCTTCACCTCCTTGGCCCAGGCGAGAAGCTTTTCCTCCCCCGTGGCCCCCTGGGCCACCGCCTGGAGCCTGGCCAAGGCCGCCGAGGCTACCGCCGCCTGCCGGTAATCCGTGCCTTGGGCCAAGGAAAGGCCCGCCATCAGGAGAACCAAACCCATGAGCACCTGTTTCATTCCCTATCACCTCCGAACCGGAGGCTATCCCCTCTGGCTAAAGGGCGCATCGGGCGAAACCTTAAGGGAAGCCAAAGGCAGGTAGAGCCCCACCGCCGCCCCGCCCCGGTTCTCCACCCACGCCCTTCCCCCATGGGCCCGGGCCACCGCCGCCACCAAGGCCAGGCCTAGGCCCGTGCCCTTTCCCCCATGGACAAAGGGCTCCAAGGCCCGGGGCAAGAGGTCCTTGGGGAAGCCGGGCCCGGAGTCCACAAGCCAAAGCCAAACCCCCTCCTTGTCCCGCTGGATCCTGGCCTTAAGGGGCAGTTTCCCGTGGCGGCGGGCGTTATCCAACACGTTTTCCACCGCCAGGGCCAAAAGCTCGGGGTCCGCCAGGACCTGGCCTTCCCCTTCCACCTCCACACCCCACCTCTCCAAAAAAGCCCGCAGGTCCAGGGGGGCAAGCTGGGGAGAGGTGGCCTCGAGGCGGGATAGCCTGAGGAGCCCGGAGAGCAAGGCCTCCATCCTTTCCGCCTCCCGTAAGGCCCCGGTGAGGGCCCTGGGCTCGGGCTTGCGCAGGAGCACCTCCAAGTACCCCTTCAAGGCAGCCAGGGGATTGCGAAGTTCGTGGGAGGCATGGCGGGCAAACCGGCGGGCCGCCTCCTCCTTCTCGGAAAGCTCCCTAAGAAGCCCCTCCACCTGGACCAGGCGGCTGTTCAAGGCCCACACCAAGGGCCTCAGTTCCGCCAGGCCCGGGTCGGGAAGGGGGCTTAGGTCCTCAGGCCGCCGGGCCTCCAGGAGCTTGGCCAGTTGCCCTAGGGGGCGAAGGGCCCAGGCGAGCCCCAGGGCGGAGAGCAGAAAGATGGCCAAAAGTACCCCTCCACCCCAGGTGGCGTAAAGGAGGAGGAGCCTCCGCCCCAGGCCGGCGACTCCCTCCAAGGGGACCGCCAGGCCGAACCCTCCCTCCTCCCGGGGCAGGGCCACGTAAAGCACCCCCCGCCACACTCCCTGGTAGGTTCGTCCCTGGGCAAGGGCCTCGAGGAGACCAGGGGGGAGGTTGGGGGAGGGCACCTCGGTGAAGGCCACGCCCTCCTTCCCTATCACGAAGCCCGTGCCGCCCCCATAGACCTGGGCCAGGCGGAAAAGCTCGAGAAGGAGGGCCTCCTCTTCCCCAGGCCCCTCCTCCCCAAGGAGGTAAAGCCGAGTGTAAAGGGCCCGGCGCAGGTCCTCGCTGGCAGCCCTTTCCGCCTCCCTGGCGGAAAGAAAGGCCAGGGGCAGGGCCAGAAGCAAGAGGGCCAGGAAGAGAAGGGCAAAAAGCCTCCCCCTAAGGGAGGAAAAGGCGGTAGCCATAGCCGCGCACCGTCTGGATGGGGTTGGGCTCCCCCAGGGCCTTCCTTAAGAGGGAGAGGTGCACCTCCAAGGTGGCGGGATCCACCCCCTCCCCCCAGACCCTCAGCATCAAAGCCTCCTTGGAAAGCACCTCCTCCGGGGACTCCAGAAAGGCCTTCAGGAGGAGGAACGCCTTGGGGGGAAGGGAAAGCCTCCTCTCCCCCCGGAAGGCCTCCATGCGCCTGGGATAAAGCCTCAGGTCCTTGTAGGCCAAAACCTCCGGGGCCTCCTTCCCCCTATGGGCGCGGCGCCAGAGGGCCTCGAGGCGGGCCAGGAGCTCGGAGAGGCTATAGGGCTTCACCAGGTAGTCGTCCGCCCCCTCCTTGAGGCCCTTTACCCGCCACTCCACCGCATCCAAGGCGGTGAGCATCAGCACGGGCACCTCCGAGCGAGCCCGGATATCCCTAAGCAGGGAAAAGCCATCCCTTTCGGGCAGAAGCACGTCCAAAACCACCACCTCCGCCCAGGGAAGGAGGCTTAGGGCTTCCTGCGGGTTCTCCGTGGCCTTGACCTCGTGCCCCTCGAGGGAAAGCCCAAGCTCCAAGGCCTCCCGCACTCCTGGGTCGTCCTCCACCAGAAGCACCCTCATGCCGGGTTCCGCCAAAGGTCAAGGGCCCGCACGGGAGCGTAGACCTCCAAGGGCGGCAGGGCCTCCCCGGTCTTCAGGTCTATGCGATGGATGCGACTCGCCCCGCGCCTGGCCGCATAGAGGATGCCCCCAAAGGGCAGGAGCTCCACCAGGCTCATGCGGTCCTCCCCCTCCAACAGGGGCAGGGTGTAGGAGGCAAGAAGGGATCCCGCCAGATCCAGCACCCGCACCTTGGCCGCCTCCACATCGTAGAGGTAAAGCCTCTCCCCTTCTACCCCTACCCCTCCCAAAAGCCTTAGCTCCTCGCTTTCCTTGGAGCGGCGGAAGGCATAACGGGAGAGGTAGCGCCCATCCAGGGCCAGGCGCTGCACCTGGCGGTTGCCGTAGTCCAGGACGAAAAGGAACTCCGGCGTGGCCACCAGGGCCTTGGGATCCTGGAAGGTGCCCCGGCCCGGCCCCTGGCCGCCAAAGCGCTCCTGGTACTGCCCCTTCAAATCGAGCCGGCTCACCGTGGCGGTCTCCGAGTCCAAGACGAACAGGCTACCATTAGCCACCGCCAGGGCCGTGGGAAAGAGGAACTCCCCGGGCTTCATGCCGTAAGGTCCGGTGGAAAGGAGGAACTCCCCTTCCGGAGAGAAACGGTGAAGGAGCTTGGCCCCGTGCTCAAAAACCGAGATCCAGATGCCCCCCTCGGGATCGGCGGCCACCGCGAGGGGAGGGGCCGGAAACTGCCCAGGGCCGGAGCCAATGCCGGAAAGGAGCCGGGCAGCGGTACCGGAAAGGTCCAGAAGCCGCACCGTGCCCTTCTTGGCCTCCACCCCCAAGAGCAGGTAGAAGGGGTGGGGCAGGCCCCGCTCCTCCTCCCACGAGGCGGAAAGACCCTGGATCACCTCGTCCAAGGAGAGGCGCTTGGCCGGGTCCTTCTCCAGCATCTTCAAGACCAGGTCGGAAAGAACCTGGGGAATCTGGGGATTGAGCTGCTTAGGGGGGGTGGGCACCTGGAAGATCTGCTGGTGGATCACGGTCTCGTACCCCCCGGTGAAGGGGGGCTGGCCAGTGAGGGCCTCGTAGAGGACGATGCCCAAAGAGTAGATGTCCGATCGGTGGTCCAGCTTCTGCCCCTTGGCCTGTTCCGGGCTCATGTAGACCGGGGTGCCGATGCGGGCCCCGGTGATGGTAAGGCGGGTGAGCACCTTGCCGGCGGCGATGCCAAAGTCCATGAGCCGCACCCCCCTAGGGTCCACGCCATCCTCCTTGAGGGCCCCTTTGAGCACCATGATGTTTCCCGGCTTGATGTCCCGGTGGACGATGCCCTGGGCGTGGATGTGCTTAAGGGCATCGGCCACCCGGGCGAGGATGGCCGCCGCCTGCTTCAGGGAAAGGCGCCTTTCCTCTATGAGCTTGTCCAGGCCCTCCCCCTCCAGGTACTCCATGGCGATGAAGTGCACCCCATCCACCTGCCCATGGTCGTAGACCTTGACGATGTTGGGATGGTCCATCTTGGCCAGGACCTCCGCTTCCCGGTGGAAGCGGCGCACGAAGCGGGGGTCGCCCAGGAAGCGCTCCTGGGGCACCTTGAGGGCCACCAGGCGGCCGGTTTTCTTGTCCTTGGCCTTGTACACGGTGGCCATGCCCCCCACGCCCACCTTCTCCAGGATCTCGTACTGCTTTTCCAGAGCCCGGGCCTCCTCCGTGGTCTTGGAGCCGGAGGAAGCCCGTCCCTGGGTACGGGAGCGCCTTGGGATCCTCCGCCGGGGACCCAGGTAGACCCGGGGTGAGGCCAGCAACCCCAGGCCCATAAGCAGCCAGGGGAAAACCACCTCCGCCCGGGCCCCCGTGGCCCAGGCGGCTCCCGAAAGGAGGAGCAGAAGGAACCATAGGGGCCAAGGGGAAAGGCGAGAGGCCAGGGCTGCGGTGAGGAGAACCAGGAGGAAGGCCAGGAGCCCCTGCATCACTCCACCCTCAAGGCCACGGCAGTGACGTTGTCGTCCCCGCCCCGGCGCAAAGCCTCGGCCAGAAGGCCCTCGAGGCTCGCCTGCAGGTCCTTGCCCAAGACCCACTCCTCCTCGGGCACCAGGCCGTAAAGCCCATCCGTGACCAAAAGCACCCCTTCCCCCGGACTCAAGTGCACCTCCTTGAGGTCAAAGCGAGCTTCCGGCAGGCCCAAGGCCCGGGTGAGGACGTTGCGGTAGGGATGGCGCTCGGCCTCCGTGCGGGTCAGAACCCCTTCCCTCAAGCGCTCCGCCACCCAGGAGTGATCCTCGGTGAGCCGCTTAAGCCCCTTGGGGGTGAGGTGGTAGGCCCGGGAGTCCCCGATATGCCCCACCACCCCCTCCTTGAGCCAGTCCGCATAGAGGAAGGCGGTGAGGGTGGTGCCCATGCCCTTTTTCCCAAGCCTTTCCGCCTCCTTCTCCACCCGCTTGGCCGCCAGGGTGAAGGCCTTCTCCATCACCTTGGATAGGCCCACCGCTGGCCGGCCTCCCTTCAGGTGCTCCGCATAGGCCCGCACCGCCTCGGAAAGAGCCTCTATGGCCACCTTGCTGGCCCACTCCCCTGCTTCCATGCCTCCCATGCCGTCGGCCACCGCCAGGAGGAGGAGGTTGCCCTGGGGAACCTCGAGGCGCATCACCCGGTGGAAGTCTTCGTTGTTCTGGCGGCGGCCCACATGGGAGACCGCGGCCACGCTGTACCGGGGAGCAAGGCGCATCGGACCCATTATAGGATGAAGGGGTGGAGCACCTGGCCGACCTGGTGGACCTCTACGAGTACCGGGTGGAGGACCTGGCCGCAGGCCGCACTCCTAAGGGGGGGAAGAGGGCCCTTTTGCAACTGAGGGCCTTCCTCATCCAAACCCGCCTGCCAGGGTCTTTGGCCAAGCGCTTCCGCCAGGCCGATGCCCGCTTCCGGGCCCTGCGGCAAAGCCTTACCCCTTCCCCGCCCCCAGAGCCCCTTTCCCTGGACCTCCCCACCCCGGCCCTGGAGAACCTGGAGGAACCCACTCCCACCCAAAAGCCTTCCCCCTTGCGGGCCATCGCCTTAAAGGTATGGCGCCTCCTGGCAGAGCGGGAGGCCAAGGCCCGGGCCAAGGACCTCCTCGCCGGAAGGCGGGAGGAACTCAGGCTCATCCACGCCTTCTTGCAGAACTACCTGGAGTACCGGGAAAAGGAAACCTTCAAGCGGGACTTCAACCTCTTTCGCTTCCACCCCACCCACCCCATCCCCTCCCTCTCCGACAGCCTCATGGACCTCGAGGACCCCAAGGTGGCCGAGGCCCTGGTGATGGAGTTTTTGGAAACCGCCCTGCACCTACCTCAGGACCTCCCCCTGCCCCCTGAGGAAACCCGCACCTATATCCGCCGCTTCCTGAACCGCATCCTGGAGTGGGACGACGCCTACGGCCTTCCCCCCAAGCGGGACCTTATGCCCTTGAAAAAAGCCCTGGAGGAAGCCAAGCGTCTGGGGGCGAGCGCCCTGGAGATCGCCAGGCTGGAAGAACGCCTTAGGAAAGAGGCCCAGGAGGAAAGGCGGCGGGAGCTCCTCCTAGCGGAAGAAAGGCGCCGTTTCCACGTGGCCCTGGAAAAGGTACTGGCCCTCCTCCAGCTCCTTCCCACACCCCAGGGGGAAACCCCTTGGCCCAAGGTCCCCGAACCCGGCCAGGGGGGGGAAAGCCTCCTCACCGTCCCCTTGAAGCCCGGCCGCATCACCTTGGGTCCCCTCACCCTCACCCTAAGCCAGGTGGAGGGTAGCTGGCACCTAGGGATGGCAGGCGAGGACCACATCCTGGAGGACACCTTGGTGATCTCCTGGGAGGACCTCGAGGTCCTGGCGGTGCGGGAGGGGGATCTCCTCCACCTGAGGCTCGAGGCCCGAAGCGGGCTCAGGCTCTACGAGCTCCTGGCCGAGGGGCGGATGCTGGCCCTTCTCCTAAGCCCCAACCAGGACTACGTCTACCTGCGCCTCCTCAGGGCCTTCTCCGCCCGCTTGAAAGGCGAGTTCACCCCCCAGGCCTTTGGCCCCGAGCTGGCGGAGAAGTACCGCCAGGCCCCGTGGGAAGCCCTGCAGGACTTCGCCCGCAAGGTTTTGGAGCTCGCCCTGAAGCGCCTGGGTGGGGCGGATCCCACCCCCCTCCTCCAGGAAGTGGGCCAGGCCCTGGGGCAGGAGCAAGAAGCCCGGGTCCTGGCGGAGGCCTTGAGGGAGTATCTGGGCCGCCGCCCCCCCACCCGGGAAACCCTGGGGGGGGAAGTGCACCTGCTTTCCATCGGGGCCGAGCCCCTGGCCCTCAAGGTGGGGCAAACCGTCCTCTCCCTGCGTCCCAGGAACGCCCCTTCCGGAGACCCCCAGGAGGACGTCCTTTACGTGGGCCAGGCGGGCGAGATACCGCGAAGGCTCAAGGACCTCTTGGTCTACCGCCTTCCGGAGGGAACCGTGGTCCTGGCCCGGGGGGGAAGGCGGCTTGCGTACCTGGTGATGGAAAACCCTTGACTTAAAGCCATTCCTGGTATACTCCCGGGCAAGGGGGTAGTATGAAAGTTTTGCGGCACAAAGCCTTTGCCCGGTTGATCCTCTCCTACCTGGTTTCTCAGGCGGGGAGCAAGGTGCACCGGGTGGCCCTTCTGGTTCTGGTCTACCTGCTCACGGAAAAGGCCCTCTGGGTCTCCTTGGTCCTCGGGGTGCAGCTTCTGGGCACGGTTGTCTTCTCCCCCCTGCTTTCCGCCTGGGCCGATACCCAGGACCGCAAGCGCCTTCTCGTATGGTCCGACCTCCTGCGAGCTCCTTTGGTGGCCCTTATCCCCCTCCTTGGGGCCAAAAGCCTTCCCATCCTGCTCCTTCTGGTCTTTCTCATCGAGCTTTTGCGGGACCTTCACGATCCCATCCAAAACGCCGTGGTCCCCGACCTGGTGCCCAAGGAGGAGGTGGATGAGGCCAACAGCCTGGTGCTTCTTGCCGACCGTCTTTCCGAGGTGCTTTTCGTGGGGGTGGCGGGGGTGCTGGTGGCGGCGGTGGGGCCTGCCTTTGCCTTCTATTTGGATGCCGCCACCTACCTGGCCTCAGGGTTCATCCTGATGGGCCTTCCCTCCCTAAGGCCCCAGAGGCTTCCCAAGGCGGCCTTCTTCGCCCGGGTGAAGGAGGGAATCGGCCACCTTGCAGGCCATCCGGCCCTCCGCCGGGCGGTGGGCACCCTCTTCGCGGCCGCTGCCTTCGGTTCCGTGGAGACCGCCTTGGGGGTGGTGCTGGCCATCAAGTGGCTCGGGGTGGGTTCGGCGGGCTTCGGCTTCATGGAGGCGGCCATGGCCTTAGGGGCCATCCTGGGAGGGCTGGCCATCCCCTATCTCCTAAAGCGCCTTCCCCGGGAGAGGCTTTTCCTCTACGGCCTCTTGCTCTTCGGCGCCTTTGAGGCCTCGGTGGGCCTGTTCCCGGTCTACGCCTGGGTGCTGGCCGCCTTCTTCCTGGGGGGCTTCCTCAACATGGCCTTTATCGTCCCCGCCCGCTCCATCCTCCAGCTCAACACCCCCCAGGAGATGCGGGGACGCATCTTTGCCGCCTTCGGCGCGGTCATGAACGCCGCCGTCCTCATCGGCACCATGCTGGGCGGGGCGTTAGAGGGGCTCATGGGCGCCCCCAGGGTCTTCCTCTTGGCGGGGGCCATGGTGAGCCTGGCGGCAGGCTACACCCTCCTCACGGGGGGCATCCCCGCACCCCAGGAAGCCCGCCAAACCCAGGGCGCCTAAGTACCCCGTTGGGGCTTGTGCCCCAACGGGGACCCTAAAGAAGCGATAAGCAAGCCGTCTCGGCCTTTACCGATGGGACAACCACCGTGTACGGGCGCTTAGGCCTCTTTTAGCCAGCGGGCCACCTCCAGGGCGTAGTAGGTAAGGATCCCCTGGGCCCCGGCCCGCCTTAGGGCGTACAGGCTTTCCAGAACCGCCCTCCTTTCGTCCAGCCAGCCCCTTTGGCTTGCCGCCTTCAGCATGGCGTACTCCCCGGATACCTGGTAGGCGAAAAGGGGCTTGGAAAACCGCCCCTTAAGGGCGAAGAGCACGTCCAGGTAAGGGAGGGCAGGCTTGACCATGAGCATGTCGGCCCCCTCGAGGTCATCCAGGCTGGCCTCCCGCAAGGCATCCCAGAGGCCCGCCTTCGGATCCATCTGGTAGCCCGTGCGGTCCCCGAACTGGGGGGCGCTTCCTGCCGCCTCCCGGAAGGGGCCGTAGAAGGCGGAGGCGTACTTCACCGCATAGGAAAGGATGGGCACGTGGGCAAAGCCTCCCTGGTCCAAGGCCTCCCGGATGGCCTTGACCTGCCCGTCCATCATGGCGCTGGGAGCCACCACATCCGCTCCCGCCTGGGCCTGGGAAAGGGCGGTCTTGGCCAAAAGCTCCAGGGTGGCGTCGTTATCCACGTAAAACCCCAAGGGGCCTTCCCGCACCACCCCGCAGTGGCCGTGGTCCGTGTACTCGCAAAGGCAGGTGTCGGCCATGACGAGAAGCTCGGGAAACTCCCGCTTCAGAAGGCGGATGGCCCGCTGGACGATGCCCTCTTCCGCATAGGCTCCATGCCCCAGGGAATCCTTCTCCTCCTCGGGCAACACCCCAAAGAGAATCGCCCCGCCCAGGCCCGCCTTGAGCACCTCCTCCGCCAAGTGGGGCAGCTGGGCCAGGGGATGCCGGAAGACCCCGGGCATGGAGGAAACCTCCTCCGGCTCCCCTCCCTCCTTCACAAAGACCGGCAGGACCAGGTGCCTTGGGCTAAGCTCCACCTCCGCCACCAAGGACCTTAGAAGGGGCGAACGCAGCCTTCTTGGGCGCTCCATGCCTTCCACTATACTCAGGGAGGAGGGAGCATGAACCTGCAGAAGCTCTTGAAGGAAGCGCAGAAAGCCCAGAAGAAAGCCGCCGAGATCCAGGAGCGGCTGGAAACCATGACCGTGGTGGGCACGGCCCAGGGCCTGGTGGAGGTGGAGGCCAACGGCCACGGCAAGATCCTGGCGGTCCGGTTAAAGCCCGAGGTGCTCACGAACTTCCAGGAGGACCTCGAGGGCCTGGAGGACCTGCTGCTGGTGGCCATCCAGGACGCACAGAGGAAGGCCCACGAGCTTTCGGAGAAGGAGATGGCCCGGGAGCTGGGGGGCGTGGGGCAGATGCTGGGCAAGCTTTTCTGAAGCCCCGCCAGGGCTAGCGCCCTGGCGGGGGCCCCGGGAAAGAACCCATGAAGTACCCTGAAAGCCTCCTGAAGCTGGCCCGCGCCCTTTCCCGCCTGCCCGGGATCGGCCCCAAGACGGCCCAGAAGCTTTCCCTTCACCTGGCCTTCCACCGGGAGGAGGCCGAGGAGCTGGAAAGGGCCTTGACCGAGCTCAAGGCCTTGGGCATCTGCCGAATCTGCGGGAACCTAGCGGAAGGGGAACTCTGCCCCATCTGCCAGGACGAAGCCCGGGACCGGTCGGTAATCGCCGTGGTGGAAACCGTTTCTGACCTCTATGCCCTGGAAAGGAGCGGCGAGTTTCACGGGCTTTACCACGTGCTGGGCGGGGCCCTAAACCCCTTAGAAGGGGTTGGGCCACGGGAGCTCAACCTGGAAAGCCTCTGGACCAGGCTTCCTGGGGTGGAAGAGGTGGTCCTGGCCACCTCCATGACCGTGGAGGGAGAGGCCACCGCCCTTTTCCTGGCGGAGGAGCTCAAGCGCCGAGGGATCAGGGCCAGCCGCCTGGCCTACGGCCTCCCCGTGGGGGGAAGCCTGGAGTACGTGGACGAGGTAACCCTAGGCCGGGCCCTGGAGGGGAGGAAACCCCTTTAGGCCCTGGGGAAAGGGCATGGAGGAGCTTTTGCAACACCTCCTGGACCAGGTAGAGGGAGCCTTTGCCGCCGCCATCGGCACCCTGGATGGGCTCCTGGTGGAAGGAGCCAGGCGCAGGCGGGTGGACCTCGAGGCGGCCGTGGCGGAACACGCCGCCCTTTTGCGCCAGGCCAAGGCCGCCTACGCCGGAAGCCTGGGCACCCCCCGGGTGCACGAGCTTTTGGTGGGGGGCCACCCCGTGGTAGGCTATGTCCACGTGGTGCGTAGGGCAGGCCCACGACCCCAGGGACCCGTGCCTCGAGGCAAGGGACACGAGGAGCTCTTCCTCCTTCTCCTCCTGGGACCGGAAGCCAACCTGGGCCAGGCGCGTCTGCAGACAGCCAAGGCCGTGGAAAAGCTGGCGGAGGTGGCGGGATGGCTTACCTAGAGAGCCTGGCCCCCTTTGGCGTCAAGCGGGCGGTGCTCACGGGCCTGGACGGCCTGGTCATCGAGGCCCTGGGCCGGGGCCACCCCCCGGCCGAGGTCCTGGCGGCGGAGCTGGCCTCCCTGGTGCGGCACATGACCCCCTTGGCGGAAGCCCTCTCGGGGGAGGTGCGCCGCTTCACCCTGGCCACGGAAAACCACGAGATCCTGGCCCTCAGGGTGGGGGAGTACGTCCTGGGGGCAGTCATCGAGCGGGGCATGGACCGCAAGGCCGTGGGCCAGGAGTTAACCCGCATCGCCCTTAAGGTGCAGAACCTCTGACGGTTAAGGAGGCATGGTGGAGCAAGCTCTACAGGAACTCAAGGCCACCAAGGGGGTACGGGTGGCCGCCCTCCTCAGCGAGGACGGGTTCGTGGTGGAAGAGGCCCGGGAAGAGGATGCCCCGGAAGCCAGCCTTCTTTCTGCCCGGGCGGCCACGGTGCTGGGCACCGCCAAGGCCCTGGCCCAGACCCTGGGCCAGGAAGGGGTGGAGGAGGTCATGGTAGAGTACCCGGAGGGGGCCCTGCTTTTGGTGCCCCTTCCTGGCTATCACCTGCTCCTTCTTCTGGACGGCGTGAGAAGCCTGGGGCGGGTACGCCTAGCCTTGAAAAGGGCCGTACCCAAGTTGGAGGAGGCGCTTAGATGAGCGAGCTAAAGCTGGACATCCAAATCGACAAGGACGTGGCCCTGGGCCGGTACACCAACCTGGCCCTCATCGCCCACACCAAGAACGAGTTCATCCTGGACTTCGCCTTGTTGCAACCCCAGGGCGGGGCCATGGTGGTCAGCCGGGTGATCACGAGCCCCCAGCACGCCAAGGCCCTTCTCCGGAGCCTGGCGGAAAACGTAGCCCGGTACGAGGAAACCTTCGGCCCCATTCCCGAGCCGGTGGCGGAAAGCCAGGCCTAAAGGAATGCCAAGGGTCCCCGCCCCGGCCTCTGCCAGGGCGGGGTGACGTTATACCGGCACATCGAGCCCCAGGACATCAAGCAGGTAGGGATCTTCCGGGGCCCCCCCCCCCGNGGGCGATCCTGCGGTCTGGCCTGCCCGAGCGAGAAAGCTCGTGCCCCTCCTCGGGTACCCGGAAAAAGCGGGCCTTCACCCCCAGGTGGAGGAGGGCGGTGTACCAGGTTTCCCCCTGGTCTATAGGGCAACGGTGGTCCTGCTCGGAGTGAACCACCAGGGTAGGCGTCCGCACCTGGTGGACATAGCGTAAGGGGCTTTTCTCCCAAAGCACTTCCGCCCTCTCCCAGGGCCTAGCCATAAGTTCCATGAAGGTGAAGCGGGGGCCGATGTCGCTGGCCCCGAAGAAGCTGAACCAGTTGGCGATGCTCCGGTCAGTGACCGCCGCCTTGAAGCGCTCCGGGTGGCGGGCGGTGAGCCAGTTCACCATATAGCCCCCGTAGCTTCCCCCTGCCACCCCCACGCGGCCAGGATCCAGGGGGAAGCGGGCCAAGACGTGGTCCAAGAAGCCCAGGAGGTCCCGCTCGTCCCCCTCCCCCCATTCCCCTTGGAGCAGGGCAAAGTCCTGGCCGTAGCCGGTGGACCCCCTTGGATTAGCGAAGGCCACCGCATACCCCGCCTGGCGGAAGAGCTGGAGCTCCAGCATGGGTGCCCGCCCGAAGGCGGTGTGGGGTCCCCCGTGGATGTACAGGATGACCGGGTGGGGTCCTTGCCCCTCCGGAAGCAGGACCCACCCCGGCACCCGGTGCCCTTCCGGGCTTGGCCACTCGGTGTAGATGGGCTCGGCCAGGGGCAGGGAAACCCCCTCGTTGGGGTCGTAGACCCCCAGGGGACCCCAAAGCCGGGCCGGATGGGTAAAGTCCTCGGTGAGGAGGAAGAGGCCCCGCTCTGTGTAGGCAAAGGAGAGGACGCTCCCCTCCACGTCCAGGGCCTCGGCCTTTCCCTCGAGGCCCACCCGGTAAAGCCTTCCCACCCCCTCCTCCGTGCGCACGATATAAACCCCATTGCCAGCCCACCTGGGACCCTGGGTATGGGCTCCGTGGCGGAGATCGGAGTTGATGGAGTTGTGCAGGCTCCCCTCGAAGAGAACCCGAACCTCCCCGCCATGCAGGTGGTAAAGCCTCGCCTCCGTGCCCCCTCCCCGCTCAAAGGCGTGGCCCAGGAAGAAAAGCCCTTCCGGGCTCCACTCCAGGGCAAAGATGGGGCCGAAGCCACCGTAGACTTTTTGTAACCCTCCTTCCTTAAGCAGATACAGCGTATCCCGCCACTCCGCCTGGGCCTGTCCATCCTCGGCCATTACCAGGTAAAGCCCCTCGGGGGAGGGTACCATCTCCTTGGGAGCAGGGTAGCGGTCCAGAAGAAGCCTCTTTTGACCCCCCTCCAGGGCATAAAGGGCCACATTCCCCTCGGGGAGGAGGCCCCGCCCGTCAAACTTGAAGGGCCACCCCTCGTAAACCCGGGGACTACCCGGCTTGGGAGCCTCCTTCAGGGCCAGGAAGACCACCTCCCCTTCAGGGCCCAGGGCATAGTCCAAGACCCCCGGGGTTTCCGTAAGCCGCTCCGCCTCCCCACCCCTTAGGTCCAGGCGGAAAAGCTCCTGGACTTCGCCTACCTTCCGCAGGAAGTAGACGTAAGGAGGGGCATAGCGGGGCTTTTTGGCTTCCTCCTGGGTGAGAAGGCGCAAGGTGCCGTCAAAAAGGGCCAGCCTCGAGCGGTACCGGGGCGGGTCCCCCTCTTGGATATCGGTCAGCAGGAAAAGGGGGAAGCCATCGGGGCCAGGGGTGAGGTCCGACAGGAAGCGAAGCTTGAAAAGGATTTCCGGTCCCATGCCTCCATAATACTGACCGGTCATTCGCCTGCCCCCAGGTCCACCTTTCCGGTAAGCTGGGCGCCATGGACCGGGATGAGCTGGTGCACTACCTGGACACGTACCTGCGCCTGAAGGACTTCCCCCAGGACCTCTCCCTAAACGGCCTGCAGGTGGAGGGAAAGCGGGAGGTGCGCAAGGTGGGGGCGGCGGTGGACGCTGCCGAGGCCATCTTCCAGAAGGCCCTCGAGGAGGGGGTGGACTTCCTCTTGGTCCACCACGGGCTTTTCTGGGGTAAACCCTTTCCCATCGTGGGCCACCACAAGCGCCGCCTGGAACGCCTCTTCCAAGGGGGCATCAACCTCTATGCCGCCCACCTTCCCCTAGACGCCCACCCTGAGGTGGGCAACAACCACGAGCTGGCCAGGGCCCTGGGCCTGGTGGAGCTGGAGCCCTTCGACGTGGGGGTGAAAGGGCGGT
The DNA here is from genome assembly GCF_002964845.1 of Thermus tenuipuniceus. Taxonomy (GTDB): domain Bacteria; phylum Deinococcota; class Deinococci; order Deinococcales; family Thermaceae; genus Thermus; species Thermus tenuipuniceus. The sequence continues at coordinate 23,346 of NZ_KZ672962.1, forward strand.
TTCCCCTCCCCACTCCCTTGGTCCAGGTGGCGGACATGCTGGGCCAGCTCACCGGGATGCAGCCCTTGGTCCACCAAGGGGGCAAAGGCCTGGTGGAAACGGTGACCATCGTATCCGGCGGGGCAGCGAGCCTCATCGGCCAGGTGGACACGGACCTCTTCATCACCGGGGAACCCAAGCACGGCGTCTTCCACGAAACCTTTGAGCGGGGCTTAAACGTCATCTACGCCGGCCACTACGACACCGAGGTCTTCGGGGTCAAGGCCCTGGCCCGGCACCTGGAGGCCCGCTTTGGCCTGCCCTGGGTCTTCCTGGACCATCCCACGGGGCTATGAAGGGCTTCTTCCTCACCCTCGAGGGCCTGGACGGCTCGGGCAAAACCACCCAGGCCCGGCTCCTGGCCCAGTTCCTGGAGGAAAAGGGGATAAAAGTGCGCCTGACCCGGGAGCCCGGAGGGGGGCTTCCCGGGGTACGGGACCTCCTTTTAAAGGGAGATGCCCTGTCCCCGGAAGCCGAGTACCTCCTCTTCAGCGCCGACCGGGCGGAACACGTGCGCAGGGTGATCCTTCCCGCCCTGGAGGAGGGTTTTTGGGTCATCTCCGACCGCTACCTGGACTCCAGCCTGGCCTACCAGGGTTATGGCCAAGGCCTTCCCCTCCCCTGGCTTAAGGAGGTGGCCAAGGAGGCCACCCTGGGCTTGAAACCCCGCCTCACCTTCCTCCTGGACCTGCCCCCGGAGGAAGCCCTTAAGCGGGTACCGGCCCCGGACCGCTTGGAAAGGATGGGGCTACTCTTCTTCCAGCGGGTACGCCAAGGCTACCTAAAGCTGGCGGCGGCGGAGCCCGAGCGCTTCAGGGTGCTGGACGCCACCCATCCTGTGGAGGAAGTCCAGGCCGCCATCCGCTTTGGCATCCTTCCCCTTCTGCCATAATGACCCTATGCGCTTTTTCCCTCTGGCCCGGCGGCGTGGCCTCAGGATAGCCCTATGGCTTGTCCTGGGGCTTTGGGCCTTAGGCCAGGGCCTTTCCTTTCCCAAAAGCACCCTCTTCGTGGAGCAAGGAGGCAAGCGCTACCCCCTGAGGGTGGAGGTGGCGGACACCCCCGAGCGCCAGGCCCAGGGCCTCATGTTCCGCAAAAGCCTGGGGGAGGATGAGGGCATGGTCTTCCTCTTTCCTACCCCCACGGCCGGAGGCTTCTGGATGAAGAACACCCTCATCCCCCTTTCCATCGCCTTCTTTGACCGTCAGGGGCAGATCCTCCGCATTCTGGACATGGAGCCCTGCCGCAAAGATCCCTGCCCTGTGTACTACCCGGGGGTGGTGTACCAAGGAGCCCTCGAGGTGAACCAAAGTTGGTTCCAGAAACGGGGCCTCACTCCTGGGGCCCGGGTAGGGGGCGAGGCCCTGAAGTTCTGGCCCCGGTAGCGTGGAACGAAATCCCTTTCTTCCCATCGCCGCTTTCATGCTGTTGATCGCGCTTTCCGTGGTTTCCTTCCTGGGGTACATGCTGGCTGCCCGAAGGCTCCAGACCCCTCCTCCTCCCCAGAGGGTGGTGGTGGAAACCCAGGAAGGCACCCACACCCTGAAGGCCCGCCTGGCCCGCACCCCGGAGGCCTGGAACCGGGGCCTAGGGGTGCGGAAGGAGGAGCTCGAGGCCCTCCTTTACCTGTTCCCCGAGGCCACCGACGCCCCCTTTAGCGCCCAAGGCTACCGCTTCGCCGTCCTCCTGGCCTTCCTGGATGCCAAGGGCCGGGTGCTCAAGGTGGTGCGGCTTCAGCCCGGGGAAACCTACGCCCCCGGCCTCGCCTACCGGGGAGTACTGGAAGTGCGGGAAGGGCTTTTAGACCTCTCTCCCGGGGACCGGGTACGGTATTAGGACCCCTGGGCACCCCCAAACAACAAGGCCCCGGGCGCAGCCCGGGGCGGCGTCTCTAAGCCTCACTCCTTGTCCTTGGATTCCCCGCTTTCCGACTTGGAGCTCGAGTCCTTTTTGGCGTAGTCCTTCACATGCCAGCCCGAACCCTTGAAGATGATGGCGGGCGGGGTGATCACCCGCTTCAAGGGCTCCCCGGTTTCCGGGTGCGCCTTTAGAGGCTCGTCGTGGAAGCCCTGTTCGAACTCGTAGCAGTTGCCCGTCTCCAGGCCCTTGTAGACGTAGACCGGCATACCTACCCTCCTGTTCGGCCATTTTGACACTCAAGGTAGTTGAGTGTCAAGGGGGTGGAGTGATACCCTCCCCCCGTGGACAAGCCCGCCTTGCGCCGCCACTGCCTTCGCCTCTGGCGGACCCTGGACCGGGAAGGCCTTTCCCAGCAGGTGGCGGAGGCCCTGGTGCCCTGGCTGAAGAAGCGGGGCTTCCGGGACATCCTCCTTTACCATCCCCTGCCCCACGAACTGGACCTCCGGGAACTGCCACAACTCTACCCAGCCCGCTACTACCTACCCAAGGTGGCTGGCGAGGGGCTCACGGTTCACCCCTTAGGCCCCCTGGCCCCGGGCCCCTTTGGCCTCCTGGAGCCCACCACAGAGGCGGTGGACCCCGGGATCCTGGACCTGGTGGTGGTTCCCGGGTTGGCCTTCGACCAGGAGGGCTACCGCTTGGGACACGGCAAGGGGTATTATGACCGTTTCCTGGCCACGGTCCAAGCCGAGGAGCTTGGGGTCATCCCCGGGGCCCTTCTGTTTCCCCGCCTTCCCCGGGATCCTTGGGACGTGCCGGTAAGCTTCTTGGCCACCGAGGAAGGGGTGCACCCGGTCAAATGACCCGTGGGTCAGGCCTGTGGATGCTACACTTAGGCCCATGCGGGGAGCCCTTTTGGACCGGGATGGGGTTCTGCTCCTCATGGACGAGGAGGCCCTTTACAAGAAGGCCATGGAGCTTTCCATCCACGGGGCTGGCCTGGAAAAGACCCTGGCGGTTCTGGCCCGGGCGGTGCGGAAAGTCAACGAGGTGGTCCGCACCCTTCAGGTGCGCACCCTCGAGGAGGAAGCCGCTTTTTGGAACACCCTGGCCCAAAAGGTGGCCCAGGAGCTTGGGCTTTCCGGCCCCAGGAAAACCTCCTTAGCCAAGGAGCTCCACTCCTGGCGCTACTACCACTTCATGCGCAAAGCCCCCGGGGCGGAAGCCCTCCTTCGGAGCTTCAAGGAACAGGGGCTCAAGGTGGGTGTGCTCTCCAACACCTTGCCAAGCCTACGGGAAAGCCTGGCCTACCATGGACTAGACCGGTATGTGGATGGCTTTTTCGCCTCCTGCGCCCTGGGGGTGGCCAAGCCTGACCCCAGGGCGTTCCAGATGGCCCTCGAGGGGCTGGGCCTGGCCCCTGAGGAAACCCTCTACCTGGACGACGATCCGGAGAACGTGGAGGTAGCCTCGAGCCTGGGGCTCAAAGCCTCGGTATATCCCACTACAATTCCGGACTCTTCAAGATAAGCACATCCATGAAGAGCTCGCTACAGCACGGGAAGCTCAGCCACTGTCAGCACTTCCAAAGCAGGCGTACCCTGACGGAAGGCGGCGATCCGTCCCACCACCCGCCCACCAGCCCTAAGCACCACCCTCTCCATGGCCTTCATGGTTTCCCCGCTGGCAACCACGTCGGATATCAGGGTCACCTTCTGGTTGAGAAGCTTCTCGGCAAAACGACGGTCCAGCCAGAGCACCTCCCCCACCCCCAGGGTCAGGGTCTGGACCTCCTGGATGATGGGATCCTCCATGTAAGGCCGGCGGCGCCTTCTCGCCACCACGTAGGGTAGGCCCATCTCCTCCGCAAGGACGTGGGTGAGGGGAATCGGGCTCGTTTCCGTGGTGAAGAGTACCTCGGTACCCGCGGGCACCAAGGGCTTTAGGGCCTGGGCCGCCGCCCGCACCAACTCCGGATCCCCCAAAAATTCCACCAGGGGGATGCGCCGCCCCGGGAGGGGCTCGATGAGGGGTACGTGGCGGGTGATACCGCCGATGGTGATGGGATAGGTTTCCATAAAGCCTCCTATTCCGGCTTAAAGAGGGGCAGATGGCCTAAGGCGATGACATCCTGGCGGGGCGTGCCCTCGGTGAAGAGCGCCAGCACCGCCACCACCTGGCCCCCCACGCTCTCAATGAGCTCCCGGAGGCCCGAAAGGGTGGAACCCGTGGACACCACATCGTCCACGATGGCCACCTTGTGCCCCCGGATGAGGGGGATGTCCGCCCCATCCAGCACCAAAAGCTGGGGCTTGCCCGTGGTGATGGAGAGCACCTGACGGCTCACGGGGTTGATCATGTAGGGCTTCTCCGTCTTCCGGGCCACCACATAGGGCTTCTTGGCGATCCGGGAAAGGGCATGGGCCAAGGGTACCGCCTTGACCTCAGGGGTGACCAGGGTTTCCACCCCAGGGGGTAAGCGCTTGGCCAGCTCCTCGGCGGCGGCCTCGGTGAGCTCGGTGTCCCCCAGAAGGTTTAAAAGGGCCACGGCCACATCCGGCCCCACCTGGACGATGGGAAGCTCGCGCCGAACCCCAGCGATCTCCACAGGGTAAGTCCTCACGCCGCTAGTCTATACTCAAGGTATGCTGAACGCCAAGATCGAGACCCTGGGCGTGGACCCCCAGAACGGGAGCGTGGTGGTCCTGCTCAGGATGGAGAACGACAAGCTTTTACCCATCGTGATCGGGCCCCTCGAGGCCCACCACATCGTGGTGGCCTTGCAAGGCGAAAAACCCCCACGCCCCCTAACCCCCGACCTTCTCCTCTCCGTAATGGAGATGCTCCAAGGTAAACTCCTGCGGGTGGAAATCATCGACCTGCGGGAGGGTACCTTTTATGCTCGCCTTATCCTGGAACACCGGGGCATCGAGCTGGAGGTGGACGCAAGGCCCTCCGACGCCATGGCCTTGGCCCTTAGGGCCGGGGCCCCCATCCTGGTGGCCGAGGAGGTGGTGGAAAAAGCGGGGGTGGAGGAAGCCAGCCTAAAGCCCCACGGAGCCGCTGAGGCCTAGTGCGCAGGCTCCTTTTCCTCCTTCTTTCCCTTGGACTGGCCTTTGGCCAGCGGGTGGCGGTCATAGGGGATTGGGGCCAAGACACCCCGGGCCGCCTTCAGGTGGCCAGGCTCCTTCAGGCGGAGCATGCCCGCAAGCCCATCGCTGCCCTCCTTACCGTGGGGGACAACTTCTATCCCCGGGGGCAGGTGGTGGAACGCTTCCTCCGGGAGCTCCCCCCCGTGCCCCTCTACCCCGCCTTTGGCAATCACGATGCCCCCAACCTCGAGGGCCAGCTCAAGCGCTTCCAGCTGGAAAGACCCTATTACCAAGTGCGCCTGGGGGCAATGGAGTTCTTCATCCTCTACACGGAGGGAGACCTAAAGGCCCAGCGGGAATGGCTGGCCCAGGCCCTTAGCCGCCCGCAGGCATCCTGGCGGGTGGTGATCCTCCACCGCCCCCTTTACTCCTCGGGGCTGCACGGGGGAAGCCCGGGCCTAAGGAGTCTCCTCGAGCCCCTTCTACGCCAGCACCGGGTGCCCTTGGTCCTGGCGGGCCACGACCACCATTACGAGCGCCTACAGGTGGGCTTCACCACCCACCTGGTGGTGGGCGGAGGCGGGGCAGGCCTCTACCCCACCAAGCCTCCTTCCCCCTACACCCAGGCCCTAGCGGTGGCCCACCATGCCCTTTTCCTGGAGGCGGAAGGGGAAACCCTGGTGGGCTACGCCCTGGACCCTAGCAACCAGGTGCTGGACCGATTCGTCCTCAAGAAGGACTCCCCATGATGTGCACGTGCACGTGGAAGACCTCCTGCCCTCCCTTCTCCCCCACGTGCACCTGGACCTTATACCCCTCGAGGCCCAAGACCCGGGCCACCCGGTTTGCCGTGCTGAAGAGAGCCCCGAGCTTCCTCTCCCCCTCCTCCGTGTCGGGGTAGTCGGAAAGCTTCGCTATGTGTTCCTTGGGCACCACCAGCACGTGCACCGGGGCCTTGGGCCTTATGTCGTGGAAGGCCACGAAGCCCTCATCCTCGTAGACCCTCCGGGAAGGAAGCTCCCCGGCGATAATGCGGCAAAACACGCACTCCATGGGAAAAAGTCTACCCTACGGGAAGTTCCAAGGGAAGCGAAGCCTCCTGCTCCACCCTTTCCACCCGGCCCAAAAGGGTGTATCCCTCCGCTCCCTCCACCCGCGCCAAAACCGTATCCCCCGGCCGGGCAGCACCGGAAAGGCGGGCCTCGTAGTAGTCGGGGGTGTGGCCGAGGACAAGGTCCCCCTGGATCCTCTCCACCAAAACCTCCGCTTGGCTTCCCAGCTTGGGCCTGATGCGCTCCTCCGCAAGATGCTGGGCCAAAGCGATGATCTCCTTGGTGCGCCGCTTACGCACCCCCGGGGGCACCTGGGGCATGGAGGCCGCCCGGGTCTTGGGGCGGGGGGTGTAGGTGAAGGCGTGAACCCGGGTGGGCCTTAGCTCCTCCAGGAAGGCCAGGGTTTCCTGGTGCTCCTCCTCGGTTTCCGTGGGAAGCCCGGCGATCACGTCCGTGGTGAGGGCAAAGCCGGGGATGAGCGCGTAGGCCCTTTGCACCAGCTGGCGGTAGTAGGCCTTGTCGTAGCGGCGGCCCATGAGCCTCAGGAGGCGGTCCGAGCCCGTCTGCAGGGAAAGGTGCAGGTGGGGCCTGACCCCAGGGGCATACCGGGCGATGACCCGAAGGAGATCCTCCCCCGTGTCCTCGGGTTCGATGGAGGAAAGCCGCACCTTGGCCCCCAGGTGGCAGAGGTCCTCCACCAGACCCGCAAGGCCCCTGGGGTGGCCCCGGTAACTTCCAAGCCGCACCCCCGTGAGCACGATTTCCTTTATGCCCACTCGGAGAAGGGCCTCCGCCTCCGCCAAGGCATCCCGGTAATCCCGATGCCGTTCCTTGCCCCTTAGCCGGGGGATGATGCAGTAGGCGCAGCCCGCCTGGCAGCCATCCTGCACCTTCAAAAAAGCCCGGACCCGGCTATTGAGAAGCCCCCTCTCCCCCGCTCCCCAGAACTCGTTGGGGGGGGTGGTGATGGGATCCGAAGGAAGGCCGAAATGCTCCAGGATCACCTTGGGAAGTTCCGCCTTGCGGGAGTTGGGCACCACGGCGTCGGCACCCAGCTCCCGCACTTCCTCTGGGGAAAGCTCGGCGTAGCACCCCGTGACCACGATGAAGGCCCCTGGATTGGCCCGCCTGGCCCGGCGGATCTCCTTACGGGCATCCGCCTCGGCGGTGGTGGTTACCGCGCAGGTGTTGATGACCACCAAATCCGCCCCCGCCTCGAGGGGAACCACCTCCGGCTCCAGGACCTTGAGGAAGCCCAAGAGGGCCTCGGTTTCCACCTGGTTCACCTTGCACCCCAGGGTGCGGAAAGCCGCGCGCATCCTTTCCATTCTGGTAGGCTAAGGGGGCCAAGTCAACAACCGGGAGCAGAGTGTGATCCCCCCACTTGCAGTGAAAACCCCAGGAGTTGTAGCATCCCTTTCGTTAGCCCCAAGATATGGGGGAACGCCCTCGGGGCTGGCGGTTTTGTTTGCCCAGATGCGCTGGGAGGATTTATGGAGCATTTCTTTGACGAACACGCACAGGCCATCGCCAAACGCCAGTATTTGCAGGAAGGAGACGGGGACATCCTGGGCATGTTCCGCCGGGTGGCCCGGGAGATCGCCAAGGTGGAAAGGCCGGAGGACCGCGCCCTTTGGGAGGAGAAGTTCTACCATCTCATGGCCTCCAAGCGCTTCTCCCCTGGGGGGCGCATCCTGGCGGGGGCCGGCACCGCCCACGGCAACCTCCTGAACTGCTTCGTGCAAGGGGCCACGGAGAACCCACCGGAAAGCTTTGAAGGCATCATGGAGGTGGCCAAGAAACTGGCCTTGGTCACCAAGGTGGGCGGGGGGAACGGGGTCAACCTGGACCCCTACCGCTCCAAGGGGAACCGCCAGCGCCGGGCGGTGCGGGGCGTGGCCTATCTTTCCGCCCGCCACCCCGATGTAGCCGACTTCATCCGGGGCCTCATGCGCCCCCCCACCAATCCGGAAGGGGAAAAGGAGGAGATCGCTCTGAAGAACTTCGTGCGGGTGGTCTACGGAGAGGTTTCCCCCGAGCTCAGGGCCCTGGCGGAACGCTACGGGGTCCTGGTGGTCCAGGACCCCCCTCCCGGGGCCATCCAGGTACCCGACGACATGGGGGGCATTGTGGAGGCCGCCAAGGAGGCAGCCGCCTTGGCCCTGAAGGGCCTCGAGCCCCACGTGGACTTTTCCCTCCTTCGGCCTGAGGGAGCCCCCATCCGGGGCTCCGGGGGTACCAGCTCAGGCCCGGTGAGCTTCCTAATGGAGATCTTCGACAACTTCCTGGAGTGGGCCGCCCTGGGAGGGGAGGAAGCAGGGCCCGTGGCCACCTTGCGGTATGTGTACGCCCCGGTGCTCCGGGTGGTGCGCCAAGGCGGCTCGCGGCGTGGGGCGGGGATGGCTACCCTTTCCATAGAGCACCCTGACCTCCTGGACTTCCTCACCGCCAAGGACCTGGACCGGGAAAAGGCCGAGGGGGATATCTCCACCTTCAACATCTCCGTCCTGGTCACCGAAGCCTTCATGAAGGCCCTCGAGGCGGACGCCCTCTGGCCCGTGACGCCCATTGAGGTACCCGGGAAGTACTACCCCCACCCGGTGGAGGGCCCCTACACGGGTCAGATCCCCAACCTCCCCGAGCGGGAGGACGGGGCCAAGGCCGTGCCCCTCTACGGCGGCAAGGTGCCCGCCCGCTGGCTCTGGCACGAGATCGCCTGGCACGCCTGGGCCACGGGGGAGCCGGGGCTCATCTTCGTGGACCGCATCAACGAGCTTTCCGCCCTCAAGGGCCTCGGGCCCAGGTACCAGATCCGCTCCACCAACCCCTGCTTTGTGGGTAGCACCCGTATCCCCACGGAGTACGGCCTGGTGCCCATTGAAGAACTGGCCCAGAAGGGAAGCTTCTTCCTGGTCACCGATAACCGGGCTCCCTTCGGAGGCTCGGGCAGACCCAGGCCGGGAATGGGCACCACGGTGCGCCGGGCCGCTAAGGCCTTCTTCACCGGAGTGAAGCCCGTGGTGCGCCTCACCACCCGGGAGGGCCTCGAGGTCACCCTTACCCCAGACCACAAGGTCCTAACCCCTGAAGGGTACCGGGAAGCAGGTAGCCTCAAGCCCGGGGACCGCATCCTGATCCAAAGCGGGGAAGGCCTCTTCCCAAAGGAGGAACTCCTCCCTGCCGCTGTCCTGGCTGTGGCCCAAGCCCGGGTGGCTACCGCGGGAAGCCGAGGAAGCAGGGGACGCCAGGACGTGCAGGCCCAATACGCCAACCTTCCCACCCGGTGGAGCCGGGAGCTAGGGGTAGCCCTGGGATGGCTTTTGGGCAATGGTTACCTTCGGGAAGATGAGGTAGGCTTCTACTTCTCCCGGCAGGACTTTGAACACGTTTCATGGCTCCCCACCCTTCTAAGGGATTGGTTCGGTGGGGGAAGCCTCCAAGAAACAGCCTCTTCCACCTATCACCTCCATTTCAACCGGATCCCCTCCGAGTTCTTCCAGGCCCTAGGGGTAAAACCTGCCAAGGCCACGGAGAAGCGGGTCCCCGAAAGCCTCTTCCGGGCACCCCGCGAGGCCGTGGTGGGGTTTCTCCAAGGCCTTTTCAGCGCCGATGGCTCGGTGCAGATCAACCCCCACAAAAAGGACGCCACCGTCCGCCTAGCCTCCTCGAGCCTGGGTCTTTTAAAAGATGTTCAGCTCCTTCTCCTCAACCTGGGCATCTATGGGAAGATCTACAAGCGCCGCGAGGCTGGGCTCAAGGCCTTGCCTAACAGCCAGCGAAAGCCCACGCTCTACCCGGTGGCTGCCCAGTACGAGCTCATTCTCGGGGCGGAAAACCGGGACCATTTTGCCGAGGTGGTGAGTTTCCTGCAAAAGGAAAAGCAGGAAAAACTCATGGCTTTCCTGAAGGACCGTCCCCGGGGCAGCTACGCAAAACCCTTCTTGGCCACGGTGGAAAGGGTGGAGCCCGCCGGGGAGGCCCCTGTGTACGACCTCACCGAGCCGGTCACCCACAGCCTCATCGCCGGAGGCCTGGTCTGCCACAACTGCGGGGAGATCCCCCTCACCGTGGGCGAGCCCTGCGACCTGGGGGCGCTGAACCTCGCCGCCTACGTGAAGGACGGGGAGTTCCAGATGGCGGAGTTCCGAAAGGACGTCCACACCGCCATCCGCTTCCTGGACAACGTCCTGGACGTGAACAAGTTCGCCCTCAAGGACAACGAGGAGGCGGCCAAGAAGCTCAGGAGGCTTGGCCTCGGGGTCATGGGCCTGGCGGATGCCCTCATCAAGATGGGCCTCCCCTACTCCTCGGAGGCGGCCAGGGAGAAGGTCTACGAGATTATGTCCGCCCTGCGGGAGGAGGCCATACGGGCCTCGGAGGCCCTGGCGGAGGAGCGGGGGGTCTTCCCCCTCTACGAGGAACACCGGGAGTACTTTGAGGCCCTGGGGGTGCGGCCCCGGCGGAACGTGGCCCTCCTCACCGTGGCCCCCACGGGCACCACCAGCATGCTCATGGGGGTTAGCAGCGGCATCGAGCCCGTCTTCAGCCCCTTCGTGTGGCGCAGGATCGGCGGGGAGTACAAGCCCCTCCTCCACCCCCTCTTTGTGGAGCTCATGGAGGCCTACCCGCCCCACCCTGATTACGAGAAGGAAGGCGGCTGGGACTGGGAGAAGATCATCGCCGCCATCCAAGAGGACGGGCACGGCTCGGTGAAGAACCTCTCCTTCGTGCCCGAGCCCATCCGGCGGGTCTTCGAGTGCGCCCACGACATCAGCCCCCTGGACCACGTGCGCATGCAGGGGGCGGTGCAGCGGGCCTTCGATGCGGAGGGCCTTGCTGGGAACAGCCTCTCCAAAACCGTCAACCTGCCCAACCACGCCACCGTGGAGGACGTGGAGGCCGCCTACCTGGAGGCCTACCGCACGGGGTGCAAGGGCATCACCGTCTACCGGGATGGTTCCCGGGAGTTCCAGGTGCTCACGGTGAAGAAAGAGGAGGGGGTGGAGAAGAAAGCCGAGCCTGCGCCCGAGCCCAAAGAAGCCAAGACGCGGGTCTCGCCCGCGACCCAGGCGGCAAGCCCCGTTCCAGGGGGGGAGGCTTCCATGCCCTCCCGGCCCGGCCAGCCCCTCCACGAGCGCCCGGGGAGGCTTCTCGGCTTCACCGACATGGTCAAGCTCCTCTCCCCGGACGGAGGGAAGCGGAGCTTCCTGGTCACGGTGAACCTACTAGGGGACAAACCCATTGAGGTCATCCTCACCTCGGGCAAGGCGGGAGACGAGGCCAACGCCGACTCCGAGGCCCTGGGCCGGGTGGTGTCCATCGCCCTGCAGTACGGAGTACCCCCCGAAGCCATCATTCGCACCCTCCGGGGCATCAACGGCGGGCTCTACGGCACCTACCAGGGGAGGCTCGTGTCCAGCAAGGCGGACCTCATCGCCGTGGCCTTGGAGACCATCCCCAAGGACCTCAAGGGGGTCCCGGCGACCCCATCCCAAGAGGCGGCGGAGCCCCTCCTCAGCCTCTCCGGGGGAGGCATAGAGCTGGCGGGGGCGAGCCGTTGTCCCTCCTGCGGGGAAAAGACCCTGGTGCGGGAGGAGGGATGCTGGAAGTGCCAAGCTTGCGGATACTCCAAGTGCGGGTAAGGCGCTGAGCGCCAGGGGCCGGGCCTAAGGGTCTGGCCTTATACTTCCCCCATGAGGGTCCGGGTGAAGATCTGCGGCCTTACCCGCCGCGAGGACGCCCTCTTGGCGGAAGCCCTGGGGGCCTACGCCCTAGGCTTCGTCTTTGCCCCCGCCTCCCGGAGGTGGGTGTCCCCGGAGGCCGCCCGGAGGATCTCGGAGGCCCTGGGCCCCTTCGTGGTGCGGGTGGGAGTCTTCCAGGACCAGGAGCCCGAGGCGGTGCTAAGGCTCATGGAAAAGGCCCGGCTCCAGGTGGCCCAGCTCCACGGCCAGGAGCCCCCGGAGTGGGCGGAGGCCATCGGCAGGCACTTTCCCGTCATCAAGGCCTTCCCCCTAACCGGTCCTGCAGATCCCGGCTGGGCCCAGTACCCCGCAGGCGCCCTTCTGCTGGATAGCAAAGCTCCAGGGAGCGGCCAAACCTACCCCAGGGACTGGGCCAAGCCCCTTTTGCAAACGGGAAAGCGCATCATCCTGGCGGGGGGGATAACCCCCGAAAACCTCGAGGAGGTTCTGGCCCTGAGGCCCTACGCCATCGACCTGGCCAGCGGGGTGGAAAGGGCCCCGGGGATAAAGGACGAGGCCAAGCTAAAAGCCCTTTTCGCTAAGGGAAGGGCCTGGGATCCCGGCGTATGATGGGGAGGTGATTGGCAGGAAGCATCCCTACTTCCCCTACCTCGAGGCCATGCTGGAAGCCGCCCAACTGGCCAAGGGCATCCACGCCTACTACCTGGAAAAAGGCTTCACCCACGGAACCAAGTCCGGCCCCACCGACCTGGTCACTCAGGCGGACCGGGAGTCGGAGGAGGCCATCAAGGAGCTCCTCCTCTCCCGCTTCCCCGAGGCGGGCTTCTTGGGGGAAGAGGGGGGAAGCGAGGGGGGCAAGGCCCTCCGCTTCATCGTGGACCCCTTGGACGGCACGGTGAACTACGCCCATGGCTTTCCCTTCTATGGGGTTTCCCTCGCCCTCGAGGTGGAGGGGGAGATCCAAGTGAGCGTGGTCCTGGACACCAGCCGGGACGAGGCCTTTTACGCGGTGCGGGGGGAAGGCGCTTTCTTAAACGGCCGGCCCATCCGGGTCACGGAGCGGAAGGAGCTTTTGGGGAGCCTTCTCGCCACAGGATTTCCCTACGATGTGGCCAAGGACCCGGAAAACCTCACCTACTTTCACCGGGCCCTTTCCAAAGGGCTCCTGGTGCGCCGCCCCGGGGCGGCGGCCTTGGACCTGGTCTATGTGGCCGCCGGGAGGCTGGAAGGCTTCTGGGAGGTGAAGCTGAACCCCTGGGATGTGGCCGCGGGCTGGCTCATCGTGGAGGAGGCGGGGGGCAAGGTCACCAACCTGGAAGGCCGGCCCTACCGCCTCGGGCACCGCTACATCGTGGCCACCAACGGGCACATCCACGAGGCCCTCATCCAGACCCTCCTGGCCCAGGGCTAGAATGGAAACCGGTATGGACCTCGAGGCCAAAAAGAAAGTCCTGCGGAGCTTCACCTATGGCCTGTACATCCTGACGGCCCGGGAAGGGGAGGACTATGCCGCCGGCACCGTGAACTGGGTGACCCAGGCCTCCTTCACCCCACCCCTCATCGCCCTAGGGGTCAAGCGGGATAGCCGCCTGCATGAGCTGATCCAACGCACGGGCAAGCTGGCCCTCCTGACCTTGGCCCAGGACCAGAAACAGATCGCCCAGGACTTCTTCAAGCCCACGGTGCGGGAGGGAAGCACCCTGAACGGCCATCCCTTTGAACCCTCCCCCACCTTTGGCCTTCCCCTCCTCACCGAGCTTCCCTACTGGCTCGAGGCCGAGGTGCGCCACATCTACCAGGGCGGGGACCACAGCGTGGTGGTGGCCGAGGTGGTGGAGGCCGGGGTGAGGCAGGAGGCCAAGCCCCTCATCATGTGGGACACGGGCTGGTTCTACGGGGGCTAGGGCAGCAAGGCCACGGGTACCTCCAGCCCTTCCGGTAGAAGGAAAGCCCTGACCCCATCGGTGCCGAAGATGACGTAGGGCACCCGCCAGCGGGCCTCGCGGATATCGGTGGGGCTGGGGAAGGCAGGCCCCCTGGGATGGGAGTGGTAGATGGCCAGGAGGCTTAAGCCCTCCCTTTCCATCTCCTTTAGGGCCCGAAGCAGGGCCAAGGGCTCGGCCAGATACCCCACCAGAGGCTCTGGGTGGGCGTTGGGCAGGGGAATCACCCTTTCCACCTCCCGCCTCCCCGCCCAGAGCCCCACCCCTTCCCTGGGCGCCTCCTTTTGGAGGTGGGTGCGGGTTTCCGCAAGAAGCCTCCTGGGCACGTAGAGCACTTGGGACAATCGCCCCCTCCTTAGGCCTATACTATGGGCACCAAGAAGGAGGGAAGATGATCCCAGGAACCTCTCCCATCCGAACCGTGGCCCTGGTGGGCCATGCGGGAAGCGGCAAAACCACCTTGACCGAGGCCCTGCTTTTCCGAACCGGGGCCAAGGAACGCATGGGCCGCGTGGAGGACGGTACCACCACCACCGACTACACCCCCGAGGCCAAGCTCCACCGCACCACGGTGCGCACCGGGGTGGCCCCCCTGAAGTACAAGGACCACCGCATCTTTCTCCTGGACGCTCCCGGCTACGGGGACTTTGTGGGGGAGATCAGGGGGGCTTTGGAGGCCGCCGACGCCGCGCTGGTGGCCGTATCTGCGGAAAACGGGGTGCAGGTGGGCACGGAAAGGGCCTGGACCGTGGCCGAGCGGCTTGCTCTTCCCCGCATGGTGGTGGTTACCAAGCTGGACAAGGGTGGGGATTACTACGCCCTTTTGGAGGACCTCCGGGCCACCTTAGGCCACATCCTGCCCATCGACCTGCCCCTCTTGGAGGGCGGGCGCTGGGTGGGGCTCATTGACGTCTTCCACGGCAAGGCTTACCGGTACGAGAACGGGCAGGAGGTGGAGGTCCCCGTGCCCGAGGAGGAGCGGGAGCGGGCCGAGCGCTTCCGCCAGGAGGTCCTCGAGGCCATCGTGGAAACCGACGAAGCCCTTCTGGAAAAGTACCTGGAAGGGGAGGAGGTGACCGGGGAGGCCCTGGAAAAGGCCTTCCACGAGGCGGTGCGCCAGGGCCTCCTCTACCCGGTGGCCCTGGCCTCGGGTACGGAAGGCATCGGGGTCCTGCCCCTCTTGGACCTGATCCTGGAGGCCCTCCCTTCCCCGGAGGAACGCTTCGGGAACGGCCCCGCCCTGGGGAAGGTCTTCAAGGTGCAGGTGGACCCCTTCATGGGCCAGGTGGCCTACGTGCGCCTTTACCGGGGCAGGCTGAAGCCCGGGGATACCCTCCAGAGCGAGGCGGGCGCCATCCGCCTTCCCCATCTCTACGTGCCCCTGGGCAAGGACCTCCTGGAGGTGGAGGAGGCGGAAGGGGGCTACATCCTGGGCCTGCCCAAGGCGGAGGGGCTCCATAGGGGCATGGTGCTCTGGCAAGGGGAGAGGCCGGGAAGCGAGGCAGTACCCTTCGCCCGCCTGCCCGAGCCCAACGTGCCCGTGGCCATCAAGCCCAAGGGCAGAACCGACGAGGCCAAGCTGGGGGAAGCCCTAAGGAAGCTTTTGGAGGAGGACCCGAGCCTCAAGCTGGAGCGCCAGGAGGAGACGGGGGAGTTCCTGCTCTGGGGCCACGGGGAACTTCACCTCACCACCGCCAAGGAGCGCCTGGCCGACTACGGGGTGGAGGTGGAGTTCTCCGTACCCAAGGTCCCCTACCGGGAAACCATCCGCAAGGTGGCCGAGGGGCAAGGCAAGTACAAGAAGCAGACCGGGGGGCACGGCCAGTACGGGGATGTGTGGCTTAGGCTGGAGCCTGCCCCGGAGTACAGCTTTGAGTGGCGCATCACCGGCGGGGTGATCCCCAGCAAGTACCAGGAGGCCATAGAGGAGGGGATCCTCGAGGCGGCCAAGAAGGGGGTCCTGGCAAGCTATCCGGTGATGGGCTTCAAGGCCATCGTCTACAACGGCTCCTACCACGAGGTAGACTCCTCGGACCTTGCCTTCCAGATCGCCGCCAGCATGGCCTTCAAGAAGGTGATGGAGCTGGCAAGCCCGGTTCTTCTGGAACCCATCTACCAGATCAAGGTGATCGCCCCCCAGGAGCGGGTGGGGGATATCCTCTCCGACCTCCAGGCAAGGCGGGGGCGCATCCTGGGCATGGAGCAGGAGGGGGCCCTGGCGGCGGTGAGGGCCGAGGTGCCCCTGGCGGAGGTTTTGGAGTACTACAAGGCCCTGCCCAGCCTCACCGGGGGGGCAGGGGCCTACACCCTGGAGTTCAGCCACTACGCGGAGGTACCCCCCCACCTGGCGCAGAAGATCGTGCAGGAGCGCAAGAGCGCCGAGGAAACCTAAACCTTGGAGGCCATGGCGGAAACCCCTCTTCAAGCGCTTTCCCGGCTCCGGGAGGCCCTGCAGGAGGTCCTCTTCGGCCAGGAGGAGGCCATAGAGGCCCTTCTGGCCACCCTGCTGGCCCGGGGACACGCCCTTTTGGAAGGCGTTCCGGGCCTGGGAAAGACCCTCCTGGCGGAAAGCTTCGCCAAGGGAAGCGGCCTGAGCTACAAGCGCATCCAATTCACCCCTGACCTTCTCCCCCAGGACCTCACGGGAAGCGAGGTGTTCCGGGAAGGGCGCTTTGAGTTCGTGAAGGGCCCCCTCTTCGCCCAGGTGGTCCTGGCGGACGAGATCAACCGGGCCCCGCCCAAGGTGCAGTCGGCCCTCCTCGAGGCCATGCAGGAACGGGCGGTGACCGCAGGAGGGGTGCGCTACCCCTTACCCGAGCCCTTCTTCGTGGTGGCCACGCAAAACCCTTTAGAGCTGGAGGGCACCTACCCTCTCCCAGAGGCCCAGCTGGACCGCTTCACCGCCAAGATCCCCTTCCGCCCCCCCAGGCGGGAGGTGTGGCTCAGGATCCTCACGGAGGAACCCCGGATTCCCGAACCCCTGGGGGTGGACTTCCCCAAGGCCCAGGAGGAGGTGCGGGGGGTTAGGGTGGCCAGGGAGGCCCTCGAGGCCATCACCCACGTGGCCTTTCTCACCCAGGAGGACCGGCGCCTGCGCATGGGCCTCTCCCCCCGCGGGGCCAAGGCCTGGCTGGCCCTGGCCCGGGCCCTGGCCTACCTCAGGGCCAAGCCCCTGGTGGACTGGAGGGAGCTTAAGGATGCGGCCTTCCTGGCCCTTCCCCACCGGCTTTTCCTCACGGAGGAGGCCCTTTACGAGGGGGAAAGCGCCGAGGGAATCCTGAATGGGCTTCTCAAGAAGGGAGGCATCCCCTAGGAAGGAGGCAGGGTATGCGCTGGATCCGGTTTTTTCACGAGGTGGACCTGAAGGATGTGCCCTTGGTGGGAGGTAAGAACGCCTCCCTGGGGGAGATGATCCGGGAGCTAAGCCCCCTGGGGGTGAAGGTGCCCGGGGGGTTTGCCACCACCAGCGAGGCCTACTGGTATTTCCTCGAGGCCAACGGGCTCAAGGAGGCTATCGCCAAGGAGCTAAGGGACCTGGACCCCGACGACCCCGTGGCCTTGCAAAGGGCCAGCCGCCGCCTCAGGAACCAGATCCTGAAAGGGGCCTATCCGCTGGACCTGGAGGAGGAGATCCGCCTGGCCTACCGGCAGCTTTCTCAGGAAGCTGGGGAAGAGGCTCTCCCCGTGGCCGTCCGTTCCAGCGCTACCGCCGAGGACCTCCCCACCGCCAGCTTCGCCGGACAACAGGAAAGCTACCTCTACGTGCAAGGGGAAGAGGACCTCCTCCTCCACGTGAAGCGGGCCATGGCCAGCCTGTTCACCGCCCGGGCCATCAGTTACCGGGCCCACATGGGGTTTGACCACCTGAAGGTGGCCCTCTCCGTGGGGGTGCAGCGCATGGTCCGGGCGGACACCGCCACAAGCGGGGTCATCTTCACCCTGGACCCCGACACCGGCCACCGGGGCTTCGTCTACATCACCGCCATCTATGGCCTTGGGGAAAACATCGTCCAGGGGCGGGTGGGGCCCGACGCCTACTACGTGCACAAGGAAACCCTTAAAGCCGGCTACCGGGCCCTGATCCACAAGAAACTGGGCCCCAAGGAGCTTACCCTGGCCTTTGACCCCAGGGAGGGCCGGCTGAGAAACCGCCCCACCCCTCCCTACCTCCGGAACCGGTTCGCCCTTTCCGAGGATGAGGCCCTCCTCCTGGCCGACTGGTCCATCCGGATTGAGGCGCATTACAGCGGGAAGCGGGGGGCTCCCACCCCCATGGACATCGAGTGGGCCAAGGACGGGCCCACGGGGGAGCTTTTCATCCTGCAGGCCCGTCCCGAAACCGTCCACTCCCAAAAGGCCCCAGTGCTCCACATCCACCGCCTCTTGGGAAGGGGCGAGGTCCTGGCCGAGGGCCTGGCGGTGGGCGAGGCCATCGCCGCGGGTAGGGCCCGGGTGCTCAAAGACCCCAAGGAGATGGATCACTTTCAGGAAGGGGAGGTCCTGGTCACGGAAACCACCAACCCTGACTGGGAGCCCATCATGAAGCGGGCCTCGGCCATCGTCACCGAACGGGGTGGGCGTACCTCCCACGCCGCCATCGTGGCCCGGGAACTGGGGGTACCGGCGGTGGTGGGGGCCTTAGGGGCTACCCGCCTCATCCCCGAGGGGGAGACAGTCACGGTCTCCTGCGCCGAGGGGGAGGTGGGCCGGGTCTACCGGGGGGCCCTGCCCTTTGCGGTGGAGGAGGTCCGCCCCGAAACCCTCCCCAGAACCCGCACCCGGATCATGGTGAACGTGGGAACCCCGGAGGAGGCCCTAAGGGTAAGCCTCCTACCCACGGACGGGGTAGGGCTTTTGCGCATGGAGTTCGTCTTCGCCAGCCACGTGCGCATCCACCCCTTGGCCCTAACCCGCTTTGAGACCCTGCCTAAGGAGGTGCAACGCCAGGTGGAGGAGCTCACCGAGGCCTACCCCGACAAGAGGGCCTACTTCGTGGACACCCTGGCCCAGGGGATCGGCCTCATCGCCGCCGCCTTTTACCCCAGGCCCGTCCTCCTCCGCTTCTCCGACTTTAAGACCAACGAATACGCCCGCCTCATCGGGGGGCACCTCTTTGAGCCCAAGGAGGAAAACCCCATGCTGGGCTGGCGGGGGGCGAGCCGCTACTACCACCCTGATTACAAGGAGGGCTTCCTCCTCGAGGTGGCGGCGGTCAAGAAGGTGCGGGAGGAGATGGGCCTCAAGAACCTCATGGTGATGGTGCCCTTCTGCCGCACCCCCGAGGAGGGGAGGAGGGTCCTGGAGGTGATGGCGGAAGGGGGTTTGAGGCGGGGAGAGGAAGGCCTCGAGGTCTACGTGATGGCGGAGATCCCCTCCAATGTCCTCGAGGCCGAGGCCTTCGCCGAGGTCTTTGACGGGTTTTCCATCGGCTCCAACGACCTCACCCAGCTGGCTTTAGGCCTGGACCGGGATTCGGAACGGGTGGCCTGGCTCTTCGACGAAAGGCGGGAAACCGTCAAACTCCTCTCGGCCATGCTCATAGAAAAGGCCCACGCCAAAGGGAAAAAGGTGGGCATCTGCGGCCAGGCCCCTTCCGACTACCCCGAGTTCGCCGCCTTTTTGGTGGCCAAGGGCATCGACTCCCTAAGCCTCAACCCCGACGCCCTCCTGCGCACGGTGAAGAAGGTGGCGGAGATCGAAGCCGCCCTGGACTCTGGTGCCTGAAGCCTAGGCCAGGGTACGCTGGGGCATGGTCCGCGAACCCTTTAACGCCCTAAGCCATGCCCTGGGGGTGCCCCTAGCCCTTCTGGGAAGCGCCTTCCTCCTTCTCCTCGCCCCCAGGGAGGTTTGGCCCGCCCTCCTCATCTTCGGGCTCACCATGGCCTTCATGTTCGGTGCCAGCACCCTTTACCACGCCCTGCGGGTGGGGGATCGGGCCCTGGCCTGGCTCAGGCGGCTGGACCATGCGGCCATCTTCCTCTTCATCGCCGGAAGCTACACCCCCTTTCTGGTGGAGGGCCTTCAGGAAAACTGGAAACCCTTCGCCCTGGGCCTGGTGTGGGGCCTGGCCCTCCTGGGGGTGGGCTTCCGCCTCTTCTTCCTCCGGGCACCCCGGTGGCTCTACACCCTAGCCTACCTGGCCCTGGGTTGGCTTTCCGTCCTCTTTCTCCCGAAGCTCCACCTGCCCCTTCCCACCCTCGGCCTCATGGCCCTCTCCGGGGCCTTCTATACCCTGGGAGCCTGGGTGTATGGGAGAAAGAAGCCTGACCCCTGGCCGGGGAAAGTGGGGTTTCACGGCCTGTGGCATCTCCTGGTCCTCCTGGGAAGCCTTTTTATGTACCTGGCGGTTCTAAGCCTGTACACCTAGCTTTCTCATGAGAAAGTGAGTATCCTGGGGGGTATGGAACCTCCCCTCATCCTGATCGTGGAGGACGAAAAGGACATCGCCCGCTTCATCGAGCTGGAGCTACAGGCGGAGGGCTACCGCACCGAGGTGGCCCACGACGGCATCACCGGCCTTTCCCGCTTCCGGGAGGTGAACCCCAACCTGGTGATCCTGGACCTGATGCTTCCCGTCATGGACGGGATTGAGGTGGCGAAGCGCATAAGAAAGACCTCCAACGTGCCCATCCTGATCCTCACCGCCAAGGACCGGGTGGAGGACAAGGTGGAGGGCCTGGATGCCGGAGCCGACGACTACCTGGTGAAGCCCTTTTCCATAGAGGAGCTCCTGGCCCGGGTGCGAGCCCACCTGCGCCGGGTAAGCCCGGCCATCACCGGGGAGATCCGGGTGGCGGACCTCATCATCAACCTCGAGGGGCGGGAGGTTTTCCGTTCCGGGCGGCGCATCGAGCTTTCCAACAAGGAGTTTGAGCTCCTGGAGCTCCTGGCCAAGAACCCCGGCAAGGTCTTCAGCCGCTACGAGATAGAGGAGAAAGTCTGGCCGGGCTACCAGGGCGGGAGCAACGTGGTGGACGTCTACATCGGCTACCTGCGCAAGAAGCTGGAGGCCGGGGGGGAAAGGCGCCTGATCCACACGGTGCGGGGCGTGGGGTACGTGCTCCGTGAGGATTGACGCGTCCCTCCCATGCCCCACCTTGAAGCAGCCCTAAGGGCCTCCTCGCCGGGGTCCCAAAGCCAGGGTAGGGCGGCATGACCCTGCGCTCCCGCATCACCCTCCTCACCGCAGGCCTCCTCCTGGTAACCCTTTTGGTGCTGGGGCTGGCCCTGGAAGGCCTCTTTCGGGGCTTCCTCTACCGCTCCCTGCGCCAGGAGCTTCTGGAGGCCAGCAACCAGGTGGTCCGCCTCCTCAACCTGGGCGGCCAGGCCCTCCTGGAGGCCGGGCTTCCCGCAAGCCTCTACGCGGAGCTCCAGCTTCTTCCCGAGGAAAACCCCGCCCTTCTGGCCCGGGAAGGGGGGATCAGCCTGCAGAAAAGCCCCGCTCTGGGAAGCCAGCGCCTTCTCCTAAAGGAGGCGGACTACCGCACCCTTCTGGAGCGGGGCGAGGCCTGGGCCTACGCCGAGCTGCCGCGGGAAGGACCCCCCTTAAAGCTTCTGGTCTACGCCCGCCGGGTGGAGGTCAACCTGGGGGGAACCGTGTGGCGGGGAGCCCTTTTGGTGGGAAAGCCCGTGGAGAACCTGGAGAGCACCCTCTCCCAGTTCGCCCGCATCTATGCGGGGACGGCACTTCTCGTGCTCCTCCTCTCCATCCTCCTGGCCAGGAACCTGGTGGCCCGGGCCCTCGAGCCCCTGGAATGGGTGGCCCGGCGGGCGGAGGCCATCACCACCCGTCCCGAACCCCTGCCCGAACCCGAGGGGCGGGACGAGGTGGCCACCCTGGTGCGGGCCTTAAACGGCATGCTTTCCCGGATGCAGCAGGCCTTCCTGGCCCAGACCCGCTTCCTCCAGGATGCCTCCCACGAGCTCAGAACCCCCATCACCGCCATTCTGGGCCACGTGGGCTTCCTGCTGCGCCGCACCCCCCTCACCGAGGCCCAGCGGGAGAGCCTCGAGGTGGTGAAGCGGGAGGCAGAGCGCATGGGGAAGCTGGTGTCGGATCTTCTGGAACTCTCCCAAACCGGTTCCTGGCGCATGGAACCGGCCCCTGTCCGCATCCAAGACCTCCTGGAGGAGGTGAAGGAGGAGTTCGCCAAGAGCTTTGAGGGGGAGATTGAGGTGGAAGCCTCCCCGGAGCTTTGGGTGCAAGGCGACCCGGACCGGCTCCATCAGGTCCTGGCCAACCTCCTTTCCAACGCCATCAAGGCCAGGGCCCGGCACATCTGGCTCAGGGCCTTTGACCTGGGGGAGAAGGTGGTGGTGCGGGTGGAGGACGACGGGGAAGGCATCCCCAAGGAGCACCTCCCCCACCTCTTCGAGCGCTTCTACCGGGTGGACAAGGCCCGGGACCGGGAACGGGGGGGATCGGGGCTGGGCCTGGCCATCGTGAAGGCCATCCTCGAGGCCCACGGAGGGGAGATCTGGGTGGAAAGCGAGGTGGGCCAGGGCACGGCCTTCAGCTTCTCCCTTCCTTCAGCCGCGCCACCGCCTCCTCCAGACTGATCTCCCCCCGCCTCAGGGCCTCCAGCACCTCCAGGCGCTCCTCGCCCCGCTCCTCCTCTGCCTCGTAGCCCAGGGCCTTCAAAAGGGCGTCCAGCCGAGCCCGCACCGTGGGATAGGAGACCCCAAGGACGCGCTCCACCTCTTTCAGGTTGCCCCTGGCCTTCATGAAGAGCCTTAGGAAGTCCAGGTGCTCCCTGGGCAGGAGGGCGAACTCGTTCAGGGCGAACTGCCCGTGCACCTCGGTGCCGCACTGCGGGCAGAAAAGGGCCTTCACCGCCAGGAGGCCTTCGCAGGCCGGGCAACGCACGGGAACGGGCCGCATCACCATAGTCCCACCTTCACGTTCACCCCTTCGGCCACCACCTCCACCAGGGCTAAAGGGGGTAGCCCCCGGAGGACGAAGACCGCCTCCCAAGGCACCCCCCGGAGGGGCCTCTCCCGGAGGAGGGCCCGGGTTCTCAGCAGGAACAGCACGGCGAGGAGGGCCCACTCCAGGGCGAAGAGGGGAAGGAACAAGAGCCAGGGGAAAGGCCCCCGCACCACCAGGTAGAGAAACCTGGGGCGCAGGAGCCACCCACCCAACCTCACACCACCTCCACCAGCACCTGCACGGGGTGGCCCTCCTCTTTAGCCTCGATCTCCACTAGCTTGCCCTCGGGCACCCCCTCCCGCACCAGGCGCAGGAGGTCCTTGAGGTTCACCCCCCGGCCCTGCAGGGTGAGCTTGGCCTCCTCGGGCAGGAACTTCTCCAGAAGCTCCGCCAAGGCCAGGGGCAGGTTCACGTTCACCCGCACCGGCTTGTCCTTGTCCTGGGCGTGGATGCGCACGCGCAGGAGCTTCGCAGAAGCCTTCGCCAGGGGCTTGGGCCCCTCCACCGCTTCCAGGAGGGCTAACGCCTCCTCCACCCCGATCTCCCCCGCCTTAAGCATCTCCAGTATGCGCCGCTTCTCCTCCATCTCAAACCTCCAGCTCCGCGTTCTTCATCCTCACCTGGCCAGAAAACCTGGCCCAGCCGCCTTCCCACACCATCAACGGCATGCGCCGTCTACCCTCCATGCCGGGCCTCCTTGAGGTCCCACCGGGCCGGCTGGAGTTCCAGCCGCTCGGCCAGGAGGCAGAGCAGGCGGGCGAGGCGCCTGCGCCAAGGGGTTCTGAGGGGCCCAGGAAGCCGCTCCCGCTCCGCCTCCGAAAGAAGCTCCTGCCACCGCCTCTTCCCCGCCTCCGGGTCTTCCCCAAACCCCACCATACCTCACCTGCTTATTAAGGAGTGTATGTCTTGGCTTTATAATTTGTCAAGTCGCACTTGGCATATCTAAAAGCCGAGCCTCGAGGGGTGCCGGGAGCCCAGGAAGGGCGCCCCCAAGAAGGCGAAGAGAAGAAGGGCGTAGGCCAAGAAGAGCAACCCCATCCGGGGGTAGCCCCGAAGCCGCTCCTCCAAGAGGAAGTAAGCGCTAAGCAAGAGCCAAGCCAAAAGGACGGACACCTCCTTGGGGTCCAGGGTCAGGGGACTTCCGAAGTAGCCCCAGGCCCAGGCCATGCCGCTTCCCAAGCCCAAGGTGGTGGCCAGATATCCCACCCGCAAGTACCCTTGCTCCAGCCGCCTCAGGCTCCAAAGGGGGGCGGAAAGCAGGGCTTTTTCCGGCACCGACCGCAGGCGCAGGTCCTGCATGGCGCACATCACCCCTGCCCCTACCCCCACCGCCAGGGCCAGGTAGGCCACCAGGAAGGCCCCGGCGTGCACCAGGGTAAGGAGGAGGGGCAGGCTTCCCCCCGGATGGGGCAGGGCCTTGAGGGCAAAGAGGCCAAGGAGCATGGCCAGGAGAACCAAGTAGCGGCGGAGAGGGGTAAGCCTTGGCCGAAGCAACAAGCTCTCCCCCCGTAAGGCCAAAAGCCCCCCCAGGACCAAGGCGGGCTGGGCCGGACCCGAGAAAAACCCCTTGGCGAAGGCATCGGCCAAGGCGGCCCCCAGGTACAGAAAGGCCCCGAGGAAAAGCCCTCGAGGCCAGAACAACCCCACGGCCAGGAGGAGAACCCCCACCAGGGCCAGCAGGGAAACCGCGGTCATACCCGTGGGGGACGGAAGGCCAGAAGCGGGCACTCCCCAGGGCAGGAAGGACCCTGGAGGAACTCCTGGGTCCGGACCTTTACGGCCAGAATCCAGGGGTGGGCCCTGCGCCCCGCCTCCTTGTGCCAGGTAAGGGGATCGGCCTCCGGGTACTTCCGCACCACCTCCTTATAGGCCAGGCCCTTCAGGGCCCGTATGGCCTCCCGCACCCGGTGGCCCGCATACCACTCCAGGTAGTCCCCGATGGCTCCCTCTATGAGGGCCTCCACCTTGGGCACCTCCCCCTGGCGGGCCTTTAGGTTCTTCTCCACCACCCGCTTCAGGTCGTCCAGGTTGTACAGGTAGGCCTGGGGCAGGCGGCCCACCCGGGGGTCGATGTTCCGGGGCAAGGCGATGTCGATGAGGAAAAGGGGCTTGGACCTCCTGGGGAGGTCCTCCGGGCGCACCAGGTAATGGGGACTAGCGGCCGAAGCCACCACCAGATCTGCCTGGCGCAGAACCTGGGGCAGGGCCGAAAGGCCATAGGCTTCCCCTCCAAACCGCTCCGCCAGGGCCCTGGCCCTCTCCACCGTGCGGTTTACCACCAAAACCCGGTCCACTCCCTGGGCCTTCAGGTGGGTAAGAAAGAGCTCCGCCATCTCCCCCGCCCCCAAAACCGCCACGGCAAGGCCCGTGAGGTCCCCGTAGACCGCCAGGGCCAGGTCCAAGGCCGCGTAGGCCACACTCACCGCTCCCGCCCCAATGCCGGTTTCGCTCCGGGCCCGCTTGCCCAGGGCGATGGCGGACTGGAAGGCCTTCTCCAAAAGGCTTTCCGTGGCCCCATATTTCCTGGCCAGGAAGAGGGCCTCCCGCACCTGGCCCAGGATCTGCGCTTCCCCCATCACCAAGGAGTCCAGGCCCGCCGCCACCCGGAAGAGATGCCGCAGGGCCTCTATTCCCTCCTTCTGGTAAAGGTGGTGGGCCTCCACCCCCCGCGCAAGGAGGAGGGCTTTGGCCTCCTTAGGGCTTCCCACCCCGTAGATTTCCGTGCGGTTGCAGGTGGAAAGCACCACCGCCCTGCCCAGGGTGCCCAGGGCCGCCGGCAGGGCCACCGCTGGGTCCAGGGCCGCCCGCTCCCGCACCTCCACGGGGGCGGTCTTGTGGGAAAGGCCCACCAGGTAGAGGGGTAGGGCCATAGTCTTTCGACAGTATACGCCACCCGGGTAGGGACAAGAATCCCCCTTAGGGGTTAACCCTTAACCGAAGCCCTATGAGAGCGCCCGAAGTACGGCCTGGAAAAGCCCTTCCAGGCCCGGCTCCGGTGCCTCCCACACGGCAAAGCCCTGCCGCCTGGCCTCTTCCGCCGTGCTGGGGCCGATGCAGGCTGCCTTGGGCCTCCTAGGGGTCTTTAGGGCATAGGCCCTGGCGGCGCTTGGGCTGAAGAAGGCCACCACCTGGGCCCTTTCCAAAAGCGCCAGCTCCTCAGGGGAAAGCTCCCTCTCCCGAGTAGCGTACACCTCCAATCGCTCCACCGCCACCCCCCGGGCCCCGAGGCCTTCCTCCAACTCCTTCCCCGCCAGATCCCCCGCCACAAAGAGCACCCTTTGGGCCGAGGGAAAGGTTGCCGCTAGGTCCTTGGCTGTGGCCCGGGGAGGGACGAAGGCAGGGGATAGCCCCCCCTGGCGCAGCACTTCCCCCGTTCCTTCCCCCACCGCCGCCACCTTGAGAAGGGGCCTGCCCACCTTTTCCCAGGCCCAAAGGAGCCTCTTAGCTCCCTCTTTGGAAGTGACCGCCACCCAGTCCGCTTGGAGGAGCCTTCCAGGAAGGACCTCGAGGCCCGGCAGGTCCACCTGCTCCAAAAGGGCCACCTCCGCCGCCTCAATCCCCAAGGCGCGAAGCCGGTCCAATAGCCCCTTATCCTTCCCGCGGGTGAGCAGGACCACGGCCTTTAAGGACCTTGTGAAAGAGCTTCATGGCGGCCAAGGCCCGGGGGAAGCCCAGGAAAAGGGCAGACTGCAGGATGGTTTCCCGTACCTCCTCCTCGGTGGCGCCTACCCGTAAAGCCCCCTCCAAATGGGTGGCCAGCTCCTTGGGGCTACCCAGGGCGATCAGGGCGGTGATGGCCAGGAGTTCCCGGGTTTTGAGGTCCAGCCCCGGCCGGGCCAGGACCTCCTCGTAGGCGAAATCGCGAATGTAGCGGAAAAGATCCTCGTCCACCTCCTTCAGACTTGCCTCAATGGCCCCTTGCTTCTCCCCCCAGATGGCCTGCCGCACGCTCATGGCAGGTAGTCTAACACCCCCTCCAGCCGGTGGAGGGCCTGGGGATTCTCCCCCAGGGGGTCAAAGAGGAGGGGTTTAACCCCAGCCCCCTTGGCCCCAACCCAATCGGCCTCCGAATCCCCCACGTGCACCGCCTCCTCGGGAGCCACGCCCAGGGCCTCGAGGGCCTCCTGGAAAAGCCTGGGGTCAGGTTTGGCCACCCCGGAAAGGGCGCTCACCGAAAGGTGCTGGAAGTAGGGCCTTAAGCCCACCACCTCCAGGATCTCCGGCAGGGTGGCATCCCAGTTGGACACCACCGCCAGGGCATAGCCCCGCTCCTTCAGGGCCTGTAAGGTGGCCTCGGCCCCGGGCACCACGGGCCAGAACCGGGGGTTCCTCCAGTTTTCCACCAGCTCCCGGCTCAGGGCCTCGGCGTGCTCCTCGAGGCCCATTCCCGTAAAAAGCCTCCGGTGGAACTCCCGCCAAAGCCCAAGGGCGGTCTCCAGATCCCGGGCCTCTAGATGATGGTCCTCATAGAAGCGAAAAGCCGCCAAGGCCGCCACCTTGGGATCCCTCCTGGGCTTAAGGCCCCGCTCCTCCAAAAAAGGCAAGAGCCAAAACCGGGGGCTTGCCAGGATCAGGGTGTTACCCACGTCAAAGAGCACCGCCCGGGTCATGAACCCAGTCTATACCCTGGCTTGTCTAACGAGCGTCTAACCTCCACATGCTATGGTTTTCATAGCAAAGGGAGGTGACAAGGCATGCGGTGGCTTGTATGGACCCTGGTGTTGCTGATTCCCAGCCTGGCCCAAAGCTTTGAGGTAGCCTCGGGGGAGGCCCGCTACCGGGTGCGGGAGCAGCTGGTGCAGATCGGCTTCGCTGAGGCCGTAGGCACCACTCAGGCCATTAGGGGCCAGGTGTCCCTCCAGGGGGCAAGGGCCAGCGGGGAGTTTGCCGTAGACCTGAGGGAGCTCAAGAGCGACCAGGTCCGACGGGACAACTACCTCAGGCAAAACACCCTCCAAACCGACCGCTTCCCCACCGCCACCTTCCGCCCCAAGGCGGTGGAGGGGCTCCCCAACCCTCTGCCCGCAAGCGGCAAGTTTCCCGTACGGGTGGTGGGGGACCTCACCCTCCGGGACGTGACCGAGGAGGTGGTCTGGGAGGGGGAGGTGGAGTTTAAGGGCCAGGAGGCGCGGGTAGTCCTCAGGACCGAGTTTCCCTTTGAGAAGTTCAAGCTGGCCCAGCCCCGGGTGGCGGTGGTCCTCAGCGTGGAAAACCGCATCCGCCTGGAGGTGGACCTCATCCTGAGGCGAAAATGAAGCGGCGCACCCTTTTAGGGCTTTTCCTCCTGCCCCTGGCCCGGGCCCAGTGCCCCCTTACCCCCGCCCTGACCGAAGGCCCTTACTTCCTGCGGGACGTGCCCAGGCGGCAGGACCTGCGGGAAGGGCTTCCCGGGATTCCCCTGCGGCTGGCCCTGGCGGTTCAGGACCACACCTGCCGGCCCCTCGAGGGGGCCCGGGTAGACCTTTGGCACACGGACGCCCTGGGGCGCTACTCGGGGGTGAACGCCCCCGGGGTCTTCTGCCGGGGCTGGCAACCCACGGACGGCCGGGGAAGGGTGGAGTTCCTCACCCTCTTCCCCGGCTGGTACCCAAGCCGCACCCCCCACCTGCACCTCCGGGTGGAGGTGGGGGGCAGAAGCTTCGCCACCCAGCTCTTCTTCCCCGAGGAAGTCCAGCGCCAGGTCTATGCCCAACCCCCCTACGCGGAAAGGGGGATGCCCCGGATCGGCAACCGCCAGGACGGCATCTTCCGGGCCGACCTGCTCCTCAGCCTAAGGCCGGAAGGGGAAGGTTACCGGGCGGATTTCGCCCTCACCCTGCCCTTTTAGTACCCTTAAGGCATGGTCCCCCGTTACCAGACCCCCGAGATGGTGGAGCTATGGTCGGAGGAAAACCGCTACCGCATGTGGGCCCTGGTGGAGGCCTATGCCCTCGAGGCCTGGGAGGCCCTGGGCCAGGTGCCCAAAGGGCTTTCCCAAAGGCTTCTTGAGCACCTAAAGGAGCATCCCCTGGACGCCCGCTTCGCCCAGAGGGTGGCGGAGCTGGAGGAGGTCACCCGCCACGACCTGGTGGCCTTCACCCGGGCCCTGGTGGAGTGGACCGGGGACGAGGAGGTGGGGCGCTACCTGCACCTGGGCCTCACCAGCTCGGATATCGTGGACACCGCGCAAAACGCCCTTTTGGTGAGGGCCTTGGGCCTGATCCTTGAGGAGCTATCCGGGGTCCAGGAGGAGCTCAAGCGCCTGGCCCTCCGCTACAAGCACACCCCGGCCATCGCCCGCACCCACGGGGTCCACGCCGAGCCCACCAGTTTCGGCTTCCGCTTCCTGAGCTTTTACGCCGCCTTTCAGCGGGACAAGGAACGGCTTGAGCGCGCTCAGAAGACCATCGGGGTGGCCATGCTCTCGGGCTCGGTGGGGAACTACGCCCACATCCCACCGGAGGTGGAGGCCCACGTGGCCCGGCGGCTTGGCCTTAACCCAGAGCCCCTTTCCACCCAGGTGGTGCCCCGGGACCGGCACGCGGAGGTGCTGGCCGCCCTGGCCATCCTGGGGGGGAACCTGGAGCGGGTGGCGGTGGAGCTAAGGCACCTCCAGCGCACGGAGGTCCTCGAGGCCCAGGAGCCTTTCCGGGAAGGTCAGACGGGAAGTTCCAGCATGCCCCACAAGAAAAACCCCGTGGGTTTGGAAAACCTCACCGGGATGGCCAGGCTCCTTCGGGGATACCTGGGCCCATCCTTGGAAAACATCGCCCTGTGGCACGAACGGGACATCTCCCACTCCTCCGTGGAACGGGTGATCCTCCCCGACGCCACCACCGCCAGCCACTACGCCCTAAGGCGGCTAAGGGGCATCCTCGGGGGCCTGGTGGTCTTTGAGGAAAACCTGAGGCGCAACCTGGACCTCACCCGGGGCCTCGTTTACTCCCAGCAGGTGCTCAACGCCCTCATCGCCCACGGCCTTCCCCGGGACAGGGCCTACGCCATCGTGCAACGCAACGCTCTAAGAAGCTGGGAGGAGGGCCTTAGCTTCGCCCAGCTTTTGGAAGAGGACCCGGAAAACCCCCTCAAGGGGGAAAGGCTTAAGGCCCTTTTTGACCCTGCGCCTTTCCTAAAGCACGTGGACGCCATCTACGCCCGCTTTGGGCTTTGAGGGGAAAACCGTTACCACAAAGGGGCCAGCTGGGGGGCGAAGCCCGGGAGTTCCGGTTCCAGGGAAAGGGTGTCCACACCCTCAAAGCGCTCCGGCTCCTTTCCCGGCCTGTACACCTCCACGGTCCGGGTATAAGGGTCCACCAGCACCCCCAGGCGCGCCCCTTCCTTAACTCAAAACTTGCACCTCCCGAATACCCTGCATAAACACCCCCT
>NZ_PRDA01000024.1 GCF_002964845.1 Thermus tenuipuniceus
GGATAAGTGCAAGTTTTGAGCAACCCAAAGCGGATTCGGAGCAACCTGGAGACAGGTTCCCACCGGGCAAGGAACGCCTGCGCCTCCTGGTAGAGTGGGAAGGGCCAGGGAACCACCGAGTCCGTTCCCCTGGGACTTACCTGAGGAAGGCTAGGCCTGGAACCCTTTCCCTCGCTACCAAAGGAAGGGGGCGAAGCCCTGAATGGCCCCGCCCCTCTTGCTAAACCCCTATCGCCCCTTGCGGTAGGAATCCCCGTAACGGCGCTGGAAGCGCTCCACGCGGCCTTCCGTGTCCACAAAGCGCTGCTGCCCCGTGTAGAAGGGGTGGCAGTTGCTGCACACCTCCACGTGGATCTCCGGGCGGGTGGAGTAAGTGTGGATGACGTTGCCGCAACCGCAGATGATGCGGGCGGGAACCAGCTTGGGGTGGATGCCTTCCTTCACGTTTCGCCTCCTTTCGCACGGTCTTGGCCGTGCGCAAAACCATCTCCTACTCTACCAGGACCCCGGGGCATCCCGCAACCTTAAGGCGGGGGCAGGCGGCGCCACCTGGGGCCGAAGAGGCGGCGGCGTAGCCGCTCCCAGGCCACCCAGAACACCCCTACCCCCAAGCCCAAAACCGCCAGGAGCCAGAGAATCCCCAAAACCCCAAGCCCCACCAGGGCGAAAAAGAGGAGGAGAAGGGGCAGGTACCAGGGAAGCCTCACGCCTTCACTTTACTTCCTGGCTGGACTAAAATAAAGGATGCCCCAGGACGGGGGGACGGTCGCGCCCGGGAGCCGAACCTCCCGGGTGAGGAAAGTCCGGGCACCATAGGGCAGGGTGCCAGCTAACGGCTGGGCGGGGTAACCCGACGGAAAGTGCCACAGAGAAAAGACCGCCAGCGGCCAGGCCAAGGCCTGGTGCGGGCAAGGGTGAAACGGTGGGGTAAGAGCCCACCGCGCCTCCTGGATGTCACGCGTCACGCTTCGAGGTCAATTTCAGTCATCTTTTTAGTGCAGTTTGACTGAGTTCGGTCATTTTGAGGTTCGTAAGGTGAGCGTTTATGCGCACGGAACATGAGCGTTATCATGTAAAGTAGCAGGGCCGGGGCTCCATGCCCCGACCCTAGCTAGCCCCGCCGTCACAACGCCCAGACTACGAAGGCGTTAGAGGGACTATGAGAAAAGCCTAACCCGAAAACTACATTGCTCGACCAATCTGGCCGGGCCCGGTTTTGGGCTGGGTTCTTGCCGGCCAACCGGACATAATCGAGGAACGCCCCCTTCGTCACCTCGGGGATGGGCACGAGGCCCAACGCGTAGGCGATGGTGGGGGGGGTGAGCCCCGACTCGTAAGCGAGGCTCATGCTCGAGTTGGTCACGTAATCCTGTGTAGTCGTGTTTTCGTCCCACCCGCTGGGGAATGTGTCTGGGCTCGTGCCCAGGATGGCGGGGCCGACGTTTTGACTCACGCCGTCGTCCGTGAAGCTCTTCGTGGGGTCCTTTTTGTAATACAGGACCCCGGTCTGCCCCGACTGGGGCGTGACGGGCGCCCCGTCCGACGCCCGGATGGCCATCCAGTTGGGGGAAGCTAGGGATAGATCCAGGCTCGCATCGGGGATGATCTCTATGCGCCCGTAGTTGACGCGGAGCCCCCCAAACCAGAGAAAACGGCTGCCAAAAATGTCGGCCACGCCGAATGGCGTGCCGTCATGCCGCCATGCTAGAGGCCCAGACCCAGCAAGGGTAGCGTTGTCTCCCGTCGTCGTGCCCGGAGCCTGCCCATCCACCCGCACCCCCCACTCGTAGGGCGCTTCGTGCGAGCGCCCCCACTGCGTGTTGCCCCGGATGGGGGGGTCAGTCTTGCCCGCCTTGAGCCACTCGGGGAGGACCACGGCCATGAACTCCGCCCGGGTCATGAGGTGGAAGCCGGGGCCGTTGGCCGCGGCGTAGGCCACGGCCTGATCGTAGGTGAGCAATGACGCATTCTGGCCGGGGACGCTCACGAGCTCGCCATTGGAGAGCACGGCGCGGTACATGGAGACCCAAATCTCGCTTTTGGTCTCCCCGTTCACCACAAACGCCGGGTGGGGGCCGGAGCCGAACTGGGGCCCGAGCTGCTCCAGGTTGAAGCGGGGGATGCGCCGCATGAAGAGCGGCTGCCCCTTTTTGGTGTACATCACCGTGCACAGACCTCCTGACGCCGCCTCTACCGCTTGCCGCAGACTATCCTTCACGCTAAAGATCATGCCTCACCTCCAAAGCGTCCAAAATGGGCAGGGCGAAGAGCCGCACCCGCACCAAATCCGCCCGCAGCGGGGTGGGGCGCCACTCGTACACGGGCTCCCGGCGCTCCACCACTTCGCCGCCGTCCTCCAGCTGGTAGACCATCTCCCCCACCTCCACCTGCTCCAACGGCCGAGCCGGCAGAAGGACCTCCGCCCCCAGCCAGTCGGTGGGGTCCAGGGTGGGACCGCCCTGGGGGGTGGCGTAGACGTAGACCCGCTGGGGCTCTGGGCCGGAGAGGGCCTCGAGGTCCAGCGCCACCCCGTCCACATAGAGGACGCCCCCTTCCAGCCGCGCCTCCCAGTGCCGCCCGTCTCCAACGCGCTCCACCGTCACACCTCACCTCCAGTTTTGGTGCACCGCCATCCACCAGACCACGAGGTCATCCGCGGTGCCGCGGTTTTCTATCGTGAAGGCGTTGCGGGCCTTGTTCGCCACCGCAAGCGCCACCCTCCCCAGGTCCGAGGCGCCTTCCACGCGCAGGTAGACGTTGTAGTTGGTGTTTGGCATAGGGTAGGCCAGGGACACCGTATAGGCGGGGAGCACGGGGGGGAACCACGTGGACGGGGAGGCCACCACCCGCGCGTCCGTGATGGTGCCGGCGAAGGTGGGGCCCGTGTCCCCAGCGGGGACGCTCACCTGGGCTAACGGCATTCCCTCCTCGGGCGCCTGGGCGCCCTCCACCAAATAAGGGGCGCCGTCGTTGGTGAGGTAGAGGGTGTAGGTCTTGGCCGCGCTACCCGGGTTGGTGGGCACGGCAATGGCGTTGGGCCGCGCGGGGTAGCTGCGCCGCATCCCCCCTTGGACCGCCACCCCCGCGGCGATGGAGAGGGAGCGCCCCGTTCCCGCGCTCACCTGGAGCCCGGAAACCACATACTTGCGGGGAATGTACACCCGCCCCGTCTGGATGGCCCGGTAGCGGAGGTCCTGGAGCCCGTCCCAAGCCCCCTTGGCCAGACTGAGGGCGGCGGAGCCCAGCACCGCCGCCGCCCGCATGGCCGCCCGGTCCCGCATGGCGTACTGGGCCATAATCCGGGCGAAGGGGCCAACCTCCAGGATGTCGTTGGTGGCGCTCCGGACCAACCCCTTGGATGAAGTTTTGGGGATTGTCCCCCCGCCCGACTCGATGGTCTCCGCGGGCTGCCAGTCGTCGGCAAGCCCTTGACTAGCCAGAAACTCTAGGATGTCCTCTACTGTGGGCACGCTTCACCTCCCTACACGCTCTCCAGGCTGACCTCCAGCCGGTCGATGAGGGTCAGCCCCACCTCCAGGTCCACCGGGTCCCGGGTGCGGCGGTAGAGCATGACCCGGTTGCCGTTGGCGTCCCGGCCAAAGAGGGCGATCTCCCGCAGGGTGCGCACCCCTAGGCCCTCCCAGGCCAGGGCGTACTCGAAGATGGCCCGCCCCCCCTCCAGACGCTTGGAGATGAGGGTGGTGTAGACCGGGTTGGTGAGGGCGCTGGCGTTGGCCGCCCCCGAGGTGCCCCAGCCCGCTTCCACCACCATCTCCATGAGCCTGCGTAGCAACTGCTCTCTGGCGTACGTTGTGAACATTCAGAAGCTCACCTCCCCGAACGGCGGCGCGTAGTCCCGCCACCGCTCACCTCCCTCGCTCAGCAGGGCCAGGCGGGGATACGCCACGTCTCGCTCCCCAGCTTCAAACGGCCAACCGTCCAGGGGCAGGGCGTAGACCCTGCGGTGGGTCAGACCCCCCACCAGCCCTGCCCGCCCCTCTCCCCTACCCTCGCCCCGCCACCTGGGGCGGGAGGGGATGGGTCCCCACGTGCGCCTAGCCACCGGTGCCGTCAAAATCCCACCTCCCCAAAACGCCAGCTTCCGTCAAACACTTGGGCTTGGGCCATCCTGCCCTCGGCCCAGGCGGCGAGGCTCATCCCGCCCGCCAGCGCTACCCGCCGGGTGTCGCCAAAGAGGAAGTCCCCGAAAGCTCCAAGGTCCAGGAGGACCACCGCCGCCTGCGGCCGCAGGCGGAAGACGCGGCGGTCCTGGGCGTAGAGCTCCACCCCCCGCAGGACCGCGTGGGCGGGCTTGAGCTCCCGGACCGCGTGGCGCAGGTAGGCCCGCTCCCGCGCGGTCCAGGGCCCCGCTGGACTGACCTCCAAAATGAACTCCGCCCAGGCAGGGCCCGTGAAAGCGCCCTCGTAGTCCCCAAAGTGCCACGTGCCGTCAAAGGCGTTCTCGAAGGGCCCTTCCACCACCTTGGCCACAAAACCAAGGCGGGCGAGCTCGGCCTCCATGCCGGGCTTCGTCCCCGCCCGGAGCCACCAGTCCCAGGCGTGGCGGACGCGCTCCCGGTAGGAGGCGTCCGGCTCGTCGGGGGGGAAGCGGCGGAGGGCGCGGCCTTCGCCCAGCCGGGAGAGGGCCTCCCCTTCCGCGTACTGGGGGAAGGCCTGGGGGAAGGCCTCCAGGGCCTCCCGGATGAGGTCGGCCTCCTCCTGGGCCAGGGCCCGCACCATCCCGTCCGCCGCCCTTCCCGCCCGGGGGTAGCGGCCCGGGGGGAGGAGGGAGAGGAGGTGGCGGTAGAGGGCCTCGGCGAGCTCACTCATAGACCGTCACCTCCCCGGGGACGATGAGCTCGTCCCGGGCCACGGCCACAGGTCCCGCGGGGGCCAGGACCTCCACCGCCTCGAGGCCTCCCCGGTCGTGCAGGTGGTCCATGAGGCGGGAGGGCCAGAAGGTCTCCCCGATGTTTAGCCCGTTCAGGAAATCCAGGGCGAAGCCCCGCCAGGCCTCGAGGGAGGGGCTTCCCGGGAGGCGGTGCAGGCGCAGGGCGAGGTCCAGGGGCCGGGGGCTGGGGGAGCGCACCAGGGCGTTCACGGTGAGGGGCCGCCGCTCGTCCACCACCCTCTGGACCCGGGCGAGGAGCTCGGGGGAAGGGAGGCCCCGGGCGGGGGCTATGACCACGTCCACGGTGCCCTGGCCCCGGGGGTGGTCGTCTATGACCTGGACCTTCCGCACCTCGGGGTCCTCCAGGGCCCAGCTCATGTAGGCGTGGTAGGTGCTCCCCCGGCCCAGGGCGGGCCAGGCGAGAATGAGGCGGGCCCGGAGCTCCTCGTCCGTCTCCCGGTCCAAGCCGGGCTCCAGGACCTCCTCCACCTCCAGGGCCTCGAGGCCCCCCACCACGGTAACGGGGAGGAGGCGGGTCCCCGGGGGGAGGTTGTAGCGGCTCCCCACGCCCTCGCTCCAGACCTCCACGAGGGCGTCCGGGGCGAAGGGACCCTCGGCCCGGTAGCGGAGTTCCCCCACCCCCAGGAGGGCCCCGGGGGGGAAGGTGCCGGGAGCGGAGGCGAGGACGCGGCAGCGGAGCCTGGCCCCCCGGGCCTCCTTGCGGGCGAGGCCCAGGCCCTTGGCGTGCTCATCCAGCCAGGCGCCGGTGGCGGTGATCACAAAGAGCTGGGGGACGAGCTCCCGGGTGAAGGCGCGGGCCTCGAGGGCCGCTTGGGCCGCGAGGCGCAGGTAGGTGCCGAAGGCGCTGAAACTGTCGGGGTTCCGCACGGGGAAGCCCTCGGGGAGGAAGCCGAGGAGCCTCTGGGTCTCCTCCTCCAGGGTGGGGAGAGGGGGAAGCTCAGGCACCCTTCACCTCCAAGGGCCAGGGGAGGAGGAGCCTAAGGGCCTCCCCCGAGAGGCGCAAGGCGAGGCGGAGGCCTCCTTCCGTCCACTCCCCCCGGGCCTCCTCCACCCGGGCGTCCTCGAGGCAGGTCCGCTCCGCTTCCTGCAGGACCTCCACTCGGGTGAGCTCGTCCAGGGCCGCCTGCACGTAGTCGGGGAGGGCGCTTCCCTCATGGGGGAAGGCCCAGTGGCTCCCCCGGGGGGAGACGAGGCGGGCGAGGAGGTCCTGACGCACCACCTGGAGGCCCTCCACCAGGGCCGCATCCCCCCTGGGGGTGAAGCGGAAGTCACCGTCCTCAAAAAGCCAGTCCCGGTACACGGCTCACCCCGAAAAGACTTTGGAACTGCCGCCGATGATTACCCCGATGGCCGCCCCCACCTGCACCGGGTCCCCCACCCGGGCCACAGGGGGGCCACCGCCCGCGAGCTCCACCCGGGGGGCGTCCACCCGCACCACCGCGGTGCCCAAGAGCTCCACGGTCCCGTCCGGCTTCAGGCGGAGGACCACCCCGGGGGCGGCCTGGACTTCAATCTCCCCGTCGGGCTTGAGGCGCACCCAGGTGTCGGCGTCCTTCTGCACCAGGTACTCCCCGGGCTCCACCGGGACCACGGCCTTCCCCTCGGAGAGGACCCCGTCCACGTAGGGATAGGCGGGGTTCCCCTCGTAGTAGGCCACCCGCACGATGGCCCCCACCTCGGGAAGGGCGTAGACCCCGCGGCCCCCGCCGATCCAGGGCACGTCCAGGGGGACGTCCCGGAGGAGGGGGCGGCTCGGGTCGGGCTGGCCGTCCACGGTGAGGGGCTCCAGGTCCACGCTGTAGCGCGGGCTCCCGGGAGGCCCCGCCACCCCGGGCTCGGACCTCACCGCCACCACCCGGGCCTTGTGGGGGAGGTGGGTGCGGTGGGCGAGCTCGGGCCAGAGGGCCTCCACGAGCCTGCGGAGGGCGGTCTTCAGGGCATCACTCCTCACGGCCGATCACCTCGTGGTAGGCCTCCTTGGGAGAGAGGACCAGGCGGTGCTCCTCCACCCTGAGCCCCCCCCGGTAGGCAGGGTGGTCCACCCGCAGCAGGTGGAGGACCCTAAGGGCGGGGAGAGGGGCCATGCGAAGCCCGTAGCGGCCCGGGGACAAGGGGCGCACCCAGGCCACCTCCTCCCCCACCCGGTGGACCACCCCGTAGTGGGGGCTCTTCCCCTCGGGCCCGGCGTAGAGGACTCCCCCGTCCAGCTCGTGCATCACCGCCTCCACCCCCCAGGCCTTGAGGACCATGAGGACCCCCTCCCAGGCCCGCACGCGGGGGAGGGCGTAGTGGCGCTTGGGCTCGGTCTGGAAGCCCCAGAGGGCCTTCCCCCCCACCTGGCCTTTGACCCACTCGGCCACCTCCTCGGCCTTCGCGTCCTGGAAGCCCTGGGGGCCCACCTCCCGCCGCCACTCGGGGAGGCCCCAGGCCACCCCCTCCGTGGCCGAGAGGAGGCCCTGAAGGGCGCCCCGGAAGAGGGGGCCCTCGAGGGTGAGCCGCACCGCCTCCCCAGGCTGGAAGGGTTTAGTGGTCTCGTCGGAGGGGCGGGCCGTGCCCTCGAGGTAGACCTGCCCCTGGAGGTGCAGGGTGCGCCAGGGGACGTGCAGGCTCTCGTGGAAGACGAGGCCCGCGGGGGTGCCCTTCTGGGTCTCGGGTTTGGGAACGTGGACGAGGTTCATCTGGACCCTCCCACGAGGCTATGGGCGCTCTGCCGCCCGTCCAGGAAGCCCTGTAGCATCGCCGGGGGCTTGGGCGGGGCCTGCCCCCCCTTCCCCTCGTTCCGCCTCTGCTGGGCGCTCCCCGGCGGGGGGCCCGCCTGGGGGCCGGGGGCCGCGGCCAGGGCCTGGGCCTCCCGGGCGTTGGCCTCGGCCAGGGCCTCCCGGGGCTCCACCTGGGTGAGCTCCAGCACGGCCGTGAGCCCGTCCTCCCCGCCCTCTTCCCGGGTGGTGAGCCGGGCGAAGAGGGCCTTCTCTATCCCCCGGGCCGCCAGGTGGGGGTGGACCACCCGCAGGGGCTCGGTCTTGCTCTTGGCGAACTTGGCGTGAAGCCGCCTGGCCTCCGCCAGGGGGTCCTTCCCCGCCAGGCGAAGGGTGATGCGCACCCGGAAGTCCCGGTAGCCCCTGAGGACGTGCACGTCCCCGGTGCGGCCCTCCCGGGGAAGGCTCTCCACGGAGTTCTCCCCCTCCACCTCCACGGCCACCACCACCCCGGGCATCTCCTCCCCGTCCAGCCGCAGGCGGTCTCCGGTGGCGAAGCGCAGGTAGGGCATCAGACCTCCTCCAGATAGGGCAGCATGAGGCGCTTCAGGGCCCCGAGGAACTCGTCCGCATCCCGCACGGAGGGGAGTTCCAGGCGCTCGATGCGCACCACCTGGACCACCCTGCCCTCCGCTTTGCGGCCCTCTCCCCTGCCCTGAGCCTGGCCGGGCACGGGGGCCACAGGGGAAGGGGGCACCAGGGCCCCCAAAGGCGGCAGCTCCGGCATCTCCACCGCAGGGCGCAAGACGGGAAGCTCCAGCAACTGCGGTACCGGGGGCACCAGGGCCTGCACCGCCCGGGCCACCTCGGGGGCCGCCCCCTGCAGGCCCACGGCCATCCCCAGGGCGGTCATGGCACCGATCTCGGCGAAGACCCGGCTGGGGGAGCGCATCCCCAGAAGGTTCCGGAGCGTGGTAATTGCCTTCCCCCCCAGATCCCTGACGGCATTCACCGGGGCCGCCGCCAGGCTGAGGATGCCTTGGGTGAGCCCCTGGACGATGGCCTTGCCCGCCTCCAGGAAGGAGCCCACCAGCCCCCGCACGAAGGCCAGGGCCTGGCCCAAGGCCGCCTTTAGGGCGTCCCAGACCACGCCCCCCAGGCGCAGGGGCAAGGAGAGCAGGGCCTTGAGAGCCTGCCACCCCCTCTCGGCAAAGGCCAGGGCCAGGCGGAAATCCCCCTGGAGGAGGGCCCGCAGGGCCCCGATGCCGGAGAGGACCACGGTCTGGAGGAGCCGGAAGACCGCCTCGGCCCCCGTCACCAGGCCCCGCCAAGCGGCCCCCAACCCCTCTCCCAGCCGGGCCAGGGCGGGAAAGCGCTCGCTGGCCACCTGCCAGAGGCGGGCCAGGGCGTTGAGGGCGGTATCCACCAGAACGCCCCCCACCCGGATGGGCACGGAGAGGACAGCCCGGAGCCCCTCCCACACCCGCAAGGCCCCCTGGCGGGCCCGGTCCAGGTCCAGGGTGAAGAGGCCCACCACCAGGTCCACGAAGCCCCGCAGGATGCGGATGAGGCCCGCGAGGCCGTCGGCGAAGATGGGGGCGAGGCGGACGACGAGGGCTTCCAGGAGGCCGAAGAGGAAGCCGATGCCATACCCCAGGGCGTAGCCGAAGCGGTCCCAGGCGGCCTGGGCGGAGGCCAGGGAGGCCTGGATGGCCCCCCCGAGGGGGCGGAAGAGCCCGGCCAGAGCCTCCCCCAGGCCCCGGAACTCGGCGAGGACCGGGGCGAAGGCGCTCCGCACCGCCTGGAGGGTGCCGAGAACGCTCTTGCGGAAGCTCTCGCTCGCCCCCCAGGCCTGGCGGAAGAGGTAGACGAGCCCGGCGAGGGCGCCGAGGACCAGCCCCACCGGGTTGAGGAGGAGGGCCCGCCCCAGGAAGAGCACCGCCTGCCCGGCCCGGAAGGCCCCCTGGGCGAGGAGGCCGAAGGCCCCCCGGAGGAGCCCCACCGCCCCCAGCCGGGCCATCTCCCCCCGCAGGAGGGCGAGGCCCAGGGAGAGGAGGCGCGCCTGCCTGAGGGCGCCGGCGAGGCCGCTTTGGAGGGCGAGGAGGCCCAGCCGGGCCTGAGTGGCGGCGAAGCCCAGGGCGGCGAGCCCCGTGACCAGGAAGCCGCCCACTACCAGAAGCCCCCCGAGGGTGGCCGTGACGGCCACGAGGGCCCCCCGGAGGAGGGGGAAGCGGTCCAGGAGGTCGGAGACGCGGTTCAGGAGGTCGGCGAGGCGGGCCACCACCGGGGTCACCACGGGCAGGAGGGCGTTGCCGAGGGTGATCCAGATGCGCTCCAGGGCGTTCCGGAGCAGGATGAGCTGGTTCCTCAGGGTGGCGGAGCGGTTCTGGAACTCGGCGAGGACGCTCCCCGTGTAGGCGGCCGGACTTCGCACCAGGCTGAAGGCCTTCTCCAGGGTGCCCAAGGAGCCCACCAGCTTGGCGATGTCGTCGGCGTACTCCATACCGAAGAGGTCGGAAAGCACGGTGAGCTGGTCGGGCACCGCCCTGAGGCGGCGTAGGAAGTCCATGATGGCCCCGGCGGCGTCCCGCCTCAGGGCCTGCTGGAGGCCCGTGGCCGTGAGCCCCAGGCGGGCCAAGGCTTCCTGAAAAGCCTTGGGCTGGACGTGAGCGGTGGCCAGGCGCTGGAAGAGGGCGTTGAGGCCGGTGGCGGCCACCTCGGGGGCGGTGCCGAGGGCGAGGAGGCTCGCGGAGAAGGCCGCCACCTGCTGCCCGGTGAGGCCCAGGAGCTTCCCCGTCCCCCCTACCCGGCGGAGGACCTCCAGGATCTCCGGGGCGGTGGCCGCCATGTTGTTGGAGAGGTGGTTCACGGCGTCCGCCAAGCGCATGACCCCCTCCTGGCTGAGCTCCAGGACGTTGCGGAGCTTGGCCAGGGCGTCTCCCGCCTGGCCCGCGGAGATGCCGAAGGCCACCCCCACCCGGGCCGCGTCCTGGGTAAAGCGGACCAGCTCCTGCATGGGGATGCCCGCCTGGCCCGCGGCGGCGGCGATCTCCGTGAGCTCCCTGGCGGTCATGGGGATGACCCGGGTGAGGCCCAAAAGCTCCCGCTGGAGGGCCATGAGGGCGGGGGCGGGGGCGTCCACCACCTTGCGCACGTCGGCGAAGGCGTCCTCAAAGTCCATCGCCGCCCGGGTGGCGAGGACCAGGGGCGCGGCGAGGGCCGCCCCGGCCCCGGCCACGGAAAGGCCCGCCCCCAAGCGTTGCAGGGCGAGGTCCGCCCGGCGGGAAAGCTCCTCCACCCGGCGCAGCCCCTCCCCCACCCGGCCCAGGGGGTTGGAGACGCGGTCCGTCAAGTCCAACAGCAGTTGCAACCTGAACAGGGCGTTCACAGCTTCCTCACCGCCACCTGAACCCGGTCGGGTTCCTCCAGGTTCACGACCACGCCCTCCACCTCCTGCCGGGCCGGGGTCCAGAAGACCCCCCGCACCCGGTAGAAGCGGCGGGCGGGGGCGTAGTGAGCCTTTAGGAAGGCCTCGGGGTCCAGGTACTTCTCCCGGATGAGGTCCACGTTGCTCCCGGGCCAGAAGTCGGCCTCCAGGGGCGCCCGCCGCACCTCAAAGTGGAGGTGGGCGAGGTACGGCCTGGCCGGGTCCCCCTTGCCGATGGCCCCCACGGGCTCGCCCGCGAAGAGGTAGTCCCCCTCCCGGGCCACCCGGAAGAGGAGGTGGGCGTACTGGGTCCAGAAGCGCCCGAGGCCGGGGAGGTCGTGCTCCAGCAGGACCACGTTGCCCCAAACCCGGTGGAAGGCGCTGTGGACCACCCGCCCCTCAGCCACGGCCACCACGGGGTAGCCCAGGTCGGCGTCCCCGGAGGAGCCGGAGAGGTTAAGGTCCACCCCGGGGTGCTGGTGAGGGGCGAGGCCCTGGGCCTTCCGCCACTCGGGGTAGCGCGGGTCCAAAAAGCCCGCGTCCACGCGGTTCTTTTCGGGAGATGGGGGCAAAGGCCAGAGGACGCGCATGGAGGGGTAAAATCAGGCTGCCCCCGGGTTTCCCCGGGGGCAGTTATCCCACCTTAGCCCTATCTTACCCCGGAGGGTGGGGGGGTGGCAAGAAGGCGGCTAAAGCAAAGGCTCCATCCCCCCCTTTGGCCGTGCCGTCCGCACTTCCTTGCGCTCGTAGCTCACGTTGAGGCTTCCCGCGGGAAACTCAGGGCGCTTTCCGGCGAGGAGCTCTTCCACGGTAAGGATCTGGAGCCTGGGGTAGGACTGGCTCCCCCAGGAATAGACACCCGCCTTCGCG
The DNA here is from genome assembly GCF_002964845.1 of Thermus tenuipuniceus. GTDB lineage: Bacteria > Deinococcota > Deinococci > Deinococcales > Thermaceae > Thermus > Thermus tenuipuniceus. Next base: position 11,906 of record NZ_PRDA01000024.1, read on the forward strand.
GCCTCCTCCCGCATGCCTTGCGTGGGGGCCTCCAGGACGATGAGAACCCCGAAGGCCGCCTTCTCCCGCTCCATCACGCCCCGCAGGTCCCTCACCACGCTGGGCCCCAGGCGCTTCCCCCCCTTGACCTGGACCACGACCTTCTCCAGCCTACCCCCGTCCGGGGTGCGGAAGTAGAGGAAGCCGTCTATGCCCGTGTCCTTGCCCTTCTTTCCCTTTTGCGGGTCCCCGTACGGCTGAGCCCCGATCAGGCCCAGAGCCCAGAGCTGAAATTGGTGGGGGTCTTTCTCAAAGAGAAAACGGGCGCTCTCCACGTCCTTGGGCGTCCCAAGAACCTCGTAGTCCCTCCCCGGCTCCAGGCCGAAGTCCCGCCTCAGCCGCGCCTGGATGAGGGTAATGGCCAGGTGGGTGATGTCTATGCCTATCCATCTGCGCCCCAGCTTCTCGGCGGCGGCGAGGGCTGTGCCGCACCCGCAGAAGGGATCCAAGACCACGTCCCCGGGGTTGGAACTGGCCTGGATGATACGCTCCAGGAGAACGAGGGGCTTCTGGGTGGGGTAGCCAAGACGTTCCTTGGAGTGGTGGCCCAAGGGGGGGATGTCGGTGACGACATCCCGAATGGGAACCCCCTTGGCGGTGTCCAGGTACTTCTTGAAGCGGGGCATGACCCCACGCGAAGGCCAGTAAATCAACCCCTCCCGGTCCAGGAAGTCTAACCGCTCCTGCACGGGAAGGTCGTCCCAGTCATCCGGGGGGGTAAGCCACGAAGGGAGCTTATCCTTGGAGGGCACAGCCCAGTGACGATTTTTTACCCCAGGATCTATCCCCCGCCAGGGCTTCCCCGAGTCGCCCTTGCTGGCTCCTGCCCCCGTCAAATCCTTAAGGGCATATCTACCCTTGGCGTCTTGATAGTCGTATTCGTCTTCCATGTACCGTTCTTCATAGTTTTCGTAGACGACATTCCAGGTGTACTCCTCTCCCTTGGTATAAAACAGGAGCGTATCGTGCACCGGCCCCCACCTCTTGGCAGAGCTATGGGCACTCGTGCGCTTCCAAACAACCTCGTTGCGAAAGTTCTTGGGCCCGAATATCTGGTCCAGGATGACCTTCAGGTAGTGGCTCGCAGTGGGGTCGCAGTGGAGGTAGAGGCTCCCCGTGGGCTTGAGCACCCGGTGAAGCTCCAAAAGGCGCACCGCCATCATCACCAGATAGGCGGAGAGGTCATTCTTCCCGAGGAAGCGCACCAGGAAGTCCAAGAACTCCCCAAGTCTCCCGTGCTTAGCCACCACCTCCTGGAGGGCCTGCTCGCTCTCCATCCCCCAGCTCCAGGTGTCCTCAAAGGCCTTGATCTGGGCCCCGGGGCCCTTGCCCGTATGCTCGCGGAAAATGACGTTGTAGTCCGCCTTGGAGTTGAAGGGAGGGTCCAAGTAGATGAGGTCCACACTTTCGTCGGGGATGTGCTTCCGCAGGACCTCGAGGTTGTCTCCGAAATAAAGCCGCTTCTCCATAGAACCTCCCCCCAAAGGGGACCCCGGGACGGGGCGTAAGCCGGGTTCTGTTTTCCGCGGTCATCTCTCTGGGACCACGGTCGCCCGTGGCCTCAAGCGGCCCATCCCGCAGGTTCTGGCGGGCCGGGCAAGCCCTTCCTGCCTACTGGGCCTTGCACCGGGTGGGGTTTGCCGTGCCCCAGCCTGTTGCCAGGCCAGGCGGTGGGCTCTTACCCCACCGTTTCACCCTTGCCCGCACCGGACCGTTAGGCCCGGCCGCTGGCGGTCTTTTCTCTGTGGCACTTTCCGTCGGGTTACCCCGCCCAGCCGTTAGCTGGCACCCTGCCCTATGGTGCCCGGACTTTCCTCACCCAAGGGGGTTGGCCCCCGGGCGCGACCGCGCCCCCGTCCCGGGGCACCCCTATTCTACCACAGGCGAAAGCATTGAGGAAATCGCTCACGCTCCAGGACAGAAACCCGCCTGAGCGCCCTCCCGGAGAGGGAAAGACGCTGTGCACAGGAGGGAGGAAACCCGGCCTGAAAGGCCCAAAAAGGCGGGGGGAGGCCGGGGCTAAGGGGGAAGGCCAGGCCACCCCCTTCCCGGGCCTTCCAGGGGGGTTACAGGGCCGTGTAAGCGCTTTCAAATCGGGGATGGCGGAAGAAGGGGGGCCGGGGAGGACCCCCGGCCCCCCTGGGCCTGCCGCCCTCAGGGCTCCAGTCCCACCCGGGCGAGGAAGGCCTCCCAGGTCTCGGGAAGGGGGAAGCCGTGGGCCCGAAGCCTGGGCCCTTCAGCGAAGACCTCCCGGGCCAGGGCGAGGGCGGCCTCCCGGTCCTCCCGCGCGGCGTCCCTCAGGTACCCCCGGAAGGGGGTCCACTCCTCCACAGCGTCCAGGAGCTCGTCCGGGTCGGCCTCCTCCCCCCGGTCCAGGAGCTCCCTCACCCAGGCCACGTAGGCCCGGGCTAGGGCGAGGGGGGCGTAAGCCAGGGAGGTCTTTTGAGCCATACCACCTTGTCCCAAGGGACGTCCAGCTCGCTCAGGTCCCGCACGCTGTAGCCGGTGGCCAGCGTCCCGCTGTGGAAGGAGTATACCACGAACCAGAGGGCCTTGAGCCTGGGCCCCCGGGCCTCCTCGGGGATGAAGGAGGCGGGGGCCAGGGCGGCCAGCACCGGGCCCTGGTCCCGGGCGTAGGCGAAGAGGGCGGCCTCGGGGTGGGCCGGGGCCTCGCGGCACAGGCCCTCGTAGACCTCGGGAGGGGTGCCCGGGGCCAGGTGCCCGTCCATGACCCGCTGGGCCACGTGGAGCTCCAGGCTGGTGGCCCGCTCCCGGCCGAGAAGGGGCCTCAGCTCCTCGGGAACGGAGCGCCCCCGGCGGTTGAAGGGGGCCCGCACCATCTCCCCGGCGGCGAAGAGCCAGTCCCGAGGGGCGGGCCTCCCCTGGCCCCGGCTCTCCGCCAGGCCCCTGAGGTGGGCCCGGGCCTCGGGGAGGGCGGCGAGGGCCCGCAGGAAGGCCCGCCAGAGCTCAGGGTGGTAGTCCCGGGGGTCGGGGCTCCACTCCTCCGCCGTGGGGGGGCGGCCGAAGCCCGCCTGGGGCTCGTGGGGAGGGGGCTCCTTCCAGGCCCGCCTCTCCCCTTCCTCCCGGGTGTAGGTGACCAGGGCGGTGCGGCAGTTGTGGTGGAGGGGCGGGACGTGGGTGCGCCAGAACGGGTGGTCGGCGGGGAGGACGATCCCCGCGAGGGGCCGGCAGATCTTTGAGGTGCGCCCGTCCAGGACCACGGAGAGGCCCCAGTAGGGCCTGAGCTCCCGGGCGGAGACCGCCTCCTTCCACCGCCCCGCCCCGTAGGCCAGCTGGAGGTTGGTGCGGAAGACGGTCTCCAGGCGGTGGCGGCTCCCCTCGCCCCAGGCGTTCTTGACCCGGTCGGAAAGCTCCCTTTGGAAGTCCTCAAAGGGCCTCCCCTCTTCCAGGGCCCGGGCGAGGGCGTCCATCGTCTCCTGCACCATGTCCAGCGCGGCGAGGCCCGCCACGAAGAAGGCCCGGCGCCTCGCCTCCTCCCCCAGGGCGCGGAACTCGGGATCGGGGAGGGGAAGGCGGGCCCGGAACCAGCGGAGGGCCTCCTCGGGCCGCAGGGGGTCGGGCTCAACCGTCCAGGCCACTGTCCTGCCGCTGGGCCCATCTCCCCGCGAGCTCGGAGAGGGTGAGGGCGGCCTCCAGGAGCTGGGCGAGCTCGGCGAAGGAGATCCCGGGGAAGAGAGCGAGGAGGCGCCGCCTCAGGTCCTCGTACCCCTCGGCCTCCCCGATGGCCTGGAGGAGGGCGGGAAGCCCGGGCATAGGGGCCTTTTCTAGGAGCCTATCCCCCAGGCCGTCCACGAAGGCCTGGCCCGCCACCAGGCCCCGCTCTTTTCTCTCCTGGGGGGCGAGGAGGGGGGTGAGGACGGGGCCCTGGGGGTCGGGGGCGGGGACGCCGAACTCCTCCCGGAGCCAGGCCTCGGGGATGGAGAGGCCCATGCCCAGGAGGGTCTGGAGCACCCGGGCCCGGCTCTCCAGATCCTTCTCCTCCTCCACCTCGGGCACCACGAGGGGGGCGAGGTCCAGGAGCTCGGGGCCGAAGTTGAAGGCCACGAAGGGCTTGAGAAGCCCCTCCCGCAAGGTGCGGGCCAGGGCCCGGGCGTCCGCCTTTAGGAGGTCTATCCGCACCCGCTCGTGCACCTTGGCCAGGGCGTAGCTCCCCCCTTCCCCCTCCGAGGAGGTGAGGGTCTGTCCCAGCACCGCCTGGGTCATCTCCCGGTTGGCCAGGCGAATGAGGCGCTCGTAGACCTCGGGCCCCTGGCCCTTGGCGGCCTCGAGGATCTCTATCTCGGTGTCCTTGGAGATCACCCCGGCGGCGTCCGCCCCCAGGCTCCGCACCGCCTCCTCCAGCCGGCGGCGCTCCTCCTCGCCGGCGGCGGGATCGTACTTGCCGATGCGGTACGGCTGGCCGTAAACCTCGGCGAAGATCACCCAGTCCTTCAGGGCGTAGTGCTTAAAGACGTACAGCCAGGCCAGGCTCCGCATGAGCCCGGCGCGGGTGGGCAGGCCCGAACGGGCGCGGTAGCGGTGCTCTATAGCCCCGCCGTAGGGGAAGGCCTCCTCCCGACCGGGCCCCGCCGCCAGGTAAAAGCGGTCCTCTCCAGCGCGGTAGACCAAGAGGCCCGGGTGGACCCAGCGGAAGGCCTTGGGGCGCCACAAAAGGCCATCCCACTCCCAGGCCACCGCCACCACGCTCACCCCCTGCGGAATGGCGGAAAGGAGGTCGGTCATGAGGTCCTCCAGGGGGAGGTCCCAGAAGACCTCCTCCACCGCCCGCAGGACGCGCCGGGCGTCCCGGCCCTCCCCAGCGGGCTCCAAGCGCCAGTCCAGCCCCACCACCGCCAGCTTCCGGGTCTGGAGGAGGGAGAAGAGGAGGGCGTCTCGCTCCTCCATCTCCTCAAAGAGCTCCGCCTGGAGGGCGAGGTCCCCCTCATCCGCCTGGCGCAGAATGCGGGCCAGGCGCTCGGGGGTGAGGCCCCGGGCGGGGTAGACCCGGTAGGGGTCGTTCAGGGGGAGGAAGCCCCGGGCCTGCCCCGGGGGCTCCTTGGGGATGGGGTTCCCGTACTGGTCCAGGATGGGCATCAGAAGGCTCCTTTCCAGCCGGCGAAGAGCCGCCGGGCCACGCTGCGGTACTCCACGGGGCCCCTCCGGGTTTCGGCGGCGTGCAGGGCCAGGGCCAGGGCCCAGAAGCGGTCAGCGTGGCCCCGCTCGGAGCGCTCGGCGTCGTAGCGCACGTTCCCCGATGGGGTGACGATGCGCCGCACGCTGTGGAGGTCCTCCCGGAGGGCGCGGTCGGCGGGGATGCGCACCCTACGGTCCTCAAAGAAGAGGCGGAGGCGCTGGGCCAGATCCGCCTTCACCTCGGGGGTGAACTTCACCGGCTCCACCTTGTAGCCGAAGGCGCGGCGGGCGTTCTCCGCCAGCATCTCCCCCAGGCCGGTGGCGTCCAGGCAGGCCCGGCGCACCCGGGGCAGGAGGGCGTGGAGGCGGGCCTCCTGCTCGGCGAAGGGGGCCCGGTGGAGGGCCTCCACGAGGCGCGCCCAGTACACGTCCCCCACCCGCTCCAGCACCACCAGGACCGTGAGGTCCCGGTGCCGCCCCACGTCCATCCCCAGGTAGGCCCGCTCGGGGTCCCACTCCCCCCGGGGGTCCTCCTGGGCCTCGTTCTGCAGGATGAGGGTCCAGGGCAGGAAGGCCTCCTCCTCGGAGACGAACTCGCAGAGGTACTCCTGCTGCCAGATGAAGTCGTCGGCGAGGCCCGCCCGGAGCTCCTCGGGGTCTATGGGCAGGCCCTCGGCCACCGCGTCCAGGAGGGTGACCCGGTGCCGGCTCCAGACCTCTCCCCCCTTCTCCCAGAGCTCGTAGAACTTGCCCCGGGGGCCGTTGGGGGTGCTCATGATCCTGATCTTGAGATCGGGCCTCCGCGTGATGATGGGGAACATGGCGGCCCAGATGGCCTCGGAGTCCTGGTGGAAGGCGAACTCGTCCAGGAAGACGTTCCCGGTGTAGCCGCGGGCGGTGCGGGGGTTGGCGGGGAGGAAGATGAGCCTGGACGTGTTGGGCAAGCGGATCTCCAGCTGGGTCACCTCCTCCCCCGCCTCAAAGAAGCGGCTCTCCAGGGTCTCCGCCGCCTGCTTCAGGGCCGCGAGGTGGCGCTTGGCCTTCTCCGCAAGCTCCCGGCTCTGCCGCTCGCCGGCGGAGAGGAGGACCCAGAGGGTGCCGGGGCGCTCCACCGCGTCCAGGACCACCTCCAGCGTCCCGGCGAAGCTCTTCCCCGTCTGCCTCGCCCAGAGGCCGATCTTGAAGCGGGATTGGTCCCACACCCAGCGCCGCTGGTACGGGAGGAGGAGGCGCTCAGAGTCCATAGATGTCCCGCTTGATGGCCTCTATGACCTCGGGCTCAATCTGCCGGGCGCGGAGGCTCTCCTCCACCTTCTGGGCCGCCTCCTCCCTTAGGGAGCGGTCCAGCCGCTCCAGGCTCAGGGCCACCCGGGCGGCCTCGAGGCCGAGCCGCACCACCTTCTCCGGATCCACCTCCTCCCCGAGCTCCAGGTCCTGGAGGTAGCGGAGAGCTTTGTGCACCACGATGTTGGCGAGGGCGGCGGCGTAGGAGAGGCGCTTGCCCGTGGCCTCCTCCACCGCCTCCACCAGGCGCTCCATCTGCAGGACCTGATCCAAGGCAGGGGCCAGGTGGCGGGCGTGGCGGCGGACGCTGGAGGGACTCACCTCGTGCCCCTGGGCCCTGAGCCAGAGGGCGATCCCCTCCATGCTGTAGGGCCTGCCGTCCTCCTCCGTCTCCTCCCCCAGGAGCATGGCGTCCACCCGGTCGCGAAGGTCCTCCGGGAGGGTGCAGACCTTGCAGAGGCGGTGGCGCTTGTAGCCCTTCACGGCCGCACCCAGCCCACCAGGGCCGCCACCAGGGCCAGGGCCAGGAGTCCCCGCTCCCAGAACCGGGCCCGGCGCTCCCTCTCCAACTCCTCCCGGAGGAGGCGGAGCTCGGCGAGGATCTCCTCGTGGTGGCGGCGGAAGGCCACGGCGAGGGCGTGGATCTCCTCCCTGAGCTCCACGGCTACCTCCTGGGCAGGAGGACCCCGGGGTCCTTCAGGTTCCCCTCCACCAGGTCCATGCCCTGGGTGGTGAGGCGGACCAGGGTGAACTCCCCGTCCTCGTCCCAAACCGCCTCCACGTAGCCCTTCTGCTGCAGGTAGCGCACGGCGGCGTTCATCTCGGAGCGGGCGGGGAGGACGTGGGAGAGTTCCATGACCCGGGCCAGGACGCCTCTCGGCATGGCGTAGGGGTCGTGGATGTTGACGGGGGCGTCCACCCCGAAGGCGTTCAGGTACAGGGCCTGGAGGATCGTGCCTCGGATCAAGCGCTGGCGGTTTGGATCCCTGAACATGGCGCTCCTTTCACGGGAAGAGCTTGTGGACGGGAAGGCCCAGGAGGCTGGCCACGATGCCGAGGAGGAGGGCCAGGACCGTCCAGAAGAGGGGGCGGCTCCAGAGGGAAGGGGCCTGGGGCTTGGGCATCATGCGGTAGAGGCGGAGGGCCCAAAGGCGCTCCCTGAGAGGGCGAAGGTCCGCCTCTGAGGCCCCCAGGCGGGCGAGGAGGGCGAGGGCCTCCTGCCAGAGCTCCAGCTCCAGATCGCGTTCATCCACGGCACCCCCAAAAGCTTGGCCCCCGGAGCTTCCTCCGGGGGCAGGTTTCCCACCTTAGGTCTATTCTACCCCGGGGGGTGGGGGGGTGTCTACCTCGGCCCGGCGGGCGAGGCGCACGAAGAGGTCCAGGAGGTCCAGGGGGGCGTGGGTCTGAAGCCGACCGGCCGAGGGGTTGTAGCTCACCAGGGTACTGGGCTTCCCCTTGCCCAGGTAGGCTTCCATGAGCTGCCGTTCCCCGTATCCCAGCCCCCGGACGAAGGCCCGGGCGTCGTGCCGCCACAGGCGCAGGTTGTGGGCCTCTATGCCCAGGGGCGGGACCGGGGGGACGTAAATGGGCAGGAAGGCCGGGGCCTCGGGGGGGCGGGCGTGGAGGTCGGCGCGGCCCCCGAAGGCCCCGGGCCTGGGGTCCTGGGGGTGGACCGGGACCCAGCGGGCCTCCCCGTGTTCCACCCGCCAGAGGGCCAGGGCCACCCAGGCCGCCCGCCAGAGGTCCAGGGGTTCATGCATAGCGGCCCTCCTCCTTCAGGGTCCATCCTTCCCCAGTCCGGTGGACCAGCCCCTGGTCCTCCAAGCGGTCCAGCCAGCGGCGGACCGTGGTCTTGGGCCACCCCAGGTCCCGGACCAGGGCGGTGAGGGTCACGGGCTCCCGGTACCGGGAGAGGGCCCGCAGGACCTCGGCGGCCCGGCCCTCCCCTTCCACGCTAAGCTCCATCGCCCGGGACTCCTGGTACCGGATGGTGGTCCGCTCCCGGACGGGGGCGGTACCACCGGACGCCAGTACCGGCACCTCAGGTTCCACCCCGGCCCCTTCCGGTACCGCCTCGCGGGCCTCCTCGGTACCGGCGAAGGGGGGGCGTGGTACCACCGCGGTACCGCTCTTCCGGGCGGAGGTACCACCCGGTACCGCCTGCCCGGACCCCTCCCGGTCCAACGTGGCTCCCTTGGGGGACACCCGGACCATCTCCCCCACCACCTTCCCCACCACGTAGGTCCCCACGGGGACGAAGAGGCTCATGGCCAAGGTCTCCCACAGGGCCACCCCGGGGGCCGCCCGGTGCATGGAGAGGGCGTTGCCGAGCCACACCAGGGCCAGGGCGGCCACCGCCCCGCCCCCCGCCCAGGCCGAGCCCCGAAGGAGGGAGTTGGAGAGGAGGGAGAGGAGGAAAGCGGTGAACTCCAGGCTCGCCGCCAGGCCCCAGGCGAGCCAGGGGGGGAGCCCCCCCAAGGAGAGGGCGTACCACTGGGCCAAATGTCCGGTGCTCATGGAAAGGGTGCTCAGATAGGCCAGGATCAGCAGGGACACCAAAAACGCCTTCATCATGCTTTCCTCCCGCGCAAAAGGTCCGCCGCCTCCAAGAGGGCGAGGAGGGCCCGGCCCCGGGCCTCGTCCAGCTGGCGGAAGCGGGCCTCCAGCGCCCGGTGGCGGGCTTCCAGGGCCTCCAGGGCCCGGCGGCGCTCCTCCAGGAGCCTGAGGGCCTCGGCCAGGGTCTCCTGGGCCTGGTAGACCCGCAGGATCTCCCCGCCCGCCGCCCCCTCGAGGGCGGCTTGCGTGAGGATGGTCAGGGCATCCTTGGGCTCCATCACCCCTCCGGCTTCAAGGGCTGCCACATCCAGTAGGCCCGCCCCCTCTGCTCTCCCCACCACACCAGCCCCCCGGGCACCCGGAAGGAGGCGGAAAGCCGCCCCACCCCGGGGCAGTAGGGCCACCCCTGGGCGGTGATGCCGGAGAAGAGGGGCACCGCCTGGGTGCGGCAGGCCACCTCGCGCTCTAGGTCCGAAAGCCACGAGGAAAAGGGGCGGAAATGGTCTTCGCGCCTCATACCCACCTCCAGACCAGGGCCAGAACGACCCCCAGAAGACCGAAGAGGGAGGCCAGGAGCAGGAGGCCCACGGAGGCCCCCTCGGGGAGGGGGCCCCGCCGGGAAAGGGCCAGGTAGGCGAGGAGGAGGAGAAGCCCCACCTGGGCCGCCGCCACGTAGATCAGCGTGAGCTTGAGTAGCGCCGCCACAGGGCCTCCTCTACCGCCTCGAGGTCGTAGCCCCAGTCCAGCTCCAAAAGGTCCTCCCCCCGGAAGAGGGCCAGCGTCCAGCGCCCCTCCTCGTCCAGGAAGGCCCACACCAGAAGCCCCCCGCGCTCGCGCGGGTAGCTCGCCACCAGCCCCTCCAGGACGGCCAGGACCTCATCGCCCTCCTCCATCGGCCACCTCAAACAGGCCGGGCTGGGCCCAGCGGGGGGAGCGGTGGGCCTTCCAGTGCCGCCAGGCCAGGTCCAGACCCCGCACCGCCGCGTGCAGCTCCTCTATGCGGGAGAGGAGGCTCTGGCGGTAAGCGCGAAGCTCCTCCTCCGAGTCCGCCACCTTGTAGACCTCGTCCCCGGCGGGGGACTCGGCCACCACCACGGGGAGCACCCCGCGCTTGCGGAGCTCGGCGATGATGGCCCGGCCCCGGCGATCCCCGCCGAAGTGGCGCCCAAACTCCTCCCGCGGCACCCCCCACGCCCCCCGCATGAGCAGGAGGTCCACCGCGGCCCTAAGCTCCCCGTCCGTGATCTTGGGGACCTTCATGCCTCCTCCTCCTTCGCCAAGGCCTCGGCCAGGGCGAGGAGGGCCTCCTCGGGGGAGACCCCAAGGGCCTCCTTCCCCCCGGCCGAAGCGCGGAAGCCACCCTTTGGGTCCGTGAAAAGCTCCACCCGCAGGCCCGCCCGCTCCATGAGGCGGAGGGCGAGCCAGGCGGCCTGGGCCGCGGGCACACCCCCCTCCACCAGGCGCTCCAGGCTGGCGGCGGTGATGTAGACTTTGCGCCCCACGCGCACGGTGCGGACCCGCCCCTCCCTAATGAGGCGCTCCACGGTGGGCCGCCCCACTTCCAGCACCGCCGCCGCCTGGGCGGGGGTGAGGAGGGGGCGGTCCAGGCCCATCTCTCTAAGCCGCTCCCGGATCATACGTCCTCCCCCTTGCAGGCCCCACGACGGTCAAGTGCGGCGTGCGCCCGTACTCGGGCGGCCCCCCGTAGATCCACGTGAGCCGGAGCCGCACGGCCAGGCAGACGCAAAGCCCCACCGCCCCGTCAGGGGCCAGCGCTGGAACAGTGAGGGCCCTCTCGCACCCTTCCACCGGGCAGGGCACGAGCACCGGTCCCTTAGACCGCTCCCCCATCCTCCCCCTCCAGCCAGGCCTCCAGGATCCGCCAGGGCTCCATGACGCGAAGGGCCTCGGGCTCCGCCTTGGGCCCGTCCCAGAGGCGCAGGGGCCTCAGCCAGAACTTGAGGCCCCCGTCCTCCCACTTCACCCTCACCTCCCCCCGGCCCCCCCCCCCCCCCCCCCCCCCCCCCCCCCCCCCCCCCCCCCCCCCCCCCCCCCCCCCCCCCCCCCCCCCCCCCCCCCCCCCCCCCCCCCCCCCCCCCCCCCCCCCCCCCCCCCCCCCCCCCCCCCCCCCCCCCCCCCCCCCCCCCCCCCCCCCCCCCCCCCCCCCCCCCCCCCCCCCCCCCCCCCCCCCCCCCCCCCCCCCCCCCCCCCCCCCCCCCCCCCCCCCCCCCCCCCCCCCCCCCCCCCCCCCCCCCCCCCCCCCCCCCCCCCCCCCCCCCCCCCCCCCCCCCCCCCCCCCCCCCCCCCCCCCCCCCCCCCCCCCCCCCCCCCCCCCCCCCCCCCCCCCCCCCCCCCCCCCCCCCCCCCCCCCCCCCCCCCCCCCCCCCCCCCCCCCCCCCCCCCCCCCCCCCCCCCCCCCCCCCCCCCCCCCCCCCCCCCCCCCCCCCCCCCCCCCCCCCCCCCCCCCCCCCCCCCCGGGGGGGGGGGGGGGGGGGGGGGTCCCGGGGTTCGCCCGGGCCAGGCGGATCACGGCCTCAGGCCTCACGGCGCACCTCCACGAGGCGGCGCCCCAAAAGCTCGGGATCGCACCGCCAGCAGGGGATGTCGTCCAGCATCCCCCGCCCCCCCGCACAGGTCGCAGGCCTGGGAGCGGGAGGCCCGCAGGGCCGCCTCCTGGGCCTCGGCCTCGTCCAGGTAAAGCTGGGCCAGGAAGGCCTGCTTGTGGCTCAGGGCCAAACGGGCCCGCTGCCGCAGCTCCGCCGGGGTGAGGCCGTGGCCCCGGATGGTGTCCAGGACGCTACGGAACGGCCGGGGCCTCATGGACAGGCCACCCCCTTCATGCGGTGCGGGTGGGAGAGGAGCTCCCTCGCCTTGGCGTCGTTCTCCGCCTGGGCGGCGGCCACCACCGCCAGGGCCCTGCGGGCCAGGCGCTCCAGCTCCCCCTGGTCCACCGCCTCCGTGTCCCGGGCCTCGTTGGCGGCCCGCACCATGTCCCGGGCCAGGTCGTAGAGGGCGTAGGCCACCCGCATGTGCCGGGGAAGCCCCTCCTCCGCCAGCTCGTCCACCAACTCCTCCAGCTTGGTCCGCTTACCCTTCACGGCGCACCTCCTCGTGCCGGGCCAGCCACTCCCGCTCGGCCTCGGCAAGGACGGCTTGGATGCCCCTTCCCGCCTCCTCCAGGGGGCGGGGGCGCGCCCCCCGGAGGGCTTCCACAAGGGCGGCCCGGACCTCCGGGTCCTCCCTGAGGAGCCGAATGAGCTCTTCCCGCGTCATCAGTTCCCTCCCCGGGGCGCCGGGGGCTTCGCCCCGAAGAGCCCCGCCGCGAGGGCCGCCTCCAGGGCCTCCGCGTGCCGGGCCACCAGCGCCCCGTAGACCGCCTTTCGCTCGTGCTCCAGGACCTCAAGCTCCGCCTGGAGCTTGTCCAGCTGGGTTAAAATCTGCTGCAGCCTCTTTTCCGCCTTCTGCCACTCCAGGTCCTGGGCGAGGAGCACCCTGGTGCGGGCCTGGCGCTTCCGCTCCGTCTTGCCGGGGACCTCGAGGTAGGCCTGGGCCTCCCGGGCCTCCATCCACCGCTCCAGCTCCCGCCTCTCCGCCCGGAGCGCGGTCATCTGCCGCTTCACCTCCCCGATGAGCCCGGGGAGCTCCAGAATGCGCATGACCAGGCGGGCGGCCTCGAGGGTGTAATCAACCCTGTTCACGAAGGACCTCCTCAGCCAGCTCGTTGGTCCTCTCCATTGAGGGGACCTCAACCACCAAAACGCGCCGAATGATTTGGCTATACCTCCCCGTGGTGATGTGTATCTCCGGGCGTACTTCTATTACCCTCACGTGAGTAACTTCTCCCATTTGCGAATAAGGGCGTAGGTCGCGGATTTGAAGGAAGGTATCCTCTTCAATCCAGCTCAGGTCCTTGGGGATGATGGCGATGGGGTTGCGAGGCCAGGTACCGTCTTCCGTCAAGTAGACGTAGGTAGCCTCGTACCGGACAGGCGGTATACCCTCCTGGAGCTTCTGAAAAGGCTTCTTCACCGCGCACCCCCCGCGAGGTTCAGGCGGCTCGCCACCCGGCGCACGTGGGCCGGGGTGAAGGCGGCCTTGGTGAGGCCCCGCTCGCCGCTCCACTCCACCACCCGGTCCATCTGCCGCATGAGCCGCACGATGTCCCGGAGGATCCCCCCGGTGAGGGTGTGGACCTCGGCCAGGACCTCCGGGGAGTAGCCGGAGTCCTTGTAGATGGCCTGGGTCTCCTGGAGGGAGATGGGGCCTATCCGGGCCACGGTGCCGATGCGGCTCTCAATGTCCCGGTGGCGCCGGATCTGTCCCTCAAACTCCTCCGAGGTGATGAGGACGAAGGAGCTCCCGGTCTCGTCCGCCAGGTACTTCACCGTCTCCAGGGTTGGGCGGTCCAGGAGCTGGGCCTCGTCCACGAAGATCACCCTGGGGCTCATGAGGAGGGCGTCCCGCACCATGCTGAGGAGGACGCGGAAGGTCTTGGTGCGGGTGATGCGGAGCTCCACCGCCAGGTCCTCCAGGAGGGCCGCCGGGGAGTAGCTGGGCTGGGCCCGCACCCAGGGGGCCTCGTGCTCCCGGGCCCAGTAGCGGCAGGTGAGGGTCTTCCCCACCCCCGCCGGGCCCACCACCAGGGCCAGGGGGAAGCCCTCCTGGGCCACCAGGTGGAGGTGCCCCAAGAGGGCCTTCGCCCCCTCCGTGGGGATGAACCCGTCCCGGGGGTCCTTCCAGAGCTCCGCCTCCCCCATGACGATGCCCAGGGCCTCGTCAATGAGGGCCAAGGTCTGGTCGCCGTTCGCCTTCCTTCCCATGCGCTACCTCCTATTCCTCCTCGCCCCGGGGCAGCAGGCCGCGCTCCTTTAGCCACTGCTCCCCCAGGGCGATGGGGTCCAGAACCAGGTCGTCCTCCAGCTCGGCGGCGAGCTCCTCCACCCCGCGGGCGATCTCCTCCGGGGAAGGGGCGGGGAGCTCCTGGGCCCGGAGGGTGATGCGCTCCCGCCGGGGCAGGGGGGCGAGGCCGGAGAGGCGCTCCAGCATGTCTTCCAGCCGCATGGCGGGGGAAAGCTCCTCCACCAGGCGGCGCGCCTCCTCCTGCAGGGCGCGGATGGCCGCCTTGTCCGCCGCCCGCTTGGCGCGGGCCTCGAGGCTGTCCGCCCGCAGGGGCTCGGGAAGGAGCTCCCCGAGGACCCGCAGGGTGCCGTCCGGGTTTCGGAGGGCCACCCTGAGGGGCTGGCCCGGGAGGACCTGCACGTCCAGGACCACCACCTTCTGCCCCTGCCAGGGCAGGAGGCTCCCGTGGCGGGGGTCCAGGTACCAGGTGCGCCCCCGGTACTGCACGGTGCCGTTCCCCCGCACCACCCGCTCCACCTGGTAGGCCGCGGCCAGGTAGAGGTCTTCCAGGCGGTACTCCGCGAGGCGGTGCCGGGGGACGAAGGCCCGAAAGAGGTCCAGGCGGCTTAGCCCGTCCTCCAGGGGCTCCCGGTGCCAGGTGCCGAGGAGCCACTGCAGGGCGCGGGCCTTGTACTCCTCCTCCAGGAGCAGGCGATCCGGGTAGGGGTCCCGCTCGGGAGGCATCCCCTCCGCCACCCAGCGCCGGGTGTTCTGGAGGAGGCGGCGGAGCTCGGAGGAGTCCCGCTCCGTGGCGTCCGAGCCCGCGTAGCCGGGGAGCAGGGCCTCAAAAGTTTGGTGGAAGGCCCCGAAGAAGCGCTCCACCTTCCCCCGGGTGTGAGAGACGTGGGGCCGGGAGTAGACGAGCTCAATCCCCAGGGTTCGGGCCCAGTGCTCCGACTTGTCTGAACGGTAGACCTTGCCGTTGTCCCAGTAGATGCGCTCGGGCACGCCCCGCACGTCCCAGTCGGGCACGATGGCCGTCTTGTCCTGGGTCATGAGGATAAGGAGCTGGTCCGTGGGGACCTGGCTCTCCTCCCGGCTGAACACCAGGGAGGGCACCGCCCCCGAGTAGACGTCCAGGGCCACGTGGATGCGGAGGCGGACCATGCGGTCCTCCTCGGGGAGGTAGACGAAAACGTCGCACCTGGTCATGTCCACCATGACCATCTGCATGGGGTACTCGGCCAGGACGTGCCCCGCCCAGGTGCGGGCGAACTCCCGCCTCCCCTCCTCGGAGAGGAGGGCGTAGCGGAAGGCGGGATTGTCCTCCGCCTTCCGCAGGATGCGCCGCACCGTGGCCTCGGAGAGCCGGAACAGGGTTTCGGTGGAGTAGGGCCGGTAGAGGAGGAGGCCCGGGTCGTTGGCCTCCACGATGCGCAGGATCCTCCGGGCGCTCGCCCGGGGATGGGCGAGCTTGAGGCCCACCACGAGCTTCCTCAGCTCCGCGGGCACCCGGTGAGTTCCCCGGTCCCGCCGAGGGCGCCGTGCATACAGGAGTTGTCCCGCTTCATAGCGGCGGAGGAGCCGGGCCAGGTGGTTGGGCGTGACGCCGAGCCGCTGCGCCTCCTCCTTGATGAGGTCCCACTTGAGCCCCCGGGGGAGGTCCCGGGCCTCCGCGGCGATCCGGGGGAGGTGGGCCTCGAGGGCGGGCTGGGAGGCGGAGGAGGCCTCCACGGGCCGGGGTTCAGGGGGAGCCTCCCGCCCCAGGGCCAGAGCCAGGAGGTCGGCGTCCACCAGGGTGCGCCAGGTGCGGCCGTGCTTCTCCTTGCGGGTGGGAATGCCGTGGCGCTGAATGAGCCTCCACGCCGAAGCGCGCGAAACTCCTAATCTTTCCGCGGCCTCATCTACGGGAAGCCAGGACATCGCTTTCCTCCTCCATCAGATCCTCTACACCAACCCCCAGGGCCCTTGCGATTTTTAGCAACGTGGCCGCAGATGGCCTAGTTCTAGCCCCGGAAAGCAACATCGCTATATGGCCGCTTGACAGACCGGTCACTCGGGCTAGCTCCGCCTGCGTAAGGCCCCGGTCAGCCATCAGCTTTTGCATCATGCGAGGTGAAAAGCGGTGCTTTACTCTCATCTGAGAGAATGCTAGCATCCTTTTCGTGAGTAAGTCAAGGGCCACTCCCTTGACTTTGGGGTCATAAGGAGAGAAGCACATCAACCTTAGGGGCACTCTCCGCCCCTGGAAGGGCCTCGGGCTCAGGAGGGGAGAAGAAATGGGACGGACTAGAACAAAGGAAGCCCTAGAAGGGCCGTTCGCCAAAGAAATCATCAAGAAGATGAAGGAAATGGGATTTCGCAAACTTGAAGAGTTCGCCGACTACTACAATATCGGAAGGACCACCGTCTACAGCCTGGTCATCGGAAGAAAGATCGGGGACAAGTACATCAAGCCGAGCCTTGACACCCTTACCAAGCTTTCCCTTGCGCTAGAAATCCCGGTAGAACAGCTCATTGAACGGCTTTACCCGGAAGGCTCCTTCCTTACAAAGAAAGAGGTGGGAGTTCCTATTATCGGCTACGTAGGCGGCGGCCCTTCCCAGCTGGAGGAGATTGAGGAGCGCACCGTCCCCGTGCGGGTCAAGGGGGACGCCCGGCACCTCGCGGCCTTCAAGGTGCGGGGCAACTCCATGTGCGCCGGGAAGCGCCCCATCTGCCACGGGGACGTCATCATCGTCAACACCGAGGACAAGGGCCACCCAGGGGCCATCGTGGTGGCCCGGCTGGAGAACGGGGAGTACGTGGTGAAGCTCCTCAAGAACGGGGCCCTCTACTCCACCAACCCCGAGGAGAACGGGCCTCCCGTCATTCCCCTGGACCAGGTGGCGGAGATCGTGGGCCGGGTGGTGGAGGTGCGGAGCAGGCTCTAGATTGACACCCCCTCACCCCCTGGGTTAAACTGGGGCTAAGGTGGGGAACGTGCCCCCGGGGAAGCCCGGGGGCAAAACCTTTTGGAGGGAAGGATGCTCAAGGTCATCCGTATCGCCTACTTCGCCCTCGGGCTCGCGGTCCTGGTGGTGGAGGACCTCATGGACGGGGTCCCGGGCCTCCAGAAGAAGGAGGAGGCCATGAAGCGGGTCAAGGAGGTGGTGAACGCCATCCTCGGCTTCTGGCCCGCCTGGATCCCGGACCCCATCCTGGGGTGGGCCATTGACCAGATCGTGGCGCTCTTCAACCGGGACGGCACCTTTCGCAAGGGCGCGGGCGCTCAGCCTCAAGGGGCCGGGGCCTAGCTGGCCCCTCTCCCCGGAGACCGCGAGGGCAGAGAACCGCGCCTACTGGGGGGTGGTGCTGAGGCGGCCCTATGACGAGTTTGACCGGCTTCCCCAAGAATACCGATACCTCCACCCCGACCTTTTCCGGCACGCTGCGCGCCGCCTTGGCCGAGGCGCCTGAGCGCATCCCCCTGCACCCCTTCGGGGAGTTCGTGGGGAACGGCACCCTCTTCCTCTTCGACGAAGCCTCCCTGGCCCAGGCCCAGGCGGAGCTGGCCTCGAGGGGAGTGCCCTGGGTGCTGGACTTCCACCACCAGACGGTGCGGGTGGAGGAGGGGCAGGCGGGGGAAGCCCCGGCGGCAGGGTTCGTGACGGGCCTCGAGGTGGGGGAGGACGGCTTCGTCTACGGCCTGGTGGCGTGGTCGGAGACGGGCCGGGAGCGGGTGGCGAGAGGGGAGTACGCCTACGTCTCCCCGGTCTTCTACTACGACCCCACCCCGGACGAGATGGGCAGGCACCGGGTGCTGGGCTACCACTCCTTCGCCCTCACCAACAACCCCGGCATCCGGTTCCAAAAGCGCATAGAAGCGGAGGCGGACATGCTGGAAAAGCTCAGGCAGGCCCTAGGACTGGACCCGGAGGCCACCGAGGAGGCGGCCCTCCAGGCCCTGGAGGACCTCAAGCGAGAGGCCGCCGTGGGCCGGGTGGTCCTGGAGGTGGGGCTCGGGGCCGAGGACCCCACGGAGCTCAAGGCCAAGCTCCTGCGCCTCCTGGCCGCGCAGGACGCCCTGGAGGAGCTGGAGCGCACCCGGAAGGAGCTGGAAGCCATCAAGGTCCAGACCCGGGAGGAGAAGGCCCAGGCCCTGGTGCGTAAGGCCCTGGAGGAAGGGCGCATCCTCCCCCACCAGCGGGAGTTCTGGCTCGCCCAGGCCCGGGCCGACCTCGAGGCCGCCCGCAAGGCCCTGGAGGGGATGCCCCGGCTGGTGCCCGTGGAGCTGCCCAAGGCGGAGCGGAAGGCCTTGGAGGAGGACGAGCCTCTGCGCAGGCTCGCCCAGGTCTTCAGGGTTTCCGAGGAGGCCCTGAAGCGGTTTGGAGGTGAGTGATGTTTGACACCGAGCGCTGGGCGGACGAGTACCTCATCCCCCTCCCGGTGAAGGCGAACGCCGTCATCCGGCAGGGAGCCCTGGTGATGGTGAGCGGGGGCTACGCCGAGGAGGCGGCCCCGGGCACCGGGAAGATCGCCCTGGGCGTGGCCCAGGAGACGGTGGACAACACCGGGGGGACGGACGGCGCGAAGAAGGTCCTGGTGCGCCGGGGAGTGTTCCGCTTTGAGAACGACCCCGCCGACCCCGTGGGCCCCACGGAGCTGGGAAAGGACGTTTATGCCACCGGGCCCAACACCGTGGGCAAAACGGGCACGGGCCGCTCCAAGGCGGGCCGGGCCCTGAAGGTGGAACCGGACTACGTCTGGGTGGAGGTGTGGTAATGATCCTGAACCGCGAGAACCTGAGCGCCCTCAGCCGGACCCTCAGGAGCCTGGTCTTTGAGGCCAAGGAGGGGTACACCCCCCTCTGGCCGAAGCTGGCCCTGGAGGTCCAGTCCAACGGCCGGGCCAACTACTACGCCTGGATGGAGAACATGCCCACCATGCGCCTCTGGGAGGGGGAGCGGCAGGTCCAGAACCTCACCGCCGAGACCTTCGCCATCGCCAACGCCGACTGGGAGGCCACCTTCGCCGTGTCCCGCACGGACGCGGAGGACGACCAGATGGACCTCATCCGCATCACCGCCCTCCAGTACGCCCGGAGGTGGGCCGAGCACGACGACCTCCTCATCGCCGACCTCCTGCGCAAGGGGTTCCAGCAGAAGGGCTACGACGGCCGCCCCTTCTTCGGCTCCCACACGGTGGGGAAGCGGACCTTCCAGAACGCGAGCAATGCTCCCCTGACCCGGGAGGCCTTCCGTCAGGCCCTGAGCCAGATGAGGCAGCTCACCGACGCCCGAGGCTACCCCCTGGGCTTCTTCTTGCAAAAGCCCATCTACCTGGTGGTGGGCCCCGGGCTGGAGAGCACCGCCTACGAGATCGTGGGGGTGCCCACCCTGCCCTCGGGCGGGGCCAACCCCGACTACGGGAAGGCCGAGATCCTGGTCAGCCCCTGGCTGGTGGAGGAGTACGAGACCTACTGGTTCCTGGTGGATGGGAGCCAGGCCATCCGCCCCTTCGTCCTCCAGCGGCGGAGCCGCCCCGAGTGGGTGGCGAAGGACGACCCCGAGACCTCCGACGAGGTCTTCAAGCGCAACGTCTTCATCTACGGGGTCTACGAGCGTAAAGCGGCGGGCTACCTCTTCTGGCAGCTGGCCTACGGCTCCACCGGCACCGGCACCGGCGCATGATCACCCTCGAGGACCTCCGCCAAGCCCTCCCCCTAGACGTCCTCCTCTACCTGGTGGACGAGGAGGGGGCGGGGGTCCTCACGCCCGAGGGCCAGGCCCGGGCCGAAGCCGCCCTGAGGGAGGCCTGGGCCGAGGTGGAAAGCTACCTCGCCCAGCGCTACGCCCTCCCCCTCCCCTCCCTCCCCGAGGTGCTGAAGGCCAAGGCGGTGGACATCGCCGTCTACCGCCTCATGCTCCGCCGGGGCATCCGGCCCGGCACCGCCGACGAGGCCGCCCTCACCCGATACCGGGACGCCGTGGCCTTCCTTCGGGACGTGGCCGTGGGCAAGGCCTCCCTGCCCCTCCCCCCCACGGGGGAGCCCGCGAGGCCCAAGGGCGGGGCCGCCGTCCGGGGGAAGCGGGTCTTCTCCCGGGAGAGCCTGGAGGACTTCTGATGGGCGTGCGCCTCAAAGGGGACTGGCGGGAGCTAAACGAGGCCCTGAGAAAGCTCGGGCGGGGCGTCCCCCAGAAGGTCAAGGAGGCCATCGCCGAGGGGATCCTCGCCCGCACCCACCGCCGCTTTGAGGAGAGCCGGGCCCCGGACGGCTCCCCCTGGCCGCCCCTCTCCCCCGCCACCCTGGCGAAGGAGGTGCGGCCCAGGGACCGGCTCAAGCGGGGCGGGATCTCCGCCGCCGCCCAGAGGCGCGTGGCCCTGCGCAAGCCCCTGGTCGTCACGGCCCGCCTGAAGAACTCCATCTCCTGGAAGGTGGCGGGAAGCCGCATCTACGTGGGCACTAACCTGGAGTACGCCCGCATCCACCAGTTCGGGGGCTACGCCGGGAGGGGGCGGAAGGTCTACATCCCCGCCCGCCCCTTCCTGGGCCTCACCGAGGAAGACCGCGAGGAGGCCAAGGCCCTCCTCCTGGAGTGGATGAAGGAGGCGACGCGGTGATCGCCCCGGTGCTGGAGTACCTCAAGGCGGCCTGCGCCCACGCGGGCCTTCCCCCCACCCGGGTCCTGGTGGGCCGGAGCCGGGAGGAGGCCTACCGGATGGCCCCCGCCGCCCTGATCCAGCCCCTCACCGGCGCCCTCAAGCGGGACGGGAGCCGGGTAGTGGCCGGGCCCGTCAAGACCCGGCGCAGGCTCTATGGAGGCACCTTACGTATCCGCCTGGAGCTTTATGCCCGCTCCAGCGAGGAGCTGGACCAGCTCCTCGCCGGGGTTCTCCTCTATATGTGGGACACCCCCCTGCACGTGGGGGAGGACTATCACGCCAAGCTGAACGATATCGCCCTCTCCTATCTGGACGAGGAAGGCCTCCTGGTGGGGGAAAACGCCCTGGCCCTGGAAGTCCCCGTGGAGATTGCCCTCTACGAGGACACCGCCTGGGTGCCCATCGCCGTGGAGGTGGAGGAGGCGGTCCTCGAAGAGGAGGTCTAGGATGCCCAAGGAAGAGGAAAAGGTCCAAGCGCAAGAAGCCCTTCCCACGATTGAAGAGCACGCCCAGGCCCTGGGGGTGCCCCCGTGGGCCTTCGCGGGGCTCAAGGTCTACGCGGGCTGGGCCGAGGGGACCCGGGTCTCCCGCGCCCAGTTTGAGAAGGCCCTGAAGGAGTTCCTCCAGGGGCCCACCCACAGGTAGGAGGTAGATAGAAGATGGCAAGGCTACCCGGCGTCTACCCAGAGATCCAAGACGGGGGCCTGGGCATCGTGGCCCCGAGCGGCGAGGGCCAGCGGGTGGTGGTGGGCGTCTCCAGCCAGGGGCCGGTGGACCAGGTCCTGGCCTTCAGCGACCTCGCCGCCGTCCCCGGCGTCCTGGGCACCGGCCCCCTGGCCCGGGCCGTGGCCGACCAGCTGGCCTACGGGGGCGGCCAGGTCTACGCGGTGCGGGCGCAAGCCGACATCGCGGGGAGCGTGGCCGCGGACAGCGGCAACCCCTCTTCCCCCGCCGTCACCATCACGGGAAGCCCCCTGGACGCCTACGAGATCGTGGTAAGGATAGCCAAGGGAGGGGCCCTGGGCACGGCCACCTTCACCTACAGCCTGGACGGCGGGGACACCACCAGCCAGGAGATCGCCACCGCCGCCACCTACACCCTGCCGGGGACGGGGCTCACCCTGAACTTCGCCACCGGCACCTACGCCGCGGGGGCCACCTACCGCTTCCAGGCCACCGCCCCCCAGGCCAGCGTCTCTAGCGTCCAGGCCGCCGTCCGCGCCGCCCTCAACACCAACCTGCAGTACGAGTACATCCAGGTGGCCCAGCCCACCGGCCCCGCCATGTGGGCCGCCCTGGGCGCCCTGGCCGACGAGGCCGAGGCGAACTTCCGCTACATCTTCTTCCTCACCGAGACCCTGCCCCCGGGGAACGACCCCGACGCCTGGGTCAACGCCCGCTTGAGCGAGAAGGCGAGCTTCAGCCACAAACGGGTGATGATCGTGGCCGCCTGGGGGGAGGTGGTGGACACCCTCACGGGCAGGCTGGAAGTGCAGAGCCTCGCCTCCCGCGTGGGGGCCCGCATCTCCAGCCAGCGGGTCCACGTCTCCCCCGCCTGGGTCCAGCTCGGGCCCCTGAGCGGGGTGGTCCAGGTGGCCCCCTTCGTGGACACCCCCTTCGGCAAACAGAGCCTCTTCAACAACGCCCACGCCCTGGCCCTGGACCAGGCGGGCTTCACCACCGTCTACCGCCTCATCGGCCGGGACGGCTGGTTCCTCGTGGACGGCCGCACCGCCGCCGCCCCCACCAGCGATTACAAGGTGATTCAGAACCGCCGGGTCATGGACAAGGCCACCTACCAGGTGCGCCAGGCCCTCCTGGACTTCGTGCAGTGGCACGTGGACCCGACCGACCTCAAGGCCAGCCTGGCGAGCCTCCTGGCCCGGGCCAACACCCCCCTCCGCCTCATGCAGGCCGCCGGGGAGATCGCCCGGGGCCGCGTGGTGGCCCCTCCCGGCCAGGACATCCTGGCCTCCCAGACCCTTCGCCTCCAGATCCGCATCGTCCCTCTGGGCTACCTGCGGGAGATCGTCATGGACATCGGCTTTGAAAACCCCTTCCTGGTGGGGTGAGGAGGTGAAGCATGCCCATTAACGGCCGCTACTACGACTGGGAGCACATCAGCATCCAGGTGAAGGGCGTGCCCCTGGCGGACGTCCTCTCCATTGACTACGAGGACTCCGAGAAGGTCAACGCCATCTACGGCAAGGGCCGCACCCCCAGGGGCTACACCAAGGGCAACTGGGAGGCCTCGGGAAAGCTCACCCTCCTCCGGGAGGAGTACGACCGCCTCCGGGCCGCCGCCCCCGAGGGAAACGTCTACAAGCTTGACCCCTTTGACATCGTCATCTCCTACGACAAGGGCAACGGCACCGCCGTCACCGACACCCTGAAGGACTGCCTCTTCACCAAGCGCTCCTTCGGCGGGGTGGAGCAGGACACGGAGCGGATCACCGTGGAGCTGGAGTTCGTGGTGCTCGGGGAGATCCAGCACGGCTAGGAGGCTAGATGGAACGGGAAAAGCCCTTCTACACCTTCACCCACGGCGAGAGCACCTTCGCCTTCCGCAGGCCCGACATCGCCCAGGTGGACCGCTTCACCAGCCGCATGGCCCGGGCGCCCTTGAGCGCCGCCCTGGACTTCACCCGTGAGCTCGCCCTGGACCAGGAGGCCTGGGCCCGCGCCACCGCGGAGAAGCCCGGCCTCGCCCTCACCGCCGCCAACGGCATCCTGGAGGCCCTGGGTTTCCAGGCCGGTTAGCGGAGCTGGAGCGTGACCCTCCACCCCTCGCCCAGCTTTCCGCCCTCATCCGCCACTGGCTCCACCGCGAGCCTCCCGAGGACCCGGAAGACTTCCTAGAGCTGGCCCGCCAGGCCCTCTGGCTGGAAAGGCGCTACCTCCGGCAGACCCCCAGGTGAAGGCCTGGGGGTTGCGCTTTGGGGGCGGGGCTACCAGGAGGAGGGGGTAGGCGAAACATTATGGTACACCAGATGAGTTTTTCATTAGCATACACTAAGCTATCCTTTAGATTTTGGGCTGAGACAGCGTCACGGTGTCTCAGTTATGCAAAAGGTGCATAACACGATAACGAAGGGCTTCTCGCCACTTTCGGACGCTGTCTCACGCTGTCTCACGCTGTCTCAAGTACCCCCTTCACGCTGTCTCACGCTGTCTCAGCCTATACAAACGACTGCATAGCGGCATTTCCCGGCTCCTGTAGCCGCTTTACTCCTCTCATCAACTTTGCGCGGTTTGCTATAAAGTGGGCTTACATCAACGGGCGCTTTTGCCTTCCTCATCGCCCTCTTTTACTGTCCTAAAAGCGTGAGCGATTTGCCCCAAAAGCATGACTGACCTCGGTCAAAGATTGCCCCGGTCAGCGGCTCCAGGTCGGCAAAAATTAACCTGGCACAGCGTCCTTTTCCGATCAGCATCGTACTGACCCGCATTACTGTCCTGAAAGCGTGATCGGCCGCCCTCCGCCAAACCGCCGCCTTTTTTCGGGAGCCCGCCGCCTTTTTTCGCCTTCTTTATCGCCTTCGTTCGCCTTCCTTCGCCTTTAGTCGGGTCCAGCCCAACTATCCTAAAAGCACGCTCTATTACACTGGAAACAGGGGCGGCACGGCAAACCCCACCCGGTGCAAGGCCCAGTAGAGGGGAAGGGCTTGCCCGGCCCGCCACAACCCCTGGGATGGGCCGCTTGAGGCCGGCGGCGACGCCGGCCCCAGAGAGATGACCGCTGAAAACAGAACCCGGCTTACGCCCTGTCCTGGGGCTCCCCAAGCTTCGGCTTGGGGTTTTTCTTTGCATCCGGGGTGGGAATTAAGTGGGATACAAGTGGGAGGTAGTGGAAAACTGTGGGGAATCCGTGCTATACTCCTGGGCAAGAACTCCTCTGCGGGTAAGGCTCCAAACTGGACGCCCAAGCCCAGCCAGCCCCAGAGGGTGGGACCAGGTGGGAAATGCCCTTCGGCGAGTACCAGTACAGCCTGGACGACAAGGGGCGGGTGGTGATCCCCGGCCCCTTCCGGGATTTCCTCGAGGATGGCCTGGTGCTCACCCGCGGAATGGAGGGCTGCCTCTACGTCTTTCCCTCGGACCGCTGGCGCAAGATTGAGGAGCAGCTGGTCAACCTCCCCCTCACCGACGCCCAGGCCCGGGCCTTCGTGCGCTTCTTCTACTCCGGGGCCCACAAAACCCGCATGGACAACGCCTCCCGGGTCCTGATTCCCCCACCCCTCCGCCAGTTCGCAGGTCTTCAGGAAGGTGGGGAGGTGGTGATCGCCGGTGCCCCGGGACGGCTGGAGATCTGGAGCCAGGAACGCTGGTGGAAGACCATTGAGGAGATCATGCAAAACCCCCCGGCCCCCGAGGCCCTCAAGGGGCTCATTGGATAGGAGATTTATGGACGCCATTACCCAGCACATCCCCGTCCTTTACCAGGAGGTCCTCCACCTCCTCCAGGTCCGGCCAGGCCAGGTGTACGTGGACGCCACCTTGGGAGGAGCTGGGCACACCAAGGGAATCCTGGAACAAGGAGGCCTGGTCATCGGCCTGGACCAGGACCCCGAGGCCGTGGCCCGGGCAAGGGCCCTGGGGCTCCCTGGGCTCAGGGTTTTTCAGCGGAACTTCCGCCATCTAAAGGAGGTCCTCCAGGAGGCAGGGGTTAGCCAGGTGGCAGGCATCCTGGCGGATCTAGGGGTGAGCAGCTTCCACCTGGAGGACCCCAAGCGGGGCTTCAGCTACCAGAGGGAAGGCCCCCTGGACATGCGCATGGGAGAGGAGGGCCCCACCGCCTACGAGGTGGTGAACACCCTTCCCTTGGAAGACCTCCGGCGGATCCTGCGGGACCTGGGGGAGGAGAAGCAGGCCCATCGCATCGCCAAGGCCATCGTGGAAAAAAGGCAGAAAGCCCCCATCCGCACCACTTTGGAGCTGGCCGAGGTGGTGCGGCAGGCGGTGGGCTTCCGGAAGGCGGGACACCCCGCCCGCAAAACCTTCCAGGCCATCCGGATGTACGTGAACGACGAGCTAGGCGCCCTGGAGGAGTTCCTTAGGCAAGCCGAGGAGGTCTTAGCCCCTGGAGGAAGGCTTCTGGTCATCACCTTCCATTCCCTGGAAGACCGGGTGGTGAAGCGCTTCCTGAAGGAGAGCGGTCTAAAGGTGCTCACCAAGAAGCCCATCACCCCAAGCCCAGAGGAGGTAGCGAAGAACCCCAGGTCCCGCAGCGCCAAGCTCAGGGCGGCGGAGAAGGAGGTGGCCTGATGCACCGCCAGGGAAGCCTGAGCACAGCCCTTCGCTTCGGCCTCCTCTACCTCCTAGCCCTCCTTTTGGTCTTCGCCGTGGGCCACCGCAACCAAATGGAGAAGGCGCACCTGGCCAGGATGGAAGAGGAGCTCGCTAGGTTAAAAGCCCGGGAGGAAGCCTTGCTCAAGGAAAGGTGGCAGGCCACCGAGCCCCACCGGGTGCTCTCCTGGGCCAAGGAAAAGGGCTTCGTGCCCATGAGCCAAGGGAGGTGGGGGGAGTGACCGTAGGGGTAAGCCGGGTTTCCTGGGTTTTTCTGGGGTTCGCCCTCTGGGTGGCCCTCTTCGGCTTGGGCCTTTACAGCCTGATCGCCCGCCCTCCAAGGCTCTCCGCTCCCCCGCCTCCCGCCGCTCCCCCTCGAGGCACCCTATATGCCCAGGATGGCACCCCCTTGGCCCTGGACCTCAAGGAAGGGCGCTACTACCCCTTGGGAAAAAGCGCCAGCCAGCTCCTGGGCTTCGGGGAACGGGGCACGGGGAAGGGGCTTGAGGGGTTGGAACGGGATTTGAACGGGGCCCTGGAGGCGGGCCGCTCCTTCACCCTCACCCTGGACCCCTGGATCCAGGCCCTGGCGGAGAAGGCCCTCTGGGAGGGCCTGGCGCGAAGCCGGGGGGCCTTTGGCACCCTGCTGGTCATGGATCGGGAGGGAAACCTCAGGGCCGTGGCCAACGGGCCAGCCTTTGATCCCCTAGCCCCCAGGGGGGATCCCAACCGGGACATCTCCTGGCGGAACCACGCCTTTCTGGTACCCCTGGAGCCTGGCTCCACCATGAAGGCCCTTACCGCCGCCATGCTCCTGGAGGAAGGGGCGGCCAACCTCACCACCCGGGTGGAGGCCCCCATGCACCGGGTGGTGGACGGATGGACCATCCGGGACGTCATCCCCCACCCCCCGGTCCTCACCTTGGCCGAGGTGCTTCGCTACTCCTCCAACGTGGGCATCAGCCTGCTGGCCGAGGCCCTGCCCAAGCAGGTGTTTTACCATTATATGGAGCGTCTACACTTCACCGATCCCACCCCCCTGCCCGGGGTCAGGGTGGCTAGCCCAATCGTTACCCCGCCCCACACCTGGAGCCCCGCCGCCTACGCCAATCACACCTTTGGCCAAGGTTTCCTCGTCACCCCCCTTCACCTCACCGCTGCCTTCAACACCCTGGTGGACGGCCTCTACCGCCCACCCAGGCTCTTCGTCCGGCAAGAAGGCCAGCCGGAGCGGGTCTTCTCCCCCGCCACCGCCAGGGCCATCCGCCGAGCCCTGCAGGAAGGCCTTGCTCCCCGTGCCTCCCTGGCAGGGTACCCCTTGGCGGGCAAGACGGGAACCGCCCAGGTGGTGGTAAACGGAAGGTATTCCCAGGAAGTCTTCACCGCTTGGTTTGCTGGCTTCGTGCCCGGGGATAAACCCCTCTACACCGTGGTGGTAGCCATCCACCATCCCAAAGGGGAGATCCACGGCAGCCTGGTGGCCGCCCCCATCTTCCGGGAGGTGGCCGCCGGGCTCTTGGCGTACCGGGGTATACCCCCCTATGCTGAAGGGCGGTGAGTGGCTTGTGTATCTTCATCATGTTAGGGAAGTAACGCCGGAGTGGGTGGCCAGGGCCACCGGGGGAAGGCTTCACCCTGGGGGGAAACCCGTGCGCGACCTCCACTGGGATAGCCGCGAGACCACCCCTGGCAGCCTCTTCGTGGCCCTGCCCGGGAAGCGGGTCCATGGACGGGAGTATGTGGACGAAGCCCGGGCCAAAGGAGCCCACCTGGTCCTCTCCGACCGTCCAGGACCCGCCACGGTGGAGGTGGCGGACACCCACCAGGCCCTTCTCCGCTTGGGAAGGGCCTTGCGGGAGTTTTTCCCCGGCCAGGTGGTGGCGGTGGGGGGCAGCTCGGGAAAAACCACCACCAAGGAAGCCCTGGCCCAAGGCCTGGGGTTCCCCGCTCCTCCGGGCAACCAGAACACGGCCCCGCCTCTCGCCCGCTTTCTCCTGAGGCTGGATCCCCAGGCCCCAGGCTGCGTGGTGGAACTCGGGGTGGACCGGGTAGGGGAAATGGCCGAACTCATGGGCCTGGTCAGGCCGCACCTTGCGGTGCTTACCGCCTTGGGAGAGGAACACCTGGAAGCCTTCGGCAGCCTCCAGGGAGTGGTGGAGGAGGAAGCAGGCCTGCTATCCGCCCCCCAGGCCCTGGTGAGCCTGCAGGCGGCCGAGGTCTTAGGGCGCTTTGGCCAGGGCCGGAACCTCCCCACCTACGGCTTTGGCCAGGCCACCTTTCGGGGAGAGGACCTGAGGCTTCTTCTTCACGAAAGCCGCTTCCGCTACGGGGCCCTCGAGGTCCGCATCCCCTACCCCGGCATGGGCCCAGCCCTGGCCGCCTTGGCTGCCTTGGGGGTGGCGGAGATGTTGGGCCTAGATTCCAAGGAAGTGGCGGAGAGGCTAGCCCATCTGGTGCTTCCCCCGGGGCGGATGGAGCGGCGGGAAAAGGATGGGGTGGTGTTCTTGAACGACGCTTACAACGCCAACCCCCTTTCGGTGAAAGCGGGCCTGGCCTGGCTAGCCTTGCAACCCGGCAGGAAGTGGGTGGTCCTGGGGGAGATGCGGGAACTGGGGGAGGAAGCCCTAAGGCTACACCTGGAAGTGGCCAAGGAAGCAGCCCAGTTGGGCCTTAAGCCCCTGTACCTGGGCCCCTACGCCAAGGCCCAGGCCTCCTTAGGTGGGGAAGCAGCAGAAGGCCTCGAGGAAGCTGTAGCCTGGCTCAAGGAACGGGTTCAGCCCGGGGACCTGGTCTACCTGAAGGCCTCGAGGGGCGTGGGCCTGGAAAGGATTCTGGAGCTATGGGACGCCTGAACGCCCTGCCCCTTCTCGCCCTCCTCAGCGCCTGTGCTCCCCTCCAGGCCACCGCTCCCCTGCTTCCCTACCCAGGCGGCTTCGCCGAGGGAGGGTGGGTGACGGGCCGCTTCTCCGTGGCCCTGCCAGGACTTCCCCTCTTTCTGGATGCTGACCGGCAAAGCCTCTATGCCGCCTACCCGTACCAGCTTCTCATCTACCGGGATGGCTATTGGCAAAGCCTTCCCCTGCCGGGCATCCCACGATTTCTTAGGGCCTCTTCAGGGAAAGTGATGGTGGGGCTAGGAGAAGGCGTGTACACGGGGGAAGGATTTCTCCCCTACCCTGCCCGGGACGCCGCCTGGGGCCAAGAAGGGCTCTTCTGGGTAGGAGAAAAGGGGCTCTACCGGGAAACCACCCTTCTCCGCCCGGGGGCTTTCTCCCAGGTGGTGGCCTTGGACACTGGGGTGGTGGCCCTGGGCCAGGAAGCCTACTTCTACCCGGAAGGCCTCCTCCTCCCCCTGCCCCAGGTTGTCCGCAAAGCCCAGGCCGGGGCCTGCGGGGTGGCGGCCCTCATGGTGGGCTGGGTCTACTTGGTGCGGCCCGAGGGAGCCAAACCGGTGGCGGAAGCCCAGGACTTTGCCGCCTGGGGAGAAACCCTCTACCTCACCCCGGGCAGGCGGGTGATTTCCTGCAAGGAGGTGGTATGGCCCTAGCCCTTCTCCTCTCCTGGTTCCTCACCGCGGTCTGGATCGCGTTCATGAGAAGCCTGGGCCTGGGCAAGAAGGTGCGCACCGACGGACCTCAAAGCCACCTGGCCAAGCAGGGTACCCCCAGCATGGGGGGTGTGGCCTTCCTCCTGGCGGGCTTTCTGGCCTACAGCCTGATGGGGTGGGACGGGTTCGCCGGCCTTTGGCTCCTGGGCCTGGGCTTCGCCCTCCTGGGGCTTTTGGACGACCTGGGGGGAAACCTCGCCCGGCCCCTAAGGGCCCGCGAGAAACTCGCCCTGCAGACCCTCATGGCCCTGATCTTTGCCCTTTGGGCAGTGCGGCAGGTGGCCTACACTCCCTGGCCCCTCGCGGATGTGCTCCTTATCCTCCTGGCGGTGGTGGGTGCCGCCAATGCCTTCAACTTTACGGATGGCCTGGACGGGCTTTTAACCAGCATCGCCGCCGTACTCCTTCTTCCCTTCTACCCTTACCCCTTTGCCCAAACCCTCCTGGGCGCCCTCCTGGGATTCCTCTGGCACAATGCCCCCCAGGCCAAGGTCTTCATGGGGGACACGGGAAGCCAGGCCCTGGGGGCCATGCTGGCCGGGCTTTTCACCCTTACGGGAAAGCTTTGGCTTCTGCCCTTGGCGGGCATCATACCCGTACTGGAGGTGCTCTCCGTGGTGGTTCAGGTCCTCTATTTCCGGAGGACGGGGAAGCGCCTTCTGCGCATGAGCCCCCTGCACCACCACCTGGAGCTTTCCGGATGGGAGGAAAGCAAGATCGTCTTCCGCTTCACCGTCCTCACCGCCTTGGCCACGGCCTTGGCCTTCAGCCTGGGGGGAGGAGCATGATCCTGGTCTATGGGCTGGGACGAAGCGGACTTGGGGTTCTGCGCTTCTTGAGGAAGCGGGGACTTCCCGCCCGTTTCTACGATGATCGTCCCAAGGAAATAGAGGTGCGGGAGGCTTTGAGCCTGGGCTTCACCCCGGACTGGAACCTGGAGGGGGACTACCAGGAGGTGGTGGCCGCCCCTGGGGTATCCCTTTCCCATCCCCACCTCGAGGCCTTGAAGGCCCGCGGGGCCCTGATCCTTGGGGAAGCGGAGCTGGCCTACCGCCTCTCCCCCACCCCCATCGTCGGCATCACCGGCACCGCCGGCAAAACCTCCACCACCCTCTTCACCGTCCATCTCCTTAAGGGGCAGGGGCTTAAGGCCCTCGAGGGGGGCAATGTGGATCCCCCCTTGGTAAGCGTGGTGGACGAGGCTGAGGTGGCGGTGGCCGAACTTTCCAGCTTCCAGCTGGAAAGGATCCACGCCTTCCGCCCCCGGGTGGCGGTCCTCCTCAACCTTGGGGTGGACCACCTGGACCGGCACGGGAGCGTGGAAGCCTACCACCAGGCCAAGTTGAACCTTCTCAAAAACCTCACCCCCGAGGACGCCCTGGTCTACAACCAAGAAGACCCCCGGGTGCGGCGGGCCGCCCAGGCCTCTTTAGCCCGGCTCTACCCCTTCACCCCAGGGAACTCCCCTAGGGAGAGCAATCTAAGGGCGGCCCTCGAGGCGACCCGGGCCTACCTGGAACTCCTAGGCCGCCCCTTGAACACGGATCTTCTCGAAGAAAGCTTAAAAACCCTCCCCTCCCCCGCCCATCGCTTCCAGATCTTTGCCAGGAAGGGGGAGGTGGTTTTCATCGATGATTCCATCGCCACCCGCACTCCCTCGGTGGCCGCTGCCCTGGAGGCTGCCCCAGCCCCCATCGCCTGGATCCTGGGCGGGGAGGACAAGGGAGCCGATCTCGAGCCCCTACGCCCCCTCCTTTCCCGGGTGCGGGTGGTTTTGGCCATCGGCCGGGATGGCCCCAAGATGGCCGAGGCCCTGGGGGGTGGGGTGGAGGTGGTGGTCCTACCACACGAGGACGGCCGGGCTGCCTTGCGGGAAGCGGTGGCCGAGGCCTTAAAGCGCCTGGAACGGGGAAGCGTCCTCCTGGCTCCCCTGGCCGCCAGCTTCGATCAGTTCAGGGACTACCAGGACCGTGCCCAGGCTTTCCGGGAAGCAGTCTATGCTCTGGGAGGTGAGCCATGGACCCCATCCTCCTCCTGAGTAGCCTCCTCCTCATGGCCTTCGGCCTTATCGGCGTGGGGGTTGCCGAGCCTGGCCTTCTCCCAAACCATCTTCTGCGCATCGCCGTGGCCCTTGCGGCCCTGGTCCTGGGCCTTCTCCTACCCCCCGAAAGGCTTCTTCGCCACGCCCGCCTCCTCCTCCTGGTCATCCTGGGCCTTCTCCTCGTGGTACTTTTCATGGGCGACGGGCCGGGCGGGGTGCGGCGGTGGTTTTACCTGGGGCCCTTAGCCTTCCAACCCTCGGAACTCGCCAAGGTGGTGCTGGTCTACTACCTGGCCTCCTTTGTGGGGCGGAAGGGAAACGACTACCCCATCGCGGGGGCCGCAGCCCTGGTGGGCCTCACCGCGGGGTTGGTGCTGGTGGAACCCGATTTTGCCACCGCCCTCTTCCTGGTAACCCTGGCCGGCCTACTCTTCATCCTGGCGGGGGTACCCTGGCGGAGGCTCATCATGGTGAGCCTGGCAGGGGGTATAGCCCTAGCCCCCTTCTCCGGGATCTATCTGGCCCGCTTCCGCTACGTTTCGGAGCGTTTTGCCAGCTTTCTAGATTACCTTCAGGGAGAAGCCAACCCCGCCCAAACCGCCTACCAAGTCCTCCAGGCCCAGAAGGCCTTGATCCTGGCCGGCCTCTTTGGCCAGGGTCCTTCGGGCAACCTGCCCCACCTGCCCGAGGCCCACAACGACATGGTCTTTGCCAGCGTGGTCTTTGCCACCGGCTGGCTGGGGGGGTTCATGGTGCTCTTGCTCTATTTTCTGATCTTCGCCCGGGGGCTCTCCCTGGCCCTGAGGCTTTCTGGACCCTTGGGGTTGGTGGCCCTGGGCCTTACCCTTTACCTTACCCTGCAGGCTGCGCTGAACATCGGCGTGACCGTGGGATTCCTGCCGGTCACGGGGGTTCCCCTTCCCCTGGTGTCGTATGGGGGAAGCTCCCTTTTGGTTTCCGGCTTCGCCGTGGGCGTGATGATGCGCCTGGCCCGGGAAGCGTCCAGGAAGGAGGTGGGGCCATGGTCCTCCTGACTGGGGGCGGAACCGGAGGGCACCTTTTCCCCGCCTTGGCGGTGGCGGAGGAGCTTAGGAAGCGGGGCCTCGAGGTCTTCTACCTGGGAAGCCAAGGGGGCCTCGAAGCCCGCCTCCTCCCCGAGACCTCCATTCCCCACGCCCTGATCCCCGCAGGTAAGCTGGACCGTAGCGCCTTCCGGCCCCAGGAAGCCCAGAGGCTCCTGCAGGGCCTCAGGGCCGCCTGGAGGCTCCTGAGCAGGAAAAGGCCTAGGGCCATCCTCTCCACCGGAGGGTACGCCGGGTTTCCCGGGGCCATGGTGGGGGAACTTAAGGGGATTTCCGTCCTCCTCCACGAGCAAAACGCCAAGCTGGGTCTGGCCATAAGGCTCCTCGCCCCCATGGCCTGGGGTCTTGCCCTCTCCGTGCCGGTAACCCTTTCCCCCGGACTCGCCCGCAAGGCCCGGGTCACCGGTTACCCCGTGCGGGAGGTGCGCTACCCCAAGGCCGAGGCCAGGGCCCGGCTGGGCTTCCCCCCGGACAAACCCTTGCTCCTCATTCTCGGAGGAAGCCAGGGCAGCCTGGAACTCAACGAGAAGCTCCCTCCCCTGCTCAAACCCCTAGGCCTCCCTGTCCTTCACCAGGTGGGGGAGCGCTGGCTGGAGCGTTACCGGCATCTAGAGGAAGAGGGCTATCGGGTTGCGGGGTTCGTGGACACCCCCCTGGCCATGAGCGCCGCCGACCTCCTCCTCGCCCGGGCCGGGGCAGGCACCCTGGCGGAGGCCGCTTACCACCGGCTGCCCGCTTTGTTGTTTCCCCTTTCCCCCAGCCTGGACGGGGGCGCGCAGGCAGCCAACGCCCAAGCCTACCGGCAGGCGGGTGGGGCGGAGCTTGGGGATCTGGCGAGGCTTGCAAAGCAGGTGGAAGGGATCCTGGCCCACCCCGAGCCTTACCGGGAGGGTATGGCCGGGCTTTCCCCTGAGGGGGCCGCAGCCAGGCTTGCGGATTGGCTGGAGGAATTCCTATGACACGGGTACACATCATGGGCCTCGAGGGTGTGGGCATGAGCGCCTTGGCCCGCCTCTTACTGGGGGAAGGCATCGAGGTAACCGGATGCGACCTAGCCCCTGGCCGGCGGGCGGAAAGCCTAGGGGTCCCGGTCCATAGGGGCCACGATCCCGCCCATCTCCAGGAGGAGGACACCCTGGTGGTTCCCACTCCCATCCCCCTGGACCACCCCGAGGTGGAAGAAGCCAGGCGCAAGGGGATGCGGGTGCTGAGGAGGATGGAGCTTCTTGCCCATCTGCTAAGGCAAAGGCCCTCCTTGGGGGTTACCGGTACCCACGGCAAGACCACCACCACGGGGATGTTGGCGAGCATCTTCCTGGCCGCGGGGTTGGACCCCTGGGTGCTCCTCGGGGGCGAGCTTTCCCTCTTACCTGGCAACGCCCGCTTCGGCCTTGGCCCCCGCCTGGCGGAGGTGGACGAGTCCGATCCCCTCTTCCAGGAGGTGGAGGTGGAGGTGGCGGTGGCCACCAACCTCGAGGCGGACCACATCGCCCCTGCCGGGCAAAGGGCACCCAACTACCACACAAGCCTGGAGGAGTTGGAAAAAGCCATGCGGGGCTTTTTGAGCAGGGCCAAGACGGTGGTGGTGTCCACCTTTGACCCCAGGCTCCTAAGGCTTTCCCAGGGACTCCCCAGGAAGCTTTTCGGGGAGGAAGGGGACCTTTGGGCCGAGGAAACCGAGCTTGGACCCACGGGAAGCCGTTTCCAGCTGGTGTACCAAGGCCGGACCCTGGGGGAGGCCAGGCTCCAGGTCCCTGGCGCTCACAACGTGCGAAACGCCCTGGCTGCCGCCTTAGCCGCCCTAAGCTTCGGGGTGGAGCCTGAGGCCATCCTCGAGGGTCTGGCCCGCTTCCCAGGCGTGGGGCGCCGGTTCCAAAAGATC
Organism: Thermus tenuipuniceus; assembly: GCF_002964845.1. Classification (GTDB taxonomy): domain Bacteria; phylum Deinococcota; class Deinococci; order Deinococcales; family Thermaceae; genus Thermus; species Thermus tenuipuniceus. Next base: position 46,300 of record NZ_PRDA01000024.1, read on the forward strand.
GGGGAGGTGCGGGGTGCTTGGGTGGTGGATGACTACGCCCACCACCCCACAGAGGTCAAGGCCACCCTGGCCACCGCCCACCTCCTGGGCCGCAGGGTAAGGGTGCTCTTCCAGCCTCACCGCCTCCTTCGCACCCAGGAGCTTTGGGAAGGCTTCGTCGAAGCCCTATCCTCCGCGCACGAGGTAGTGGTTCTGCCCGTCTACACCGCAGGGGAAAAGGCGGGGATTGCCCCTGAGGCCCTTTCCCGAAAGATCGCCGAGCGGCTGTTGGCGCTGGGGAAACCCGCCTGCCTCCTGGACAAGGAAGAGGCCCTGGCCTACGCCAGGGCCACCGCCACCCCAGAGGACCTCTGGCTCACCCTGGGAGCAGGGGACGTGACGGAGTTGGCTTGGAGGCTGGTCCATGAGGGTTGAGCAGGTGCTTCTCAAGGACTACACCACCTTAGGGGTGGGAGGCCCGGCGGAGCTTTGGACCGTGGAAACCCCCGAGGACCTCCAAAAGGCCACGGAGGCCCCCTACCGGGTCCTGGGAAATGGCTCCAACCTCTTGGTAATGGACGAGGGGGTGCCCGAAAGGGTGATCCGCCTTTCGGGTGAGTTCGCCACCTACGACCTAAGGGGCTGGGTGGGGGCAGGGGTCCTCCTTCCCCTCTTGGTGCAGGAAGCAGCCCGCCAAGGGCTTTCCGGCCTCGAGGGCCTCCTCGGCATCCCCGCCCAGGTGGGAGGCGCGGTCAAGATGAACGCGGGGACCCGGTTTGGGGAGATGGCGGATGCCCTCGAGGCGGTGGAGATCTTCCACGAGGGCCGCTTTCACATCTACCTCCCCCAGGAACTGGGCTTTGGCTACCGCCAAAGCCGCCTTCCCCCCGGGGGCATCGTGACCCGGGTCCGCCTGAAGCTGAAAGAGCGCCCCCTGGAGGAGATAAGGCGGCGCATGGCCGAGGTGGACGCCGCCAGGAAGGGCCAGCCCAAGCGGAAAAGCGCCGGCTGCGCCTTTAAAAACCCGCCGGGCCACTCCGCAGGCCGGCTCATCGACGAAAGGGGCCTCAAGGGCCTAAGGGTGGGCGACGCCATGGTGTCCCTAGAACATGGGAACTTTATCGTTAACCTCGGGCAAGCCACCGCCAGAGACGTGCTGGAACTCCTCAAGCGCATCCAGGAGGAACTGCCCCTGGAGCTGGAGTGGGAGGTATGGCCGTAACCTTTATCCGATTTTTCACACCGGGGGGGTTAGGATGGTAAGGATGAAGCTTGTGCTGGCCTCCCTTTTCGCCGCCACCCTCTACGTGGCCAGCCTGGTGCTCTTCCCGGTGGAAAGCGTGGTGGTGGAAGGCAACCGCCACCTGCAAAAACAGGAGATCCTGGCCCGCACCCAGCTCCATGCCGGCGAACCCTGGCTGTGGGTGGGAAATGGCCACCTAAAGGCCCTCCGCCAGGATCCCTGGGTGGCGGAAGCCCGGCTGGAAAAGCCCCGGATAGGAGAGGTCCGCCTGATCCTAAGGGAGCGGGAACCCTTCCTTCCCCTGGCGGACGGCAACGCCCTGGCCACCGACGGGACGGTGCTTCCCGGAGGGGCCCCCATGGCCAAGGGTCCCCAGGTGGAGGGCCAAGGCCCCCTACCTGTCCAGGACCTCCTGGCCCTGGCCCGCGCCTACCCCGAGGCCACCCGGCTGCGCTACACGCCCGCCGGGTTTTGGGTGGAAACGCCGCAGGGTGTGGCCTTTGCCCCGGAGGCCCGGCTTCTAGTAAAGTATGCCCAGGCGGGCGCACCAAAAGGGAAGGTTTACCTGTATTCTTGGGGGGTGAGCGTAAGCCCATGATTATCGCTGGATTGGACGTCGGTACCAGTAAGGTTACCACCGTGATCGGGGAACTGGCCCCCGATGGCGTTTTGGACATCATCGGCGAGGGCAGCGTGCCCTCCCAGGGATTGAAGCGGGGCGTGGTGGTTAACCTGGAGCGCACCACGGAGGCTATCCGCCAAAGCGTCCACCAGGCGGAAAGGGTGGCCGGGGTGAAGGTGGAGCGGGTCATCCTGGGGGTAGGAGGACCCCATCTCAAAAGCGTGACCAGCCATGGCCTGGCGGCCATCCGGCGTGGCCAGAGCATTACCGCCACCGATGTGGAGCGGGCCATCGAGCAGGCCAAGGCGTATCCCTTTGACGCCGATCTGGAGTTCCTTCACGCCCTTCCCTTGGAGTTCAAGGTGGATGGCCAGGAAGGTATCCGCGACCCCGTGGGCATGGCGGGGGTGCGCCTCGAGGTGGACGTGCACCTGGTGGCGGCCGGCCGCGGACCTTTGGCCAACCTGCGCCGGGCGGTGGAGGATGCGGGGCTGGAGATCGAGGCCCTGGTGGCCCAGCCCCTGGCCAGCGGCCTCGGTGTCCTCGCCCCCGAGGAGGAGCACATGACCGTCCTCCTCCTGGACGTGGGCGGGGGCACCACCGAGGTGGCGGTTTTCCGGGAAGGCCGTCTGGCCCACTCCTCCGTTCTGCCCCTGGGTGGAGATCACGTGACCCAGGACATCGCCCAGCTCCTCAAGATCCCCTTCGAGGAGGCGGAACGGGTGAAGCGCAAGTATGGGGCCGCCCTACCCGAGCTTGCGGATCCCGAGTTGGTCCTGGAGATCAATCAGGAAGGTGGGTCCCTGGGCGAGGTACCCGCTCCTGAACTGGCCCGCATCATCCGCCCCCGCTTGCGGGAGATTCTACACTTGGCCCGCCAGTCGGTGGACGAGGCCCTGGGGCCCTTGGAGATCAAGGTGAATCGGGTCATCCTCACCGGGGGTAGCGCCCTCCTTAAGGGCTTCGACCTCCTGGCAAGGCAGCAGTATGGCCTTCCCGTACGGGTGGGCAAGCCCCACGGGGTTTCCGGCCTCACCGACGTGGTGGCCACCCCTGGCCATGCCACCGCCGTGGGCCTGGTTCGTTACGCCGCCACCTTGCCCATCCCTGCACCCGAGCCCCGAAGGACCAGGGAAAGAAGGGACAGGCGTGAGGAGAAGGCAAAGGGTGAGGGCCTTTGGGCGCGGATCAAAGAAATTCTTAATAACCTATTCTGATTTCGATTTGGTTTGGGGAAGAGGAGGCAGAGATGGAAGGAGCGGTCATCAAGGTCATCGGTCTCGGGGGAGCGGGGAACAATGCGGTGAACCGCATGATTGAGGCGGGGCTTATGGGGGTGGAGTTCATCGCCGCCAACACCGACGCCCAAGTTCTGGCAAAGAGCTTGGCGGATGTGCGCATCCAGCTGGGGGAGAAGCTCACCCGGGGCCTTGGGGCTGGAGCCAACCCCGAGATCGGGGAGAAGGCAGCCCTCGAGGCCGAGGACCTCATCGCCGAAGCCTTGGACGGGGCCGACCTGGTCTTTATCACCGCCGGCATGGGGGGCGGTACGGGAACGGGAAGCGCCCCGGTGGTGGCGGATATCGCCAAGCGGCTTGGAACCCTCACCGTGGCCGTGGTGACCCGCCCCTTCAGCTTCGAAGGCCCGAAACGCCTCAAGGCGGCGGAAGAGGGTATCAAGCGCCTTAAGGAGCGGGTGGACGCCATGGTGGTGGTGCAAAACGACCGCCTCCTCTCCGCCGTGGACAAGAAGGTGAGCCTCAAGGATGCCTTCCTCATCGCCGACCGGGTGCTCTACCACGGGGTCAAGGGCATCACCGACGTCATCAATCTCCCGGGCCTCATCAACGTGGACTTCGCCGACGTGAAAACCCTTTTGGAGGGAGCAGGCCAGGTGCTCATGGGCATCGGGGCGGGACGGGGCGAAAACCGGGTGGAGGAAGCCGCCAAGACCGCCACCCATAGCCCCCTCCTGGAACGCTCCATTGAGGGAGCCAAGCGGCTTCTCCTTAACGTGGTGGGCTCCGAGGACCTCTCCCTTATGGAGGCGGCGGATGTGGTGGAGCGGGTGCGGGAGGCCACGGGCAACGAGGATGTGGACATCCTCTACGGGGTCACCTATGACGACCGGGCCCAGGACGAGCTCAGGGTGATCCTCATCGCCGCAGGTTTCGGGGAAAGCACCGTGGTGCCCAAGCCGCTTAGGCCCGTGGACTTCCCGACCCACGCCGATCCCTACAACTTCGACATCCCCGCCTTTATCCGCTACGGGGATGCGGACTACCCCCCTAGAAAGGGCAACTAGGAACCTCGAGGCATGGTGGTTTTGGGCATAGACCCCGGCATCACCCACCTGGGCCTGGGGGTGGTGGAGGCGGAGCCCAAGGGTACTCTAAAAGCCCGCCTCCTCCACGGGGAGGTGGTGAGGACCTACCACAAGGAACCCGCCCAGGAACGGGTGGGGCGGATCCACGCCCGGGTAAAGGAGGCCCTTGCCCGCTTCCACCCCGAGGCCCTGGCGGTGGAGGAGCAGTACTTCTACCGGCAGAACGAGCTGGCCTACAAGGTGGGCTGGGCCCTGGGGGCGGTGCTGGTGGCGGCCTTTGAGACGGGGGTTCCCGTTTACGCCTACGGCCCCATGCAGGTGAAGCAGGCCCTGGCCGGGCACGGGCACGCCGGTAAGGAAGAGGTGGCCTTTATGGTCCGGGGCATCCTGGGTTTAAAGGAGGCTCCCAAGCCCAGCCACCTAGCCGATGCCCTGGCCATCGCCTTGACCCACGCCTTTTACGCCCGGCTCCAAGCGGCCAAGCCCCTCTAGGCTATCCCGCGGCAAGGGGGCCTGGAGCCCAAGGGGTGGGCCTTCTTCCGCCTGGAGGTGCCGGAGGGCTTCCCCTTTAGGACCTCCCTCTTCGTGGGAGCGGGCTGTCCCGAGGACCTCCACCCCACCCTCTGGCTTCTGGGACCGGGGCTTGGGGGAGAGGCGGGAGGCGGCAGCCTGGACCCCCTACCAGGGCCATGGCCTGAATGCCCGGAAGGCCCCCCGCTTGGAGGCCTGCTTGAGTACGGAGGCCGGGGAGGAGAAGGGCTACTAACCCTTCTCCCTGGACGAGGGGGAAGCACCCGATGAGCGCCCTGGCCCAAGGCCCCCTCCTCTAAAGTCTCCTCTCCTTAGGGACGGCCCTCTTCGGCTTTTGGTGGGTAAAGCCCCTTCTGGCAGGGCTTCTTCTTCGCGAATGGGACCTAGGGGCTGGTGGACGGAGCCTTGGGTCGCTGCGCCCTGAGACAAGAGGCTCCGGGGAACCTGCGGGAGGTCCTCCTCGTCAAGGCGGGGCTGGACCTCCCCTACCTTATTGGCCGGGGTTCTCCTCTTCCTCCGAGGCCGCACAGCCTCCCACCGGGGCTTCGGTCTGGCCACCCTGGTCCAGGGGGGTTCCTCCTGGCCTTCCACCCGGGGCACGCCCTGGGCCTGGCCCCGTAAGGGCTCCGGGAGAGCCTGCTTGAGAAGAGGGTTCGCGAAAACTTCGTATTCTGGACAAAACTTTTGCAAGGAAATCCCCCCTAAGCTTCCCCTTAGGAGGTGAAAGGATGAAGAGGTTAATCGGCCTTTTGTTGGCGTTAGCGGTAGGCAGCCTGGCCCTGGCCCAAGGGGCCATGGTGCGGGTGGCGCACCTTTCCCCTGACGCCCCGGCGGTGGACGTGCTGGTGAACGGCCAGCGGGCCATCACGGGCCTGGCCTTCAAGGAGGTGACCCCCTACCTGGCCCTCCCCGCAGCAAAGGTACGGGTCCAGGTGGTGCCCGCGGGGCAGGACAGCCCCGTGGTCATCGACACCGAACTGGACCTGCGAGAGGGGGTCTACTACACCGTGGCCGCCACCGGTTTCCTGGCCCAGATCCGGCCTCAGGTGTATGTAGACGCCTTGGCGGGGCTCTTCCCGAGGGCGGGCTACGCGCGGGTGCGGGTGGTGCACACCTCCCCCGACGCCCCGGCGGTGGACGTGGCGGTGAAGGGGGGCCCGGTGCTCTTCGGCAACCTCCCCTTCCCCCGGGCGGGCCAGTACCTGGTGGTGCCCGCAGGGCGGTATGACCTCGAGGTCCGGGTGGCGGGAACGAGCACCGTGGCCTTGGAGCTTCCCGGGTTGGTTCTGGAAAGCGGCAAGACCTACACCGTCTTCGCGGTGGGAAGCGCTAAAGCGGGGACCCTCACCGTGGTGCCGGTGGTGGACGCAGCCGCCCTCGGCGGGAACCGGTAAGCCCTATAGGCTAGGCCCCCCGGCCTCTCCGGGGGGCCCCTTCTTTAGAAACGTGAAGGAACCCATGCCCCCTTGGCTCCTCCCCCTCCTGGCCTGCCCCCGGTGCCGGGGGAGGCTGGAGGTGGAGGGGGAGGCCCGCTGCCCCACCTGCGGGGCCCGCTACGCCTTCCGGGGAGGCCTTCTGGACCTTCGCGCGGGGCGGGAGCGGCCCCACCTCTGGCTGGCGAACCGCCTCCCCCTTATCCCCCTCCTCTACGACGCCTGGCGGCGGCGCTCCACCGGCCTTCTCTCCGGGAAAAAGCTCACCCTTGCAGAGGAGCTCGTCCGCCTACGGGACTGGCTCCTGCCCACCGGGGGGCCCTTTTTGGATGTGGGCACGGGGACCGGGGTCTACCGGGAGGCCCTGGGGGAGAGGGGGGTGGGCCTGGACCCCTCCCCCGCCTTCCTCTGGGTAGCCCGCCGCAGACGGCCGGGCCCTTACCTTTTGGGCCACGGGGAAGCCCTGCCTTTCCGGGAAGGGGCCTTTGGCGGCGTGGCCGTCGGCCCCACCTGGAACGAGTTCCCCGACCCCTTGCGGGCGGCCCAGGAAGCCCGCCGGGTGCTCCGGCCGGGAGGGCGGCTTTTCGGGATGCTCCTCCTGGGGCCAGGGCCTCCCTGGGGCCTTTGGCGGCCTTGGGCAGAGGAGGTCCTAGCCCTGATGAAGGGGGCAGGTTTCCGGGGAAGGCTGGAGGGGTTCGGGAGGCTCGGCCTCCTCCTGGCTGAGGTAGAACCCCCTTGAAAGGGGGCACATGCACCCTGGTTTCTGCGCCGTGGAAGAGGGCCTTCGTAAAGGTTTTCCCCTCCGGCTTTACCACGGGGAGCCGGGGAGCCAGGGCCATAAGCCTCTCGGCCCGCTCCCCCTGCCAGCGCCAGAAGGGGA
>NZ_PRDA01000025.1 GCF_002964845.1 Thermus tenuipuniceus
TCCGCAGGGTCGGTTCCCCATCTTTTTATCCCCTTCAGCGTCTCACATGTGTTTGTCCGGGTTCACTGCCCCGGTTCTGTGTTGTATACTTATGCGTACCCCCTCGAGGGGGTAGACTAGGGGTTGGCATGAAGATCGTCCTGGCATACTCCGGCGGGTTGGACACCAGCATTATCCTCAGGTGGCTCAAGGAGACCTACGGGGCCGAGGTCATCGCCTTCACCGCGGACATCGGCCAGGGGGAGGAGGTGGAGGAGGCCCGGGTGAAGGCCCTCAGAACCGGGGCCTCCAAGGCCATCGCCTTGGACCTGAAGGAAGAGTTCGTGCGGGACTTCGTCTTCCCCATGTTCCGCGCGGGGGCGGTGTATGAGGGGTACTACCTCCTGGGCACCGCCATCGCCCGGCCCCTCATCGCCAAGTACCTGGTGAAAATCGCCGAGGAGGAAGGGGCCGAGGCCATCGCCCACGGGGCCACGGGCAAGGGCAACGACCAGGTGCGCTTTGAGCTCACCGCTTACGCCCTGAAGCCCGACATCCGGGTGATCGCTCCCTGGCGGGAGTGGAGCTTCAAGGGCCGGCAGGAGATGATCGCCTACGCGGAGGCCCATGGCATCCCGGTTCCCGTAACCCAGGAAAAACCTTATTCCATGGACGCCAATCTTTTGCATATTTCCTACGAGGGAGGGGTCCTCGAGGACCCCTGGGCCGAACCCCCCAAGGGGATGTTCCGCATGACCGTGGACCCTGAAGAGGCCCCGGACGAGCCCGAGTACGTGGAGGTGGAGTTCCACGGGGGGGATCCCGTGGCGGTGAACGGGGAAAGGCTTTCCCCGGCAGCTCTTTTGCAGAGGCTCAACGAGATCGGGGGCCGCCACGGGGTGGGCCGGGTGGACCTGGTGGAGAACCGCTTCGTAGGCATGAAGTCCCGGGGGGTCTACGAAACCCCGGGGGGGACCCTCCTCTACCACGCCCGCCGGGCGGTGGAAAGCCTCACCCTGGACCGGGAGGTGCTCCACCAGCGGGACCAGCTTGCCCCCAAGTACGCCGAGCTCGTCTACTACGGCTTCTGGTACGCCCCGGAGCGGGAGGCCCTCCAGGCCTACTTGGACCACGTGGCCGAGAGCGTCACGGGGGTGGCCCGGCTTAAGCTCTACAAGGGGAACGTCTACGTGGTGGGACGCAAGGCCCCTAAAAGCCTTTACCAGAAGGACCTGGTCTCCTTTGACGAGCTGGGGGGTTACGACCAGAAGGACGCGGAGGGCTTCATCAAGATCAACGCCCTGCGCCTGAGGGTGCGGGCCATGGCGGAGAAGGGGAAGGGGGAGCATGGCGCATAGGACCTGGGGTGGCCGCTTCGCCGAGGGGCCGGATGCGCTCGCGGCCCGCTTCAACGCCTCCCTTTCCTTTGACCGGGCCCTTTGGCGGGAAGACCTTTTTCAGAACCGGGTCCACGCCCGCATGCTCCACGAGGTGGGCCTCCTCACGGAGGAGGAGCTAAGGGCCATCCTCCGGGGCCTGGACCGGATCGAGGAGGAGATCCAGGCGGGCACCTTCCCTTGGCGGGAGGAACTGGAGGACGTGCACATGAACCTGGAGGCCCGCCTCATCGAACTCGTGGGCCCACCGGGGGGCAAGCTCCACACGGCGAGGAGCCGGAACGACCAGGTGGCCACCGATCTCCGGCTTTTCCTCCGGGGGGCCATAGACGAGCTTCTGGCCCTCCTTTTGGGCCTGCGCCGGGTTCTGGTGCGGGAGGCCGAGCAGCACCTCGAGCCCCTTCACGTCCTTCCCGGCTACACCCACCTGCAGCGGGCCCAGCCCATTCTGCTCTCCCATTGGTATTTGGCCTACTACGAGATGCTTTCCCGGGATGCGGGAAGGCTGAGGGATGCCAGGGAGCGCCTTAACGAAAGCCCCCTGGGGGCTGCGGCCCTGGCGGGGACGGGCTTCCCCATAGACCGCCACTACACCGCACGGGAACTCGGCTTTTCCGCTCCCATGCGGAACTCCTTGGATGCGGTGGCAAGCCGGGACTTCGCCCTCGAGGTGCTTTCCGCCTTGAATATCGGGATGCTCCACCTCTCCCGGATGGCGGAGGAGCTCATCCTCTATAGCACCGAGGAGTTCGCCTTTGTGGAGGTGCCGGATGCCTTCGCCACCGGCTCTTCCATCATGCCCCAGAAGAAGAACCCGGACATCCTGGAGCTCATCCGGGCCAAGGCGGGAAGGGTCTTAGGGGCCCTGGTGGCCCTCTCCACGGTGGTGAAGGGGCTTCCCCTTGCCTACAACAAGGACCTGCAGGAGGACAAGGAACCCCTTCTGGATGCCCTCGCCACCTACCGGGATAGCCTCAAGCTCCTCACCGCCCTGCTTCCCGGGCTCAGGTGGCAGCGGGAGCGGATGTGGCGGGCGGTGGAGGAGGGGTATGCCTTGGCCACGGAGCTGGCCGACTACCTGGCGGAGAAGGGGCTTCCCTTCCGGGAGGCCCACCACGCGGTGGGCAGGTTGGTGCGGAAGCTTTTGGAGGAGGGAAGGGCCTTAAAGGACCTCACCCTGGAGGAGCTTAAGGCCCACCACCCCCTCTTCGCCGAGGACGCCCTGCCGCTTCTCCGCCTGGAAACCGCCATCCACCGGCGGGGCTCCTTCGGGGGCACGGCCCCCAAGGCGGTGCGGGAAAGGCTTTCTGAGGCCAAGAAGGAGGTAGGCCTTGACTGAGGTGAAGGGACTGGAGCTTTCCACGGTGGCCCTGCCCGAGGTGCGCCCCAACGCGGCGGTGGAGCTCAGGAAGGCCAGGCTTTCCGATGTGGACGCCATCTACTGGCTCATCCGCTACTGGGCGGAGAAGGGGCTGATGCTGGTACGGAGCCACAGCCACCTCTACGAGAACATCCGCGACTTCCAGGTCCTCGAGGACGAGGACGGCCACATCGTGGGCACCGTGGCCCTGCACGTGCTCTGGCGGGATCTGGCGGAGATTAGGGGCCTGGCGGTGCACCCCAACCGGCAGGGGGAGGGGCTTGGGCGCTGGCTGGTCCTGGGGGCGGAACGGGAGGCCCGGGACCTGGGCCTGCCCCGGGTCTTCGCCTGGACGCTCCAGGTGGGCTTCTTCCGCTCCTTGGGCTACCAGGTCACCACCCGGGAGGCCCTACCCCCTAAGGTGTGGAGCGAGTGCAACGCCTGCCCCTTCTACGAGAACTGCCGGGAGATCGCCGTCATAAAGGGACTTCCCCCGGGGGCCTTCGGGGGCTAGAATGGGTGGGATGGGCACCTTAACCCGCTACCTGGAGGAGGGATGGCTGGAGTAAAGGAACGGGCGGTTTTGGTCCTGGAGGACGGCACCGTCTACCACGGCTACGCCTTCGGGGCCCGGGGGAAGACGGTAGGGGAGGTGGTCTTCAACACCGCCCAGACCGGCTACCAGGAGATCATGACCGACCCCAGCTACCACGGGCAGATCGTGGTCATGACCTACCCCCACCAGGGCAACTACGGGGTCAACGTCTACGACATGCAGAGTAACCGCCCCTGGGTGAAGGGCTTCGTGGCCAAGGAGTTCAGCCGCATCGCCTCTAACCCCAGGGCCCAGCAGACCCTTAAGGAGTTCATGGAGTTCTACGGGGTGGTGGGGATCGAGGGGATCGATACCCGGGCCCTGGTGCGCAAGATCCGGGAAGGTGGGGTGCTCAAGGGTACCATCGCCCACGCCAGCCTTTTTGGCGACCCAAAGCATGCCTTCACCCCGGAGGAGCTCGAGGCCCTCCGTCAGGAGGCCAAGGCCTGGACGGACATCGACGGGCGGGACATGACCCCCGAGGTCTCCACCCCCCTGCCCTACGCCTGGCCCACCCTGAAGTCGGGGCGGCGCATCGTGGTCATGGACTTCGGCATCAAGCACGCCATCGTGGAGAACCTGGCGGCCCAGGGGTTTGAGATCATCGTGGTGCCGGGCAAGACCCCGGCCAACCAGATCATGGCCCTCGAGCCCCATGGCCTCCTCATCAGCAACGGCCCCGGCGACCCCTCCATGCCCCGCTATGCCCACGAGACCATCTGGAAGCTCATGGGGCTACTTCCCACCTTCGGCATCTGCCTAGGGCACCAGCTTTTGGCCCTGGCGGCGGGGGGGCGCACCTACAAGATGAAGTTCGGCCACCGGGGGGCCAACCACCCGGTGAAGAACCTCCTCACGGGGAAGATCGAGATCACCAGCCAGAACCACGGCTATGCGGTGGACATCGACTCCCTGAAGGAGTTCAAGCCCACCCACATCAACCTGAACGACGGGACCCTCGAGGGCATGGCCCACGCCCGCTACCCCGTCTTCTCCGTACAGTACCACCCCGAGGCCGCCCCCGGCCCCCACGACGCCCTCTACCTCTTCCGCCGCTTCCTGGAGGAGGTGGAGGCCTTCCACGGGGTCACGGGGCTTCCTGTGGAGAAGCAACGGGCAGACGGGCACGGGGTCTAATACCACCCCACCCGGACGAAGTCCGGGTGGGGACCCCGGCAAAAGGGCAAGCCCATCTTCTCCCTACTAGGGGGTTCTGGGGCCCCCGTCGTGGCGCAAACCACGACGGGGGACTTAGTAGTCCATCCCCCGGATGTTCCCTTCCTCGTCCACGTCGATCCCCAGGGCCTGGGGCACCTTGGGCAGGCCGGGCAGGGTCTCAATCCCTCCCATGTAGACCACCACGAACCCCGCTCCAAACCGGCAGCGGAGGTCCGTGACCCGCACCCTAAAGCCCTGGGGCCTTCCCCGGAGCTTGGGGTTGTCGGAAAGGGAGGTGGCCGCCTTGGCCATGACCACGGGCAAGGCCTCGCACCCTTCCCTCTTGGCGGCCTTTAGGGCCTTCTTGGCCTCCTCGCTCCACTCCACCCCATCGGCCCCGTAGATCCTGGTGGCGATGGTTTCCACCTTGGCCTCGAGGGGCATCTCCAAGGGATAAAGGGGCCGGTAGGCGTGGGGCAGGGAGAGGGCCTCGAGGACCTTCTCCGCCAGCTCCAACCCTCCTTCCCCCCCTTTGGCGTAGACCTCGCTTAGGGCAAAGGGCAGGCCCCGTTCCCGGGCGAACTCCCGCACCAGGGCGATCTCTTCCTCGGCGTCCGTGGGGAAACGGTTCAGGGCGATCACTGGCTTGAAGCCGAATAGCTCCACGTTCTCCACGTGCTTTTCCAGGTTGGCCAGGCCCCTGGCCACCGCCTGGGGGTCCGGCATCTCGTAGGCATCCTGCCCCCCGTGGTAGCGGAGGGCCCGGATGGTGGCCACCAGCACCACCGCCTCGGGGACCAGGCCCGCGGTGCGGGCCACCACGTTCATGAACTTCTCCATGCCGAGATCCGTGGCAAACCCCGCCTCCTGCACCACGTAGTCCGCCAGGCCCAGGGCGAAGAGGCTTGCCCTCAGGGAGTTGGTGCCGTGGGCGATGTTGCCGAAGGGCCCCATGTGGATGAAGGCGGGGTTTCCCTCCGCCGTCTGCACCAGGTTGGGGAGGAAGGCCTGCCGTAAAAGGGCAGCCATGGCCCCCACCGCCCCCAGGTCCTGGGCGTAGATGGGCTTTCCCCCGTAGGTGAAGCCCACCCGGATCCTTCCCAGGCGCTTCTTTAAGTCCTTGAAGTCCCGGGCCAGGCTCATGAGGGCCATAACCTCGCTGGCCACGGTGAGCTCAAACCCTCCCTCCCGGGGAACCCCGTGGGCCCTCCCTCCCAGGCCCAGGACGATGTGCCTTAAGGCCCGGTCGTTCATGTCAATGGCCCGCTTGAGCTCAATGCGCCTGGGGTCGATCCCGAGCTCGTTTCCCTGGTGCAGGTGGTTGTCCAAAAGGGCGTTTAAGAGGTTCACCGCGCTGGTCACCGCATGGAAGTCCCCGGTGAAGTGCAGGTTGATCTCGTGCCGGGGCTCCACCCGCGCCCTCCCGCCTCCCGTGGCCCCGCCCTTCACCCCGAAGACGGGGCCCAAGGAGGGCTCCCGGAGGGCCAAGGCCGCCTTCTTCCCCAGCCTCCATAGGGCATCCACCAGGCCGATGGCGGTGGTGGTCTTGCCCTCCCCGGCTGGGGTGGGGGTGATGGCGGTGACCAGGATCAGCTTCCCCTTGGCCTTAGGGGGCTCCCCCAGGACCTTGGCCATGTGGGGGCCGTAGAGGTAGAGCCTATCCCGGCCCAAGCCCAGCTTGCCGGCCACTTCCTCTATGGGTAGAAGCGTTTCCTTGACGATCACGGGCTAAGCTTACCCCGCCTTTCCAGGGAAAGAAGTCCCGCCTTGGGTGGCCAGGCTCCAAAGCCGCCGCATCAACTGGGGTAAAGGGGTGGCCAGGATTCCTGGGGCCAGCGGGTAGGCTTCCTCCCCTGGGTACACCACAAAGGCAGCCTGGGGCCTGAGGTCCGCCAGGGCCTGGTGGAAGCCCCGGGAGGGCTTGGGTACCAGGCTTTGCTTCACCTCCACGGCCCACAGGATACCCGTGGGGAAAGGGAAGAGCTCGGGCATCCGGTGCACCTCGTCCAGGATGGCCAGGCGGTGGAGATGGCCTTCCAGGTAGAGTTCCGAGCCTTTCCCCCACCTCCAGGGCCAGGGTGGTCTTCCCCGCCTACCGGGCGCCGGTGAGCACCACCCCGGGCACCTGGTGCAGGGGCTCCTCGAGGGTGGGCTTTAGGCGGTGGAGTATCGCCCTTGAAAGTGCAGCATGGCAATGCTGGATTTTCAAGGATAAGCCCTGGACCTAGAGGGCGGGGCAAAACCCCCGGTTTCCCCCCGAAAGGAGGAGGGCTAGGACCTCAGGAAGCCCTTTCCCATGCTCCAGCACGGCAGCCAAGGGGAGGGCCCCGGTGGGCTCCACCACCTGCTTCGTGCGGCTGAAGAGGAGGCCCTCGGCTTCCAGGATGGCCTCCTCGCTCACGGTGAGGATGGCGTCCACCCTCTTCTGAAGGATGGGAAAGGTGCGCTGGCCCAAAGCCAGGGTCCTTACCCCGTCCGCCCGGGTTTTGGGGGCTTCTTGGAGGCGCACGATTTCGCCCCGCTCCAGGCTCCTTCTGGCGTCGTCCGCCCCTTCGGGCTCCACCCCCAGGACCAGGGTGCTTGGGGAGAGGGCCTTCACCGCTGTGGCTACCCCGGCGATGAGCCCCCCTCCCCCCACCGGGACCAGGACCGCTTCCGGGAAAAGGCCCAGCTCCCCCGCCTGGGCCATGAGTTCCAGCCCGGCGGTGCCCTGGCCGGCCATGACCAAGGGATCGTCAAAGGGGTGGATGAAGGCGTAGCCGGTTTCCTCCAGGAGGGCCCTGGCCACCTCCTCCCGGTTTTCCCCCGTAACCCCTTGGTCCGCCACCTGGGCCCCGTAGGCCCGAGCGGCCTCCTTCTTAACGGGGCTTGCCTCCTCGGGCATGACGATCAGGGCCTTGACCCCCAGGATCCGGGCGGCGTAGGCCACCCCCTGGGCGTGGTTGCCGCTGCTCACCGCAAGAAGCCCCTTGGGGTTTTCCAGGGCCAGGGCCTTGGAAAGGGCTCCCCGGGCCTTGAAGCTTCCCGTCTTCTGCAGGTGCTCGGCTTTTAGAAGCAAGCGCTTTCCCAGGAGTCCATCCAGGAGCCTCGAGGTGAGGAGGGGGGTGCGGTGGATGTAGGGGCGGATGCGCCGGTAGGCGGCATGGATCTCGGCAAGCTGCACACCTCTTTATACCGCGCCCGGGTGGACACGCCCTTCGCCCTGCGCTAAAGTGGTAGGGGTATGGACTTCCTTTACACCTTGGTCATCCTTCTTTACCTGGGCGTGGCGGGGCTTTTGGTCTACCTGGTCCTGGTGCAGGAGCCCAAGCAGGGTGCCGGGGACCTCATGGGGGCTTCCGCGGACCTCTTTTCCGCCCGCGGGGTCACGGGCGGCCTCTACCGCCTGACCATCCTCCTGGGGGTTATCTTCGTGGCCCTGGCCCTGGTGATCGGCCTCTGGACCCGTTGACAAAAGCCTTCCCCCTCGGTACCATAGGCGTTGCCTGGGGCCGTGGCGCAGTTGGGAGCGCGCCTCAATGGCATTGAGGAGGTCAGGGGTTCGAATCCCCTCGGCTCCACCAAGAAAGCCCCCCGCAAGGGGGGTTTTGGCTTGCAGGAATCCAGGGCCTTGGGTATAGTGGAAAGCCGGTAGCCCCTTCGGGGGCTTTGGGAAGGGGAAACCATGTTCGCGATCGTCAAGACCGGTGGCAAGCAATACCGGGTGGAGCCCGGGCTGAAGCTGAGGGTGGAGAAGCTCGAGGCCGAGCCCGGAAGCGAGGTCACACTTCCCGTCCTCCTCCTGGGGGGCGAGAAGACGGTGGTGGGGGCTCCCCTCGTGGAGGGGGCCAAGGTGGTGGCGGAGGTGCTCGCTCACGGCAAGGGCAAGAAGATCACCATCTCCCGCTTCAAGGCCAAGGTGCAGTACCGGAGGAAGAAGGGCCACCGCCAGCCCTACACGGAGATCCTCATCAAGGAGATTCAGGGGTGAGCCATGGCACATAAAAAGGGTTTGGGTTCCACCAAAAACGGTCGGGACTCCCAGGCCAAACGCCTTGGGGTGAAGCGGTATGGAGGCCAGGTGGTGAGGGCGGGTAACATCCTGGTCCGCCAGCGGGGCACCCAGTTCAAGCCCGGCAAGAACGTGGGCATGGGCCGGGACTTCACCCTCTTCGCTCTGGTGGACGGGGTGGTGGAGTTCCAGGATAAGGGGCGGCTGGGCCGCTACGTGCACGTGCGTCCCTTGGCGTAGGCCCAAGGGGCGGTCTGGATGTTCCGGGATGTCCTGACGATCACCGTCGTCGCCGGCAGGGGTGGCGACGGTGCCATCTCTTTCCGCCGGGAGAAGTTTGTGCCTAAAGGGGGCCCTGACGGGGGGGATGGGGGGCGTGGGGGTAGCGTCTACCTCCGGGCCAGGGGAAGCGTGGACTCCCTCTCGGAGCTTTCCAAGCGCACCTACAAGGCGGAGGACGGGGAGCACGGCAAGGGAAGCGGACAGCACGGCCGGGCCGGGCAGGACCTTTACATAGAGGTGCCCCGGGGAACCCGGGTCTTCGATGCGGATACCGGAGAGCTTCTCGGGGATCTCACGGAGGAGGGCCAGGTCCTCCTGGTGGCCAAGGGGGGCGAGGGAGGCCGGGGAAACATGCACTTCGTCACCCCCACCCGCCAGGCGCCCCGCTTTGCCGAAGCGGGGGAGGAAGGGGAGAGGCGCCGCCTGAGGCTGGAGCTCATGCTCATCGCCGACGTGGGACTGGTGGGCTACCCCAATGCGGGGAAGAGTAGCCTCCTCGCCGCCACCACCCGGGCCCACCCCAAGATCGCCCCCTACCCCTTCACCACGCTCTCCCCCCACCTGGGGGTGGTGGAGGTGGGGGGAGAGGGGGAGCGCTTCACCCTGGCGGATATCCCCGGGATCATCGAGGGGGCAAGCCAGGGAAAGGGCTTGGGCCTGGAGTTCTTGCGCCACATCGCCCGCACCCGGGTGTTGCTTTACGTTCTGGACGCTGCCGATGCGCCCTTAAAAACCTTCCGCACCCTGCGCAGGGAAATAGAGGCCTACGACCCCGCCCTCCTCAGGCGGCCTAGCCTCATCGCCTTGAACAAGGTGGACCTCCTCACCCCCAAGGAGGTGGGGGAGAGGGTGGCGGAGCTGGCCCAGGAGGGGCTTCCCGTCCTGCCGGTGAGCGCCCTCACGGGGGAGGGTCTGGGGGCTTTGAAGGAAGCCCTCCTCAGCCTGGTGAAGGCCACCCCGGCCCCCGAGCTTCCCAGGCCGGCTCCCAGGGCTCTCGTGGAGGCAGGGGTGGAGGTGGTGCCTTTGGAGGAGGGGGTGTACGAGGTGCGTTCCCCTGCCCTGGAGCGGTACCTGAGCCGGCTCAAGGGGGATCTCACCGAGGCGGCGGGCTACCTGCAGGAGGTCTTCCGGCGCCAGGGGGTGGAGGCGGCCCTCAAGGCCAAGGGGGTGCGGGCGGGGGATATCGTGCGGATTGGGGGGCGGGAGTTTGAGTACATTCCGGGATAAAGGCAGCTTGACGATGGGGGTTGAACCTTGCGCATAGGCCTTTTCGGCGGGAGTTTCGATCCCATCCACCTGGGGCACCTTTTGGCGGCGGCAGAGGCCCGGGCGGCCTTGGGGCTGGACCGGGTCCTCTTCGTGGTGGCGGCTCGTCCCCCCCACAAGACCCCGGTGGCGCCCCCGGAGGCCCGCTACGAGATGGTCCTCCTGGCCACGGCGGAGGAGAAGGGGTTCTTGGCCTCGAGGCTGGAGCTGGACCGGCTGGGCCCAAGCTACACCGTGGACACCCTAAGGGAGGCCCGGAGGCTTTTCCCGGAGGATGAGCTCTTCTTCATCACCGGGGCGGACGCCTACCGGGATGTCCTCACCTGGAAGGAGGGGAGGAGGCTTCCGGAGCTCGCCACCCTGGTGGCGGTGGCCCGGCCCGGCTACCCCTTGGAGGGGATGCCGGTGCCCGTGGTGCCTTTGCTGGTGCCCGAGGTGGGGATATCCAGCACGGAGATCCGGAGGCGGATCCGGGAAGGAGAGAGCATCCGCTTCTGGGTGCCCAGGTCCGTGGAGGTGTACCTTGAAAAGCACGGTCTCTACCGCTGAGCTGGAGGAGAGGGTAAAGGCCTTGGTCCGGCCGGAAAGGTGGGCGCACATCCAGAGGGTGGCGGCTCTGGCCCGGGAGATCGCCATTAAAAACGGCCTGGATGGGGAGCGGGCTTACCTGGCGGGGCTTCTCCACGACGCCGCCCGGGACCTGGGGGAGGGGGAGCTCCTTAGGCTGGCCCCCCCGGAGAACGAGGTGGAAAGGGGCCATCCTCTTTCCCTCCACGGCCGGGCGGCCCGGGTTCTGGCCGAGGCCTGGGGGGTAAAGGACGAGGAGGTTTTGGAGGCGGTGGAGGGGCACGTGTACGGGGTGGACCCTAAAAACGGCGTCGGCATGGCCCTTTACATCGCCGACGTGTCCGAGCCGGGCCGGGGGGTGAACGGGGAGATCCGGGAGCTCGGCCTTTCGGGGAGGCTCCTCGAGGCCTACCGCCAGGCGGTGCGCAACAAGGTGGAGTACCTTAAGGGCAAGGGGATTCCCGTCCACCCGAGGACCCTGGCGGTGTACCAGAGCCTGCTCCATGCGCCCTAGGACCTCCTTCCTCCTGTTGGCCCTGAGCCTCTTCGCCCTAGGGGTGGCCCTTTCCTGGCCCCGGGGGCAAGAGGGGGAGGCGGTGCGGCCCAAGCGGGTTGGGGCGCTTCCTGAACTGGGGCTGGTGGTGGCGGCCCGGGACATCGAGTACTGTGGCTACCACACCCCCTGCGGCCCGGGAAGCCGAACGGACACCATCTTCTACGTGCGGCTGGCGGGGCAGGAGGTGAAGGCCTTGGCCCTGCCCCGGGATCTCTACAGCCCCCTGGTGGGGGGGAAGATCAACGCCGCCTACGCCCGGGGTGGGGCGGAGCTTTTGAAGCAGGCGGTGGCGGAGGCCACGGGGCTGGTGGTGGAAAGGCACCTCATCCTCACCCTGGAAAGCGTGGCCCGGGTGGTGGACGCCGTGGAGGGGGTGGAGGTCTACCTGGAGCGCCCCATGCGCTACACCGACCGGGCGGCGAGGCTTTTCATCGACTTCCCCGCGGGAAGGCTTCACCTAAACGGGGAGGAAGCGGTGCGGTACATGCGCTTCCGCCACGACGCCCTGGGGGATTACGCCCGGTTGGACCGCATCAAGGGAGTGGTTTCCCAGGTGCTCAAGAAGGCCCAGAACCCCCGCACCTGGCCGGCCTTGGCCCTGGCCCTAAGGGAGGCCTGGCGGGAGCTGGACACCGATCTTTCCCTGGAGGAGGTTTTGGCCTATCTGCCCGGGGTCCAGGGCCTAAGGCTTTCCGTGGCCACCCTGCCCACCCGGGAGGGGAGGGGGACCTTCCTCTTGGTGGACGAGGAAGCCCGGGCCCAGGTCCTGGCCCCCTTCCTGGGTATGGCCCCGCCTTCCTCCCCGCCCCAGGTTCCCGTGCGCCTGAGGGGGGAAAGGAGCCTGGTCCTTTGGGGCCAAGCCCTTCTTGCCCGGGAGGGAATCGAGGCCCAGGTGGAGGAGGCGGAGGTGGCGCAGAGCGCGGTCTACACCAAGGACCTCGAGGCCGGAAGCTACTTCGCTGAACTTTTCCACCTGCCCCTTCTTGCGCCCCACGGGCCGGTTCCCGGGGTGGTGGTGGAGCTCGGGCGGGACCTGGTACAATAGGGCCAGATGGTAAAGACCCTCGAGGCAGTGGAGCTGGTAGCGAGGATCAAGGATCTCCTTTGGGAAAAGAAAGCGGAAAAGGTGGTGGCCCTGGACCTCCGGGCGGTGTCCGAGAGCCTGGACTACTTCGTCTTGGCCAGCGCCACCAGCACCCCCCACCTCCAGGCCCTGGAGCGCCACGTGCAGGAGAAGCTGGAGGAGGAGGGGCTTCGCCCCCGGCCCACGGAGGGGCAGAGCCCCCGCTGGGTGGTCCTGGACTACGGGGAGGTGGTGGTCCACCTCATGACCCCCGAGGCCCGGGAGTACTACGACCTGGAGGGGTTCTGGGCGGACGCCGAGAGGATATGAGGGCCCAGGCCCTGCACCTAAGTGCTCACGCAGGAAGGTTGCTTCATCGGCAAGGGTGGATACAGCGTGCCCATGGCCTTTTTGGGGTCCCCGTCGTGGCGCAAGCCACGACGGGGTACTTAGTCCAGGGCCGAGTAGATGGCTTCTAGGTGCGGGGACATGTCCAGGCAGGGAGGGGCACCTGGCCGCCGGCGTAGCGCTTCAGGCTGAAGCCCTTCCCCCCGTGGAAGTACCCTTCGAGGCTCTTCCTTTCCGGGTCCAGGAGCAGATAGGCCTGGAGGCTTTCCAGATTCAGATGGGCCCGCATCTTCTCCCAGCGGTCCTGGGCCTCTGTGGAAGGGGAGAGGACCTCCAGGACCAGGCAAGGGCGTTCTTCCCAAAAGGGGTTTTCCCCGGGGGAGCCGCAAACCCCCATGAGATGGGGGCAGTAGGCGGTGTCGGGGGCCGCATGGACCCGGCACCCCTTTTCCCGGGCCCGGGGGAAGCCCCGGACCAGCTCGTGGCGCACAGGGTTCGGGCCTCCTCCAGGTAGGCCTCGAGGGTCAGGAGGTGTTGGACTTCCGCGGGCTCGGCCATCTGCCCTCATTTTATCCGGGGTGGGGCTAAAGGCCCCATGATGAAGCGCTGGAAGAGGAGGTAAAACCCCAGGTAGACGAGGAGCTGGAACCAGAAGCTTTGGGCCCAGGCTAAACCCAAGGCGGCAACGGCGATGAGAAGGAAGGTGGCCGCCACCATAACCAAGGTGGTGCGGAGGAAGACCCCGGGAAAGTACTTAAGGGCTTCCCGAAAGGTCTTGGGCCGCCTTTCCTCCCATTCCTTCAGGGCTTTCTTCTTGAGCTTTTCCTCGCGCTTCTTCTTGCCCACGGGGAAAGTATACTGGGGCCCGTGAAGGTGGCGCACACCGTGGCCGAGCTAAGGCAGGCCCTCCCCCGGGAGGGGGTGGGGTTTGTCCCCACCATGGGTTACCTCCACCGGGGGCACCTGGCCCTGGTGGAGAGGGCCCGGAAGGAGAACCCCTTTGTGGTGGTCTCCATCTTCGTGAACCCCCTGCAGTTTGGCCCGGGGGAGGACTACCACCGCTACCCCCGGGACCTGAAGCGGGACCAAGCCCTTTTGGAGGAGGCGGGGGTGGACCTCCTCTTCGCCCCCAGCGTGGAGGAGATGTACCCGGCGGGCTTCTCCACCCGGGTCAGCGTGGAGGGTCCCCTCACGGCCCTTTGGGAGGGGGCGGTGCGCCCCGGCCATTTCCAGGGGGTGGCCACGGTGGTGGCCAGGCTTTTCCTCCTGGTGGGGCCGGACCGGGCCTACTTCGGGGAGAAGGATTACCAGCAGCTTCTGGTGATCCGCAAGATGGTCCGGGACATGGGCTTTCCCCTGGAAGTGGTGGGGGTGCCCACGGTGCGGGAGGAGGATGGGCTTGCCCTTTCCAGCCGCAACGTGTACCTTTCCCCGGAAAGGCGCAAGGAGGCCGTGGTGCTTTACCGGGCCCTGGAGGCCATGCGGGAAGCGGCCTTAAGGGGGGAAGGCGTGGCCGAGGCCTTGGGGAGGGGGGAGGAGGTGCTTAGGGAGGTTCCCCAGTTCCAGCCTGACTACCTGGCCATCGTTCACCCCGAGACCCTCCTTCCTCTTTCCCGCTTTGTCCCCGGGGCCAGGGGGATTGTGGCGGGCCGCTTCCCTGAGGTGCGCCTGATCGATAACCTGGAGGTGTACCCATGAGCGAGGCTTCTCCCCAGGAGGGCAAGCAGAGCCTCTTGGAGATGTTCAAGGCCATGGTCCAGGCCCGGGCCTCGGACATCCACCTGCAGGCGGGGGCCCCGCCCGTGATCCGGGTGGACGGGAAGCTGAAGCCCTTTGGCAACCGGCCCCTGACCCCCAAGGACCTCGAGGCCATCGCCAAAGCCCTCCTCACCCCGGAGCAGTGGGAGGAGGTGGAGTACCGCAAGGAGCTGGACTTCGCTTACACCATCCCCGGGGTGGCCCGCTTCCGCTGCAACCTTCTGAGGCAGAGGGGAAGCTTCGGCTTGGTGATGCGGGTGGTTTCCGAGGTCATCCCCAGCTTCGAGGTCCTGGGCCTGCCCCGGGAGGTGATGGAGGGGCTGGCCGCCAAGGAGCGGGGGCTCATCCTGGTCACCGGGCCCACGGGTTCGGGGAAGAGCACCACCCTGGCGGCCCTCATCGACCATATCAACCTGCACTACGCCAAGAACATCATCACCATAGAAGACCCCATAGAGTTCTTGCACAAGCACAAGAAGAGCCTGGTGGTCCAGCGGGAGGTGGGGCTGGACACGGATAGCTTCTACTCGGGCCTCAAGTACGCCATGCGCCAGGACCCGGACGTGATCCTGATCGGGGAGATGCGGGACAAGGAAACGGTGGAGGCCGCCCTCATGGCGGCCCAGACGGGGCACCTGGTGCTTTCCACCCTGCACACCCTGGACGCCGGGCGGACCATCAACCGCATCATCGAGTTTTTCCCCCTGCACGAGCACCAGCAGGTGCGCATCCTTCTGGCGGAGTCCCTTCTCGGCATCCTCTCCCAGCGCCTCCTGCCCCGGGCGGACGGGAAGGGGAGGGTTTTGGCCCTCGAGGTCCTCATCGCCACCCCCTACGTGCGGGAGCTCATCAAGGATGAGGACAAGACCCCCCAGATCAAGGAGGCCATGATGGAGGGCTCCATCCACGGGATGCACACCTTCGACCAGCATTTGGTGGAGCTCTACACCCAAGGGCTCATCTCCCTGGAGGACGCCCTTTCCGCCGCCACCAGCCCCCATGAGTTCAGGCTCCTCCTCACCAAGGCCACGGGGCAGGCGTACTAGGGGCCTAGGTGCTTTAGACCATAGCGTTTCCTATTCCCTTTGTGAATGACCTGGAATCGAGCCACAAAGGGAGGAGAGGTTTTGTTTAAGAAGCGCTCAACTTGGGCTTGGGCTTTTGCAAATTCTTCAGCAACTTGAAGAAGCCAGCCTGGCGTGCGCTGGTTGGGGTTGGGCAGGAGGATCACCCTAGCTCCATACGCTAAAAGCGTGGTCTTTTCTACCTTGTTGAAGCGGATCCTTTCGTCCAGAGTTAGGATCACCCACCCTTGTTGGCTTACATGGGGGATCCAAACTTCATCTCGCTCTTCTTGTCGGAAGTGCTCATCGTGGGGCTCCACAGTAAGCCCGAGCTCTCGTAGTCACATGGGGAAGTTTCGGCCAAGATTCCGGTCGCAAAAATAGGTAGGTTTCACGCAGCCCTACCCTCGAAAACCACAGCTTTCTTTACGTCTTCTACACTAAGGCCGTAGTCTTCGGCTAGGAACTCCGGGGTTTCACCGGAATCGTAACGAAGTGCGATGATGCGGGTTCGAACGCCTTTCACCGTGGGCGCGCCGAAGGCTACTTCTGGGTCCAATACGATTCGGTCGCTCCGTATTTGTCCGGCTACGGGGGGATGGAAGCGAAGAGGCCTTCCCCAGACATCCCGATCTACCCTGGCCAAATAGCGTTCCAGGATTTCCTCTAGGGCTAGCTGACCAGAACGGGTTAAAGACAGCAATCCCTCAGGATCCTTAATGAAAACATCCCCTAGACCGGTTTTCAGGTCAAGCAGGAGCGGGCGGGTGACTCCTAGATGTTCCTTGGCATACTCCACCATGCGGCGGATTTTGGCCATGGAGATGCGATGTTCCTCTCTTAATGCGGCGAGGACATTGGCTTCCACCAAGTTGTGAAAGGAGAGGAGGGAGCCTCCTTGCGGGGGGACGATGGGCGGGGTAGACCATTTTTCCCCATGATGGGTAGCGTAACTTCGCCCGCGTACCCAGGTGTGCAGGGTGGCTGGGGGGATGCCTAGGTAACGGGCGGCTTCGCGCAGGGTATAGAGGGGGCGGTCCCGAGGATCCAAGCTGAGCCCTTCGCCTTCAAGGTGCGGGCTGTGCCCGTGACCCATCTCCCTCCTCTTGGATTTCCGCTTGCCCATCGGTCACCAGATTACCACGCATTTAGGGTCAGCCAGGGAATGCGCACCCCAGGGAAGTGGAGGGGTTCGGCTTCCTCGCCTGGGAGAAGGATGCGGTGTTCCGTGTAAAGGCCCTCCTTGGGGTGGCGGAAGACGTGGAGGCGGTTGTCCGAGAGGTCCAGAATCCACACCTCAGGGATTCCCGAGCGGGCATAAAGGGGAAGCTTTACGTTCCCGTCGTAGTCCAGGCTGGACTCGGAAACCTCCACCAGGAGCAGGATGTCCTCGGCGCTGGGGAGGGCCTCCCAGTAGTCCTTGGGCTTGAGGAGGGTGATATCGGGCTGGGGCTCGGAGCCCGGGGGCAGGCGCACGGGATTTTGCGGCCATACCAGGGCCTGGTTCCCCAGAGCCTCGGTGAGCCGCTTAACCAAATGGGCCACGACCAACGCATGCTTCGGACCGATAGGGCTCATCTGGTACACCTCCCCGTCCAGAAGTTCCACCCCCGTGACCCCCTGGAAGAGGCGCTCGAATTCCTCGATGCCAAACCGGTACCGCTGGGCCATAGCCCTAGCGTAGCATGGGGGCATGAACCCGGTTCAGTTCATCCGCGAGAAGCGGGAGGGTCTGAAGCACAGGCGGGAGGACCTGAAGGCCTTCCTCGAAGGCTACCTAAGGGAAGAGGTGGCGGACTACCAGGTTTCCGCCTGGCTCATGGCAGCCTTTCTGAGGGGCCTGGACCCGGAGGAAACCCTTTGGCTTACGGAAACCATGGCCTATTCCGGAAAGGTGTTGGACCTCTCCCACCTGCCCCACCCCGTGGACAAGCACTCCTCCGGGGGGGTGGGGGACAAGGTGAGCCTGGTGGTGGGGCCCATCCTGGCGGCGGCGGGGTGCACCTTCGCCAAGATGTCGGGCCGGGGTCTGGCCCACACCGGGGGGACCATCGACAAGCTGGAGTCGGTGCCGGGCTGGCGGGGGGAGATGACGGAAGGGGAGTTTCTGGAAAGGGCCGAGCGCATCGGCCTGGTCATCGCCGCCCAAAGCCCGGACCTGGCCCCCTTGGACGGCAAGCTTTACGCCCTAAGGGACGTGACCGCCACCGTGGAGAGCATCCCCTTGATCGCCAGCTCCATCATGAGCAAAAAGCTGGCGGCCGGGGCCAGGAGCATCGTATTGGACGTAAAGGTGGGCAAGGGGGCCTTCATGAAGACCCAGGAGGAAGCCTGGCTTCTCGCCAAGACCATGGTGGAGATCGGTCAGGGGGCGGGCCGCCGGGTGAGGGCCCTCCTCACCAGCATGGAGGCCCCCCTGGGCCGGGCGGTGGGGAACGCCATAGAGGTCCGGGAGGCCATAGAGACCCTGAAGGGGAAGGGCCCAGAAGACCTCTTGGGGGTGGCCCTGCGCCTTGCGGAGGAGGCCTTAAGGCTTGAGGGACTGGACCCGGGCCTGGCCCGTAGGGCCTGGGAGAGCGGCAAGGCGCTGGAAAGGTTCCAGGCTTTCCTCGAGGCCCAGGGGGGAAACCCCCGGGTGGCGGAGGACTTCTCCCTGCTTCCCCTGGGGGAGGAGCTTCCCCTCTTCTCGGAGGAGGAGGGCGTGGTGCAGGAGGTGGATGCCTACCGGGTGGGCCTGGCGGTCTTGGCCCTGGGGGGCGGGCGCAAGAAGAAGGGGGAGGCCATCGACCACGGGGTGGGGGTCTATCTGCTGAAAAAGCCCGGGGACCGGGTGGAAAGGGGGGAGGCCCTGGCCCTGGTCTACCACCGCGGGAAGGGTTTGGAGGAAGCCCTGGCCCACTTAAGGGAGGCCTTCCAGCTGGGGCTTTCGGCAAGCCCCCTGCCCCTGGTCCTGGATGCTGTGCCCTGAGGCCGATATGGGGTTGCGCGGGGCGGGTGGCGGTGGGGTAGGATGTACAGGGTATACTCTTCCGGATGAAGCGGCAGGCTAGGAGGCCCGTGCGCTATACCCTTCTCCTTGCCCGAAGCGGTGGGGGGAGCCGGGCGGTGTCCCTGCCGGGGTGGGCCGTGGCCCTCTTCCTGGTCCTCTTAACCCTTTGGACCGGGGCCAACCTCTACCTCTGGCACAAGAGCCGGGAGGCCCGAACTCTGGAGGTTCGCCTCCAGGCCCTTTCCCAGGAGGTCCGGCGGCTTTCCCTGGCCCTCGAGGCGGAACGGACCAAAAACGGGGCCCTTTCGGAGGAGGCCAGGCGCACCAAGAAGGAGCTTGAGGAGATCAAGAAGGCCATAGAGGAGCTCCGCCGCCGGGCGGGGCTTTCCCCCTTGAACGCCCTTCCCGTGCGCTACCAGGAAGGGGGCCAGGGGGGCGGGGCTGTGGCGGCCTCCCCCGAGGAGTCCCTGGCGGGCTGGGCGGAGGTGCGGGCCGAGGTCCTGGACTTAAAGAACCAGCTTAAGGAGGTGGCGCCGGCCCTGGAAAGGACCCTGGAGGTGGAGCGAAGCCTCCCCCGGGGCCTGCCCCTGAGGGGCTACGAGGGGATCACCTCCTTCTTCGGCATGCGCAAGAACCCCTTCGGCCCGGGGTATGAATTCCACGACGGCCTGGACCTCTCCGCCCCTTATGGTGCCCCCGTCTACGCCACGGGAAGCGGGGTGGTGGCCCGGGCCGGCTGGATGGGGGCCTATGGCCTCGCCGTCCTCCTGGACCATGCGCAAGGGTACCAGAGCCTCTATGGCCACCTTTCCCGCCTGGCGGTGCGCCCCGGGCAGAGGGTGGAGAAGGGGCAGGTCCTGGGGTACGTGGGCTCCACGGGCCGCTCCACCGGCCCGCATCTCCACTACAGCATCTACCGCTACGGCACCCCCCTGGACCCCAGGCCCTACCTAGACCCCCTTTGGGCCTCCCGTTAAAATGGGGCGGATGCTGAGGAGGAGGCAGGTGGGGACCCTCACCTACCTGGGGCCCGACACCGAGATCCTGGGGGACCTGAAGGCCAAGGGCCAGGTGCGCATCGACGGTCTGGTCAAAGGCTCGGTCTACGTGGAAGGGGAGCTGGAGGTGGGCCGCACGGGCCGGGTGGAAGGGGAAAGGGTGGAGGCAGGGAGCATCCAGATCCACGGGGAGGTGAAGGCGGACCTGGTGGCGGCCAAGGTGAGCCTTTCCAAGACGGCCCGCTTCACCGGCACGGTGCGGGCCCAGGCCCTGGACGTGGAGGCGGGAGCGGTCTTCATCGGCCAGAGCCTGGCGGGGGAGACCAAGGCCCTCGAGGCTCCCAAGGAGGCATAAGCGTGGCCCTAGAGCGGCTTTTCCGAAGAAAAAGGCCCAGCGGGGAAAACCGGGACGTCCCCGAGCTTTGGACCAAGTGCGAGGCCTGCGGCGCCCAGCTCTACAAGAAGGAGTTCCGGGAAAACCTCTACGTCTGCCCCAAGTGCGGCCACCACCACCGGGTACCCGCTGTCGAAAGGGTGGAGATGCTGGCGGATGCGGGCACCTTCCAGGAGATCACGGGGCTTAAGCCCCTGGACCCCTTGGGCTTCGTGGACACCAAGCCCTATGCGGAAAGGCTCAGGGCTTACCAGGAGGAGACTGGCCGCAAGGACGCCATCCTGGGGGGTACCTGCACCATCGGCGGGGTGCCTGCGGTCCTTCTGGTCATGGACTACGCCTTCGCTGGGGGATCCATGGGAAGCGTGGTGGGGGAGGAGATCGCCCGGGGAGCGGAACGGGCGGCGGCGGAGGGCCGGGCCCTGGTGATCGTGGCGGCCTCGGGCGGGGCCAGGATGCAGGAGGCGGCCCTTTCCCTCATGCAGATGGCCAAGACGGTGATGAGCCTGGACCGCCTATGGGAGAGGCGCCTTCCCTACGTTTCCGTCCTCACCGACCCCACCACCGGGGGGGTTACCGCCAGCTTCGCCGCCCTGGCCGACGTGATCTTCGCCGAGCCCGGGGCCCTGATCGGCTTTGCCGGGCCCAGGGTCATCCGCCAGACCATCCGTCAGGAGCTTCCCGAGGGCTTCCAGCGCGCGGAGTTTCTGCTGAAGCATGGCATGGTCGACCGGGTCACGGACCGCAGGAGGCTCAAGGCCGAGCTGGTCCAGGTCCTCCGCCACCTGCACCCTGGAGTTCCCTATGCCCTTGGAGTTTGAAAAGCCCATCCTGGAGCTGGAAAAGCGCATCGCCGAGCTAAGGGAAACCGCCCGCACCACGGGGGTGGACCTCGAGGCGGAGATCCGCCTCCTGGAGGAACGCCTGGCCAGGCTCAAGGAGGAGGTCTACGGGAGCCTCACCGCCTGGCAAAGGGTGCAGCTGGCCCGGGCCCCGGGCCGCCCCACCACCCTGGACGTCCTGGAGAAGGCCTTCCAGGACTTTTTGGAGCTCCATGGGGACCGGGCCTATGCCGATGACCCCGCCATCGTGGGGGGGCTGGCCTACCTGGAGGGGCAGAAGGTGGTGGTGGTGGGCCACCAGAAGGGGCGGGACACCAAGGAAAACCTCCACCGCAACTTCGGCATGCCCCACCCCGAGGGGTACCGCAAGGCCATGCGCCTCATGGACCTGGCGGACCGGTTCGGCTATCCTTTCCTCTCCTTCATCGATACCCCGGGGGCCTACCCGGGGGTTTCCGCGGAGGAGCGGGGCCAGGCCTGGGTCATCGCCCAGAGCATCCAGCGCATGAGCCGCCTGAGGGTCCCCGCTATCGCCCTCATTCTGGGGGAAGGGGGCAGCGGGGGGGCCCTGGCCATCGGGGTGGCCAACCGGGTCCTCATCATGGAAAACGCCTGGTACTCGGTGATCAGCCCCGAGTCCTGCGCCGCCATCCTCTGGCGGGAGGCCAAGGAGGCCCCCAAGGCCGCGGAGGCCCTAAAGCTCACCGCCAAAGACCTCCTGGCCCAAGGGGTGGTGGACGCCATTGTGCCCGAGCCCGAGGGCGGGGCCCACAAGGACCCCCTTAAGGCCATCCAGAACATCAAGGAGGCTCTTCTGAAGACCCTCGAGGGGCTCAAAGGGCTTTCCCCAGAGGAGCTTTACCGGGACCGTTACCGCCGCTTCCGCACCCTTGGGGCCTACGCCGAGTCTTAAGGGGCCTTGTCCCTTTTCCCTCAGGATTTTCACAGGGAAGCTTTAGCCTGAGGGCGGAGGTGAGGATTATGCGGAAACTCCTTTTGGCCATCCTGGGTTTGGGGGCGGCCTTGGCCCAGCAGATAAGCCCCCAGGGGATCATCGTGAACCCCGTGCCCACCGACCTACAGGTGAAGGTCTGGGTGGACAAGGATCCCGGGAAACGGGGAGGTGCGGTTTACCAGATCGGTGAGCCCATCTTCATCTACGTGAACGTGAACCAGGATGCCTACGTCTACCTTTTCAACATCAACGCCGACGGGAAGATCGACCCCATCCTGCCCAACGCCTTCGAACGGGGTAACTTCCTCCGGGCCGGGGAAACCCGGCGCTTTCCCCCAGAAGGGGCCCGCTACCGCTACACGGTGACGGGTCCCGAGGGCGAGGACCGCATCCTGGCGGTGGCCAGCAAGCGCCCCCTTTCCCTGGGGGAGATCCTGGATGTGGAAGGGAACCAGGTGCGGGTCCAGGGGGCAGAAGGCCTGGCCCGGGCGCTTTCCATCGTGATTGAGCCCATTCCTGACAAGGACTGGGTTACCGATGTGGCCCGCTACTTCGTGGGCCGGGTCACGGCCCCCCCTCCCACCCCGGCCACGGCCACCCTGGTGGTGGACTCGAGGCCCGCCGGCGCCGAGGTCTACCTGGATGGGCAGCTTTCCGGGCGCACCCCCGTTAGCCTCCAGGTGAATCCCGGCCGGCACGAGGTGGAGCTCAGGCTTGCCGGTTACCAGCCTTACCGGGTCACGGTGAACCCCAGGCCCGGGGAAAGGGTCCAGGTCTTCGCCCAGCTGGTGCCGGAGCCCCGGCAGGGAACCCTGGCCGTCACCTCCAACCCCTCCGGGGCCGAGGTGTATGTGGAGGGGGCCCTCCGGGGCCGTACGCCCCTTTCCCTAAGCCTCCCCGAGGGGCGGTATGCGGTGGAGCTTAGGCTTTCCGGTTACGAGCCTTACCGGGCCACGGTCCAGGTGCGAAGGGGGGAGACCACCCGTCTGGACGTGCGCCTGATCCCCGTTTCCCGCACCGGCACCCTCCTTCTGGAGTCCAGCCCCACGGGGGCCGAGGCCTACCTGAACGGCGCCTTGCGGGGCCGCACCCCCTTGCGCCTGGTCCTGGACGAGGGGACCTACCAGGTGGAGTTCCGCGCCCCCGGTTATGAGCCCTACCGGGCCACGGTGCGGGTGGAGCGGGGCCGCGAGACCCGGGTTTCCGCCTCCTTAAGGCCCATCCGCACCGGCGAGCTCTACCTGGAGGCCAGGCCCGAGGGGTCTGAGGTCTACGTGGACGGCCGCCTTATGGGCCGGGCGCCTTTACGGATGACCCTCGAGGCCGGTCTCCATGAGGTGCGGGTCCTGGCCCCCGGGTACGCGGAGTACCGGGCCCAGGTGGAGGTCCGCCCTGGGGAGTCCCTGAGGCTTTACGTGGAGCTTGTCCCGGTGCGGGCCGTGCTGGAGCTTTACCTGAACGTGGAGGCCCGGGTTTTCCTGGACGGGCAGGAGATGGGCCTGGCCAAGGGGGGCTACCTGCGCCTCGAGGCGCCCTTCGGAAACCACGAGCTCACCCTGGTGGCCCCCGGCTACCGCACCCTGGTGCAGGAGATACAGGTCACGGGCAACCAGGTCCTGCGGCTCACCCTTAGGCCCCTTTAGGGGGCGAAGGGGGCCGCCCCGGCCTCAGGCCGGGGCGGCTTGGCTCCTTTGCCGGGGCCTCCCCGCGGGGCGGCATCATCCTCCCGGGGCCTTCCGCCGGGCCAGGTAGGAGAAGACCACCAGGTAAAGCCCCCCGGCTAGCAGGGCGGCGAACCAAACCCAAAGCCAGCCTCTCCCCAGAAGGGCCGCCAGCCAGGCCAAAAGGCCCAGAAGGGCGAAGATCCCTCCCGCCCGGCGGTGGACCTTCCGCCACACCTCCGGGTCCTCCAGGGTCCATGGGGTGCGCACCCCGGCCAGGTAGTTGGGGGGCAGGTGGGGAAGGAGGAGGCCTAAGAGGCCAAATACCAGGCCCACTGCCCCCAGGATGGCCCGCTCCACGGGGAAGGGGCGGTCTTGGGCGTGGCTCCAGGCTACGTAGAGGAAGGCCCCTTGGAGGAAGGCAAAGCTCCAGACCACCGCTGCCAGAAGCCAGGGCCAGACCGGGGGAGTTTGGCCCAGAAGCTTGGGGTCAAGCCGGGGGGCCAGGGCCAGTAGGAGGTAGAGGAGCAGGGTGAGAAGGGGGAGGAGGAAGACCTCGAGGCGGCTCCCGTACCGGGTTACTTCCCCGTGGGCGTTCCAGTGGGCGGGGATCCTCTCGGGGAGCTGGAAATAGGCCCAGAGGGTTAGGATCCAGGCGAGGCAGAGGCCCAAAGGGGCAAGCCACTTTCCCATGTCCTCAACGGTAGCATAGGGGGGTGGAGGCCATCGTCCTGGGAGGCGGGGAGGAGGCTTGGGCGGGGAAGTACGGGGTGCGGAGCAAGGCCCTGGTGCCCTACCGGGGAAGGCCCATGGCGGAGTGGGTGCTTTCTGCCTTGGGGGCGGCGGGGCTTTCCGTGGTCTATGTGGGGGAGAACCCGGGGCTAAACCCCTCTCCTCGCTTGACCTTGCCGGACAGGGGAAGCCTGCTTGGGAACCTGGAGGCAGCCTTAGAGCAGGTGGAGGGACGGGTCCTGGTGGTCACCGCCGACATTCCCCACCTTACCCCGGAGGCGGTGCGCTATGTGCTGGAAAAGGCTCCGGAGGCTGCCCTCGTCTACCCCATCGTGCCCAAGGAGGCGGTGGAGGCCCGTTTCCCTCACACCCGGCGCACCTACGCCCGCCTTCGGGAAGGCGTTTTCACCGGCGGGAACCTGGTGCTTTTGGACAAGGGGCTTTTCTACCAGGCCCTGCCCCTGGCCAAAAAGGTGGTGGCCCTGAGAAAAAAGCCCTTGGCCCTGGCCCGGCTCATCGGTCTGGACATCCTCCTTAAGCTCCTTCTGGGCCGGCTTTCCCTCCCCGAGCTGGAGGGTAGGGCCAGGAGGATCCTGGGGGTGGAGGCCAAGGCCCTCATCACCCCTTACCCCGAGGTGGGGGTGGACGTGGACCGGGAGGAGGAACTGGTAAGCTAAGCCCATGCGCACGGTGAAGGAACTCCGCCTGGCCGGGCTTTTCGCCTATCTGGCCGCCTTGGTGCTGGGCCTTCTCTTCTCCTACCTCCTCCACTCCCTCCTCGGGGGTGGGGGCAGGCTGGGGTGGGAGAGCTTTAACTTTACCGGCCTCCTGGAGGGGCTGGGGTTTCTCCTCTTCTTCACCTTTGCCCTCTACGTGGCCAAGAAGGCGGTGCGGGTGCCCTGCACCACCCTGCTCACCGCCGGGCTCCTCTGGCCCACCCCGGCCCGCCGCCTGGCGAGGCCCCTGCCCCGGGTGGAGGCCCTGGAGGCCTACGAGGGCCGGGGGGTGGCCCTTTTGGTGCACGAGGGGCGGCCGGTGGGGCTACTGGGCCTCTCCGACCACATCCTGCCCCTGGAGGAGGTGCCCAGCGTGGAGGCCGAGGTGGCGGTGAGCGAGCTTTCCCCCCTTTTCCTGCGGCAACCCTTGGTCCTGGTGGTCAAGGGGGAGGAGGTCCTGGGGGCCATCTCCCGGGAGGCCTTCTTCCGGCACCTGGGGGCCTAGGCGGTTGACAAAGGGCCTTCTGCCCTAAAATAGGGGGGAGCGGTAGCTCGGGAGGTGAAGGATGCCGCACGTGATCTGTGAACCCTGCATCGGCGTAAAGGACCAGTCCTGCGTGGAGGTCTGCCCGGTGGAGTGCATCTACGACGGGGGGGACCAGTTCTACATCCACCCCGAGGAGTGCATCGACTGCGGGGCCTGCGTACCTGCCTGCCCGGTGAACGCCATCTTCCCCGAGGAGGATGTTCCCGAGCAGTGGAAGTCCTACATTGAGAAGAACCGCAAGCTGGCCGG
Organism: Thermus tenuipuniceus; assembly: GCF_002964845.1. Lineage (GTDB taxonomy): Bacteria > Deinococcota > Deinococci > Deinococcales > Thermaceae > Thermus > Thermus tenuipuniceus. The sequence goes on from NZ_PRDA01000025.1 coordinate 25,468, forward strand.
CTTGGGCTAGGGGCTTAGGCCCAGAGCAGGCTTAGGTTTCGGGTGCACCCCACCTGGGCGAGAGCCAGGGTGGGGTGCTGGGTTATAGCTCCCGCACGTACCAGCTCAGGGTGGGGCCCCCGTCCTTCACGTGACGGAAACCCTGGGCCTGGAAGAAGGCCTTGGCCCGGGCGTTGTTGCCGTAGACCACCGCATAAAGCCGCTCGGCCCCCGTCAGGTGGTGGAGGAGGTGCTCCAGGGCCCTTCGCCCCAGGCCCTGTCCCTGGCGGTCTTCCCGGATGAGGAGGAGGCTTAGGGTGGCGTCCTCAGGCTCGGGGTAGCGGAGCTTGTAGTCCAGGTAGCCCACCGCCTCCTCCTTCAGGAAGAGGAGGAAGGCCCGGCGGCGCTCGTCCTTCTCCAGGGTGGCCAGGTCCCGGGCCACGTCCTCGAGGGCCGGGGGTTCCATACCGATCAGGGCGAAGTACCCGGGGCTTCGCAGGAAGAGCTGGTGCAGGAGGGGAGCGTCCTCTGGGAGCACCGGACGTAAGCTCAGGTTAAGGGTCCGCATTCCTCCCATGCTACCGGCTGGGGTCTGAGAAAGGGGTGATAGCTTCCCCAAAAGGAAACCGCCGTGGGGAAGACCCACGGCGGTCCGGGTTGCCCTTTACCTGCGGGCCGGCTCCACCACGGTGACGTTCACCGCCTGGGGGCCCTTGCCGTTCTTGCCCGGCTCCACGTCAAAGGTGACGATGTCGCCCTCGTTCAGGGTGCGGAACCCCTTGGCGTTGATGGCGCTGAAGTGGACGAACACATCGGTGTCCCCCTCGCGCTCAATGAAGCCGTAGCCCTTCTCCGCATTGAACCACTTGACCCGACCCTTCTGCATACTGCTCCTTCTCTTCCGAGCCCCAAGGGCTCGCATCCGGGGCCTTAGGGGTTGCTTTAGACCCAAGGGGCCACCCTATAGCGACCCGGAATGCCTCACTATACCACGAAGGACCTACTTGCGGAAGAACCCCCGTAGCCTCTCGAAGAAGCCTTCGGGGGCCACTTCCTCCCCCACCTCCTTGGCGTAGGCCCTGAGGAGCTCCTTGGCCTTGGGGCTGAGGTGTTTGGGCACGGAAAGCTCCACCACCACCCGAAGGGCTCCCCGCCTGGCCTCCCCCGGGTAGGGAAGGCCTTCCCCGGGAAGCTCAAAGACCTCCCCGTGTCCCGTGCCCGGGGGGACCTCCAAGGGGATAGGGCCCGAAAGCCCCGGGATCTCCACCCTAGCACCCAAGGCCGCTTGGGCCAGGCCGAGCTTGAGCCGGTAGACCAGATCCGCCCCTTCCCGCTCCAGGTGGGGATGGGGGCGGATCTTCAAGCGCACGTACAGGTCCCCGGGCCCGCCAGGCCCCAGGTTGCCGTGGCCCGGTACCCGCAGGAGGTGGTTCTCGTCCATGCCCGGGGGGATTCGTACCCGGGCCCGTTCCTCCCGCGCCACCCGGCCCCGGCCCCGGCAGACGGGGCAGGTTTCCGCCAGGAGGTGGCCCTGCCCCTTGCAGTGGGGGCAGGTGGAGCGGGTGACGAAGGCCCCGAAGAGGCCCTGGCGGTAGCTTTCCAGCACGCCCTTTCCCCCGCAGGTGGGGCAGACCACCCGCCTACCCCCCTGGCCGTGGCAGGCCTCGCAGGGGACGAGGCGGGCGTAGGCCACCTCCACCTCCTTCCCCTTGAGGAGATCTTCCAGGTCCACCTCCACCTGGGCCTCGAGGTCCTCCCCCCTGGGGGCGGCGCGCCCCGTGCGGAAGCCGAAGACCTGGGCGAAGAGGTCAAAGAGGTTCTCGGTGCGGAGCACCGGCTCCCCTAAAAGCCCCCGGTTGTACTGGGCCCGTTTCTCGGGGTCGGAGAGAACGGCGTAGGCCTCGTTGATCTCCTTGAAGCGCTCCTCCGCCTCCTTGTCCCCAGGGTTGCGGTCGGGGTGGTACTGGAGGGCGAGCCTCCGGTAGGCTTTCTTGATCTCCTCCTGGGTGGCCTCCCGGCCCACCCCCAGGATGGCGTAGTAGTCCTTCATCCAGGTAGCACTTTACAAGGAAAGGGGCCTTGGGCTAAAGTGGGCCTCAATGAGGCTCCTGCGAGCTATCCGGTAGGGGGCCCCTTCCTTCGGGAAGGGCCCCCCCGGTATCGCCGCGGGGGCTTTTCTTATGCCCGCTTCCGGCGGGAGTAGAGGAGGCAAGATGCTGCTTCTAACCCCTGGACCCACCCCCATCCCCGAGCGCGTGCAAAAGGTTCTTCTCCGTCCCATGCGGGGCCATCTGGACCCCGAGGTGCTGGCGGTGAACCGAGCCATACAGGAGAGGCTTGCCCAGCTCTTTGACCCCGGGGAAGGCGCCCTGCTGGCGGCTTTGGCGGGTTCGGGAAGCCTGGGCATGGAGGCCGGCCTCGCCAACCTGGACCGGGGGCCGGTCCTGGTGCTGGTGAACGGGGCTTTTTCCCAGAGGGTGGCGGAGATGGCCCAGGTGCACGGCTTGGAGCCCACGGTTTTGGAGTTTCCCCCGGGCGAGCCCGTGGACCCGGAGGCGGTGGTCCAGGCCCTAAGGGCCCGGCGCTACCGCATGGTGGCCCTGGTGCACGGGGAGACCTCCACGGGGGTGCTGAACCCGGCCCGGGAGATCGGGACCCTGGCCAAGGAGGCCGGGGCCCTTTTCTTCCTGGATGCCGTCACCACCCTAGGGATGCTTCCCTTCTCCATGCGGGAGATGGGGGTGGACTACGCCTTCACGGGCAGCCAGAAGTGCCTCTCCGCTCCCCCGGGCCTGGCTCCCATTGCCGTGAGCCTCGAGGCCCGCAAGGCCTTCACCGGCAGGCGGGGCTGGTACCTGGACCTCGCCCGGGTGGTGGAGCACTGGGAGCGGGGCGGCTACCACCACACCACCCCGGTCCTCCTGCACTACGCCCTGCTGGAGGCCCTCAACCTGGCCTTGGAGGAGGGGGTGGAGGCCCGGGAACGAAGGGCGAAGGAGGTCTACGCCTGGCTGCTTGGGGAGCTAAGGGAACGGGGTTTCCGCCCTTACCCCAAGGCCAGCCCCCTGCCCACGGTGTTGGTGGTCCGCCCCCCCGAGGGGGTGGGGGCGGACCGCCTGGTCAGGGCCCTTTACGCCCAGGGTGTGGCGGTGGCCGGGGGGATCGGGCCCACCCGGGGACAGGTTTTGCGGCTGGGCCTCATGGGGGAGGGGGCCCGGCGGGAGCCTTACGGGGAGTTCCTGAAGGCCTTGGACCGGGTCCTGGCCCTAGCGTAAGAAGAAGTAGGCGTAAACCAGGGCCAGGGCCATGCGGTAGTAGGCGAAGGGCCTGAAGCCGTGGCGCTCCACGAAGGAAAGCATCCAGCGCACGGTGAGGAGGGCTGTGACCAGGGCGGCGAGGAAGCCCACCCCAAGAAGGGTCCAGCCCCCTTCGGGCACCGCGGGAGCGCTTTTCAGGAGGTCGTAGCCCACGGCGGTCAGCATGGTGGGAAGGGCCAGGAGGAAGCTGAACTCCGCCGCCGCCTTGCGCCTCAAGCCCAGGAGAAGGCCCCCCAGGATGGTGGCCCCGCTCCGGCTGGTGCCCGGGAAGAGGGCGGCAAGCCCCTGGAAAACCCCGATCAGGGCTACCCGGACCAGGGGGAGCTCCAGGACATCCCCATAGCGGGCCCGTTCCGCCAGGCGGTCCGCCAGGAGGAGGACCAGGCCCACGGCGAACAGGAAGAAGACCACGATGCCGTCATCCCCCAGGATCTTCCCCTTGATGAGGGGGTAGAGGAGGAAGCCCATGGCCGCGGTGGGCAGGAAGGCCGCCCCGATCCTGAGCCAGAGGGCCCGGTCCACGGCGAAGCGCCTTCCGTAAAGGAGGAGGATAGCCAGGATGGCCCCCAGCTGGATGGCGATGAGGAAGGTCTTGAGGAAGGGATCCTCTTGGATGGGCAGGCCAAGGAGATGGAAGAGGAGGGTCAGGTGGCCGGTGGAGGAGACGGGCAGGAACTCCGTAAGCCCCTCCACCACCCCTAAGAGAAGGGCTTCCCAAAGGCTCATGGGGCCCATGCTACCATGGGAATCGTGGAGGTTTCCGTCCTGATCCCCGCCGCCGGGAACGGGGAAAGGCTGGGCCTTGGGCCCAAGGCCTTCCTGCGGGTGGGGGGGAAGACCCTCCTGGAGTGGGCTGTGGATGCCTTCCAAGGGGCGGCGGAGGTCCTGGTGGCCCTGCCCCCTGGGGCGGAGGCCCCTAGGGGGCTTCGCGCCACCTTTCTGGAGGGGGGCAGGACCCGGCAGGAGTCGGTTTCCCGCCTTCTGGAGGCGGCGAGCCTCCCTTTGGTCCTGGTCCACGACGTGGCCCGGCCCTTCGTGAGCCCAAGCCTGGTGGGGCGGGTCCTCGAGGCCACCCGCACCACGGGGGCGGCAGTGCCGGTTTTGCCCCTTCCCGACACCCTCATCCGGCCGGAAGGGGAGGGGTATGGGGAGGTGGTGCCCCGGGAGGCCCTGCGCCTGGTCCAGACCCCCCAGGGCTTCTTCACCGCCCTCTTGCGGGAGGCCCACGCCTACGCCAGGAAGCGGGGGCTTTCCGCCACCGACGACGCCCAGCTGGTGAGGGCCTTGGGCTATCCCGTGGCCCTGGTGGAGGGGGAGAGGACCGCCTTCAAGATCACCTACCCCGAGGACCTGCCTCTGGCGGAGGCTCTGGCGAGGGTATGGAGCGCCTAGCGGTGGCCAAGGTGAACCTGGGCCTCTCCCTCCTGGGGAGGAGGCCGGATGGTTACCACGAGCTTCATACCCTCTTCGCCAGCCTTTCCTTCGGGGACCGGCTTTTTCTGGAGCCCATCCCCGGGGGGATCGAGTTCCGGGGGCGGTACGGGAAAAGGAACCTGGCCTACCGGGCGGCCGAGGCCTACCTGGAGGCGGCAGGCTGGCCCGGGGGGGTGCGCATCGTCCTGGAGAAGGCCCTGCCCGAGGGGGCGGGCCTGGGCGGGGGGAGTTCGGATGCTGCCCAGGTGCTTTTAGGGCTTAGGGAACTCTATCCGGCGGAGGTGGACCTCTTTGCCCTGGCCCTTTCCCTGGGGGCCGATGTGCCCTTCTTCCTCCAAGGGGGGGTGGCGGAGGCCCGGGGGGTGGGGGAGCGGCTTAGGCCCCTTTCCCTTTCCCCTTTACCCGTGGTGGTCTTCTCCTCGGGTTTGCGCCTCCCTACCCCCAGGGTCTACGGGGAGGTCAAGCCCCACGACTTCGGACCCGAGCTTCCCGTGGAGGAGATCCTTAAGGCCCTGGAAAGGGGGGAGGAGCCCCCCTACTGGAATAGCCTCGAGGGCCCTGCCTTTCGCCTGCACCCCGAGCTTAAGGAGGTGAAGGCCAGGCTCCAGGCCCTGGGGCTTCGGGGGGTGTTGATGTCTGGCTCGGGCAGCGCCTTCTTCGGCTTTGCCCGAAGCCCCGAGCACGCCCAGGAGGTGGTGGCGGTCCTTAGGCGTGTGGGCTTTGCCCGGCAGGGCATCCTGGGAGGCTGGCATGCGTCCCCTTGAGGAGGTGTTTGGCTGTTGTCCAAAGGGCTTGGAGGAGATCAAGGCCCTGCCCATCCGCTGGGACCGGGAGCGGTTTGCCTTCTGGCTCAAGCAGGACTACCCCTTTGTGGAGGCCCTCTACCGCTACCAGGTGGCTCTTTTGCAGGACGCTCCCCAGCCGCACCGCTTTCCTCTGGTCCAGGCCCTCATGGCCACGGTGGAAGAGTTGGACTGGCTCCTCGCCCAGGGGGCAGACCCCCAGGGGGAGGTCCACCCGGTACGGCAGGAGTACATCGCCCTCCTCTCCGAGATGGGGGCCCTGCCCTACCCTTACCGCCTGGTCTTCTTCTACTTCCTGAACCGCCTCTTCCTCGAGGCCTGGAACGCCCACGTGGAGGGAGAAGGCCCCTGGCAGGAGCTTTTCGAGCACTGGTCGGCCCCGGAGTTCCAGGCGGTGCTCTTTGACCTGGAGGTTATGGCCCAGGGCCAGGTGGAGGGGCTGGATCCGGCGGTCCTGGAACGTTACCTGGCCCGCATCCTGGGGATGGAGAAGAAAACCTGGAGCCTATTGCTGTGAAAAGAGCGTTACCGGACCGGGGCCCTCACCCCGGTAACCGGCAAGGCCAGGGTGGGGTGGTGTTAAGTACCCCGTTGGGGCTTGCGCCCCAAAAAGACCCTGGGTAAGCCGCATTCGCCCTCGCCGATGGGGCAACCTTCGTGCAGGGGCACTTAGTTTAGCTCTTCGCCCCAGGCCTCCTCGAAGAGACGCTTGGCCTCCTGCACGGTGATTTCCAGGGTCTGGGAGACCTCCTCCGCCAAAAGGTGGATGGCCCGCCTGAGGGCCTGGCGGTCCAGGTCCGGTAGGCCCCGTTCCAGCTCCCAAGCCCTAAGCTGCCCGGCCATCTGGGCGATGCGGTAGGGGTTCCCGTCCGCCAGGATCTCGCTGGTCTTGCGGTGCCGGGCGGCCCACTGTTTGGGCAGGGGCATGCGCCCGTTCTTTAGGAGGTCTAGGATGACCGGCACCTCCTCCGGGGCAAGGGCCTTGCGCATGCCCACGCTTTGGGGAGCCTCTACGGGTACGTAGGCCTTGGAGCGGGAGCCGGGAAAGTCCACCTGGTAGTAGGCCCGGCTGATGCCGCTCACGCTTCGCTGGGCTATGCCCGCCACCACGCCGACCCCGTAAGGGGGCAAGACCACCTTGTCGCCGGGACGGAACTCTTTCACGGCGCGACTCCTTTCCGGAACACCTCCATGAGGTGCTCCAAATAAGCCTCCACCTCCAGCTGGGGGGTGCATCCCAAGGCCGCGATCACGTGGGCGGTGGCCCTTGGGGACAGCTCGGGGCGCACGGCTCCCTCCTCCTGGCCGCTTCGCACCAGCTCCTCCAAAAGGTCCAGGTAGTGCTGGTGAAGTCCCTTGAGCCAGGGGGTGGGGTCCTCCACGGCCTCCCGGGCTACCGCCGCCCACAGGCCCCGCCACTCGGCGATCCAGGCCAGGCGCTTCTTCAGGAGGTCCTCAAGGCGCACAAAAAAGGGCGCCTTTTGGCGCACCACCTCCTCCACCTCCCGGTAGAAGGCCCAGGTGCGTTCCTCCACCAGGTTTTTCAAGAGGTCTTTCTTGTCGCGGAAGTAGAGGTAGATGGTACCCTTGCCCACCTCCGCCCGCCGGGCCACCTCCTCCATCTTCAGCCCGGAAAGCCCCATCTCCCGGAGGATTTCCAAGGTGGCCTCGAGGATGGCCCGCTTCTTATCCTTGGAAATCGCCCCCGGGGGGGATACCATCGCGGCCACGTGCTTGAGTCTACCACACCGCCCTTTTCCTTTCATGAGGAAGGCGCTACCCTAAGGGGCAAGGAGGCAGGGTATGCGTCAGGGCTTCTTCGCCTTGCTCACCGCAGATCCTTTGCGGGGGGCTTTGCGCCCCGTGGAGGAAAGGCTTTTGGCGGAGGCCCGGGGGGAGGCCCTTTTCCTCGTCCCCTACCCCTTGCGGGACGTGGCGGAGGCCTGGCGCCTGGCCTACCGCCACCTGGGGCTCAAGCGGGGGAAGGTGGTCTACTTGAGGCGCAGGGAAGAGGCCTTTGACCCCGAGGTGGCCCAGAAGGTGGCGGAAAGCCCCTTGGTGCTCTTGGCCGCCGAGGGCCTCCCGGAGTTTTTGGACCTCATACGGGGAAGCCTCCTCCTCGAGGCCCTCCTGGAGGTCCACCGCCAGGGTGGGGGCGTGGTGGCCTTGGGGGAGGCGGCGGGGATTTTGGGCGAGGCCGCCTTTTACACCCTGGAGGGGGAGGTGCGGGCCGCCTTGGGCCTGGCCCTCTTGAGAGGTCTGGTCTTCCTTCCCCGGGTGGAGGAACGGGGGCGGTTCCTGGCCCTTTCCCGCCTGGTGGCCGACAACCCCGATCTGGTGGGGTTAGGCCTTCTGGAGAACACCGCTCTTCGCCTCCTAAAGGGCCTGGGAGAGGTCTGGATGGGAGGGGTGACCCTGGTGGATGCCGGAGGGGCGGAGTACACGGGCCAGGGGGTGAAGGGGCTCAAGGTGGACGTGCTTTCGGCAGGGGAGCGCTTTGCGCTTCCGGCCCTTTAGGATAGCCCTATGCCCTCGGGACGGGTGCACGAGGCCATCAACCTGACGGTCCTGGGCGGGGGGGCCCTGGTCTACCTGGCCTACGGGGGTTCCCCGGAGGACCCCCGGGGCTTGGCCTTCGCCCTGGCCTATCTGGCGGGTACCTTCCTCCTTTCCCCTGATCTGGACCTGGCGGAGAAGGGCTCGCGGTCCCAGCGCCGCTGGGGCCTTTTGGGCCTTTTCTGGCGTCCTTACGGCTGGCTTTTCCGCCACCGGGGGCTTTCCCATACCTGGGTGCTGGGGCCCTTAACCCGCCTGGGGTACCTGGTGGGGCTACTCTTGGCCCTGGGGTACCTGGCCCAGGGGCTTGCCAGGTACCTGGGGATGGGGTTTTCCCTAGGGCTCCCCTCCTGGCCCTGGGAGGTCTGGGGCTTCGCCCTTTTGGGCTACTACCTTTCCCAGTGGCTCCACCTGGTGGCGGACGGCATCTGGCCCGACCACGATCTGAGGCGCTTACGGCGTCCAAGGTGAGGCGGTTTACATACCTATCCCCACGGGGGTAAACAATGGAGGCATGCTCAAGCGATGGATAGGGGTAATGGGTCTGTTGCTTCTGGGCCTGGGTCTTGCGGTGAGGCCGGGTGAGCGCCTCCCCGAGTTTGCCCTTTTGGATCCCAAGGGTAACCTCGTCACCCCTGCCACCATGAAGAAGCCTGCGGTCATCGTCTTCTGGGCCAGCTGGTGCCCGGTGTGCAAGGCCGAGTTCCCGGGGCTTCACCGGGTGGCGGAGGAGACCCGGGTGCCCTTCTACGTGATCAGCCGGGAGCCCAAGGACACCAAGGAGGTGGTGCTGGAGTACATGAAGGCCTATCCCCGCTTCGTCCCTCTCCTGGCCTCGGACAAGGACAAACCCCACGAGGTAGCCAACCGCTTCAAGGTCCTGGGCCAGCCCTGGACCTTCGTGGTGGATGCCGAGGGCAGGGTGGTGGCCCTATTCGCCGGGCGGGCCGGGCGGGAGGCCTTGCTGGATGCCCTCCTCCTGGCTGGGGTGGAGCTGCCATAGCTCCGCCCGGCGCACCTCCCCTTGGGGGCTGAGGCGGAGGAGGAAATCGGCCTCGAGGAGCCCGGGGTTCCCCCACTCCGCCAGGAGGAGGCGGGCCTCTTCCCGGGCGGCCTCCAGCTGGGGCAAGAGGGCCTTCGGGTCCATGAGGCGGTAAAGGTCCGCGTGGACCAAGGGGCCTTCCGGGGTGGGGTAGGTGTGGATGAGGGTGTAGCTAGGGCTGGTCACCCTTCCCTTAAAGCCCAAGGCCTCGGCCAGAAAGCGGACGAAGGTGGTCTTGCCCGCACCCAAAGGACCCTCCAGCACCACCAGAGCCCCTGGGGGGAGAAAGGCCAGGGCCTCCCGGGCTAGGGCCTGGGTGTCCTCGAGGGTCTTGAGGGTGCGCTCGAGGAGGAGCCGCATAAAGGAAAAAGGCCCCTTGGGGCCCCTTGGTGCCGGGAGCGGGACTTGAACCCGCACGCCCTTGCGGGCACCACCCCCTCAAGATGGCGTGTCTACCAGTTCCACCATCCCGGCAGGACGCGCCTCACGCGCAAGCTTCAGTTTAGCAAAAGCCCCTTTCTTGTCAAGGTTGGCCGCGCCTTGGGACATTTGTCCCTTACTCTTTCCGCTACCCTATTCCCTAGAGATCGCTGGAAAGGGTAGGGCGGTTGGGCTCGGTTCTCGGTTTTCTTATGAAAGCGCCCGGGGCCCTTGATTGAACCGCTGGAACCCTGCCCCTAGCCTTAGCCCTTAAGGCCGGAGGTGGCATGAAGCGCCGCAACCGATGGGTTAGACGGCTCTTTTGGGGTGGGGTCTTGGGGGTCTTTGCCCTCTTGGGGGTGGTTTTTTCTGGGTTGGCGGTGGGGGGCTTTGAGCAGCGCACCTTGCCGGTGAGCCAGCCTCTGCCCTTCAGCCACGCCCTGCACGCGGGGGCCCTGGGCCTTTCCTGCCGCTACTGCCATGGGGCAGCGGAGAAGGCCGCCTACGCCGGGTTTCCCTCCACGGAAACCTGCATGACCTGCCACACCTTCGTCAAACCCGATAGCCCCAACCTGGCCCTGGTGCGGCAGAGCTGGGAAACCGGGGAGTCCTTGCATTGGAACCGGGTCATCAACCTGCCGGATTTCGTCTACTTCCACCACGGGGCCCATGTGGCCAAGGGGGTGGGGTGCGCGGAGTGCCACGGGCGGGTGGACCAGATGGCGGTAGTCCGCCAGCCCTGGGCCTTCACCATGAGGTTCTGCCTGGAATGCCACCGCCAGCCCGAGGCCCGCCTGAGGCCCAAGGAGCAGGTCTTCAACATGGCCTATACCCCGGACCCGGAGCTGGGCAAGACGTTGCGGGCCCTCTACCGGGTGCGTTCGGCGGAGGCCCTGACCGGCTGCAACACCTGTCACCGCTAGGAGGCTTCATGAAGGAACCGCGCGGTTATAAGAAAGCTTTGGAGCGGGAACCCTTCCAGGAGGACGTCCCCTTTGGCCCTGTGACCCGGCGGGGGTTCTTGGCCTTGGGGCTTTTGTCCCTCGCCGCTTGTACCCCGGTGGTGCGGCGGAAAGGGGTGCCCTATGTGCGCCAGCCGGAGTGGGTGGTGGAGGGGGGCGAGGCGGAGTTCGTCACCGCCCTTCCCCATGCCGGCTTCGCCGAGCCGGTGCGGGTAAAGGTCTACCAGGAAAGGCCCCTCTTTATGGCGCCTTTGGAGAGGGCCATGAGCCCCTACCCCCTGGCGGGCCTCTACGCCCTATACGATCCGGCCCGCCAGGGCAAGGCCCCGGACTGGGAGGGGTTTTATGCCGCCTGGCGGCAGGCTTTGGCGGAGGGGGAAACCCTTCTGGTCCTTCCCCGCACCACCTCCCCCAGCCTCGAGGGTCTTTTGGAAAGGGCCCAGGCCCGTTTCCCCAACCTCCGGGTAGCCCGGTTTGAGGCCTGGAGCCTGGAGAACGTCTACCTGGGGGCGGAGGCGGCCTTCGGGCGAAGGGTTTGGCCCGTCTACGCCCCGGAGAAGGTGGAAACCGTACTCCTCCTGGACGTAGAGGCGCACGAGCACCCGGCGGGATACCTCTGGTGGGAGGCCTTAAGCCGCAGGCGCCTTCCACCCATGAACCGCATCTATGCGGTGGAAAGCGGGGCCAGCCTTCTGGGGAGCATGGCCGACCACCGCCTGGCCCTAAAGCCCAGCCAGGTGGAGGCCTTCCTCCTGGCTCTGGCCCAGACCCTGGGGGTGGTCCAGGGGACCCCTGCCTTGGACTACGGGGGATTTCTCCCGGCCTTGGCGGAGGACCTGCAAAGGGGCGGGGTGGTCCTGGCCGGGCCCCAGCTCTCCCCGGGGGCCCAGGCCCTGGTCATGGCCATCAACCAGGTCCTTAAGGCTCCAGTGCGCTATGTGGAGCCTCCGGAGAAGGAGGCGGCCACGCCCAAAGCCTTCCAGCAGGCCGAGGGGGCCGAGCGCCTGGTGTGGGCGGCGGAGGGTCCCTTGCCCAGCCTCTCGGGCAAGGCCTTCTCCGCAGCGCTTTCCCTGTACCCCAACAAGGCGGCCTCCTGGAGCCTTCCCTTGGCCCATCCCCTCGAGGCCTCGGGCCAGCACCGGGATGCCGAGGGGCGGCTTTGGTCCAGCCAGGCCCTCATCCAGCCCCTCTGGGGTGGGAAAACCCTGGAGGAGGTGCTGGCAGGGCTTTTGGGGGAGGAGCTTCCCGCCCTTTCCCCTGAGGAGAAGCGGGCCCTGGCGGAGGGAAGGCCCTTGGCGGAGGCCCGGGAGGTGCCCATGGAAGTGCGCCCCGGTCTGGAAGGCCGCCTTCCCCCTTTGCGGAAGGAGGCTCCTTGGGAGCTTACCCTGCGCCCCGACGCCAGCCTTTACGATGGGCGCTACCGGGACAACCCCTATTTGCAGGAGCTTCCCAGGCCCCTAAGCCGCCTGGTCTGGGACGGGGCGTTGCTCTTAAGCGAGGAGGATGCCGAGGCCCTGGGCCTTCTTGCGGACATCCGGGCCCGGGAGCGGCGGGCGGATCCCAAACGCCCCCTCCTACGGGTTAAGGCGGGAGGGAAGGAGGCCCTTCTGCCCCTTTGGCCTCTACCCGGTCTGCCCAAGGGGAGCGGGGTGGCTCCCCTCTCCCACTTCTTCCACCCCGAAGGGGTGGTCTGGCCCATGGAGGTGGCCGCCACGGGCCGGCATTACCCCTTGGTGTCCACCCAGTACCACGGGTATCTGGGCGAGGTGGAGGCCGTGAAGGTCCTGGAGGAAAAAAGGGCCTTGGAGATGGAGGCCCACAAGGAGAAGCGGGTTTCCTTCTATCCCCCCTGGCCCCAAGGGGAGCACGCCTGGGCCATGACCGTGGACTTAAGCCGGTGCCTGGGGTGTGGGCTTTGCACCCTCGCTTGCCAGGTGGAGAACAACATCCCCGTGGTGGGGAAGGAGGAGGTGGCCAAGGGGCGGGAGATGCACTGGATCCGCATCGACCGCTACTTCGCCGAGGAAGGGGTGGTGCACCAGCCGGTGATGTGCCAACACTGCGAGAAGGCTCCCTGCGAGGCCGTCTGCCCGGTGGCGGCCACGGAGCACTCCAGCGAGGGCCTGAACCTCATGGTCTACAACCGCTGCGTGGGCACCAAGTACTGCTCCGCCAACTGCCCCTACAAGGCCCGGCGCTTCAACTTCTTCCCCTACGGGGAGGCCTTCGTGGGCAAGGGGGACCCCCGTAAGGCCAAGGAAAGCCCCCTTTCCCTCCTCATGAACCCCGAGGTGACGGTGCGGAGCCGCGGGGTCATGGAGAAGTGCACCTACTGCGTGCAGCGCATCGAGACCACCCGGGCCAAGGCGGCCATGGAGGGGCGGAAGGTCCGCACCGGGGAGGTGGTGACCGCCTGCCAGGAGGTCTGCCCGGGGAAGGCTATCCACTTCGGGGACCTCTTGGATCCTGAAGACCCCATCCAGGCCCACCGCAAGGAGGGGCGGCACTACACCCTCCTCGAGGAGGCCAACACCTGGCCCCGCACCACCTACCTGGCCCATCTGAAAAACCCTAATCCCAAGCTAAAGGAGGGGGAGCATGGCGCATAAAGAACCCCATCCCGACCACGACCTGATCCAGGGGGAGTGGACGGAGAAGACCTTGGTGGAAAAGCTGCTGGAACCGGTAGAGAAGCCAGCCCCCAGGCCCTGGAGGGTGGTGGTGGCCGTGGGGGCGGCCCTTACCCTGGTGTGGCTTTATTCCCTTTTCGTCACCTTTGTGAAGGGTCTTGGCACCTGGGGTATCAACCAGCCCGTGGCCTGGGGGTTTGACATCGTGCACTTCGTTTGGTGGATCGGTATCGGTCACGCCGGGACCCTGATCAGCGCCATTCTGGTCCTCATGCGCCAGAACTGGCGCGACTCCTTGAACCGGGTCACCGAGGCCATGACCCTGTTCGCCGTGCTGGCGGCGGCCACCTACCCCCTGATCCACATGGGCCGGCCCCAGCTCTTCTACTGGGTGATGCCCTACCCCACCCACATGGCCCTCTGGCCCCAGTACAAGAGCCCCCTTTCCTGGGACGTGCTGGCCATCATGACCTACCTTACCATCTCCACCCTCTTCCTCTACCTGGGCTTGATCCCGGACCTGGCCCTCCTCAGGGAGAGGAGCAAGGGCTGGCGGCGGAAGCTGTACGGCTGGCTCTCCCTGGGCTGGACAGGGAATGCCGTCCACTGGCAGCGCTATAGGGCGGTCTATGTGCTCCTGGCGGGCCTCGCCACCCCGGTGGTGATCTCCGTGCACTCGGTGGTGAGCATGGACTTCGCCTACGGCCTGGTGCCGGGCTGGCACCTCACGGTCTTCCCCCCCTTCTTCGCCGCGGGGGCCATCTACTCGGGCTTCGCCATGGCCTTGACCCTCATCATCCCCCTCAGGAAGTGGTACCGGCTGGAGGGGGTGATCACCGACCGCCACCTGGACTGGATGGCCAAGGTGACCCTGGCCTCGGGCCTCGGTGTGGCCTACATCTACCTCCTGGAGATCTTCATCGCCTGGTACGCGGGGGAGCCCGCGGAGTGGGCCCAGCAGCTTTGGCGCATGACCGGCCCCTACGCCCCCTACTACTGGGCCATGATGCTCATCAACGTGGTCCTTCTCCAGACCCTTTGGTTCCCCCGCTTCCGCAAGAACCTCACCTGGCTTTTCATCTTCTCCATCCTGGCTAACGTGGGCATGTGGCTGGAGCGCTTCGTGATCGTCATCATCAGCCTGTCCCACGACTTCTTGCCCGGGAACTTCCACCTTTACTACCCCACCTGGGTGGACTGGACCCTCTTCCTCGGGACCATCGGCTTCTTCCTCTTCGGCCTTGCCCTTTTCATCCGCATCTTCCCCCCCATCGCCGTGGCGGAGATGGTCCACCTGTTCCACCGCCTGAGAAAGCACTAGGAGGGGCCCATGTTGTATGGACTCATGGCCTACTTTGACTCGGCGGAAAGGCTTTTAGAGGCCTTAAGGGTGCTCAAGGAAAAGGGATACCGCCACCTCGAGGCCCTCACCCCCAACCCGGTGGAAGGCATAGAAGAGGTGTTGGGTGGGGATGGGCGCATCCCCTGGATCGCCTTCGGCCTAGGGGTTCTGGGGGTGGGGTTGGGGCTTTTCCTCCAGATCTACACCACCCTGGACTACCCCCACAACGCCGGGGGCAAGCCCCTTTTGGGCTGGCCCGCCTTCATCCCCGTGACCTTCGAGCTCACCATCCTCACCATTACCGTGGGGATCTTCCTCTTCCTCCTGTACATGAACGGCCTCCCCCTGGCCGCCCACCCTGCGGTGAGGGCCAAGGAGTACGTGCGGGTCCTTCTGGACGAGTACGGGATCTTCGTCTACGCCACGGATCCCCGGTTCGACCTGGAGGGCACCAGGGCCCTGCTTCGGGAACTGGGTGCGGAGGTGGAGGAGGTGCGGCGTGACTAGGTGGCTTCTTCTCCTGCTCCCCCTCCTTTCCGCCTGCGGCTGGATGTGGGACCAGCCCAAGGTGAAGCCCTTCCGGGAAGCACCCTTGCAGGTCCAGGTGGCCCCGGAACGGGTGCGCTTCGGGGAGAACCTGAACCTGGAGGTGCGCACCGGCCTCAAGCCCGAGGGGGGGTTCGCCGACAACCCCTACGCCTTTACGGATGGGGAGCTTCTACGGGGCAAGGTCCTGTACCGCTCCTTCTGCGCCGTCTGTCACGGGCTAAACGGGGAAGGGGATGGGCGGGTGATCCCCTTGGGGATGCCCAAGCCCCGCTCCTTCCTGGACCCGGGGGTGAAGGCCATGCCCGAGGGCTACTTCTACTTTGCGGCCACCAACGGCTTTGGCCGCATGCTCTCCTATAAGAGCCGCATCCCGGAGAGGGAGCGCTGGCTCATCGCCCACTACATCAAGCGGTGTCTGCAGGAGGAGGCCTGCCCTCTGGAGGTGATCAATGCAGAGGTCTATTGAGGCAAGCCGTTCGGGTTTTCTGTTCCTAGGCCTGGTTCTTTATGCGCTGGCCTTTCTCTTTGGGGCTCCGGCCGCTTACTTTCCCTTTGCCTTCTTCCTTCTCCTTTCCTTGGGGGCGCTTCTGGTGCTCCTCCTGCACAACGCCTTAAGGAGCCGCTGGGGTATTCCCCTGGAGCCTTACCTTTATCCCCTGGCCCGCCTCCTTCCCCTCATGGGGCTTTTGGGCCTGCCCTTCTTCCTCTTCCTGCCGGAGCTTTTCCCTTGGGCTCGGCCCGGGGCCATGCTGGACCCCATCCTGGCCCACCGCTCGGGGTACCTGAACGCCCCCTTCATGCTCCTTCGCTACGTCCTGTTCTTCGCTCTCTTTTCCTGGGTCCTCCTGAAGCTGAAACCCGGGGAACACCGCTCCGAGATGGGGGCCTGGGGGTTGCCGCTGGTCTTTGCCGCTGCCACCTTCCTCACCTATGACCTCTTCATGGCCCTCGAGGCCCATTTCTACTCCGCCTCCTTTGGGGCCATCCTCCTTCTTTCCGCAGCGGTTTTAGCCCTGGCCGTGGCCGTGGCCCTGGCGGCCCGCAAGGGGACACCCGCCCTCATGGGCCAGGCCCAGAACCACACCAACCTCCTTCTTGCCCTTTCCATCATCTGGATCTACGTGGAGGCCACCACCCTGATCATCATCTGGGGAGGGGATCTGCCCCATGAGGTGGAGTTCTACCTGAAGCGCCTGGAAGGCCCTTGGGGCACGGTGGCCGCCTTATGGGCGGTGGGGGGGTTCTTCCTTCCCTTCCTCTACCTCCTCACCAACCTCCCCAAGCGGGAGGCCCGGTATCTCCTGCCCGTGGCCCTTTGGATTCCCCTCTTCCGCCTTCTGCACCTGGCCTGGTACGTGCTCCCCGCCCTGGGGCGGGGGGTGGGGATCGGGGAGGTGCTGGGCTTCCTAGGCCTTGGCCTCTTCTTCCTCCAGCGCCTGCGGAACCCCTCCTGAGGATTCTCTAAACCGGGGATGGCCCCGCCCAGAGGGCGGGGCATTTGCACCTACCTTCACAAAGAGGATGGGTGCATCCTGGACTTAGGGGTACGCGGTAAGGGTACCCGGGAGGTGGAAGATGGCGACGAAGGTTCTGGTTTTGGGAGGCGGCTCGGGCGGCCTGGTGGCGGCCAACAGGGTGAAAAGGCTCCTGGGGAGGGAGGTGGAGGTCACCCTGGTGGACAAGAACGCCTACCACGAGTTCATGCCCGCCTATCCCTGGGTGGCCTTCGGCATGCGGGAGCCCGAGCAGGTGCGCAGGCCCCTGGCCAACCTGGAAAAACGGGGCATCACCTATCTCCAGGCCACGGTGGAGGCCTTAGACCCCGCCAACAACCGGGTGAAGACCAGCGCCGGGGAGCTTTCCTACGATTACCTGATCGTTTCCCTGGGGGCGGAGGCGTTGCCTTCCCCTGCCCAGGACAGCTACGCCCCCTGGAGCCTCGAGGGGGCCTTGAGGCTCCGGCAGGCCCTCAAGAACTTCCAGGGGGGGCGGGTGGTGGTAGGGGTTTCCTCCCCCTACTACCCCTGCCCGCCTGCGCCCTATGAGGTGGCAGGGCAGGTGGAGTTTGCCCTGAAGGTCAAAGGGGTACGGGAGAGGAGCAGCGTGGACGTTTTCCACCTGAATCCCCTGCCCCTGGCGGGCATGGGCCCGGCGATCTCGGGCAAGGTCATGGAGATCCTCCGCTCCAAGGGCATCGCCTTCCACGGGGAGTTCGAACCGGTGGCCTTTGAGGGGGGCAAGGTCAGGGCCAAGGACGGAAGGGAGCTGGCCTACGACCTCCTCATCCTCACGCCCCCCTTCGCCCCCAACCGGGTGGTGCGGGAATCCCCCCTCGCGGGGCCCCAGGGCTTTCCCGAGGTGAACAAGGCCACCTTCCGCTCCACCAGATTCGCCAACGTTTTCGTCATCGGGGACACGGTGAACCCCTCCCTCATGCTGCCCCCCGCCGGGGTGGTGGCCCACTTCCAGGGGGAGTACGTGGCCGGGGTCATCGCCTCCGACCTCAAGGGGGCCTATATCGGCGAGCCCTTCAACCCCGTGGCCATGTGCATCATGGACTTCGGGGACAACGCCCTTTTGCCCCAGTGCTCTTTTGAAAAGCTCCTGGCGGGCACCGGCATGCCTTCCTGTGGCGTGATGGCCGTGGGCAAGTGGGTCCGGGTGACCAAGATGCTCTTCGAGGGCTTCTGGTTCGCCACCTTGATCGAGTAGGGGGGACCATGGAAAAAAAGACGCTTACGGTGGAAGAAAGGCTAGCCCACATCGAGGAGGTGCTGCAAAAAAGCGGGCTAGGCCTCCTAGCCCAGGTGGGGGCTGGGGAAACCCTGGCGGAGAACCTAGGCCTCCTCATGGAGCCCAAGAACCTCCAGATGGTTTCCCTGCTGGCCCGCTTCCTGGACCAGGCGGAGGCCTTGGAGAAGCTGGCGGATACCCTGGAGAAGCTGGAACAATCCGGGGCCTTGGCCTTCCTGGGCCACCTCTCTGAGAACTTCGGGGAGGGCTTGGGGATGCTCATGGAGCCTCAGGTGCTCAGGCTTTTCTCCCATGGGGCCAATGTCCTGGACATCCTTTCCCGGATAGAGCCCGCCGCCATCGGCATGATGGCCTCGGCCCTGCAACGGGGCTTGGGGGAAACCTTTACCCCCGAGGTGATGCGGGACCCTCCTCGGGTGGGCCTGACGGGGATCCTGAAGCAGCTTTCCGACCCCGAGGTGCAGAAGGCCCTGGGGGTGCTTTTCCTCCTTCTCAAGGCTCTGGGCAAGGCCTTCGGCCACCTGAACGAGGACATGAAAGCCCTGGAAGGCCTTATGGCCAAGATGATGCCCAAGAAGTAGCGGCTTAGAGTCCTCAAGACCCCGTTACGGCGAGGGCTGCAACGGGGTTTTACGCCATGGTCACCCGGTCCCGGCCCGTTTCCTTGGCCCGGAGAAGGGCGTAGTCGGCCTTGAGGACCCAGTCCTCCAGCTGGGCCTGGCTTTCCGGAACCTCCCCCCCGGCGATGCCGGCGGAGAGGGTAAGGGGATAGGGGATGGGGTCCACCCTTTGGTGGCGGAAGCGGTAGCGGATGCGCTCCACCACCTCCTTGGCCGCAAGGTGGTCGGCCCCGTAGAGGAAGAGGAGGAACTCCTCCCCCCCGTAGCGCACCGCCAGGTCCTCGCGGCGCACGCTGGCCTGGAGGATGCGGCCCAGGAGCTTCAGGACCTCGTCGCCCACCGGGTGGCCGTAGGTGTCGTTCACCCACTTGAAGCGGTCGATGTCCAGCATGGCCACGCTAAGGGGGGCTTCGTAGCGCCGGGCCAGGGCCAGGAGCTTGGGGAGCTCCGCCTCGAGGCTCCTGCGGTTCAAAAGCCCGGTGAGGGGGTCGGTGAGGGCCAGGGCACCCCACTCCACTTGCTTTAGCACCTGCCGAAGGCGCTCCCCCAGGAGGGCGAGGAAGCCTGGGGGTGGGGGTTCCTCCGGGAGGCTGCGCAGGTAGAGGTAGGCGGCTTCCCCGTTCAGGGGGATGGAAAGGCGATGGGGGGTGCGTTCCCCCACCAGCCCCCGCCGGCTCCGCACCTCGAGGCCCACCGCCTGGGGCAAGAGGGCTCGGGCCGCCTCCAAGGCTCCCAGGAGGACCGCCTCCGGGCTCAGGGTCTGGGTCACCCGAGGGGAGAGGCGGGCCAGGTCTTCCAGGAAGCGGATCCAGCGCTGGGTCCTGGCCTCCATGACCGCGCGGGTCCTTTCCCAGGCCAGGAGAAGCCCGACATTGCCCAACACCCCCGCGTAGGTGGCGAGGAGGAAGCCCAACGGAGCCTGGGCCAGGGCGGCCAAGGGGGGCAGGAGGGTCCAGGCGGCGGCCAGGCCGCCCAGGGCTCCCCGCTGGGGTACCAGGGTCCCTAGCCCGCCCCACCCTGCCAGGCCGTAGGCCAGCACGTAGAGGGCGTGCACCGGGTGGCCTAGGGCATAACCCTCCCCCGCCACCTCCAGGTAGGCCAGGTCGGCCACCCCGAAGAGGAAGAGGCCGGAAACCAGGAGAAGCCGTTCGGTTCCTCCCTCGCCCCGCAGGGCGCTCTCCCCCGCAAAGCCGGTCAAAAGGAGGAGGGCCGTGTCCAGGAAGGCGAAGGGGAGGCCCCCCTTGGAGGTTATTCCTACCCACACCAGCCCCAGGGCCAAGGGAGCCACCAGGAGCAGGGTGGGTCCAGGGCGCCCTTTCCGGGCCAGGGGGTAGACCCCCAGGGCCAGAAGGGGGTAGGCCACCCCGTAGGCCAGGTAGGCCAGGGGGGAGCCCAGGGCCAAGAACCCCTCCCCCAGCCCGCTCAGCAGGAGCCCCGCCCCGATCCACCTCGAGCCCTTGAGGAGAAGGGCCAAACCTACGCCCATCCCCAAGGCGGGCAGGAGCAGGGCCTCGCTGAGGACCCGGGTAGGGGGGAAGATGGCCAGGGCCAGCAGGAGCCCCAGGGCCAGGGGCGGCCAGAATGGAACCACGCCAGCAGTTTACCAGGTTGCCCTCAACCTGGAGGACTGGTTCGGGCCAGGGCCTCGAGGGCCTCCCTAAGCGCCTCGATCCCTTTCAGGAACTCCTCCACCTCCACGTGCTCGTGGGGGGTGTGGTCCAAGGTGGAGTCCCCCGGCCCGTAGGCCACCATGGGCACCCTCCAGTGGGGGGCCAGGACGTTCATGTCGCTGGTGCCGGTCTTCAGCTTGAAGACGGGTTTCCCGCCTGCCTTGCGGATCCCTTGCCTCAGGGCCCGGGTGAGGGGGGTGTCCTTGGGGCCCAGGTAGGGCACCTCCCGGCCGAAGAACTCCAGCTCAATGGTGGGGGGCGCGTAGGCGGTGAGGTGGCGGATGGCCTCCTCCGGGGGAAGCCTGGGGGGGAGGCGCAGGTCAAAGAACATCTCCGCCACCTGCTTGAGCTCCGCCGGGTGAACCTTGAAGTCCCGCAGGGTGTACTGCACCTGGTCAAAGGCCTTTTGCCCCACGTTCATGGCCTCGGCCCAGGCCTTGATGGCCACGAAATAGCTGATGAGCTCTTCGGCGGCGTTGGGCTCGTGGTGGGCGGAGTGGAAGTTGTCCTTCTCCCGCCGGGCCTTGACCAGAAGCCTTCCCTTGTAGCCCAGGGTGATGCCCTCCCAACCCGAGGGTTCGCCGATCACCACGTAGTCCGGCTTGAGTCTGGGGGCCACGAAGCGGGCGCCTTTGGAGCTTGGGGCCTCCTCCTCCGTGGCCCCCACCAGGTGGACGGTGAGGCGCTCTCTGGCCTCCTCGGAAAGCCCCGCCGCGGCGAAGATCATGGCCACGAAGGGGCCCTTGGCGTCCACCGCCCCGCGGCCGAAGAGCTTGTTCCCCTCCAGCCTAACGGGAACCGTCCCAGGAACCGTGTCGATATGCCCTAGGAGGACCACCTGGATGGGCCCTTGGCCCACCTGTCCCCGGGCGTTGTCCGCCTCGTCTACAAAGGCCTTAAGGCCCAGCCTTTCCATCCCCTCCGCCAGGTACTCCGCCACCAGGCGCTCCTCCCCGGAAGGGGAGGGGATCTCCAGGGCCCCTTGGAGGAACCCCACGGGGTCCAAGGCCTTGACGCTCATGGGAGGAGTACCGCCCGCACCGCCTCCACCACCCGCTCCAGATCCGCCTTTTCGATAACCAAAGGGGGAAGGAAGCGGATCACCGTGGGGCCTGCCTGCAGGGTCAGCACCCGGTGCTCCCGTTCCAGGCGCTCAATGTAAGGAGCAGCCTTTTCCTTGAGCTCGAGGCCCACCATGAGGCCGAGGCCCCGCACCTCCCGAATCTTGGGGGAAGGGATTTCCCGTAGCTTCTCCATGAACCAGGGGCCAAGCTCCGCCGCTCGTTCCCAGAGCCGGGTACGCTCCAGGTAGCGCAGGGCGGCCACCCCGGCGGCCATGGCCAGGGGGTTCCCCCCGAAGGTGGTGCCGTGCCCCCCCTTGGGCATGCTCCTCGCCACCTCCTCCCGCATCACCGCTGCCCCGATGGGCACCCCGCCCCCTAGGGCCTTGGCCAGGGTGAGGATGTCGGGCACCACCCCGTAGTGCTCAAAGGCGAAGCGCCTTCCCGTGCGTCCCATGCCGGTCTGGATCTCGTCCAGGATCAGCAGAGCCCCTTTTTCCCGGGTAACCTCCCGGGCCGCCTCCAAAAACTCCCGGGTGGCGGGGCGCACCCCCCCTTCCCCCTGCACGGGCTCGAGGATCACCGCCGCGGTTTCCTCGTCCACCGCCTTCCTCAGGGCCTCCACGTCGTTAAAGGGGATGAACTCCACGGGGCCCAAGAGGGGCATGAAGGGTTCCCGGTACTTGGGCTCCCAGGTGACGGAAAGGCTTCCCAGGGTGCGCCCGGAGAAGCCCCGCATGGCGGCCACCAGCTTCCGCCTCTTGGTGTGGGCCCAGGCGAACTTGATGGCCGCCTCGTTGGCCTCGGTGCCGGAGTTGGTGGGGAAGACCCGGTTGAGTTCTGGGGGAAGGAGGCTTACCAGGGTGCGGTAGAACTCCCCCCGCGTGGGGGTAGGCAGGGTCTGGGGCATGGAGAGGAGGGTTTCCGCCTGCTTCTTGATGGCCTCCACCACCTCAGGGTTGGCATGGCCCAGGTTGGCTACCCCGTAGCCCCCCACGCAGTCGATGTACTCGTGGCCCTCGGCATCCCAGACCCGAGCTCCTTGCCCCCGTACCAAAAGGAGGTCGTGCTTGGTGTAGACGCCGGTGTCCAGGCTCTTTTCCGCTTCCAGAAGGGTCCGCCAGTCCACATTTACCCCAACCATCCTCACCTCCAAAAGAAAAACCCCCGGGCGGGCCCGGGAAGCCAGGCTTCCCAGGCCCCATCAGGTTTTGCCCCGGGTGGCCATCTCCCCTTCAGGGTAGGGGGGCGGGACCACCTTGTCAACGGATAGACTGGGGAGGTGCTGGCCTATGTGGGCTTGGGTTCCAACCTCGAGGACCGGGCAGGCTACCTTTTACAGGCCCTTTCCCTCCTTTCCCGGCTCCCCGAGACCCGGTTTTTGCGCCTTTCCCCCGTGTATGAAACCGAGCCCGTGGGCCCACCCCAGCCCCCCTACCTGAACCTGGTGGCGGAGGTGGACACGGGGCTTTCCCCCCGGGCTTTCCTGGAGGGCCTCCTGGGGATAGAGCAAAGCCTTGGGCGGAAGCGGAAGGAGCGCTGGGGGCCGAGGACCATAGACCTGGACCTCCTGCTCTACGGGGACTGGGTCCTGGAGGAGGAGGGCCTCGAGGTGCCCCATCCCAGGCTTCACCAGCGGGCCTTCGTCCTGGTGCCTCTGGCCGACCTCATCCCGGAAGGGCGCCACCCGGTGCTCGGGCGCACCTTTGCCGAGCTCCTCGCCCCCCTGGACCGAAGGGGGGTGCGGCCCTTTGTGCTATAGTGGGGGCATCGCGGATCCTAGCCGCGCAAAGGGAGAAGGAAAGTGGAGCTAGAAGCTGGAAGCGTTGTAGAGGGCCGCGTGGTGCGGGTTACGGATTTTGGCGCCTTTGTGGAGCTCCCGGGGGGCGAGCAGGGCCTGGTGCACATCTCCCAGATCGCCCACGAGTTCGTGAGGAACGTGCGGGACTTCCTCAACGAGGGGGACATCGTCCAGGTGATGGTGAAGGGCCGGGACGCCAAGGGGCGTCTGGACCTTTCCATCAAGGACCTCACCCCCGCCCCAGAAGGGGCCCCACCCCCCAGGCCCAGGCGCCTGCCCAAGCAGTCCCCCGAGTTTGAGAACAAGCTGAAAAGCTTCCTCCGGGGCACCGGGGGTTTCGGCGGCAAGGGGGGCAAGAAGGGCGGCAAGAAAAAGCGCTAACCCAAAGGGTTGCCCCCGGGGGGTGTATGCCCCCGGGGTTTTGCTTTAAAGTGATGGGGTATGGCGAAGCCCATTGAGGTTACCGACGCCAACTTTGACCAGACCTTAAGCGGACACCCCCTGGTCCTGGTGGACTTCTGGGCGGAGTGGTGCGCTCCTTGCCGCATGATCGCTCCCATCCTGGAGGAGCTGGCTAGGGAGTACGAGGGGAAACTCTTGGTGGCCAAGCTGGACGTGGACGAAAACCCCAAGACGGCCATGCGCTTTAGGGTCATGAGCATCCCCACCGTGATCCTCTTCAAAAACGGCCAGCCGGTGGAGGTCCTGGTGGGGGCCCAGCCCAAGCGCAACTTTGAGGCCAAAATCCAGAAGCACCTCCCTGCCAGCGCATGAGGATCGCCCTGGACGCCATGGGGGGGGACCGGGCCCCCGGGGTTACGGTCCAAGGAGCCCTCCTGGCCGCCAAGGAGGGGGTGGAGGTTCTTCTGGTGGGGGAGGAGGCCCGCCTGCGGGCTGAGCTTGCCCGCCTGGGGACTTCCTTGCCCGTCCACCATGCTCCGGACTGGATTCCCATGGAGGAGCATGCCACCGAGGTGAGGAAGCGCCGGGAAAGCTCCATCATGGTGGCCATGGATCTTCTGAAGCGGGGCGAGGTCCAGGCGGTGGTGTCCATGGGCCACACCGGGGCCACCATGGCCGCAGCCCTCTTCACCCTGGGGCGGGTCAAGGGGGTGGAAAGGCCCGCCCTCTTGGTGGAGTTCCCCAGTCAAAGGGGACGCACCTTCCTCCTGGACGGGGGGGCCAACGCCGACTGCCGCCCTTCCTTCTTGGTGCAGTTCGCCGCCATGGGCCTGGCCTACGCCGAGGCCAGCGGCCTTGAGGACCCTAAGGTGGGCCTTCTTTCCATTGGCGAGGAGGAGGGGAAGGGCAACGCCCTGGTGCTGGAAACCTATCCCCTTCTGAAGAGGGCCTTGGGGGGGCGGTTTTTCGGCAATGTGGAAGGGCGGGACGTCTTCTTGGGCACCACGGAGGTGGTGGTCACCGACGGCTTTACCGGTAATGTGGTCCTGAAGCTGGCGGAGGGGGAGGCTAAGGTCCTCCTCGGCTGGATCAGGGAAGCCCTCACCTCGAGTCCCTTGGCCCGGCTGGGGGCCCTCCTGGCCCGGGGGGCTTTGCGGAAGGTGAAGGAGAAGGTGGATCCCTCCCAGTATGGGGCCATGCCCCTTTTGGGGGTGGAGGGGGCGGTCTTCATCGGCCACGGTTCCGCCGACGCTTTGGCGGTGAAAAACGCCCTTCTTCGGGCCAGGAGCCTGGTGGCGGCAGGGCTTTTGGACCGGGTGCGGGCGGGTCTTTCCGCTCTACACGTCTAGGATCACCTGGGCCTTCCATGCCCCGTTTTCCCGGCTCACCTGCAGGCCGTGGAAGGTGGCGCTTTTCACTTCTCCCTGGAAGCCAAAGCTCTCTTGGAAGGGCTCACCCCAAAGGGTGGCGGTGAGGCGGTAGCCCCCGGCTTCCTTTTGCACCCGTACCCGTGCCTTCCCGGGCACGAAGCCCTTGGTCTGGATCAGGTAGATGAGCTCGTTCAGGAAGCGGACCAGGAGGGTTTCCAGGTCCTCCGCCTCCAGGGAAAGGCGCCTGCGCCGGCTTCCCCTTTCTGGGGGAAAGAGGAACATCACCTGGAGAAGCCCTTTCAGGGCGGCCTGGAAGAGGCCCTCGAGGCTTTCCGCCTCCAGGAGGAACCCCACGTCGGCGGTGTGGTCCAGGGGCTTTACCACCATGGCCCCTCCTGGGTGCCCTCCGTTCCGGGGAGGTGGAAGGTTTCCGTCCAGAGCCTTTCGGGATACCTTTCCATGAAATCCAGCAGGGACAGGGCCTGGGTCCGGTGCTGGGCCAGGGCCTTGAGCTTTCGGGCCAGGGCCCATTCGGGTAGGCGTAGGCGGTGGGTGACGGGCCAGGGGCCTTCGGGCCGCACGAAGTACACCACCTGGGCCAGGCCCTCCGCCGCCTTGGTGGCGTAGCGGCTCGTGGCCACGTGGTCGGGGTGGCCGTTGATGCCGTCAGGGGGAAAGGTGAGGACATAGCGGGGCCTTTGGGCAAGAAGCCTTTCCCGGATGGCCGCTTCCGCCTCGGGGTGGTCGAGGAGGCCTTTCCCCGAGGCCAGGCCGCGGGGTTCCCCCGTCATCTCTTTAGGGCCCCTGTACTCCAGGTGAACCGCCTGGGGTAGGGCGTTGGGGAAGGAGAGGACCTCGAGGAAGTCCACTTCCAGGATCTCCGTTGCCCGCTCAAGTTCTTGGGTCCGCACCCAGGGCAGTTCCTCAGGTGGGCAGAGCCCCAGGGTTCTCCCCGCCTCCCCTCGGGTGAGGGTGAGGATGCCCGTTCTGAGCCCGGCCCTTTTGGCGAGGAGGAGCGCCCCACCGGCACCAAAGCTTTCGTCGTCGGGATGGGGGACCACCACCAAGAGGTCCAGCATGCCCCCATCTTGACAGAAATGCCCCTGCCTGGTACATTCAGTGTTGCGCCGGTTGGACCGGCGGGGG